>NZ_BSTB01000001.1:0-854473 GCF_030269285.1 Micromonospora sp. NBRC 101691
CGACATCATCGTCTTCACCAAAAACACCACCAACGACGTCTACGTCGGACTCTCCACCGGCACCACCTTCACACCCGGCCAAAAATGGCACGACTACTTCGGCCTCAACGGCGAAACCACCCTCTGAGTCGACCCTCGTCGTCCCCGCCGGCCCGGGCGGGGACGACGAGGTGCGCCGCCTGCGGCCGGCGCACGCGCGGGCCGCACCACCGCAGCGCGCCGCCGGGGCCGTGCGGGAGGGAGCACGAAAAAAGGGAGAGGCCGCCACGGGGGGAGCGGCCTCTCCGCAATCTACGGTACTCCGTCGCGGGCTTTCTGTCCTCCCGCACCGGGCAGGTTTTCCACCCGGAATCGAGGACGGCGACGGCACGGGGCGGGTGTGGTGGGCCGGCACCGTGCCGACCGGCCGGCCCACCACCGCCCGACCGTGGGTGTCGGGCGTCCCGCGTGGACCGGGCCGCTGATCCCCTCGTCGGCCCGGTCCGGTTCCCGGGTGGACACCGTCCACCCGGGAGGACCGGTCACCCGGGCGGACGCCTCGACGCCCGCCCGAGTGCGGTGCGTCAGCCGTTCGGGAACAGGTTCCCGTAGTCGGCGTACGCCATGGCCACGTCGGCCTGCGCCCAGAACCGGTGGTAGTTGAACACGGGCTCCGGGCCACCCTTGAGGTACGCCTCGACCTTGGGCCAGTCGGGGTCGTTCTTGTAGAAGGACCGGATGTCGACGAAGCTCTTGCCCGGGGCGATCACGTCACCGTTGGCCATCTTGCCGGTCCACCCCTGCGGGACGTAGAGGCCCTGGCCGGTGCTGGCGTCGTAGACGTCGTCGAAGCGCCGGTAGTCGCCACGCTTCTCCGGCATCGAGACGCCCTTGGCGTCGCTCGCCGCGTGCAGCGCGTCCAGCAGACCCTTGGCGGTGTTCTTGGCCGCCACGTTGCCCGACTTGGCCGCGTACGCGATCAGCGTGCGGGCGTAGGCGGCGGCGACGCCGACGTCCTGGCCCTTCACGGTGACCTCGACGTGCAGGTTGGTGTTCGGCTGCGGGCTGGTCGGGTTCCAGTTGTTGGGCTGGCCGGTCCACTTCATGTCGGACGGGATCGACCAGTTGGCCCCGACGGTGGTGTTGGCGATCGCCCACGGCACCCACTTGTCGAGCAGCGCCTTGGCCTTGGTGTTACCGGTGACCAGGTACAGCTCGGCGATCCGCTGCATCGACCAGGCCTGCATGCCGAACCACTGGTTCGACGGCGGGTCGTTGTAGACCGGGTCGACGTCGTAGTACATGCCGTAGAAGGTGGCGGTGCCGGCCGGCGGGGTGCCGTAGTGGCCGCCCCAGCTGTTGGTGGCGCCACCGGCGATGCCGCCCTCGGCGGACTGGAGCCAGGTGTAGAACTCCAGCTGCCGCTCGAAGCTCTTCGCCCAGTCCGCGTTCGCGGTCGGCGACTTCGGCTTGAGCTCGTTGACGTTGGTCAGCGCCCAGGCCGCGAACGGGTTCTGGTAGCCGAAGTGGTTGTGGCTGGAGCCGATCCGCCACGACCAGTTCTGGTTGGCCTCGTACGCACCGCCCCAGGCGTAGTACCAGGACATCAGGTAGTGCGCGGAGTCCTTGCCGGAGCCGGCCGGGCAGGCGGCGGCCCCGACGCAGTTGCCGATCTTCTTGAAGTACTTGTCGAACATGGCGTACCGGAGGTAGTCGCCCATCTTGGCGGCCTTGGCCACGGTGGCCGCCACGTCGGCCGCCTTGCCCTGCTCCTTGGCCCAGGTGAGGGCCCAGTACGCGGCCTGCACGGCGCGGGCGTCCGCGTCCGGCGCGTTGGTGTACTTCCACTGCTTGGCCGGGGCGTTCTGCTCCTTGACGAACAGGTCCAGGTAGCCGTACTGGCCGCCGTGCTTGAAGGTGTCGCAGGACGGCTGCGGGACGGTCTCCCAGACCGACTCCTGCGTGCCGCGCTGGAAGGTGTTGATGTACGCCGGCTTGGTGGTGCCGTCGCCGCACCGGCCGTAGCCGTAGACGTTGTCCACGTCGAGCAGCCAGTGCATGCCGTAGATGTCACCGGTGCCGTAGGTGGACTGGAGTTCGCCGCGCAGCGGGTCCTGGCCGACCGGGATGTTCGGCTCCAGCGCCGACGGGTACTGGCTGGGCAGGTCGTGCTCGGCGGCGTACTGGGCCGTGCCGGGCGAGCCGGCGGTGGGCTGGTCGGCGTGCGACGGGATGATGTACTTCTCCATCACCGTCCAGGCGTTGTTGAACGGGGCCCAGTTCTGGGTGACCCGGCCGTAGCTGGCCTCCAGCCAGAGCCAGAAGCTGAACGCCTCGCTGGTGGTCTCGTGCCCGTGGTCGGGCGCCTCGACGATCAGCGTCTCGATGGAGTGGTAGGGCACGCCCTCGGGGCTGAAGTACCCCGAGTTCTTGATCTTGCCGTACTGCTCCAGGAACCGCGCGGTGTAGACGTTGTCGCCACCCGGGGTGTCGTTGTCGATCTCGGTCGCGGTGATCGCCAGCGGGGCGTAGCCGGTCGCCGAGGCGGTGATGGTCGCGGTGCCCCCGGCGGTGTCGGAGTCCTCCGCCGCACTGACCGCCACGTTGACACCGGTGTTCCAGTTGCTCGGGGTCAACGTCACCGAGGTCGGGGCGACACTGATGTCGGTGTCCCCGCTCCGGGTGAGCGTCACCGGCACGTTCGCCGACGGCAGGCCGCTGAGCTTGAGGTTGACCGAGGAGCTGCCGCCCTCGTTCACGCTCACCGACGACGGCGTGGCCACCAGGATCGGGCCGCTGCCCGGGGAGACCGTGAAGGCCTTCTCGGCGGTCGCGGTCAGGTTGGCGTTGTCGTACGCCTTCGCCTGGACGGTGTAGCTGCCGGCCGGCAGGTCCTCCAGCGTGTAGCCGTACGGGGCGGTGGTGTCGGTGTTGACCAGCAGGCCGTTGCGGTAGAACTCGACCTTGCTGATCGTGCCGTCCGGGTCGCTGGCGGTCGCGGTCAGCGGCACGTCGGCCGGGGCCTCGAACGGGCCGGCCGGCACGGACAGCGCCACCGTCGGCGGCTGCTGCGTGGTGCCGCCACAGGTCACCCCGTTGATCGAGAACGAGGTGGGCTTCGTGTTGGTGCCGGTGTGGCTGCCGTTGAAGCCGATGCTGGTGGATCCGCCGGTCGGGATGCTGCCGTTGTACGACTCGTTGGTGGCGGTGACCTCGGTGCCGGACTGGCTCCACCGGGCCGACCAGCCCTGGACGAGCCGCTGGCCGGAGGGGAAGTTGAACTTCAGCGTCCAGCCGTTGATCGGGTCACCGAGGTTCTTGAGGGTGACGTTGGCGGTGAAGCCGTTGTTCCAGTCGCTGGTCGCGTAGACCACGTCGCAGGCCGGTGCGGCCTGCGCGACGCCGGCCGGCAGGGCGACCCCGCCGATGGCCAGCGTGGTGGCGGCGAGCATCGCCGTGCGGCGACGTCTGGCCAGTTGTCTCATGTGCGCGATGTCTCCTCGGACCAGGCCGGGGCCGGTGGGGCCACGGCGGGCGCCTCCACGCGACAGGTGCGCGGGGGGTGGGAGGCGCGGTGATGGGGGTCGGCCCGCCCGGACCGGGCTGAGGGGACGACGAGCTGCTCGCTCGACGTGCCCGTCGGGATGCCGTCCGGTCGAGGAGACCGGCTGCCCTCGGCGACCCGCACTCGCGCGTTCTGGCTCCGCGGTAGTCGCAGTCTGGCATGGGAGCGCTCCCGTAACAAGACCGGGAGTGAACGCCCGATGACCGGCGCGCGTCGCCGCAGGTAGACGCCCCAAAATGTTTCGATCTCATTTTGGGTCTTTCACAAACCCGTGACGGGCGTTACAGTCGGCAGCATCATCGATGGGAGCGCTTCCATCGATGATGCTCACGCACTACTCGTCCACTCCGGACCGTTCTCCCGGGAACGGACCGGTGCCAGCCCGGAAGGGCTGACGGCGGGCCAGCCCGGACTCCGCCGCCAGCCGGATCCCATCCACTGCGAAGGGAGGTGGAACCAGAGCCACTCGCGTGGCCCGGCTCCCGCGCGGCGCGTACGACAGGACGCCCATTCCGCTCGTACGCGCACATGCACCAGATGTGGGGACGGGGGTTGCCCTCCCCGTCCCCACACACTAGACCCCCACCCATCGAGGGAAAAGAGGCCGACGGGACTGGCGCTTGCGCCGCCCGGACGGCCTCGTTCGCTGTCGGCGCCCGGATCCGCCCCGCACGATCCGGCGACGCCGTGATCCCCGCCCCGCCCCCGCCTGCCGCGACCAGCGCCGGAGCCCCCGGAGCGCAGCGCGGCCGACTCACCCTGCCCTATGCTGGGAGCGCTCCCGGCCGCTCGGTGGCGGGGCCCGTTTCCACGAGGAGAACGTCCTATGTCGATAGTCACGCAGCGCCCGTCACAGGGCGCCGCCCCCACCGGCGCCGCCGCCGGAGCCGAGGCGACCGCCACCCCGGTCACCCCGGCGGCCACCGATCGCGCCGGGGACGCCCCTCTCCCGGATGTCGCCCCGGGCACCGCCACGACCACCGGCGCCCGCCCGGTCCCGGACACCGCCGGCGACGCCCGGCTCGGCCTGGAGTTCCCGCCGGACTTCGGTTGGGGCGCGGCGACGTCGGCATACCAGATCGAGGGCGCGGCCAAGGACGACGGTCGGGGCGAGTCGATCTGGGACACCTTCAGCCGTGTCCCCGGCCGCACCCACGGCGGCGACACCGGCGACGTCGCCGCCGACCACTACCACCGCTACCCCGCCGACCTCGACCTGATGCGCGACCTCGGGCTGCGCAGCTACCGCTTCTCGATCGCCTGGCCGCGCGTCCAGCCCGACGGCTCCGGAGCGCCCAACCAGCGTGGTCTCGACTTCTACCGCCGCCTCCTCGACGGCCTGCACGAGCGCGGCATCACCCCGATGGCCACCCTCTACCACTGGGACCTCCCGCAGGCCCTTCAGGACACCGGCGGCTGGGAGAACCGGGACACCGCCCACCGCTTCGCCGACTACGCGCGCACCGTCTTCGACGCGCTCGGCGACCGGGTGCCCACCTGGCTGACCGTCAACGAGCCCAAGACCGTGGTCCAGAACGGCTACCTCACCGGTCACCACGCGCCCGGCCGGCAGGACAGCGATGCCGCCTACCTGGTCGCCCACCACCTCCAGCTCGCGCACGGCCTCGCCGTCCGACAGCTGCGCGACACCGGCAGCGGCAGCCGGATCGGCCCCGCGCTCAACCTGCACCCGTGCTACCCGGCCGACGACTCCGTCGCCACCGCCACGGCGGCCCGCCTCTACGACGGGTACGAGAACCGCCTCTACCTCGACCCGATCTTCACCGGCAGCTACCCGGCCGACGTCCTGGCCGACCTCGGTCCGGACAGCCGGCTGGTCCGCGGCATCCGCGACGGCGACCTGGAGACCATCGCCAGCCCGGTGGACCTGCTGGCCGTCCAGTACTACACCCCGATCTACGTCACCGCGACCGGTGGCACCGAACGGCGCTGGCCCACCTCGGTGGCCGCCTGGCAGCAGATCTTCCCCGACGGGATGTACGACATCCTCACCCGGGTCACCCGCGACTACGGCCCGGTGCCGATCACCGTCACCGAAAACGGCCTGCCCACCCCCGACGCCCTCACCGCCGACGACACCGTCGACGACGCCGGCCGGGTCTCGTTCCTCCGTGACCACCTCGCCGCCGTCCACCGCGCCGTCGCCGCCGGGGTGCCGCTGGAGAGCTACCACGTGTGGTCGCTGATGGACAACTTCGAGTGGGAGCAGGGCTACGCCCAGCGCTGGGGCCTGATCTACGTCGACTACCCCACCCAGCGGCGTGTCCTCAAGCGCAGCGCCCACTGGTACCGCCAGGTGATCGCCGACAACGCGATCTGAACGCGTGCCGTGGGGACGGGCCCGGCGGAACAGGACGACGGGCCCGTCGTGGCGACCCCGCCCACGGCCGCCGGGCCGGCGCGGCACGAACACCGACGCCGGCCCGCCCCCGTCAGCGCGGCAGCGCCTGCTGCAACTCCGCCCGCAGCGCCGGTGTCAACATCTCCCCCGCCTGCTTGGCCAGCCGGGCCATCTCGTACCCCACCACGCCGATGTCCGCGTCCCCCGCCGCCAGGGTGGCCAGGATCGAGCCGTCGCGGATCTGCATGACGAGGAAGTAGCCCCGCCCCATCTCCACCACCGTCTGCTTGACGATGTCGCCGTCGAACATCTGGGCCGCCCCGGCCGCGATGCTCATCAGCCCGGAGGTCACCGCGGCCAGCTTGTCGGCGTGGTCCCGGGGCAGGTGGTCGGAGATCGCCACCAGCAACCCGTCGGAGGAGACCACGATCGCGTGCGCGACACCCGGCACCCGCTCCGTGAACGCGCTGACCAGCCAGCTCAGATCACGTGCCTCTTGACTCAGCGTCATCAATGTTGCTCCCCTTCGCTGCGTACGCCGGCCGGGGGCACCGGGATCTCCCGGGTGTCGTCCGGCATGGTGATCTCCCTGGTGTCGTCCTCGGCCTCGGCCCGGCGCACCCCGCTGTAGAGCCGGGACAGCATGCCGCCGACCGCCTCCGGGTCCGGGTCGTGGCGCGGCGTCGGCGCGGCCGGCTGCGCCGGCCGGGTCACCGCGGCGAGCTGCGCCATCGGCACCCGCACCGGTAGCCCGCGCGCGTTGACCCCGCCGGTCACCGGGGTCGCCGGGGGCGCGGGCGTCCCCACCCCCGACGTGGTGGCCGGCGGCCCCTTCCGCGACCACCAGGTGCTCGGCTGCGACGCCGCCGAACCGTTCCGCGGGGCGAGGACGTCCTCGGCCCGCGTCGGCACCGGTCGCGGCCCGGCCGGCTGGTCCGGCCGCCGTCCCGCGACCGGCAACCCGACCCGACCGGCGTCGCCCCGGTCCGGCTCGGCCGTACCCGTGCCCGCACCGGCCCGTCGGGTGACCGGGGCCGCGCCCACCGCGCCGGCCACCGCGGCGGTCAGCATCCGTCGGGACGCCGTGGCGTGCACGCCCCGCTCCGGAGCCGACGCCAACAGCACCGCCGGCAGCATCACCCGGGCGACCAGCCCCTCCGGCACGCGCTCACACAGTCGAACATCGATATCGTGCCGGGCCGCCAGGTGCCCGACCACGAACAGCCCCATCCGCTCGGAAGCCGCCACGTCGGCCGGCGGCGGACTGGCCAGCAGCCGGTTCGTCTGCGCCAGGGCCGACGGGCTCATGCCCAGCCCCTCGTCGGCGATCTCGACGACCGCGCCGCCGGCCACCGCGCGGACGGTCACCCGCACCACGGTGTCCGGCCGGGAGAACGCGGTGGCGTTCTCCAGCAGCTCGGCCAGCAGGTGCACCAGCTCCCCCACCACGTGCCCGACGACGTACAGGTCCGCCACGGACTCGTGCCGCACCCGCTGGTACTGCTCGATCTCGGCACCGGCGGCGAGCAGCACCGATCCCAGCCCGACCGGCCAGTTCCACCGGCGACGCGTCTCCGCACCGGAGAGCACCAGCAGGCTCTCGTCGTTACGACGCATCCGCGCGGCCAGATGGTCCAACTTGAACAGGTTCTCCAGCTGGTCCGGGTCGCTCTCCTCCCGTTCCAGCTCGTCCAGCAGCTCCAGCTGCCGCTCGACCAGGACCTGGCTGCGCCGGGCCAGGTTGACGAACATGGCGTTGACGTTGCGACGCATCGTCGCCTGCTCCATCGCGACGCTGACCGCGCTCCGGTGCACCGCGACGAACGCCTCGGCCAGCTCGCCGATCTCGTCGAGCGAGCGGACCACCGCCGGGGCCACCTCGATCTCGGGGACCCCACCGCTGACCGTCCGCAGCCGTTCCAGCGTCTCGGGGAGTTCGAGCTGGGCGATCCGCAGCGCCTGCCCCCGCAGCAGCCGCATCGACCGGGCGATCGACCGGCCGATCAGCATCGAGATCAGCAACGCCACCAGCAGCACCGCGGCGATCCCACCGAGCACCAGCAGGGTGTGCCGCAGCTGCGCGCCGCGCGCCTCGTCAGCCTGGGTCGCCGCGTCCTCCAGCACCCCCGCCTCGACCTGCCGCAACAGCTCGTGGCGCTGTTCGCTGGCCGCCCACCACTGGGTCGCCGGCAGGACGGCCGGGTCGGCCCCGCCCACCGGCAGGCTCTGCTCCTCCAGCCGGGTCGCCGACACGAACGCCGGATCCAGCGAGGTCTGGTCGTACCGGCGGATCTGGTCGGCGGTCGCCGCCACCCGGAAGGCGCCCAGCGCGGTGAGCTGCTGGGCCCGCAGGTCGGTCAGGAAGACCTGGTCCTCCGCGCCGTAGCGGCCGGCGCGACCGGCGACGTAGAGCTGCGCCCGGATCCGGGAGGAGAGCTCCTTGACCCGGGCCAGCTGCACGTACCGCAGCACCGCGTCGCTGAGCGCGGGCGCGTCCGGCCCCGGTGACGGCTCGGCCAGCAGGTTGAGCAGCTCGTCGATGAGCCGGTGGTAGTTGCCCAGGATCGTCTCGCTGCTGAGCACGCCCGGGGCGATCGCCGACCGGATGTAGACGACCTGCTCGTAGGCCTCCAGCACCTCCGAGTACGACACCCGCCACGCCGCGTCGGCGTCCGCCAGCGGTTCGGCGGCCCGCCGGAGCCGCTGCATCGCCGCGTCCGTCGCGGCCTGCAACGGCTTCAGCGTCGCCACCGGGTCGCTGCGCACCGACTCCACCCCGGTCACCCGCATCCCGGCCAGCTCACCGGCGGTGCGGTCCCGTTCCTGCTGGAGCTGGTGCGTCATGTCGGTGATCTCCCGACCGATGGTCACCTGCTCGGCGAAGCCGTTGAGCACCCCGGCCTGGCCGACCAGGCCCCGGGTCTGCACCCCGGCCAGCACGAGGAACGCCACCGACGGGATGAGCAGCACGGCGGCGAGCTTGGACCGCATCCGCCAGTCCCGCAGGCGGAACGGGGATCGACGCCGGTGCGGTACCACCCGAACGTCGAGTCGGCGGCGGCGGTGGTTCGACACCGCGTGCTCCACCGGGTGCGGACCCGTCCCCACACACGCCTCCTAGGTGCCTCGCGTCCGCCGCGAGTCGGGGAGCGGAATTCATCCAACCAGGCCAGAACATACTGTCAACGGTCCAGCCATACGACAGACTCAGGGACGTAATCCTCCTGCCGGCCCCGGTGAGCGCCGATCATCCGTCCGGCCGATGACCGTCGGGTCGGCCGGATCCGCCAACCGGCCGAGGGCGACCAGGGCAGCGCCCGTCGCACCGATCTCCGGGTTCGGTTGGTGCCCCACCGGACGGGGGGCGAGCGCGGCGGCGAAGGCCCGCCGCCACCAGGCCGACGCGGCCACCGCTCCCCCACCGAGCACCACCTCCACCGGCTGGTGCACAGTGGACTCGATCTCGGCGAGGTCCCGGGCGACCTGGGCGCAGACCCCGGTCATCAGTCCGGCCAGGATCTCCACCGCCGTGGTGGAGAAGGTCAGCCCGCCCAGCGTCCCCGTGCCGGCCGGGGCGAGGCCGGGCGGCCGGTCACCGCCGAACCGGGGGTCGGCCGGCACGCCGCCGCCCGGCGGCAACCGGTCCAGCGCGGCGGCCAGCTCCGCGCCCTCCGGCAGGCGCAGCTCCCGCTTCGCCCAGGCGAACAGGTTGCCGCCGGAGGAGTACGCGGCCCCGGTCACCACGTGGTCGTGGTCGACCCGGTACCGCCACAGCCGTTCCGGCAGGGGCGGCAGCGGTGCGCCCGCCGGGATCCGCTGGACCAGCCGTACCGCCGCGGACGTCCCGACCGTGACCGCGGCCCGTCGCGGGTCGACGCAACCCGACCCGACGTTGGACGCCGCGCCGTCGCCGATCGGCGCGCTCCACGCCGCCCCGGCCAGCCCCGGCCAACGCCGGGCGAACTCCGGCAGCAGCCGCCCCCGCCAACCGGCCGGGGCGAGCCCCGGCAGCTCCCCGGGCCGGACGCCGGCCAGCTCGCACGCCTCGGCGTCCCAGACGAGACGACACAGGTCGAGCAGGCCCGTGCCGGACGCCTGCGACACGGACATCGGCACCTCGCCGAGCAGCGCGCCGAGGACGTACTCGGCCAGCCCGACGAACCGGGCCGCCGGCGTCCGGGCCCGCAGCCAGGGCAGGCGCGCCGTCCAGTAGCAACGGTGCCACCAGGTGCCGGTGCGCTGGTGGAAGGCGTCGGCGTCGGCCGGCCCCGGCCGGTCGCCGGGCGGCTCCGGGCGGGTGTCCAGCCAGGTCAGCACCGGCCCGAGCGGCTCACCCGCGGCGTCCAGCGGCAGCACCGAGTGCCACTGCGCGGAGATCGCCACCAGGCCGACGTCGCGCAGGTGCCCGGCGGCCTGCAACTCGTCCAGGCACTCGATCAGGCAGGCCAGGTATCCGGGGGCGTCCAGCGTGCCCTCGCCATCGTCGCCGACCGCCAGCCGCATCCTGCGTCGGGCCAGCGCGCCGGGCAGCGGCACGGTCCGCTCGTCGAGCACGAGCCCACGCACCGACGAGGTGCCCAGGTCCAGAGCGAGAATGTTCATCGCCGGTCACCGTACCCAACCCGCCACCCGCCGAAGCCCGGACCGGACACCCCCGCCCCGCCCGGTTGCCGGTGCCTTCCCCACCGCCCGGCCCACCGCGTAGGCTGACGGACGTGACCGCGCACCTGACCTCCTGGTGGCCCGCCGACCCGGCGGTCCCCCAGCGCGGATAACTTCCCCACCTGGCCGCCCCCGAGGCGGCCACCGGTGCTCCCACCGGCCCCGGACGCCCATGGCGGCCCCGGCCCGAGGAGACACCCACCGATGACCGACCTCACCGCGCTGACCGCCGTCGTGGCCGCCGGCGGCGACCCCGGCCCGTTCGCGCTGCTGCGCCGCGCGGACGGCGACCACCTGGAGCTGTTCACCGGCACGGTACGCCCGGTCGGGCGGCTCGCCGACATCCCGCTACCCGCCGGCGACCCCGGCCCCCGCACGCTCGCCCTGGTGCCGTACCGGCAGATCACCGAGCGGGGCTTCGCCTGCGTCGACGACGGCACCCCGCTGGAGTGCCTGGAGATCACCGGAGCGGGACGCAGCCCCCTGACCGAGGCGCTGCGTGCCCTGCCGGACACCCCGGTGGTCACCACCGGGGCCGCGTTCGACCTCGACGACGAGGAGTACGCCGCGATCGTCGAGCGGGTGCTGCGCGAGGAGATCGGGCGCGGCGAGGGGGCGAACTTCGTCGTCCACCGCACCCTGCGGGCCCGGGTGCAGGGACCGCCGCTGACCGCCGCGCTGGCCGCGCTGCGCCGGCTGCTGGTGGCCGAACGGGGCGCCTACTGGACCTTCCTGGTGCACACCGGCACCCGGGTCCTGGTCGGCGCCACCCCGGAACGGCACGTCAGCGTCGACGACGGGCTGGTCATGATGAACCCGATCAGCGGCACCTTCCGGTACACCGGCGGGGTCGCCGACCGGAACGCGCTGCTGCGGTTCCTCGCCGACGACAAGGAGGTCGAGGAGCTGTACATGGTGCTCGACGAGGAACTGAAGATGATGGCCACCGTCGCCGAACAGGGTGGCCAGGTCGTCGGGCCGTACCTGAAGGAGATGACCCACCTCGCGCACACCGAGTACCTGCTCGCCGGCCGGGGCACCCGGGACGTCCGCGAGGTGCTGCGGGAGACGATGTTCGCCCCGACCGTCACCGGCAGCCCGATCGAGAACGCCTGCCGGGTCATCGCCCGGCACGAACGCACCGGCCGCCGGTACTACGCCGGAGTGCTGGCGCTGCTCGGCCGGGACACCGCCGGACGGCAGACGCTGGACGCGCCGATCCTCATCCGGACCGCCGAGTTCACCCCGGACGGCGAGCTGCGGGTGCCGGTCGGGGCGACGCTCGTGCGCCACTCCACGGCCGACGGTGAGGTGGCCGAGACGCACGCCAAGGCCGCCGGGGTGCTCGCCGCGCTCGGCCTGCGCCCGGACGCCCCGACGCCCGGCCCGGAGCCGGTGACCCGCCTCGCCGACGACGCCGACGTCCGTGCCGCGCTGGCCGCCCGCAACGACCGGCTGGCCCGCTTCTGGCTCGACCAGCGCGCCCCGGCCCCCGTCCCGCCCCGCCTCCGGGCGTTGATCGTCGACGGGGAGGACACCTTCACCGGCATGCTCGCCCACCAGCTCACCGCCCTCGGGCTCGGCGTCGAGCTGCGGCCGTGGCACCGGCCCGGCCCGGTCGACGGCCACGACCTGGTGGTGGTCGGACCCGGCCCCGGTGACCCGCGCGCCGACGGCGACAAGATGGTGGCGCTGCGGAGCACGCTGCGGACCCTGCTGGACGCCGGCCGGCCGACCCTGGCGGTCTGTCTCGGCCACCAGCTCCTGTGTGGCCTGCTGGGGTTCCGGCTGCACCGCCGCGCGTCCCCCTACCAGGGCCTCCAGCGGGAGGTGGAGCTGTTCGGCACCGTCGCGCGGGTCGGCTTCTACTCGACGTTCACCGCGCTGGCCGACACCGACCGGCTGGACACCGCGTACGGGCCGGTGGAGGTGGCCCGGGACGGGGCGGACGGGGCCGTCCACGCGGTGCGCGGCCGGAGTCTGGCCGGGGTGCAGTTCCACCCGGAGTCGGTGCTCAGCGCCGACGGCATGACCGTCTTGACCGACCTGCTCGGTCATCTGCTGCCGACGCCGGCGCATATGTCGCCGCGACGGGGGTAGGGCAGGACGCGACCGGTGGTGCCGGACGGGCCGAGAGCCCCCGTCCGGGCCACCGGTCACCGTTCAGCCCGCCGTGCCCTGCTTCAGCCGGGTGGCGATCTGCACCGCGCGCTTCGCGGTCAGCGCGGTCGCCGCCAGCGCGACGTGGTCCGGGGCGACCTCGCCGTTGTTGCTGGTGTGGGAGGCGCCGTAGGGGTTCCCGGAGACGAACTGGCTGGGGTCGGTGTAGCCGGGGGTCACCACGATCCCACCCCAGTGGTAGAAGGTGGTGTACAGCGACAGCAGCGTCGCCTCCTGGCCACCGTGCGCGGTCGCGGTGGAGCAGAACCCGGTGTAGACCTTGTCGGCCAGCGCGCCCTGCGCCCAGAGCGGCCCGCTGGTGTCGATGAACTGCTTGAGCTGCGCGGCGACCATGCCGTACCGGGTGGGCGAGCCGAAGATCACCACGTCGGCCCAGGAGAGGTCGTCGAGCTCAGCCTCGGGCACGTCCTGGGTTTCCAGGTGGTGGGCGTGCCAGCCGGAGTTCGACCGGATCGCCTCCTCGGGCGCCAACTCACGCACCTTGCGCAGCCGCACCTCGGCGCCGGCCTCACCGGCGGCTTCGCACGCCGCCTGCGCCATCTGGTACGTGATGCCCGTCGCGCTGTAGTAGATCACCGCGACCTTGACCTGACCGTCCATCGGGGGTCCCCTCCTTCTGCTGATCAGCTCCGGCGACTACCCGGTGACCGCTGCGTGAAACACCACGCGGGTCACCGGGTCGGGCTGGCATGCTCGACGCCGCGCTGGTCAGTGACGCCACCATCGGGGACTGGCCGCGGATCCGGCCTTTCCTGAGGATTACCCACTGCCTTGACCGTCATCGATGGATTTGTGCTCAAGTTTTCCGCAAGTTCCGGCCCGCTCGGCGTCCGGCCGACCCGTCCGGCGTGATGCTTCTTCCATCGGCGCCGGTCGACGTCAGTCATCGACCGGGGTCGGCGAACCTGAACGGGGGATCGCGCTCCGTCAGCCCCGGTGCTGGCGTAGCGCGATCAGGGGGCGGGCCGCCCGGGCGGGCGCCCGGACCGGCGGGCTGGTCGGTCCGGCCGGGACGTCGCACGAACCCGGGTGCACGGTCAGGTCCGGGTCGGCCGGAGCGTGGGCCGGTTGACCGGCCCGTCGACGGCCGCCATCGCGAGACCGATGGCGAAGAACATCACCGACAGGTTGATGTCGGTGTAGCCGTAGAACGGGGTCACCCCCAACGCCACCACGGGCACGGCGCTGAGCCAGACGCCCCCGGGCGACACGGCGGTGGCCAGCCGCCGGGCCACGACGACGAAGAACAGCACCAGCGCGAGGAACGCCGGGACGCCGTGGCTGTACATGATCAGCCAGATCTGGCCCTGCGTCCCGAGCGGTTCCGCCACCTTGATGGTGTCCACGAACTGCGGGGCGCCGTAACCCAGCAGCGGTGACTCCGCGACGGCGGCGAGCGTCCGGCGGTAGATGTCCAACCGGTCGGTGGTCGAGTCGGTGTTCTCCACCCGGTTGCTGATCAGGTCGCCGACCGGCACGAAGAACGTCACCAGGACGGCCACGACCGCCACCGCCCCGATGGAGGCGATGATGCGCACGTCGCCCCGGAGCAACGCGCGCACACCGACGTAGCACAGGCCGATGCCGACCCCCACGAACATGCCCCGGTTCAGGGTGAGGAAGGCCGGCACCAACGCCAACGGCAACGACACGATCAGCGCCGTCCGCATCAGACCACGCCGGAACGACGTGATGTACGCCAGCACGCAGGGCACCATCACCGCGAACCCGGTGCCCCAGTTGTTGGTGTACGGGTACGGCGCCGCCGTCCGGTAGTACGGGTTACGACTCAGCGGATTGTGCTCGGTCGCCTTGATGTGGGTCAGGGCCTGCACCATCCGCTCCCCGGAGATGCTCCGGGGCAGCAGCATCTCGACCGGGGTGGTCAGGGAGAGCTTCGGGGCGATCACCGCGAGCCACCCCAGGGCCACCACCGTCAGCCAGAACAGGCAGAACGGATGGAACAGCGCCTGCCACGACACCCCGCTGCGCGCGGCGTTGTACACGTAGAGGTAGACGATGAACGCCGCCACGACGAACCCGAACCGCAGCACGTACCCGACCAGCCCGTTGCCGCCGAGCCGGAGGAAACTGAGCGCCATGAGCGCCACCAGCAGGATCCAGAGCACGGACCCGCTGGGCAGACGCACCCGGCCGTGGACCAGCAGGACCGCCGCCAGCACCACCGCCAGCGGCGCCCAGAGCAGGTAGAGCCCGCCGAGCAGCCACCAGACCAGCGCCAATCCGAACATCAGGTACAGCGGCCAGACCGGCAGACCGGGACGACTGGACGGGACGGCGTCGGGGTCGACCGGGGGCCGGGTCCCGAGTGGCGGCGTCGGGCGGGGAGCGGTCACAGGAGGCAACCTATCCCGTCCCGGACGCCGCGACGACAGTGCCGCCCGCCCGACGGCGGTGCCGTCCGCCCGGGTGGCGTGGCACCGCCCCCGGCTCAGCGGGGCAGCTTGTCCCGCAGGTCCGACACCCGCCGTTCCAGCCGGTCGACCGCCCCCTCGTTGTTGACGAACGTGCTGACCCCGGCGGCCAGCGCCAGCCCGAGCACCACCGCCAGGATGCTCAGCACCAGGCCGCCGATGGCCACCCCGCGCCCGGTCACTCCGGGTCGGGTCGCCATCCGCAACCCGACCACGCCGAGCACGATGCCGATGATGCCGAGCACCAGGCCGACCGAGGCGAGGATCGCGGTCAACACGCTGATCAGGGCGGCGACGCCGAAGACCAGAGCGAACGTCGCCGCGGCACTGGTCTTGGCCTCCGTCGGGGCACCACGCACCGGCTGGTCGTACGGCGCGGTGCCGGCCCGGACGGGACGCTTGGAGGTCGTCATGACAGTCCTCTCGTCGCACACGTCACGAACACGTCGGTGCGGCGAGTCCCCGTTCAGGCGGCGCTCATGCCTCAACCGGGGCTCCCACGGCACGCCGCACCCCCGGCGCGGCGACGAGGCGGCGGGGCGACGGCGGGGCTCCGCGAACCGGGCCGGCAGCGGTGGGTGTGGGCCGGGGCCCGCCGGGTACGCGGGCCGTGAACCCGAGAAGGAGGACGACCATGAATCTCACCGAACAGCAGGTCCGCTCGCTGTACGGCCAGGACGTCCAGGACCGGTCGGGCGCCCGGGTCGGCAGCGTGGGCCAGGTGTGGGCCGACGCCGCCGGAGAGCCCACCTGGGTCAGCGTGAAGACGGGTGTCATGGGGCATCACGAGTCGATGGCCCCGCTCACCACGGCCCGGATCGAGGAGGGCCGTCTCTCCTTGCCGTACGACAAGGCGACCGTCAAGAGCGCGCCGACGGTCGACACCGGCACGGACCAGCCCATCGGCGCGGACCAGATCGCCCAGCTCTACGCGCACTACGGCATGGGCCAGCCGACTCCCAAGCCGAAGCCTCCGCCCCGCCCGCAGGGACGCCGCCAGCCGCAGGACCAGCAGGAGCTCGTCCGCTCCGAGGAGCGGCTGCGGGTCGGCACGGAGAGCGAGCCGGCGGGCAGCGCCCGACTGCACAAGTACGTCGTCACCGAGGACGTGCACACCACCGTCCCGGTCGAGCACGACGAGGTGCGGGTGGAACGAACGCCGGTCACCTCGACCGACCGGGACGTGCGCCCGGACATCGGCGAGGCGGAGCGGGAGCTGACGCTGCGGCGTGAGCACCCGGTGATCCGCAAGGACCAGGTCCCGGTCGAGCGGGTCCGGCTGGCCCGGGACGAGGTCGTCGAGGACCAGCCGATCGACGAGCGGGTACGCCGGGAGCGGATCGACGCCGACGTCCCGGAGCCGGCCCGCCGCCGCGCCTGAGCGCGCCTGAGCACAGCTCCCGAGCGCCGGGAGAGTTGTGAGGAGGGGCCCCCTGTTACCGCTTTCTGCCGAACAGGGGGCCCCTGCAGGCACCTCAGCCGGCGAGCGCGCCGGCCGAGCGGCCCTCGTGCAGCGTGAGGTTGCGCCCGTTCGTCGGGTCGAACAGGTGGATCTTCTCCAGGTTGAACCAGACCCGCCGGTTCTCGCCCTCGGTCACCGTCGACTCGGCCGACAGCCGGGTCACCAGGCTGGAGCCGGCCCCCGCGAAGTCCGCGCCGGTGTCGGCGGCCAGCTCCTCCAGCTCGGCCGCGCTGGCCCGCTCCCCCTCGACGGTGAAGTAGACGTACTTGTCCGAGCCCATCGACTCGACGATGTCGACCGGCGCCTCGAACTCCATGCCCCGCTGGCGGGTGTCGTCGTCAACGAGCTCGGCGTCCTCGAAGTGCTCCGGCCGGATACCGAGGATCAGCTCCCGGGGGGCGTCGGCGCCCTCCAGTTCCCGCCGCATCCGGTCGCCGAGCGGCACGTCACCCAGCGCGGTACGCAGCCGGCCCTCCTCCACCGCCGCGTGCAGGAAGTTCATCGACGGCGAGCCGATGAACCCGGCGACGAAGAGGTTGCGCGGGTGGTCGTAGAGCTGCTGCGGCGGCCCCACCTGCTGGATCGCCCCACCGCGCATGATCACCACGCGGTCGCCGAGGGTCATCGCCTCGGTCTGGTCGTGGGTGACGTAGACGGTGGTGGTGGCGAGCTTCTTCTGCAACCGGGAGACCACGGTGCGCATCTGCACCCGCAGCTTGGCGTCCAGGTTGGACAACGGCTCGTCCATCAGGAACGCCTTCGGCTGCCGGACGATGGCCCGGCCCATCGCCACCCGCTGCCGCTGACCGCCGGAGAGGTTGGCCGGCTTGCGGTCCAGCAGCGCGGTCAGCTCCAGGACCTTCGCCGCCTCCTCGACCTTCTGGTCGATGGTCGCCTTGTCCAGCTTCGCCAGCCGCAGCGGGAAGGCCATGTTCTCCCGGACGGTCATGTTCGGGTACAGCGCGTACGACTGGAACACCATCGCGATGTCCCGGTCCCGGGGGGCCTTGTCGTTCACCCGCTGGCCACCGATGCGCAGCTCACCGGAGCTGATGTCCTCCAGTCCGGCGATCATGTTGAGGGTGGTGGACTTCCCACAGCCGGAGGGGCCGACCAGGATCACGAACTCGCCGTCGGCGATCTCCAGGTCGACGTCGGAGACGGCCACGGTGCCGTCCGGGAACTTCTTGCTCACCTTGTCGAGCACGATCTCAGCCACGAGTTGTTCACCTATCCCTTGACGGCACCGTTGGTCAGGCCGGAGACGATGCGGCGCTGGAAGAAGAGGACGAAGAGGATGATCGGAATGGTGATCATCACGGCGGCGGCGCAGATCGCCCCGGTGGGGTCCTCGAACTGCGACTCGCCGGTGAAGAAGGAGAGCGCGACCGGCACCGTCCGGGACCGCTCGGTGGAGGTCAGCGAGATGGCGAAGAGGAAGTCGTTCCAGCAGAAGATGAAGACCAGGATCGCCGTGGTGAACAGCCCCGGCGCGGCCAGCGGGGCGATGACCCGCCGGAACGCCTGGCCCTGCGTGGCGCCGTCCATCTTCGCCGCCTTCTCCAGGTCCCACGGGATCTGCTTGAAGAACGCCGACAGCGTGTAGATCGCGAGAGGCAACGCGAACGTGATGTACGGCAGGATCAGCCCCGGCCAGGTGTCGAAGATGCCGAGCTGCCGTTCGATCTCGAACAGCGGCGACACCAGGGAGACCTGCGGGAACATCGCGATCAGCAGGGACACCCCGACCAGCAGCCGCTTGCCCGGGAAGTCCAGCCGGGAGATCGCGTACGCGGCCATCGCGCCGAGAACCACCGCGATGAACGTGGCGATCAGGGCGATCCCGATCGAGTTGACCAGGGCCCGGACGAACTGGTCGGTCTGGAAGATCGTCCGGTAGTTCTCCAGGGTCCATTCCCGGGGGATGAAATTCCCGTCGGTGAGCGTCGCCGGGGTCTTCAACGACAGCGACACGATCCAGAGCACCGGGATCAGCGCGAAGACCACGACGATGACGTCCAGCAGGCCCCAGCGCAGCTTCGCACGGGTGGTGGTGTCGGCCATCTCAGCGCCTCTCCCCCTCGTCGCTGCCGGGGGCAGCGGTACCGAACAGCTTCACGAAGACGAAGGCGATGACCGCCACGGTGAGGAAGATCAGCACCGACATCGTCGATCCGATGCCGAGGTTCAGCCCCCGCATCAGGTTGTTGTAGGTCAGCATCGACACCGACGAGGTCTCGTTGCCGCCCGCGGTGAGCACGTAGATGTTGTCGAAGACCCGGAACGCGTCCAGCGTGCGGAACAGCAGGGCGACCAGGATCGCCGGCTTCATCACCGGCAGCATCACCTTGGTGAACC
Organism: Micromonospora sp. NBRC 101691; assembly: GCF_030269285.1. Taxonomy (NCBI): domain Bacteria; kingdom Bacillati; phylum Actinomycetota; class Actinomycetes; order Micromonosporales; family Micromonosporaceae; genus Micromonospora; species Micromonospora sp. NBRC 101691. Next base: position 19,005 of record NZ_BSTB01000001.1, read on the forward strand.
GCTGCCAGGCGGTCGCGCCGTCGGTGGAGGCCGCCTTGAGCAGGTCCTCCGGCACCAGCGCCAGCCCCGCCATCAGCAGCAACGCCATGAACGGCGTGGTCTTCCAGATCTCGGCGAGCATGATGATCGCCAGTGAGCTGGCCCGCTCGGTCAGCGGCGCGCCCTCGCCGAACAGGTTCGCCAGGTAGCCGGTGCCCGGCGTCCAGGCGTAGCGCCAGGAGAACGCGGCCACCACCGTGACGATCCCGTACGGGATCAGCGCGGCGGTCCGGACGATGCCCCGGCCGACCAGCGTACGGTGCATCAGGATCGCCAGGCCCATGCCGAGCACCAGCTCGATCGCCACCGTGACCACCGTGATCAGCATGGTCACCCCGAACGCCGTCCACCAGAACTCGTTGGTCAGCACGGTGGCGTAGTTCTCCAGCCCCACGAACTCCCGCTCGTCGGGGAACCGCAGGTCGAAGCGCTGCAACGACAGCCAGACCGAGTACAGGATCGGGTACGCGGTCACCGCGACCATGACCAGCGCGGCCGGAGCGCACAGCAGCCAGCCGAGCTTCCGTTCGGCCTTCTTGTTCTCGCTCAGCGCCGCCCTGCCCCGACGCCCGGACCGGCCGGGACCGGCCGCGTGTCGACCGGTCTTCTCGGTCACCTCCGTGCCGGTCACGGCAGGACCCCCTTCGACTCCAGGGCGTCGGAGACCGCCCCGCGCAACTCGTCCGCGGTCCGCTCCGGGTCGATGCCCGACGGCGGGGAGAGGATCGCCGACATCACCGTGGAGATGCTCTGGTACGCCGGGGTGAGGGGCCGGGTCGACGGCTCCTTCAGCTCCTCCAGGATCGTCTCCTTCATCGGGTACGCCTCGGCCATCTCCGGGTCGTCGTAGACCGCCTCGATGGTCGGCGGAACCCCGTCGTTGACGGCGGAGAACTTCTGGTTCTGCTCGTTGCGGATGCACTTGGCCGCGTCGAAGGACTCCTCCGGGTACTTCGAGTAGGCGCTGACCGCCATGTTGATCCCACCGATGGTGGCCCGGCTCGGCGTGTTCGGGTCGACCCCCGGGTACCGGGCCCACTTGACCTGCTTGGCCAGCTCCGGGTCGGCCTCCTGCAACGCCGGGTAGACGAAGGGCCAGTTGACCTGGAACGCGCCGTTGCCGGACTGGAACTCCAACCGGACCGGGTCCTCGGTGGCGTTGCTGAACGACGGGGAGACCACGCCCGAGGTCGCCAGCCGCTTGAGCTGCTCCAGGGCGCGCACCGCGCCGTCGTCCATCACGGCCTTCTCGCCGTCGGAGCTGACGATCTCACCGCCCGCGCTGGCGACCATGGTGTTGTAGAGGACGACCAGGCCCTCGTACTGCGCGCCCATGGTGAGCACCTGGTGCGGCTTGCCCTGGTCCTTCAGCGCCTGGGCCTGCTCGATCATCTCGTCCCAGGTCTTCGGCGGCTGCGGCACCAGGTCGGCGCGGTACCACAGCAGTTGCACGTTGGTGTTCTTCGGCGCGGCGAAGAGCTTGTCCTCGTAGCGGGCCGTGGCCAACGGGCCCTCCAGGGTGCCCTGCTCGACCTCGGTCCGGTCCTCGCCGGTCCATTCCCGGATCCAGTCCGCGCTGGCGAACTCCTGGGTCCAGGTCACGTCGAGACCGAGCACGTCCATGCCGCTGTCCTGCGCGGCGAGCCGCCGGACCATCTGCACCCGCTGCTCGTCGGCCTGCCGGGGCAGCACCTGGTACGCGATCCGGTACCGCCCCTGCGCCTGCGCGTTGCAGTCGTCGACCACCTTCTGCAGGTTCTGCTCCGGCGGGTAGTACAGGTTGATCGTCGGCGGTCCGCCGTCCCCACCGGAACTGCACGCGGCGGTCGGCGCCAGCAGCGTCAACGCGGTGGCCACCGCCACCGCGCGGGCCCGGGACCGGCGCCGGACGCCGGCACCGTCAGGCTCGCTCATTCGCCCCTCCCCCTCTCCTACGGCACGTACCGGGGATGGGAACCGCGCCCCGGCGCGCGGCGAGACGATGCGGGACGGCACCGGTTGCGGATCGCCGGTCGTCCCACGGGCGTTTCGTGGCCCCCTCACTGCCCGTAACGTCCGGCGGCGAAACATGAGCGACCCCGGTGCCCCAATAACCGGACATTAACGGACGAAACCTCGAACCTGCGGGGAGATCAGGTGGCGTCTACGCTCGGCCGATGGACGTCACCTTCTTCTTCGACCCGGCCTGCCCGCACACCTGGCGGACCTCCCGCTGGCTGGTGACCGTGGGTCAGGCCCGCGACCTGCGTATCGAGTGGCGGGCGTTCAGCCTCGCCATCCTCAACGAGGGCCGGGGCGCCCCGAAGTTCGCCGAGGCGATCGCCGCCTCCAGCCGGGCCCTGCGGCTGGTCGAGGCGCTGCGCGCCGAGGGACGCGGTGACGACGCCGCCCGCTTCTACGCCGAGCTCGGCGCACGCAGCCACGACGCCGGCAACCCCCTCTCCGACCGGGCGGTCGCCGACGCCGTCGACGCGGCCGGCCTCCGGGCGGACGCGCCGGCCCTCGACGACGACCGCTGGGACGAGGCGGTACGGGAGTCGCACGCGCTGGCGTACGCCTCGGCGGGCCCGGACATCGGCTCGCCGGTGCTGACCCTGCCCGACGCCGACCGGGGCGTGCACGGGCCGATCGTGACCGAGGTGCCCGACGCCGAGGAGGCTCTGCTTCTGTGGGACGCGCTGCTGCCGCTGGTGCGGATGCCCGCCTTCCACGAGATCAAGCGGGGCCGGCGGTGACCTCCGCCCCCGGTCGGGCTCCCGGGCGGATCTCCGGGGACGGGCTGCCGCTCGCCCGGTTCAAGGACCTCTGCCTGGACGCCCTCGACCCGCACGCCCTCGGCGGCTTCTGGGCCCGGATCCTCCACGCCGACGTGGTCGACCTGCGCGACGGCGACACCCGCGTCGACGGCCGACCCGGCCGACCCGGACCCGAGTCGATCTGGGTGAACCGGGTTCCGGAACCGCGCGCCCGCAGGACCCGTGTCCACCTGGACCTGCGGCTGCACCGGTCCGACCCGGTCGACCTGCTGGCCGCCGGGGCCCGTCTGGTCCGGGAACCGGACGACGAGGTGCGCTGGTGGGTGCTCGCCGACCCGGACGGCAACGAGTTCCGTGCCTTTGCGCCCCGGCCGGGCACCGTACCGGGTCCGTTCGAACTGGTCGTCGACGCCCGGGACGCCACCGCGCAGGCCACCTGGTGGGCCGGGGTGGTCGGCGGCCGGGTCGAGCGTGACCGGAACGGCGCCGCCTCGGTCGCCGGCGCGACGGGTTTCCCCTGGGAGTACTGGGTCTTCGCGCCGGTGACGGAGCCGAAGACGGTCAAGAACCGGATGCACTGGGACGTCGACCTCACCGACGACGACTGCGCGGCGCTGCTGGACGCCGGCGCGACCCTGCTGCGCGAACCGGACGACGACATCGACTGGTGGATCCTGGCCGACCCGGAGGGCAACGAGTTCTGCGCCTTCGCCCCGCAGCGCTGACCGGGGGACCCGCCGGCCCGATCGGTGGATGATCGCCGGATCTCCCGTCCCGCGTACCTCCGGTTGGGCAGGATCCGAGCAGAGGAGGTGCCGTCGTGCAGGACACCCACGCTCTCGCCCTCACGTTCGAGGTGGGAGGCCTGCCTCCGGTCCGGACCGAGGCCCTGTCCGCCGTCACCGCCGGCCACCGGCAGGCCACCCGGGTCCGCGCGCTGCTCCGGGCTGCCTCCGCCGCCGCGCAGCGCACCGGATGGACGCCGCCGACCGGGCCGGTGGAGATCGACCTGACCCTGCGCTGCCCACCCGGGCACCGCACCTCCGACGCCAGCACCCTGCTCGGCGGGGTCTGCGCCGTCCTCCAGGCCAGGAAGCGCGTCTCCACCATCGGCCTGGCCCACCTGGGCGTGCTGGTGGACGTCGCCCTCTACGCCGACGACCGACAGATCCGCCGTCTGTCGTACACCGAGGAGCCGGCGGCGGAGTACTCGTACCGGGTGCGGGTCGCGGAGACACCGACCGTGGTTTGACCGACGCCCGCGGTGGGGTACCGCGGACGCCGACGAAGGGAGCGCCGATGCCGGAGCCACACGTCACCCTCGACCCGAGGGGACTCGACCCCGTGCAGCAGAAACTGCGGGGCCCACTGGAGGAGCAGCTCACATCGGCGCTGCGGGCCGCCAGCGACCGGGTCCGCGCCGACTACGCCGGTGAGCCGGTCGAACAGGTCTGCCAGCGGCTGCTGGACGAGACCCGCGCCGGGCTGCACCCCGACATCGCCGCCGGCTTCACCCCGGACATGGACGAGTTCTGCCGGGTCGCCGTGGCGATCGTGCGCGGCGACGCCGACTGACCTCTCAGGCCCGGCACTCCACCGCGCGACGAGCCCGGACGCGTACGCCCGGGTGTCGACGTCCGGTTCGCGGCGGCCGACCGGCCGGTTCACCGAGCGGCTGCGGGTGGACCCGGTCCCGCCGCCCGGCAGTCACATTCGGGCGTCCAGTGGTGACGGGCAGGGGCCCGGAGCGGGTGAGCGCCCGCCCGGCCCGCCGCTGCCCGTGCGGGAGGTAGCGCGTCCTCCGGCCACGTGCGCGGGGATCCGTCGCCAGGCTCACCCGAACGTAGGGTTACCGCGATACATAGACGGGAATATATTTCGAGCATGGCTCTCCGGGCACGCTTCGCCGTCCTTGCCGCACTCGGAACGATCGCCGTGGCGCCCGCCGCCACACCCGCGACCGCCGCCCCGACCGACGAGCCACCACTGCGCTGCCTCATCACGACCTCGACGGTCGCGTGGGCCAACGGCTACCAGGCAGAGATCACCATCAAGAACATCAGCTCCGACCGGATCGCGTGGCAGGCCAAACTGACCGTGCTGTCGGGCACCGTCACCGGCTGGGACGCCACGTTCACCAAATTCGGCACCCAGTACACGATCGACCCGCCCACGCACGCCCCCACGCTCGGACCCACCGCCATCGCCACGTTCGGGTACACGGGATCGGGCAGTCCGGTCCTGCCCACGGTCACCTGCACGCCGACCAGCTGACCGCGCCCCGCGCACCAGCGGACCCACCCCGGGGGCGCGCGCCCCCGACGAGGAAGGCGTCTGCATTTCCAGTCCCCCGCCTTCCTCTGCAGCGGAACCATCGCAGATTGCGGCGCGGTTCCCGACGGCGGTCACCAGGCCGGACAGCGGCGGACCGGCAGCCATTTCGGTCTTCACCCGGCACCAACCCGAAAAAGGCTCATCATTCGCGGGCACGTAATCGGTCGGCTGGCGAATGCCGGAAATCAGATCCGCGCCTCGACCACTCCGGGAAGAAGGGCGGGATGGTCGGTCAGGACCGGGTCCGCAACTCCCCGGCCCTGACCTCCAGTCGCCCGGCGTGGCAGCGGTTTCGCCGCTCAGGGCCCCGGGCGTGGCACGACGCCCGACGTCGGACCCGATGTGGCGAGGCGGCCCGCATGCACTCAGCTCCACGGTGCTCCACCACCGGACTCCTGCCGCGTCCCCGGCTCACCCCGACGAGCCGCAACGCGGCCCCAAGATTAGGCAGAAGGCGATTCCACGGACAAGAAGATCCGGCCGCCCGAAATGGTGAGCAACATCTACCGCGACAACCGGCATGTCGATGTAACGAGAACGGGCGCACCGACGCTGTTCGGGGTCGAAAAACAGAATCCGCGATTTTGTGGGAGGAGACGAGGTGGGAGGGCTCCACGATCTCACGTCACCGGCCGGAGAACGTCACCACCCCGGTTCAGAAGTGCCGGAGCAGTTCCGGGAACGCGGTGAGGTGCAGCACCCCGGCGTCGTCCGGATCCACCTCGGCGTGCTCCAGCACCCAGGTGTCGTCGTTCGGGATGAACACCGCCCCCATCCCGGCCGCCCGTGCCGGCAGGATGTCCGACTTCGGGGAGTTGCCGATCATCCACGCCACCGCCGGGTCGAAGGGGTGGTCCCGCGCCAGGCGGCGGTAGGTGTCGGTGTCCTTCTCCATGACCACGTGCGCGGCACGGAAGTGGTGCAGCAGTCCGGAGGCGTCCAGCTTGCGCTGCTGCTCCTCCGGATCACCCTTGGTGAGCAGGAGCAGTTCGTGCCGCCCGGCCAACTCGTCGAGGGTATCGGCGACGCCCGGCATCAACTCCACCTCGTGGTGGGCCAGCGCCACCGCGAGGTCGTCGATCTCCCGACGCTCCCGCTCGGTGGCAGGGCGTTCCCGCAGCCGCTCCAGGCACTCCCCCAGACTGTGCAGGAAGACCTTGCTGCCGTACCCGTGGACCACGGTGTTGGCCCGCTCGATGTCGTCGAGGATGGCGCGGATCTCGGCCCGGTCCAGGGTGGGATGGTCCACCCAGGCCAGGAAGTCGTCGATGACCCGCTCGAACAGGACGTTGTTCTCCCAGAGCGTGTCGTCGGCGTCGAAGACGAGCACCCTGCCGTGGTGACGCTGCCCCTGCTCCACGTTTCCACCCCTCCCGCGCGGCCCGGGACACCGTACTCGGCCGGACCGGTCGGGCTCATCCCGGTTTCCGGCCCCCGCAACGGGTATCGCGTCGGGGAGGACGAGGACGACCCGGGGAGGGGTGACAGACCGTGACAACGATGACGAACCCGATGCTCAGGACGTACCCGGCGGAGATCAACCTGGACCGCGTACGACTCGCGCGGGTGATCGACGAGCTGAACGCCTGCGCCCAGGCCTGCACCGCGTGCGCCGACGCCTGCCTGAGCGAGGAGGCGGTGACCGAGCTGACCAAGTGCATCCGGACGAACCTGGACTGCGCGGACATCTGCACGGCCGCCGCCCGGGTGCTGTCCCGGCACACCGGCTACGACGCCAACATCACCCGGAGCCTGCTGGCGTCCTGCATCACCGCGTGCCGCGCCTGCGGCGACGAGTGCGCCAGCCACGCCGGCATGCACGAGCACTGCGCGATCTGCGCCGAGGCCTGCCGCTCCTGCGAGTCGGCCTGCCGCGAACTGCTGTCGATGATCAGCTGACCGGACCGGAGCCGGGCGGGGCGAGCCGGGTGGGGTGGGGTGGGGTGGGGTGATAGCAGGGGCCCCCTGTTACCGCATTTTGATGAGGAGGGGACCCCTGCAACCACCTCACACGCACCACCCCACACACACCGCCTCGCCCCACCCTTGCAACCACTGCAACCGCCTCAGCGGCGCAGGGTGAGGATCAGGTCGGCGACCAGCGCCGTCCAGCCGGTCTGGTGCCACGCGCCGAGCCCCGCGCCGTTGTCCCCGTGGAAGTACTCGGGGAAGGCGATCAGGTCCCGCCAGTCCGGGTGGGTCTGGAAGAGCTGGCAGGCCCCGTAGATCGGCCGCCGCCCCCAGCCGTCCCGGGTGAACAGGGCGATCAGCCGGGCGGAGAGGTCGTCGGCGATCTCGTCGAGGCTGCGCTTCACGCCGGAACCGGTCGGGTACTCCACCTGGAGGTCGTCGCCGAAGAACGCGGCGTAGTCGCGCAACGCGCTGACCAGTAGAAAGTTCGTCGGCATCCAGATCGGCCCGCGCCAGTTGGAGTTGCCGCCGAACAGTCCGCTGGTCGACTCGGCCGGTTCGTACCCGACGCTGAACTCCTGCCCGGCGAGGGTGACCGAGAACGGCTCGTCCAGGTGGGCCCGGGAGAGGGTACGCAGCCCGTACTCGGAGAGGAACTCCTCCGGGTCGAGCATCCGGGCGAGCAGCCGGACCACCTGCTCCGGACCGACCATCGACAGCAACCGCTGCTGCCGGCCGTCCGGGCCGATCCGGCGGGCACCGACCACGTCGGCGTACTCCGGCCGGTTGGTCAGGAACCAGCGCAGCCGCGCGCCCAGTTCCGGCAGGTGGTGCAGGGTCCGCGCGGTGAGCCGGGTGGTCGCCGCCAACGGCAGCAGCCCCACCACCGAGCGCACCTTCAGCGGCACCTTCGTGCCGTCGGCCAGCCGGAGCACGTCGTAGAAGAAGGCGTCCTCGTCGTCCCAGAGCCCCTGGTCGTACGCGGCGGCGGCGATGTACGCGAAGTGCTCGAAGAACTTCGTCGCGACGTCGACGTACGCCCGGTCCCGCTCGGCGAGGATGACCGCCATGTCGAGCAGGTTCAGCGCGTACATGGCCATCCAGCCGGTGCCGTCGGACTGCTCCAGCACCCCGGCCACCGGCAGCGCGGCCGACCGGTCGAACGGGCCGACGTTGTCCAGCCCGAGGAAGCCGCCCTCGAAGACGTTGCTGCCCAGGGTGTCCTTGCGGTTGACCCACCAGGTGAAGTTGAGCAGCAGCTTGTGCAGCACCCGGGCGAGGAAGCCGTGGTCCCGGCCGCCGTCGATCTCGAAGACCTTCAACGCCGCCCAGGCGTGCACCGGCGGGTTGACGTCACCGAACGCCCACTCGTACGCCGGGATCTGCCCGTTGGGGTGCAGGTACCACTCACGCAGCAGGAGCAGCAACTGCTCCTTGGCGAAGCCGGGGTCGACCCGGGCGATGCTGACACAGTGGAACGCCAGGTCCCAGGCGGCGTACCAGGGGTACTCCCACGGGTCCGGCATGGAGATGACGTCGAAGCTGTTCATGTGCCACCAGGCGCTGTTGCGCCCGTGCCGCCGTCCGGCCGGCGGCGGGGTGGAGCCCGGGTCGCCGTCGAGCCACCGTTTCACGTCGAAGTGGTAGAACTGCTTGCCCCACATCAGTCCGGCGATGGCCTGCCGGGCCACCAGGGCCTCGTCCTCGCTGGCGGCGGCCGGGATGACGTCGGCGAAGAACCGGTCCGCCTCGAAGCGCCGGGTCCGCACCGTCGCCTCGAAGCCGGCCCCGAGGTCGAGGGCGGGGGCGGTCGCGCCGGCGGGTGGCGGCGCGGTACGGGTCAGCCGCAGCCGGATCTGCCGTCGCCCGCCGGCCGGCACGTCCAGTACGTAGTGCAGCGCGCCCTTGGTGCCGACGCGCTCCGGGTTGACCGTGTCGGCCCCGTCGACCACGTGGTCGTTGATGCCGTCCTTCGGGTAGCGGGACCGGCCGGGCAGCCCCCAGAGCCGCTCGGCGTTGCTCTCGTTGTCGCAGAGCAGCGGGGTCGGTGTGCCGTCCCCGGCCAGCACGAGCTGACCGAGCACCCGGTGCTCACCGACCAGCCGGCCGTCCTCGCCGGTCAGGGTGGGCACCCGGTCGCTGCCGGGCAGCCCCCAGCCCCAGGTGTTGCGGAACCACAGGGTGGGCAGCACGTGCAGCCGGGCGGCCCGGTCGCCCCGGTTGGCCACGGTGACCACCATGCACAGGTCGGTCGGGGACGCCTTGGCGTAGTCGACGGTCACCGCCCAGTACCGGTCGTCGTCGAAGATGCCGGTGTCGACCAGCTCGTACTCGGTGTCGTCCCGGCCGCGCAGCCCGTTCACCGCGACCAGCTCGTCGTACGGGAAGGCGGCCTGCGGGTAGTGGTAGCGCCAGCGCATGAAGGAGTGGGTGGGGGTGGAGTCCTCGTACCACCAGTAGTCCTTGGCGTCCTCGCCGTGGTTGCCGCCGTCGCCGCCGAGGCCGAACATCCGCTCCTTGAGGATCGGGTCCCGGCCGTTCCAGAGCGCCAGCGCGAAGCAGAACGTCTGCCGGTCGTCGCAGACGCCCGCCATGCCGTCCTCGCTCCACCGGTACGCTCGGGACCGAGCATGATCGTGGGGGAAGTAGTCCCAGGCCGTACCGTGTTCGCTGTAGTCCTCCCGCACCGTCCCCCAGGCCCGTTCCGAGAGATAGGGGCCCCATGCGCGCCAGTCCTGCTCACCCGAGTCGGCCTGGGCCAGGCGCATCCGCTCGGCGTCGGGGGGCGGTGCCATGGGAGGAGTCACGTCAGTGATCACCCGCACATCTTCGACGCCGCGCGGTCACTTGACCACCGTACCCACCGTCGTCGTGGCGTGTTGCACGTCGCTGCTGGAGGAATGTTGATCGACATCGGTTTCGGCCCGCAGGTCTGTGGCGAGCTCACCAGCGGGGCCACCCGCGAATGGCTGGTGCCCGACGGCCGGGGCGGGTACGCCATGGGCACCGTCAGCGGCCTGCGCACGCGCCGCTACCACGGGTTGCTGGTGGTGGCCGGCGACACCCCGGCGACCCGGCGGGTCGGGCTGGCCAGCCTGGACGCCTCCGTGCTGCTCCCCTCCGGCGCGCAGGTGCGCCTCGGGGCCCACGAGTGGTCCTCCGGCGACGTCGACCCGCGCGGGTACGAGTTGCTGGAGCACTTCGCCCTGGTCGACGGGCTGCCCCGGTGGCGGTGGCGGATCGGCGACACGGTCATCGAGCGGGAGCTGGCCATGCTGCCCGGCCGTCCCTGCGTGGCGGTGGTGCACCGGCTGGTCTCCGGTGGTCCGGTGCGCCTGGAGCTGGCGGCGGTCTGCACCTGGCGGGACGCGCACGGGGAGCGCCGCGCGGACGGCCCCGCGCCCCGGATGGAACCGGTCGACGGCGGGGCCGTGATCGAGGGCGCTTTCCGCCTCGCCGGTCCGGACTGGACGCCCGAGGGCCAGTGGTGGCTGGGCGTGCGCCACCGGGAGGAGGCCGCCCGGGGCCTGCACCCGGACGAGGACCTCTGGTACGCCGGCCGGTTCGCCGGGCAGTTGGCGCGCCCCGGCGACACCGTCTCCGTGCTGGCCTGGGCCGACCAGCTCGACGTCACGCCCCCACCGGCGACCGAGGTGGTGGCGACCGCCCGGCGACGCAACCGGCGGGTGGTGGCCGCCGCCCGGCCGGCCGACGCGGTGGAGGCGACGCTGACCCTGGCCGCCGACGCGTTCGTGGTGCGCACCGACCAGGCGCCGGTCGACGTGGTCGCCGGCTACCCGTGGTTCGGGGCCTGGTCGCGGGACACGATGATCTCGTACGAGGGGTTGTTCCTCTGCACGAACCGGGCCACCGAGGGACGGGAGCTGCTGCGGTCGTACGCGGCGACCCTGTCGGAGGGGATGCTGGCGAACACCGCCGACACCGGGCGGGTCGAGTACAACACCGTCGACGCGACCCTGTGGTTCCTGCACGCGGTGAACCGGCACGTCACCCTCACCGGGGACACCGACCTCGGCAACGAGCTGCTGCCGGCGCTGCGCGGGGTGGTCGACGCGCACCTGGCCGGCACCCGGTACGGCATCGCGGTCGACCCGGCCGACGGCCTGCTCACCCAGGGCGGCACCCCGGGTGTCGCGCTGACCTGGATGGACGCCCGGGTGTACGGGGCGCCGGTGACGCCCCGGACGGGCAAGCCGGTCGAGGTGAACGCGCTGTGGATCAACGGGCTGGCCGGACTCGTCGAGCTGACCGAGCTGGCCGGGCAGGACATCGGGGAGCTAGAACGGCTGCACGAACGGGCGGTGACCGCGTTCCGGGAGCGGTTCCCCGCCCCGACGGGCTGGCTCTACGACGTGGTGGACGGGCCCGCGCCGGCGTACCCGCTGGGCGGCGCGCCGCACCACGACGACGACCTGCTCCGCCCGAACCAGCTGCTCGCCTGGTCACTGCCGCACGCGCCGCTGGAGCCGGACGAGGCGACGCTGCGCCGGGTGGCCGCCGGGCTGCTCACCCCGCTCGGGCCGCGCAGCCTCTCCCCCGACTCCCCCGGCTTCACCGGCCGGCACCGGGGCACGCCGGCCGAGCGGGACGGCGGCTACCACCAGGGGACGGTCTGGCCGTGGCTGCTCGGGCCGTACGCGGACGCCTGCCGACGAGGCAAGGTCCCGGTCGACGAGCTGTTCGTGGGCATCGAGGCACACCTCACCGAGTACGGCCTGGGTTCGGTCAGCGAGACGGCGGACGGGCTGCCGCCGTACGGGGCGACCGGCTGCCCGTTCCAGGCGTGGTCGGTCGCCGAGCTGCTGCGCGCCCGCCGTACCCGATAGGCCCGCTTTACAGAGCCGCAACGGCGGCGTCGCCGCAGGTTAGCGAGCCGGCGGCAGGATTGGCCCCGACCAGGGCGCGGCGACGGGGACTCCGGACAGCGGAGGCCGTCGCCGCGCGCAGGGGACAACTCCAGGGGGACCGCATGTCACCGGACGCCGACGTGATCGACATCCACTCCGCCCGGCCGCAGCGGGTGCTGATGCTCTCCTGGGAGTACCCGCCGGTGCTCGTCGGTGGACTCGGCCGGCACGTGCACGCCCTCTCCGTCGCCCTGGCCGCCGCCGGGCACGAGGTCACCGTGGTCACCCGGCACGTCGAGGGCGCGCCGCTGGAGGAGTACGCCGACGGCGTCCGGATCCTGCGTGCCCCCGAGGACCCGGTGGCCTTCCCCCTGGCCACCCCGGCCCTGCTCGCCTGGACGATGGCGTTCAACCACACGCTCACCCGCACCGCGCTGCGCGCCGCCGACACCGGCGAGTACGACGTGGTGCACGCCCACGACTGGCTGGTCGCGCACACCGCCGTCACCATCAGCGAGCACCTCGACCTGCCCCTGGTCACCACCATCCACGCCACCGAGGCCGGCCGGCACCAGGGCTGGCTGCCGGAGGAGATGAACCGCACCATCCACGGCGTCGAACACTGGCTGAGCAACTCGTCCACCCGGGTCATCGCCTGCTCGGGCTACATGCGCGACCAGGTCACCACCCTCTTCGACGTGTCCGCCGGCCGGGTCGACGTGGTGCCCAACGGGGTGGACGCCCGCGCCTGGCAGGCCCGCCCGCGCGCGGTCACCGCCGCCCGCGCCCGCTTCGCCGCCGACGGCCCCCTCGTCGGGTACGCCGGCCGCCTGGTCTACGAGAAGGGCGTGCAGCACCTGGTGGAGGCCGTGCCGCACCTGCGCCACCGGCACCCCGGCCTGCGCGTGGTGATCGCCGGGGACGGCCCGTACAAGGACGAGCTGCGGGCCCGGGTCGACGGCCTGGGGCTGACCGACACGGTCCGCTTCACCGGCTTCCTCACCGAGTCGCAGCTCCCGGCGATGCTCGGGGCCACCGACGCGACCGTGGTGCCCAGCCTCTACGAGCCGTTCGGCATGGTCGCCCTGGAGGCGGCGGCGGCCGGCGCACCCTTGGCGGTGGCCGCCACCGGCGGACTCGCCGAGATCGTCGAGCCGGGCGTCACCGGCATGACCTTCCCGCACAGCGACCCCGACGCGCTCGCCGACGCGGTCGGCCGGCTCGTCGGCGACGAAGTGTTCGCCCGCCGGGTCGCCCGCCGCGCCCGCACCATGGTCGGCGAGCGGTACGGCTGGTCGACCATCGCCGCCTCCACCGCCGCCAGCTACGCCACCGCCCGCCGGGAACACGTGCCGCTGCGGGTCCGCCGGGCCGCCGCTCCCCTGGCCGGCGTACGGTCGAAGATCGCCATCCCGGAGGGCAACCTGCTCGCCGTCTGACCTTCTCCGCAGGGGTTCGTTCAGCCGGAGGCGCGCGGGTCACCGTCGCGGGTGCGGTTCGGTGAGGGCCGGCGCAGGTGCTCGGCGTAGGCCATCGCCACGGTCACCGCCACCGGCACGGCCAGCGCCCACCATGTGCCGTAGACAACTCCACACACGATGGCCACCGGCAGTCCCAGCCCCAGCGTCAGACAGCCTGCCAGAGCACCGGGCGGGATGTCCTCGTCAGGTTCGGCGGCAGAATCGGCAGAGGACGGCATCTGCGGGTGAGGTGCCGGAAGATCAGCGAAGATCCTGAGCAACTCCGTCTGGTTGCCCGCCTGCTGGCATGCCGCGATCCGCCGCTCGAACTCGTCAACGTCCAGCCTTTCCTCGTCGAGATGAATTTCGAGTGCGTCCTCTGCCGCTCGACGTTCGGGGACACCGATGCGCACCTCGGGTGGAGGCCCGCCGGAGTGAGATCCATGACCGTCGACGCTGTTCACGGCCATCGGCCCGGAGCCGACGGGCGCTGCCCGGTCGGGACCACCGCCCGCAACGCCCTCCGTGCCGCCCACGACGACGTATCGCCGCAACAAGCCGCGACCGAGCGGGCCAGACCTAGCCCGGACGGCCTCAGCGGACGTGGTGACCCCAAAAAGGTGCCGCCTCGAACGGCAGACAGCACGGCGCGGGAAGTACGACACATCGGGACCTGCACACGGATCAGCCGCCGATTCGAGTCACGTGTCTCCCGCTCTGACTACTGTGGAGATTCGTCCTGCCGGGAGGCGATCGCGCCCCTGCCGGGCGTACCGTCGGAGGCCGCCAATCTCGACGGAAAAGCCTGCTCGTTATGCGGTAAGAGTCATCATCTGAAGAACCACTAAATTGGCCTACCTGCCACACCACTGTAACCAACAAGGCCATGTTTCTTTGCGAGTTTCAAAACCTCAGGAAGGTGTTCCAACTGTCGCACCGAAAGGGTCAGGAGTACGTATTTCGAGAGATCTTCCGGACTCTCCTCAAGATCATATTCCGACGGCTCCAGCTCGTTGCGCATATCCGGCCAACGAGCTAGCAACTCCTCTCGAAACCGCAGCAAGTCGACACTGGCCACAAGATCGCCAGTATCACCCTCAGCAATACCGTCGAAGATCCTCTCGGCATCGCCCAGACCACCTTTCCAGAATCCAAAGTCGCTACTCACAACACCCTCCTAAGGGAATCTCGGCAAGCAGATAGGGCAAGCCGTACTGCGACGAAGAACTGTTGTTTTGAAGCCGTAAGTCTGCTCCAGCCAAAGGTCCTTCCTCCGCTGCCCCTTGGTATAATTCGATTTATTTACCTTAACCTCAAAGAGATCGAGACCCCCCCTCCTGTTCCTAACCGCGATATCTACCTGGCGAACACCGTAGGGTGTCCAGAGCTCGAATCCATTTCCATAGCTTTCGCTGTAGATATCCGACCGCCGGTGGAACCGCTCAAGAGTCGAGGTCATTTCGGCGACGCCTTCAGCCCCCCGAGCCTTGTCATGGGTTCGATCATTGCAGTTGTGCACGAGGACTGCGGTGACACTTGCCAGCACATAGTATGTGTGGACGTTTGCGACGGTGAGATCGTGCATGGTCGCGTCACCGAGGAAGGTGTGGACCTTGGCGACCGAGACGATCTCGCCGGTGGAGGTTTTGAGCAGCTCGGTCGGGCGGAGTTCACCCGCGTCTACCCACTCCTGGCGACTCTCACTCCAGAAGGGGTGGTTCTCGGTCGTCTCCAGCGTGACGAACTCGCCGCCCTCGGTGCGTACCGACAGGTCGGTCAGTTCGGCGTCCCGGTTCACGTGCAGGTCGGTCACGACCTCGGCACTGGTCTCCCCGGTTTCCGGGTCGTGTGCCAGCACCTGGTCGCCTTCGGCGATCTCGTCGATCCGCCGCGTGTCGCCGTCAGCGAGAAGCACCTCAGTGTCCGGGGCGAAACTGTGACCACAGGGAGGCAGGCCGCCGACCACCTCGTCCTTGACGGTCTCCTTAATCTCCTCCCTGATCTGATTCTTGATAGCGTTTTTAACTTTGCCCTTCGACGAGGGCTTGCCCGTCGACTTGGAAGAATTGCTGGTTGACTTGGAGGGCTTGGTGCTCTTTGTCGGCTTCGGCTTGCTCCCAGAGCGAGGGCTCTTCCCCTTCGAGGTCGGCGACGAAGGCTTCTTCGCCGGCGACTTCTTCATCGAGCGCGAGCGCATCGCCCTCATCTCGGCGCTCGTCACAGAACTCGAGTGGGAGGACCCCTTCAAGCTTCTACCACTGAAGCGGAAGCGATTTTTCACCCATTTGAAGAACGACGATGGCTTGATGCTGAAGCCCCCACCGAGCGAACCTCTCGCGCCGCCACCACCACCCGCGCCGCCGCCCGCGTGTTCGATGCGGCGCAGGCCGTCGGGGTCGGAGTAGCGGACGGGGTTGTTGCCCGAGTACGAATAGGCGTTCAGGCTCTGCGGGTCGCCGTAGTCGACCAGCGGGTCGACAGAGAGGAACCGGCCGGTTGCAGGGTCGTACTCGCGGGCCCCGAGGTGGGTGTAGCCCGTCGGGTCGATGGTCCCGCCGACGAAGCCCTTGTCGTCCGGCCAAGTGCCCGGCGGCGCGCCACGGTTCTCGCCGAACGGGGTCATCCGCCGCCGGGTGACGCTCAGGTCACCGGAGTCGATCGCCAACTGGGTGGTGCCGTGGTGGTTGGCGGCCATCCAGGTGAGGCCGTCGGTGGTGGTGCGTACCGCGTTCGGGTAGTAGCGGGTAGCGGTGACCTGACCGGTGGTGTGGCTAAGCCGGTACTCGCTCTCCCCGAGGTAGAGGATCTTCTCTGTTCCGGGGTTGTCGACGATGAGCCGCCCACCTTCGGCGTCGTACAGGTAGGTGTGGACGGTGGTGCCGTTGGTGAGCTGCGCGAGCAGCCCTTCGGCGTCGTAGGTCAGCGTCTGGTTGGGCGTGCCACCGCCGGTGCGGGTGGCCAGGAACCCGCCGTTGTCGTAGGTGTAGCTGGTGGTGGGTCCGCCACCGCTGGTGGTGATGCCGGTGACCGCATGCGGGCGGGCCGACCCCGGTGCGGGGTACGTGTAGGTGCGGGTGGTGTCGCCCCCGGCGCTGTGCCGGGTGTCAGTGGCCCGGTTACCTGCGGTGTCGTAGGTGTAGGAGTGCCAGTAGGCGTCCGCCCCGCCGACGATCGCCTGGCTGGGGTTGGCCTGGCAGGTGCCGGCGGTGGTGGTCCACGCCTCGGTCAGGCGCTGGAGATAGTCGTAGCCGAAACACTGGTTGGCCACGACGGTCGTGCCGCTGGTCTCGGAGATGCCGAGGACGTTGCCGTCGGCGTCGTAGCTGTACTGCTCGGTGAGTCGCTCGACCCAGGTGTCCGGGGTGATCTGGTTCTCGGTGTGCACCTCGGACTTGGTAAGGCGGCCGGTGGCGTCCTCGATCGTGGTGGTGATCCGGGTGCGCTTGGTGCCGCTGCCCAGCGTCTGCTGCTTGAGCGCGCCGTGCCAGTGGTACTGGGCGCTGGCCAGGTAGGTGGAGAGCCCGCTCACGCCGGAGAGGTAGCCCTGGTCGGTGTAGGTCCCAGTGACCGTCTCCGCCGGCAGGCCGCCCTTCGCCGGCAGGTCGGTGGTGGCGAGGGTGCCGTCCGGGTGGTAGCCGTAGCCGGTGGTGTACGTGCCGGCGAGCAGCCCCTGGCTGGCCGGGATGGTGTCGGTGACCCCGCTCGGCTGGTAGAGGTCGGTGTAGCCGGCGATCTGCCGGACGTAGTTGCCGGAGGTGTGGTGCCGGGTGGCCGAGGTCGGGTAGCCCTTGGCGAGGTTGTCGTACACCCAGGAGGCCCGCAGGGCGCCGGTGGCGTTGTCGTCCCGCAGCGCGGTCAGCCGACCGAGTTCGTCGTAGCTGCGGTGCAGTACCTCGCCACGACCGTCCGTCGAGGTGACGAGCTGATCGTTGGCGTCGTACCCGAAGGTCTGGTCGCCGGCGTCGGGGTCGTCGGTTGCGGTCAGGCGGCCGAGCCGGTCGTAGGTGTGGGTCCAGGTGTTGCCGGCCTTGGTGACGGCGGTCAGCTGGTCGAGCCGGTCGTATGCGTAGGTGGTCTCGTCGTGGGTGCCGCTGGGGCCGGTGCCGTGGTACTGCCGGAAGGCCGTGGTGCGGCCGAGAGCGTCCTCGATCGTGGTGGTGGGGATGCCGCCGGCCGGCGGGTCGACGTTGGTGCGGTCGCCGTCGTACGTGATGGTCGTGTGCCACTTCTCGGCGTTCAGCGACCAGAGCGCGTCGCGGGTGAGGTCCTCGGTGCCGTCGTACACGTAGCGACGCTGGGTGGGGACATCAGCGTCAGCGAACGTCACCAGGGTGCCGGTCGGCGCGCTGGCGTTGTTGTAGAACGCGGACTCCTTCACCACCAGGCCACGCGAGTCGTACCGGACGTCGGAGATCACCCGCTTGCCGTCCGGGGCGGTGGCCTGGGTCTGCCGCAGGCGCAGGTGGCCGTCGTAGATCTCGAAGGCGCTGATCTGGTTGCCGTTCGGCCCCAGGGTCTTCGTCTGCAGGTAGTGGGCGACGCTGGGGCTGTCGGTGCCGTAGACGAACTCCTGGTTCGGCACGTCGCTGGTGGTACGGCCGGGCAGCCACACCTTCAACTGGCGGCCGAGCGGGTCGTAGCTGGTGGTGGTGGTCTTGTTGTTGGCGTCGGTCACGGTGACCGGCAGCCCGCGCAGGTTCAGGGTCGCCGTGGTGGTCTGCGACTTCGGGTTGGTCTCGCTGACACTGGTGACGCGGCCACCCGACGCCGGGGTGTACGCGATGGTCGTGGTCTCGTCCAGGGCGTCGGTCTCGGTCAGCAGGCGGCCAAGTGCGTCGTAGGTCGCGGTGGAGCGCTTCAGCCAGGTGGGCGTGCTGCCGTTGGCACCGGACATCTCGTCCGACCGGGTGGGCAGGCCCCGGCTGCCCATCTCCCCCAGCGTGGTGCTGCCGTCGTAGTAGGTCCGGCTGCCGGTGAGGGTGTCGGCCGGGCCGGGCGTGGCGGCGCAGTTGGTCGTGGTCGTCTCGGACGGGAAGTCGATCAGCCACGCGTCGGGGTTCCGGGCGTACTGGACGGTCGTGCAGGTGTCGTCGGTGGTGACGGCGACGTCGCCGAGGTCCTCGGTCCTGGTGAGGCTGCCGTACGTCGTCTCGTAGGTGTTGACGCTCCGGGTGGTACGCCAGCTCGACGAGCCGGCCAGCCAGGTCATCTCCCGCGTCGTGGCCGATTCCGTGTAGTAGGCGTAGGCATTGGACGGCTGGGCGTCAGCGGCGGCCGACTGGCGGTGAGCGGTCCGGTGCTGCCACGGGGTGGTGATCGTCTTGCTCAGCGCTATACCGCCGGCACCGTCGTACTCGATCTCCTCGTGGAGCATGCCGGCAAGGTGGGAGTGGTCCTCGGTGACCTCGCCCAGCGAGTTGGTGATCTTTGCGTCCCGGAGGCCCTCACCGGCGTCGGTGCGGTCCTCGTCCATGCCCCGGAAGTACAGCGACCGGGTCTGCGACCGGGTCTGTCCGTCGACACCCGTGGTGACGGTGACCGTGGGCCAGCCCCGGAAGTCCGACCAGGACCGCTTCTCCAGCGGGGTCGACCAGGTGGCCGCCCCGTCACTGTGGTGCCACAGCACGGTGGAGGAGGACCCGTTGGTGGAGTAGTCGTAGCTCTGCTCGACGTCCGGGCTGCCGCCGACGAGGTCCTTGTCGACGACCTTCGACACCCGGTACTTGTTCCACCAGGACCAACCCGGCGCGGGGGCCAGCGGCGGGTAGTAGTACTGCGGGAAGCAGCGCTTGGGGTTGGCGGAGGGGGCCGCCTGGGACGAGACGGTGCAGTCGGATCCCTGGTAGGTGACGGTGGTCTCGCCGCCGTGCTCGTCGCTGACCCGGGTGATCCGGTACCGGTTCACCAGCGGCACGCCGGCGGATACGTTGTGGTCGGTGCGGTTGGCGTACCGGGTGCCACCGAAGTCGATCCGGGGCAGCGCCTTGTCACCGCCGTCCTTGCCGGTGCGGACGATGGTGGACAGCCAGAGGGCCGGGCTGACCGAGGCCTCGCCGGTGGCCGGGAACTGGTGGGTGAGGGTCCACTCGTCGACCGGAACCCGGGCGGTGCCGTTCCACACCTGGGCGGTCACCTTCGCCAGGCGCTTCGTGGTGAAGAAGGACGGGCTGATGTTGCCGGCGCAGGAGGTCGCCGAGGTGGCGCAGTGGAGATCCCAGGGGGTGTCGGGCCAGTTCGCCACGTTCGGCGTCGTCCCGGACCAGCACGACGTCAGGCAACGGTCCTCGGGCTCGAACATCACCCGCATGTGGGGGTTGCCGGTGATCTCCTGGCTGACGCGGAGGCCGTACTCGATCTGCCGCAGGTTGCCGCCACGTTCGTAGATGGCGGTGGAGCTGGCGTTGTTGGCCAGACCGGTACGGGCCTGCTCCCGGTCGTACCAGTACGTCATCGCGTTCTGGTGCGGATCGACGACGTGGTCGAGGTTCCAGCGCCAGGCCTGGCTGCATCGGGAGGCGGTGAACCCGGCGCTGCGGTAGCAGGGCTCCCCGAAGCTGTTGCCGAACACCGGCACGGTCCAGACCGAGTTCGTCTCGCGGTTGAGGGAGACCCAGCCGGGCAGCCGGTCCCGGCCGAAGTAGTACTGCACCCCGTCGGGGGTGGTCAGCCGCCAGTGTTCCCCGTTGTCGTCGCCGTTCTGGTGCCGCAGGCCCACCGAGATGTTGACCGAGGTAGCGGGGGCCTTCCAACCGCCGGTCCCGTTGCCGGCAAGCAGGAAGAGATCCTTGCTGGTTCCGTCGCGCCACAGAACATCCGGCTCGCTGTCGCCGTCATGGTCCCCACCGGAGAAGACGACGTCGGCAGTGCTCGGACCGGTGGCGACCTGCGTACCGCTGGAGGAGAGCCAGCCCCCGGTTCCGTCTCCGGCGAAGAGGTACAGGTTCTTGGTGGTCGCGTGGCGGACGAGGACATCGACCTTCCCGTCACCGGTGAAATCACCCGGTGACAGCAGCTGGTCGAAGTCGCCCCAGCCTGAGCCGATCAATTCGCTCTGTCCGGTGATCCAACCGCCGGTTCCGTTGCCTCGAATCATCATCAGGGCACTGTCGGACGACCTGCGCCACAGGACGTCGACCTTGCCGTCGCCGTTGAAGTCGCCATGACCGAAGGTCGCGTTGGCACCGCTGAACGATCCGATCTGCAGGCTGGTGCCACTGAGCCAGCCGCCGGTGCCGTTACCACGCAGCATCCACAGCGTGCCGTCGGAGCTGCGACGCCAGAGGACGTCGACGTTGCCGTCGCCCGTGAAGTCCCCAGGAGAGAAGACCAGGTTGGCGCCGGTCATCGATGCGATCAGGGTGGCCTTGCCACTGTTCAGGAAGCCGCCGGCACCGTCGCCACGCAGAAGGTAGAGGTTCAGGTTCGAGGCGTACCGAAGCATGACGTCGGCGTGCCCGTCGCCGTCGAAGTCGCCGGGCGAGAAGACGTTGAGGGCATCGTTCCAGTCGACGCCGTTCTGGAGGAGTTCGATCCGGCTGCCGTCGTCCTCGGCCAGCCGCCACGTCGCCGTCGCGCTGTCGCGAATCAGCTCGGTGGACCGGCCCTGCCAGACCAGCGTCGCGTTCTCCTCCCGCCAGCACAGGTCGCCGGTGGCGTTGCTGAAGGTCGGGGCGGGGAGCTGGTCGTCCTTGCAGGACCGGTAGGACCGTTCGACGTAACCGGGCTCGTAGTTCCAACCCTCACCCAGCCAGGACGTCTGTCCGCTCTCGGCGTTGGTCCGGCCGTCCACCGAGCCAGAGGAGTAGCCGAAGGTAACCTCCGGCGCGAGGTCGCTGGGAGCCGCCGGCAGTTCGAGCGGGTACGAGTAGCCGAAGTCGCCGGACGACTGTCCCGCCTGCCAGGCGGACGACTCGGACAACGACGTCTTCGCGAAGGAACCCGTTTCGCTGTCGGTGCCGGCCGAGAGGGCCAGCACGGCGTCCGCGACGGCCTCGCCGCCACCCGGATTCGCCGACGTGGTACCGGCGTCGGTCAGCGTTGCCAGGTCGAGAGCCGCTGAGACGACGCCCGGGTTGGTGTCGTTCGACGACGGCAGAACGGTGTCGACGCCACATGCGGTGGTGTCCGCAGCCTGCCCTCCCACGCACGGCTTCATCCGCACCAACCGGAGGCGCGACGCCCAGTCCGCGCCATACACTGCACGGAAGCCCGAGTAGTCCACCTCGATCCGTACCCGGGAGCGAGTCAGCCCGTCGTCCAGGCGGTCGAGCCGCAGGAGGACCGGAACGCCGGCCTCCTGTGCTTCGCTCTGGTCGGTGACACTCACCTGGAGCTGCTGCGGTGCCGGCACCGAGGAGGCCGGGTCGGGGGTCAGTCGGACCGGCAGGTCACCCACCGGGTCCGCTCCACCTCGCCACCAGCGGCCGGCGTCCGGTCCACCGGAACGACCGCGGAGGCTGCCCCGGGCAGGGAAACCTGTTGGGGTGACCACTGCTGGCGGTCCGAGGGGGACACTCCCCGCTTCTTCGGGGCGAGCCGCTCGACCGGCACGGCCCGGTCCTTCGGCAGCCCGGGTGCGGACGGACGTGCCTGCGCCGGTGACCCGGGGAGCAGGGTGACCGTCAACAGGACGACCCAGAAGAGGCAGAGTCGCCGGGTCGTCCTGTTCAAGGACGCGAACACCGACGACGCACCCGCACCATCGACCACTGTGGGCCTCCCCCGTCACGCAGCACGTGATCACGAAAGCTAGGGAGGCTGCCACACTTCGTCAAGATCCGATTACAAGTTGCTGCCGCAAATACCGCCGAGGCAACGATAGCGGGCAGCCAAACCACCGTGTGTGATCAACAGGTCGGCCCTACCAGCACCGGCATCCGCGGTCGGTGTCGACCGGACGCCACAGTGCCCCCCGCTCGGCCGGGCTTCGCAACGGCCGAACGGGGGCACTGGTCGGTTCTCCCGGCCGGGAGAGCCGGGGGCGGGTGGAGCGCCGCAGGGGTCAGGAGGGCACGTACAACATCCGGCTGGTGGTGTTCGGCCGCGTGCCGAACACCACGCCGGAGGTGGAGTTGGCGATCACCTGGGCGTGCACCTGCGCCGGCGTCCAGGTCGGATTCGCGGCGAGGATCAACGCCGCGGCACCGGCCACGTGTGGCGCGGCCATCGAGGTGCCGGTCTTGGTCGTCCAGGCGGTGTCGGTGGTGTGGCCGGCGGAAACAATGCTCTGGCCGGGCGCGAAGAGGTCCACGCAGGGGCCGTGGTTGCTCAGCCAGGCCGCCCCGTCGTCGGGCCAGGTCGATCCGACGGTGAGCACCGCCGGGATGAACGCCGGCGTCTTCACGCAGGCGTCCCCGCCGTCGTTGCCGGCGGACGCCACCACGGTCACGCCCGAGTTGATCAGCCCGGTGGTCGCGGCCTCGTACGCGCCGGGGTTGAGCGTGGTCGAGTTGCCGAAGCTCATGTTCGCCACGGCGGGCTGTTGCGCGTTCGCGGTGACCCAGTCGATCGCCTGGGTGGTGGTGGCGATGTCGCCGGTGGCGTCGCACGCCCAGACGCGTACGGCGACCAGGGTGACGCTCTTGGCCACCCCGTACGTCGTGCCGCCCAGTGTGCCGGCGACGTGGCTGCCGTGCCCGTAGCAGTCGTCGGCGGTGCCGCCGTCCACCACGTCGATGCCGTTGACGACCCGGGTGCCGAAGTCCTGGTGGGTGAGGCGGATGCCGGAGTCGATGACGTACGCGTGCACGCCCTGACCGCCCGAGGAGGGGTAGTTGAACGTGCTGTTCAGCGGCAGGCTGGTCTGGTCGACCCGGTCCAGCCCCCACGACGGCGGGTTCGGCTGGGTGCCCAGCGTGGTGACCGGGGCGGTGCGGTCGTCGTCGAGCCGGGTGCGGCGGTTCTGCTCCACGAAGGCCACCGACTCCTCGGCGGCGATGCGCCGGGCCGTCGACTCGCTGGCCCGGATGGTGAAGCCGCGCAGCGCGGCGCTGTACCGGTGGCCCACGGTCGCGCCGTGCCGGTCGGCCAGGGTCTTCGCCGTCCAGTCCACCGCGTCCCGGGCCGCCTCGCGGGCCGGCGCGGACAGGGTGCCGCGCGGCACCCGGCCGTCGCGGGTCAGGATGCCGGTGTCCCGGAGCGCGACGCTGTCCTTGAGTACCACGATGTAGCTGCCCGGGATCGCGGTCGGCGTGCCGGCCCCGAGGATGGTCGCCGGCTCGGCCGCCGCCGGTGCGCTGACACCGACCAGCGACGCCGTCCCGACCGCGACGGCCAGCGCGAGGGCACCGAGGCGACGTGGGGCGTCGTGCCGGCGCGGGGTGACGTGTGGAGTCCGCATCTGCTGCCTTCCCGGTCGGTCCCCGGTTGCGGTCCCCGTCGTCCCGCAGTCCTCCCAAGACATCGACCAGAAGCGATGGTATGCGATGCCGGGCCACCGGGGGACAGCGCTTTCCGTATCGATTTGATCACTCGTTGCGATATATATTGACGGAAATCGCTGATAGAATGGTGGTGTTTGTCGTGAGAGTCCGGTTGATGATCGTGGCAGCGACGACGATGGGTGTCGCGCTGACCGGGGGCGGGGCCGCAGCGCTCGCCGACCCGGCCCAGCATGCGCCGGGTCCGAGCGCCACGGTCGAAGCCCTCGGTGACTTCGACTTCACGCGACCGCAGGTGGTCGCCAGCAACCTGACCGTGCCGTGGGGGATGGACTTCCTCCCCGACGGCTCCGCCCTGGTCGCACAACGCAACTCCGGCCAGGTGGTCCGGGTGCGGCCCGGCCAGGCGCCCACGCCGGTGACCCAGATCGCCGGGGTCGCCCCCGGCGGCGAGGGCGGGCTGCTCGGGCTGGCGGTCTCCCCCACGCACGCCCAGGACGGCTACGTCTACGTCTACTTCACCACCTCGACCGACAACCGGATCGCCCGCTTCCGGCTCAGCACGCCCCAGACCCAGCAGCCGATCCTCACCGGACTCGCCAAGGCCAGCATTCACAACGGCGGCCGGATCGCCTTCGGTCCGGACGGGATGCTCTACGCCGGGGTCGGCGACGCGGGGCAGACGTCCACCTCGCAGAACCTCCAGAGCCGCAACGGCAAGATCCTCCGGATGCGTCCGGACGGCACGGTCCCGGCGGACAACCCGTACGCCGGTTCCCTGGTCTACAGCCTCGGTCACCGCCACGTGCAGGGTCTGGCCTGGGACGCCCAGGGCCGGCTGCTCGCCACCGAGTTCGGGCAGAACACGTGGGACGAGGTCAACGTCATCGTGCGGGGCGGCAACTACGGCTGGCCGATCGTCGAGGGCCGGGCCAACGACCCCCGGTTCCGTGACCCGCTGGTGGTCTGGTCGCCCGCGCAGGCGTCCCCGAGCGGCGCGGCGATCGTCGGCAACCGGCTCTACGTGGCCGCGCTGCGCGGGACCCGGCTGTGGAACGTGCCGCTGACCACCTCCGGCGGCGCGGGCACGCCGGTGGCCGAGCTGGTCGGCACGTACGGCCGGCTGCGCACCGTGGAGTACGGCCCCGACGGGTACCTCTGGGTCACCACCAGCAACCGCGACGGACGCGGCTCCCCGGCCGCGACCGACGACCGGGTCCTGCGCTTCCCGCCCCGCTGACCGGGTAGCCGGAAGTCTCCCGCCAGGCTGACCGCGGAGCCGAGCGCCTCCCGCCCCGCTGGACGGCGGAGCCGAAGCCTCCGCCGCGCTGGCCGGGTGGCCGGACCGGCCGGCGGTGACGGGCCTGTTCCGGCCGCGGCCTCCCCCGGGGCCGCGGCCGGAACGTGTGGTTCCACTGCCGACGGACGAGTACCCGACAGCCAGGATGTCGCCCCGGTGCCGTAACTTGTCGATCACGATCTCCGGGGGAGGATGACCGACATGATGGGACCGTCGCACGCGCTCTCCGGCGCGGCGGTGTGGCTGACCGGGTCGTTGGCGCTGGAACACTTCGCCGACTACGAACAGTCCACCCTGGCGCTCGCCGTCGGCACGGCGGTCTGCGCGGGCGGCGCGCTCTTCCCCGACCTCGACCTCTCCGGCAAGGTGACCCGCAACCAGGGCGGGGCCACCGTCGCCCGCACCTTCGGGGTCTTCTCGCTCTTCGTAGCCGAGGTGATCGAGAAGGTGTCGCTCGGCGTGTACTACGCCACCAAGCTCAGCCGCGACCCGAAACGCAGCAACGGGCACCGGACGCTGACCCACACCATCCCGTTCACCGTGCTGGTCGGCTGGGGCACCACCGCGCTCTGCACCGCGTACGGCAAGTGGGCCGTGGTCGGCATCCTGTTCTTCATGATCGGCCTGGCGTTGCGCGGCCTCTTCGACCGCTGGGCGGAACGGGCCGGCTGGGTGATCGTCACGCTGACCTCGGCCGCCGGCGCCTGGTACACCTTCGCGAACCTGCCCGGTGACCGGGGCTACCCGATGATCGGGCTGGCCATGGGGGTGGGCTGCTTCGTGCACATCATCGGCGACATGGTCACCAAGGCCGGGGTGCCGATCCTCTGGCCCATCCCGATCAAACGCCGAATGTGGACGCCGATCGGCCTGCCGAACAGCATCGCGCTGCGGGCCGGCGGCAAGACCGAGATCGTGGTGGTCCGCTCG
Source organism: Micromonospora sp. NBRC 101691 (assembly GCF_030269285.1). Classification (NCBI taxonomy): domain Bacteria; kingdom Bacillati; phylum Actinomycetota; class Actinomycetes; order Micromonosporales; family Micromonosporaceae; genus Micromonospora; species Micromonospora sp. NBRC 101691. The sequence goes on from NZ_BSTB01000001.1 coordinate 44,982, forward strand.
GTGCTCACCGTGGTCTCCGTCCTCGCCGCCATCGGCCTGGTCGCCCCCTCGGTGCTGGAGCGCTTCACCACCGACGTCTGACCCGGCGTGCGGCCCGGCCCGACCGCCACGTGATCGACTCGAATTGCGGCATGTCGGCCTCTGCACGCGTGCGGACCGCCCGACATGCCGCACCACGGGGGCGATCACCGCGCGCGCCGGGGTGGAGCACCGGCGTCGGTCAACCGGGGCAGCCGCAGCTGGCCCGGATCACCACTTCGGTGTCGAGCTGCACCGTGGTCGGTGTACGGGCACCGCCGATCTGGTCGAAGAGCAGCCGCGCGGCGGCGGCCCCCAGCTCACGCATCGGCTGACGCACCGTGGTCAGGCGCGGCGACAGGTGGGCGGCGAGGGTCACGTCGTCCCAGCCGGTGACCGCGAGATCCCCGGGCACGGTCCGCCCGACCTCGGCGGCGGCCCGGTACACCCCGGAGGCGAGTTCGTCGTTGGCGCAGAAGACGGCGTCCACCTCCGGGTCGCGGAGGACCTCCAGCCCCGCCCGGTAGCCGCTCTCCGCCTCCAGGCGCTCACATTCGACCGGGCCGCCGACCAGCGGCACGCCCGCGTCGGTGTGCGCCCGGACGAACCCGGTCCACCGTTCCCGCACGTCCGGGGTGCCCTCCGGGTCGCCGACGAAGCGCAGCCGACGCCGTCCGTGGTCGAACAGGTGCCGGGTCAGGGTCTCCGCCGCCTGCACGTTCTCGCAGACCACGGTGGTGACGGCGGGCAGCGCCGGGCGGGCCAGCAGGACCACCGGCACCTGCGTGACCATCTCCTGGAGGGTCGGTTCCGGAACACTCTCGCCCATCACGACCAGCCCGTCGATCCGGGACGCGAGGTCGCGTACCAGCCGCTCGGAGGCGGCCCGGCCGTGGGTGGCCATCACCATGACGACGCTGTCCCGCCCGACCACCTCCGACTCGAAGCCGGCGACGACCTGGGCGTAGTAGGGGCCGGCGAGGTCGGGCATGATGATCGCCACCGCGTCGTGTTTCTCACCGGCCAACGTCTGCGCGGCCCTGCTCGGCCACCAGTTCAGGGTCCGCGCGGCGGCCAGCACCCGCCGCCGGGTCTCCGGCGCCACCGGCTCGTCGGCGCGCAGGGCCCGGGAGACCGTGGCGATGGACACTCCGGCCAGTTCGGCCACCTGGTAGACGGTGGGGCGGCGGCGGTGCGGACCGTCCGCCCGGCCGGCCGCCTCGTTGTCCGGTCTCGTCACCCCACCACTCCGCGTCGTCGACGTTCTCCGGCTCCAGGCTACGGTGCCCGGACGGGTCCGACCTGGTCACGGTGCCTCCCGGGCCGGCTGGCCCCGGGCCGCCGGTCGGGCCGGAGGCGGCAGCGCCCCGGCCGCCGTCGGGCCGGAGACAGCGAGGGCCTCCGGCCCGGCGGCCACGTGCGGCTCAGTCGAGCGGCACGAGTTCCAGCAGGGAGAAGCCCGGCATGGGCAGCGGGAAGGCCCAGCCGAGGACACCGTCCGCCGGGTGTGCCTCGGTGTCCGGTTCGTACCGGTCGAGGGTGTCGGCCGCCCGCAGCTGCGACCACTGCGCGTCGTCGGGCCAGTCCCCGCCGCCGTGCCGCGCCCAGACCTCCTCGATGTTGGAGTGCGTGGCGTCGACCCGCCAGTGCGTCACCCGGTACGGCCGGTCGGCGAGCCCGGCGACGTCGACCCGCACGTCCCGCTCCAGCGCTGGCGCCCCGCCGGCCTTGGACTGGTCGAGGGTGCCGTTCCAGACCAGGACGTGCACCCGGCCGTCGGCGTGCCGGGCCGCCCACGTCTCGACCAGGGAACCCGCCCCGTCGCCGTCGACGGTCACCGGCAACTGGTCGTCGCCGAGCCGGGCGAGCGCGGCCAGCGCCCAGTACCGGGGCTTGCGGAGGTTGCCGACGGTCAGCAGGCCGAACCCGCCGTGGAACAGCCGGGGCGGCCGGCCCAGCTCCTCGAAGTGGTCGGAGGCCACCCAGTACGCCAACGCCTCGATCCGGCCGGCGGCGGAGCGCATGCCACGCAGCAGGAAGGCGGCGGCGAACACCCCGTCGGTGACCGGGTTGAAGTGGGTGGGGGTGATGCCCCACTCGGTCCAGAGCAGCTCCAGGTCGGGTCGGCCGGCGGCCTCGCAGAGCGGACGCAGGTCCAGCGGCGGGCTGCCGTAGGTGTGGGTGGAGAGGAAGTCGATCGGGGCGCCGGTGCGGGCGACGTGGTCCAGCAGCGCGCCGTTCCACGCGGCGGCGGCCGACCCGGGACCGCCGACCCGCAACGCCGCGTCGACGTCCCGGACGGCGCGGGCGGACACCTCGTACAGCCGCAGGTACTCCTCCCGGGTGCCGGTCCAGAACACCTCCAGGTTCGCCTCGTTCCACACCTCGAACTCCCAGCGGCGGACCTCGGCCAGCCCGTACCGGTCGACCAGGTGCGTGACGAGGGCCCGGACCAGGTCGGCCCAGCGGTCCCAGTCCCGGGGCGGGGAGATGATCGCGTCGAAGGCGAAGACCGTCCTGTCCGGCTCCCGGGCCAGGTCGGCCGGCATGAAGGAGAGTTCCACGACCGGGCGCAGGTCGAGGCCGAGCAGCGTGTCGTAGATCTGGTCGACGCGGGAGAAGTCGTACACCGGCCGGCCGTCGACCTCCCGGTAGACCCCGACGTCGTCGTGCAGGATGGCGTGCGCGCGGACCGTCTCGACGCCCAACTCCCGGCGCATGATCGACAGTGCCTCGGTGAACTCCGCGCCGATCGGCCGCCCGCCCGTGGTGTCGGCGCAGAGCAGGTGGCTGAGGCGCTCGGCGCCGATCATGCGTCGCCACGGGCGGTGCACCGGTCCGTCGGTTCCGGCGGCGTCGACGGCGACCCGGACGGCGGCCGGGCCGTCGGGCGTCGACGCCACGGCGACGCCGGCCCCCGGTTCCCCGCACACGTCCACGTCGGCCAGCGTGGCCACCGCGTAGTGGTAGGTGCGGCCCGGCTCGCCGGTGGTGTCCGCGTACGGCGGGTGCGGCACCGCCAGCACGTCGCCGCCCTGGTGGTCCAGGGGAAGGTACGGCCCGTCCGGCCGGTCCGCCCGGTGGACCAGATAGCCGACCGCCCCGGGCACCGGCTCCCAGTCGAGGGTCACCTGTCCCCGCCCGCCGACGGCACGCAGCCCGGTCGGTGGCGGAAGCGCCTCCCGACCACTGCCGCCGTGGCGGCGCAGCCCGATCCGGGCCTCCCAGTCGGCGCGGGCGTCCCCGGTCGGCGTGGCCACCTGCTCGTTGCCCATCCTCGTCCTCTCCCCTCGTGGCGGTGCGCCGTCGATCCCCGTGGCCGCGCGGCCGGTCCTCCCCGACCGCGCGGGCCCCTCGGTGGCGGTCACCCGACCGGTACGGCGAACTCCTCGATCCCGAGCAGCGGGCGGAGCCGCTCGGTGGCCGGTCCGGCGGCGAACCGGCGGCGCAGCGCGTCACCGCCGAGCAGGTTGCCCAGCGCGCCCAGCACCATCCCCTGGTCGAGGGCGAGGTACCGGTGGGCGACGGCGCCGCTGCGCACCGCCACCGCGTCGTGGAAGCCGCCGGGGCCGTAGCAGTCGAAGTCGGCGCGGAGCCGGGCCAGCTGGTCGACCGCCTCGCCGGGGGCGTACGGCAGGGCGAGGAAGACCGCGTGCGGGGTCACCACGCCGTCGCCGTAGACGGTGGGGAGCGGGTCGGCGGGGCGGCAGCCGTCGAAGCCGAGGTTGACCCGGGTGCGTTCCTGGTCGCTGGTGTAGCCGTCGGTGTCCAGGCCCATCGGGTCGACGCCGTACTCCCGGTAGCCGCCGGCCGGGTCGGACGACGGCGAGAAGCCCCAGTGCCCGTACCCGGCCTCGTGCAGGCCGTGGTCGATCTGCCCCTGGACGAACACCGGGTGGTTGCGGCCCCAGCTGTCCGGCGCCCACCGGGCCTCCGGCACCAGCATGTCCGGCATCAGCGCCTCGAACATGGAGCCGCCCCAGCTCGGCACGTACTGCCGTCCCCGGTGCCGGTACGCGCCCTCGAAGACCCGGATGCCGAGGTGTTCGGTGTACTCCCCGACCGGCTTCATCTCCTGCCACGACCAGTCGCAGTTCGGCTCGAAGGTGCGCCACATGGCGAAGTAGTGCTCCCGGGGTACCTGGCCGAGCGCGATCGCGACGTAGCTGCCGATCCGGGTCTCGCTGTTGAGCGTGCCGTAGTGGTGGCCGGTGTACCAGACGTTCGGGCCCCGGCCCCGGTAGTTGTCCTCGACGCCGCCGTTCGGCGGGCGGTCCGGCCAGAACCCGCCGCGCAGCAGGCCGGCGCCGAAGTCGGCGCCCCGGGCGTTCGCGTCGTAGTAGAAGCCGAAGTCCATGCCGGCGAGGATCCGGCCGGCCGACGCGCGCAGCGCCGGGTCGTCGTTGCCGACCACCATCAGCGCGGCGGCCAGCCAGCCGTTGTCCACGCTGGAGAGGAAGGGGTGCACCGTCGAGCCGTCGATCGGCCAGGTGCGCAGCAGCTGCCCGTTGGCCGGGTCGTACCAGTTGTAGAACATCCCGGAGTACGGGTGGCGTTCCAGGCGGGCCAGCGTGTCCAGGGCGGCGCGGATCCGGCGGCGGGCCTCGCCCCGGGAGACCAGGCCCAGCTCGCGGGCGGCGACCGCCGACCAGATCAGGCAGCCGATGTTGGTCGGCGAGGTGTACCGGGACCGGCTGGCCGTGCTCAGGTCACCGTCGATGTTGTCCGCCGGCAGCCCGGTGCCCGGGTCCACCAGGGCGGTCATCGACCGCCAGGTGTCGGCCGCGTAGCGCAGCAGAAGTCGCCGGTCGGAGTCGCCGGACCGGCCGGCCGGGGCCGCGGTCGCCCCGGACGGGACGAGCAGCGCCGCCGACGCGCCGGCGGCCAGCGTCAGCACGGACCTGCGTTTCATCGGAACCTCCTGCGGGTGTGGGTCACTTGAGACCGGTGGTGGCGATACCCCGTACGAAGTGGCGTTGCAGGACCAGGAAGACGAGCAGGATCGGCAGCACCACGACGACCGAACCGGCCAGCAGCAGCCCGTACCGGGCCTCGTTCTGCCCGACGCTGTAGAGCGCGAGCGCCACCGGCAGGGTGTACCTGTCCTCGGTGGTGGCGACCGCGAGCGGCCAGAGGAAGTTGTTCCAGGAGCCGAGGAAAGTGAGGATGCCGACGGTCGCCATGGCCGGCCGGGACAGCGGCAGCACGATCCGCCAGAAGATCCGCCACTCGCCGGCCCCGTCGATCCGCGCCGACTCCAGCAGTTCGTCGGGTACGGAGAGCATGAACTGCCGCATCAGGAAGACGTTGATCGCCTGGGCGATGTTCGGCAGGACCAGGCCCGCGTACGTGTTGACCAGGCCGAGGTTGCTGACCAGCACGAAGACCGGGATGAACCAGACCACCGGCGGCACCATGATCGTCCCGACCACGGCGGCGAAGAGCCCGCGCCGGCCCCGGAACGGCAGCTTGGCCAGGGCGTACCCGGTGGCCGCGCAGATCAGCACGTTGCCGACGGTGACCAGGGTGGCGACGACCGCCGAGTTGGTGAAGTACTGCGGGAAGTCCAGCCGGCCGAACAGTTCCCGGTAGTTCTCCAGCGTGGCCGCCTCCGGCCACCAGGTCGGCGGCACCCGGCGGACCTCGCCCTCGGGTTTCAGCGACGAGACCAGCATCCACAGGAACGGGCCGACCATCAGCAGCAGCCCGCCGCCGAGCAGCAGGTGCAGGACGGTCGCGGCGACCCGGTCGCGGGAACGGCGGGTCCGGCCCGCTGCCGGAGCCGGCCGGACGGTGGTGTCGTCGATCACGGGGGTGGCCATGCGCCGCTCCTCAGGAGTCCGACTTGAGCAGGCGGAACCAGCCCACGCCGAGCGCCGCGACGGCCAGGAAGAGCACGTAGCTCATCGCGGAGGCGTAGCCGTAGTTGCCGAACCCGAACTGGCTGTAGACGTACTGCGAGACGGAGACGGTGGAGTGCAGCGGCCCGCCCTGGGTCATCACGAAGGGTTCCTCGAAGACCAGCATCAGGCCGACCGTGCCGATGACGGTGGAGAGCAGCAGGGTGGGCTTGAGCATCGGCAGGGTGATGTGCCGGAACTGCTGCCAGGCGCTGGCCCCGTCGATCCGGGCGGCCTCGTAGAGCTGCTCGGGGATGGCCTGGAGCCCGGCCAGGAAGATCACCATCTGGAAGCCGAGGCCCCGCCAGACGATCATCACGATCAGCGCGGGCAGGGCCAGGTGGGTGCTCTCCAGCCAGTTCGGGCCGGTGACCCCGAACAGCCCGAGGAAGCCGTTCACCAGGCCGGAGTCCTTCTGGTAGACGAACCGCCAGACCACCGAGACGGCGACGATGCTGGTCACCACCGGCAGGTAGTAGCCGACCCGGAACAGCGCCCTGAACCGGGTCAGCCCGGAGTTCAGCCCGAGGGCCACGGCCAGGCCGAGCCCCAGGGTGAGCGGGATGCCGAGGAGCACCACCAGCGCGGTGTTCCGGATCGACTTCAGGAACACCTCGTCGTCGGCCAGGCGCAGGTAGTTGTCGAGTCCGACGAACTCGACCGCCAGCGGGGTGCGCAGGTCGGCCAGGCGGATGTCGGTGAAACTCATCAGCAGCGAGACGAGCACCGGGCCGACCAGGAAGATCGCAAACGGTACGGCGAACGGCAGCGCGAACATCCAGCCGGTGAGCCCCCGGTGGGTCGCGCCGCCCCGCCCGGCGTGGCGGCCCGGTGCGGTCACGTCAGGCTCCCGTCCCGATCGAGGTGGCCTTCTGCTGGATCGCGCGGGCCGCGTCCTGCGGGCTGGCACCGGTCTTGGTGAGCTTCTCCACCTCGGCTTCCATGCCGACCGCGACCTGCTCCCAGGTGGCGATCGCCGGGGGCGACTTGGCGTCCTCCAGTTGCTTGCCGAACAGGGCCAGGTGCGGGTCGCCGGCCAGCACCGGGTCGTCCCACGCCTTCGTCACCGATGGCAGGTCCGACGCCGTCCGGTACCAGGTGATCTGCACGTCCGGGCGGGACAGGTACTCGACGAACTTCCAGGCCGCGTCGCGGTTCTTGGCGTCCTTGAAGACCGCGAGGTTGCCGCCGCCGACGAACGAGGTGGCCGCCTGCCGCTTCGGCATGTGCCAGAGCTGGAAGTTGTCGGCCGCGCCCTGTTCGGAGAGCAGGTTGATGTGCCAGGGGCCGGAGACGAACGCCCCGAGGTTCCCCTTGACGAACTCCGGTTCGAGGGTGCCCTGGGGTAGGTCCTTCGGGCTCAGGCCCTCGGTGAAGTAGGACTGGTAGTAGCCGAGCGCCTCGACGGTGGCGGGACTGTCGAGGGCGAACGTGTCGCCGGAGAGGACGTCCCCGCCGTTCTGCCAGACGAACGGGAGCACCGCCTGCCAGGAGCCGGGGCCGCCGGCCGGGAAGGAGACGCCCCACTTCGCGCCGCCCCTGGTCTTCAACGGGGTGATCGCGGTCTTCAGGTCCTCCCAGGTCTGCGGGGCGGTGGTGATCCCGGCCTTCGCCGCGACCGCCTTGTTGACGTAGAGCAGGCGGGTCTCGACGTACCAGGGGACGCCGTAGGAGGTGCCGTCGACCACGGTGGTCTCCCAGGCGCCGGGGAAGAAGTCGTCCTTGGCGACCAGGTCGGCCGGGGTCGGGTCGAGCCCTCCGGTCTTGGCGAACTCCCCCATCCAGGTGGTGCCGACCAGGCTGACGTCGGGGGTCTGCCGGCCGGCGATCGCGGTGGCGATCTTGTCGTGCGCTCCGTCCCACGGGATCGGGGTCACCTTGACCGTGGCGTCCGGGTTCTCCTTCATGAAGGCGTCGGCGAGGACGCCCAGTTTCTCGCCCTCGGTGCCCATCGCCCAGACGGTGACCTCGCCGGTCGCCTTGCCCTCGCCGATGCTCCTACCGGGGCCCTCCGCGCCACCGTCCTCGTCCCGGCCGCAGCCGGCGACCAGCAGGACAGTGGCGAGTCCGAGCGCGGCCAGGGGCCGCGTCCACGTCGCCATGGGACAACCTCCAATGCAACCGGCCCGCGTTCGGCCATTTGCGTCGACAGGCCGGGACGGGCGCAGACTGAAAGCGCTTACAACATTTTCGGATACTGGCGAATTCATTCATCAATGTCAAGAGCAACGCCGACAGCTCTCGATCCGTCGCGCCCGTGGGGAAGGGCGGGCGGGCGCGGCTGCGGCGTCAGCGCTCGGTGGTGAAGTGCTGGTAGTCGGGGTTGGACCAGACCCCACCCCAGGACCAGCCGACCGCCGCGAACGCCCGGACGAGGACGCCGTCCGGCACCGCCATCCCCGGCCGGTACGCGCCACGGTCGACGTACGCCGCGCCGGCCGGCGGGAGCACCCGACCGCCGAAAAGGTACGGGTTCTCCACCGGGTTGACGTCGATCGCCCGCCCGTACGCGTGGGTCGACCAGCTCGCCGCCCCCTCGGTCACCGCACGGCGGCAGTTGAACCCGGAGGTGTTGTCGGCGGCCATCGACGCGGCGTCGTCACCGCCGTAGACGTCCACCGGTCGCATCTGCCGGATCGGGAACCGCTGCCGGAACAGGGCGTCGAAGACGGTGACCACGTCGGCGGTGACCGCCTCGTGCACGACCAGGACGCCGGTGCGCGGCTGCCCCGCGAAGTCCCAGTGGGTCAGCCGGACGAGCCGCAGCCGCTCCGGGCCCACCGGGCAGCCCGGCCGCCAACTGCCCGCCACGTCCGCCTCGGTCACCGGCCGGATCTCGCTGGCGAAGGCGGGCGGGGTGGGCGACGGCGGAGCCGGGGGTGGCGCCGGCCGGGTGCAGGCCGACAGCGCCAGCGCGGACAGCAGGGCCAGCGCGAGGATCAACCGTCGAAGCTGGCCGTCGGTGCCGCCGCCGTACCGTCCCGGCGAGGTCACCTGCCGGCCGGGACGACGTCGACCCGGCCCCACCGGCCGGGAACGCCGAGCAGACCGAGCGGGCCGATCCCCTCGGGCAGCACCGGATCGGAGGTCAGCCGCTCGCCGTCCGGTTCGAGGCCGAGCATCGTCCGGAGGAACAGCAGGGGCGCCCCGGTGGACCAGGCCTGCGGGCTACAGGCGGTCGGATACTGGACCGGGTAGCGGGTGAGTTCCCGGTCGTAGCCCGCGAAGGCCTCCGGGAGCCGGCCGTCGAAGTACCGGGCGGCGTCGATGACCGCCTTCGCGACGCGGGCCGCCTCCCGGCGGAAACCGTAGCGCCACAGGCCCCAGGCGATGACCGAGTTGTCGAACGGCCACACCGTGCCGACGTGGTAGCCGATCGGGTTGTACCGCTCCGCGCTCCGGGCGAGGGTGCGCACCCCCCAGCCGGAGAAGAGGTCCGGGCCGAGCAGGTGCTGGACGACCGTTGCGGCCCGGTCCGGCTCGACGATGCCGCTCCAGAGCAGGTGACCGATGTTCGAGGAGAGCGCGTCGACGGGCCGCCCCTCGGGGTCGAGGGCGAGGGCGTAGTACTCGCCGTCCGCCACCCAGAAGTCGCGGTTGAAGCGTCGCCGGAGGTCGGCCGCCTGCGCGTCGAGCGCGTCGGCGTACGCCGGGTCGCCCCAGAACTCCCGGGCGAGGCGGGCGGCGCGGCGCTTCGCGTCGTAGGCGTAGCCCTGGAGTTCGCAGGTGGCCCGGGGCGGCGCCGGTATCGTGCCGTCGCGGTAGGAGACGGCGTCCCAGGAGTCCTTCCAGCAGTGGTTCTCCAGGCCGTTCACGGTGTTCCGCCGCTCGTACCAGATGTAGCCGTTGCCGACCAGGTCGGCGTGGGTGTCCATCCAGTTCAGGGCCAGCCGTGCCTCGAACTCGAACTCGCGCACCAGGTCGGCGTCACCGGACCAGCGTTCGTACTCGTCGAGGAGGACGAGGAACAGCGGGGTCGAGTCGGCCGATCCGTAGTAGAGCGAGTGGGGTTGTTCCTCGAACGCCGTCGACTCCCCGAACCGCACCTCGTGGATGGTCTTTCCCGGGTCCTCCTCGCGGAAGTCGTCGAAGGCCGCGCCCTGGGTGACCGCCAGCACGCGCAGGGTCGCGGAGGCGAGTTCCGGTGCGAACGGCAGCGTCTGGAGGGAGGTGAAGATGCTGTCCCGGCCGAAGGCGGACATGAACCAGGGCAGCCCGGCCGCCGGGACGCTCCCCGGCAGCCCCCACGGCGGGTAGCGCAACGCGGCCAGGTCCACCAGGCTCCGCTGGTACGCCTCGTCCAGGTCCTTCCACCCACCCACCAGGCGCGGCGCCCGGGCGATCCACTCGTCGAGTTCCTCCCGCATCCGCCTGCCGACCCGCCCGGCGTGCACCTGGAGGGAGGCTCTGGTGCCGGACCACACCGGCGGAGGCTGCACGAGCGCCTCCACGTGCAGGCGGGTGCTCCAGGTGCTGCGGCGGGGCACCCGGATCTCGAAGGTGATCCCGCGACCGTCCAGCTTGGCCGGCTCGCTGGTCGAGATGACCGTCTCCCGCCGGAAGCCCTCCCGTTCGTAACGGAAGTGCAGGCGGTCGTCCTGGACGTAGGTGACCACCCGGCCGACCTTCGGCCGGACGTCCTTGATCTCGAAGAGGTCCGCGAAGTCGCAACCGACCTCCATGAAGACGGTCAGGTCCGCCGGCTCGCCGCCGTGGTTGAGGATGATCAGCTTCTCGCTGAAACTGCCACCGAGCAGGCGGTGCCGGACCACCGAGATCGTGGAGTCGACGTAGTGGGTCGGCGCCCCGGGGACGAGGAAGAACCGCGACTCGAAGTACTGCAGATCGTCCTTGGACAGGGCGTTCAACGACTCGCCGTTGATGCTCAGCCGCCAGGTCGACAGAAACCGGGTGTCGTACGAGAAGAGACCGGTCGGGTAGGTCCGGGACGGGTGGATGTCTCCGTTGCCGTCGCTGACGACGAAGTTGATGCCGTCCAGGTTGTTGACGAATCCGTTCATCCCCGCCCACGCCCGCCGGAGTTGACCCAGGGCGGGTCCTGCATGTGCGCCATCCCGGTGAGCAGCTTCCGCAGATGCGCCAGCACCGTGACGTCGCCCTCGTTGACGACCGCGTTGCGCACCAGCGCCGCGAAGAGGTTCGCCTCGCCCCGGACGAGCCGGTCGAAGAACTCCTTGCTGGTCCGCACCACGGCGTCGGCGGCACGCCGCTCCGCCGCCACCCGGACGGTTCCCCGGTCGACGGACACGAACCAGTTGGTGGTTCTCCCCCCGTCGTCGAGTTCGATGCGCAGGGTCGCCGTGACCGTGTCCGAGAGCATGGCGGGGCGGCCCTGGCCGATCCGCTGGAAGAACTCGACCGTCGGATCCGGCGGACCACCCGCCTCGTCCCGCCCCACCCCGTTCACACCGTCGCGTCCGTGTCGACCCGTACCCCGCCCCCGCTCAGGCGCCGATCCGCTGCGGCGGGACGCTGAGCCCGTAGAGCGTCATCAGCTCCGGGGAGTCGACCCGGCTGCCGTCGGCCACCGCGTCGCAGGCGATGTCGACGATCAGGTCCTTGTGGGCCAGCAGGTACGGCCGCGCGCCGACGTCGGCGCGGGCCAGCGTGGCGATGCCGGCCCAGTGCCGGCGGCCGAAGAGCATCGGGTAGCCGCGCAGCCCGCCGTAGGTGGCGCAGACCAGCACGTCCGGGTACGGCAGCGCGACGACCCGGCGGACCGCCTCGACGGTGAGGCCGGGCATGTCCACCGGGACCACCACGACGGCCTCGATGGCGTCGTCGGTGAGTGCGGCGAGACCGGCCCGGATGGACGAGCCGACGCCGGTGCCCCAGGCCTGGTTGACCACCACCGTCGCCCCGTCCAGCTCAGCGGTCCGACGCACCTCGTCGGCGGCCGCGCCGAGGACGACCACGGTCGGGTCACAGCCCGCCTCGATCATCGTGGCGACCATCCGGTCCACCAGGGGGCGCTCCCCGAGGCGCAGCAGCGCCTCGGGGCCGCCGATCCGCCGGCCGCCACCCGCGGCGATGATCATTCCTGCGATTCGCACACCGGGTGCAACGACCACCGCCCCTGATCGGTGGCGGGGGCGAATCGGATATTTAGTACAACCCAGACGCATCCGACCTGACCGTCAGTCGGCGTCGGCGTAGCAGTCGACCACCGACAGGTCCAGCGGGAACCGGACCGGGGTGTCACCGAACAGCAGCGCCGCCGCCCGGGTGCCCGCGTCGCCCACCGCCCCGGTCACCGCCTCCGCCTGCCCCGCCGGGCAGTGCACGACCACCTCGTCGTGCTGGAAGAAGACCAGCTCCGCGTCGGTGCCGGCCAGGCCCGTCCGCAGCGTGGCGAGCAGCGTGGACGCCCACTCGGCGGCGGTCGCCTGGATGACGAAGTTGCGGGTGAACCGCCCCCGGGAACGGGCCGCCCGGGCCCGGGGGCCCTGCGGGTCTCCGCCGCCCTCCTCCCCCGCCGGATCGTCGCCGAAGCCGACCGAGCCGGGCGGGCACGTCCGGCCCAACCAGGAGCGGACCAGCCCGCCGGCCTCCCCGGTACGGGCCGCCGCCTCGACGTACCCGAACGCGGTGGGATAGTGCCGGCGCAGGACGGCCAGCGCCGGCACCGCCGACCCGCCGGTCTGCCCGTACATCGCCCCGAGCAGGGCGAGCTTGGCGCGGGCCCGGTCACCGCCGAAGGCGTCCCGGGCCAGGGCGGCGTAGAGGTCGCCCGCTCCGCCGGCCGCCGCCAACCGGGCGTCGCCGGAGACCGCGGCGAGCACCCGGGGCTCCAACTGGCCGGCGTCGGCCGCCACGAACCGCCACCCCGGGTCGGCCACCACCGCCCGGCGGATCACCTTCGGGATCTGCAACGCCCCGCCGCCCCGGGTGGCCCACCGACCGGAGACCACCCCACCGGGCACGTACTCGGGGCGGAACCGGCCGTCGCGGACCCACGCGTCCCGCCAGGCCCAGCCGTGCGCCGTCCAGATCCGGTAGAGCTCCTTGTACTCCAGGACCAGCGGCACCGCCGGATGCTCCACCCCCCGCAGCACCCAGGCCCGGGTGTTCGGCAGTTCGATACCGGCCCGGGCGAACGCGCGCAGCAGCTCGGCCGGGGAGTCGGCGTGCAGCTGCCGCAGCCCGAACGCGTCGGCGATCCGGGTGCCCAGCTCGGCCAGGCGGCGCGGCGGCCCGCCCACCGGGGACGGCTCGCCGAGCAGCTCGGTGAGGACACGGTCGTGCACGTCGACCCGCCAGGGCAGGCCGACCGTGCCCATCTCCACCGCGATCAGCGCGCCGGCCGACTCGGCGGCCACCAGCAGCCGGAACCGGCCGGGGTGGGCGGTGGCGGCGATCCGGGCGAGCTGGTCGGCGTACACCCGGGTCAACGCCTCGATGCCCGGACCGGGCGGCCCGGACGGCGCGTCGAAGAGCGCGACCTGACCGTCACCGGGCGGCGCGGGCGGACGCGGCGGCGGGTCGGGCGGCACCGGCGCGCCGGTCAGCCGGGCCCAGGCCGCCGCCAGCGAACGCGGCTCGCCCCAGTGGCCGGCGTACCCGAGCAGCAGCGCCTCGGTCAGCTCGACGTCGTGGCAGCGCTCGACCCGGACCCCGGCGCGCAGCAGCCCGGGGTAGACCGTCGCGCCGGACGCCCAGACCCAGCGGGGCCGGTCGGCGCGCTCCCGGGTCGCGACGGCGACGGCGAGGTCGTCGACCGGCTCGGCGGGACCGGCCGGGCTCCCGTCGGCGCGCAGCGGACACAGCACGCCCCCGCCGCCCTCCCCCGCCACCACCGCGACCAGCACGTCCCCCATCCTGCCCCCGCCCTACGACACCCACCGGCCGGCGTGCGTCGTAGGGTTTCCGACGTGGGACTGCTGATCACCTCGCGTTCCTCGGAGTCTCCGTGGATCTCCTCCGTGTGGGCCAGCCGCAGCGCGGGAGTGTCGCAGATGACCTCGGTCGCGAGCGAGACCTGGGGGCTCGTGTTCTGGGAGAGCGACGGGACGTCGTACGCGGCTGTCACGGGTCCGGAGGAACGCACCCGGACGGCGCCCGTGCCGGCGGATGCCCGTTTCGTCGGCATCCAGTTCGCCGTCGGCACCGCGTTGCGGATGGCTCCCACGTCGTCGTTCGTCAATTCGGGGTTGGAGCTGCCCGACACGACGGCGGGGCGGTTCTGGCTCGACGGCGCGCGCTGGACGACGCCGCGCGTCGACGACGATGCCGAAGCGCTGGTGGCGCGGCTCGTCCGCACCGGCGTCCTCGTGCGGGACCCGCTGGTGACGGCGGCGCTGGACGGCCGTCTCCCGGCCGGCGGGTCCCGGACCCTGGAGCGGAGGTTCCGTACCGTCACCGGGCTCACCCGTGGTGCCGTCGGGCAGATCGAACGCGCCCGGACCGCCGCGGACCTGCTGTCCTGCGGCGAGGAGGTGGGCGTCGTGGTGGGCCTGCTCGGCTACTACGACGAACCGCACCTCGCGCGGACGCTACGGCGGTACGTGGGACGCACCGCCGGCCAGCTCCGGGGCCGCCTCGGCGGTGCGATCGGGCTGTCGCACCTATCGGACGACGTCGTACACGGCCTTGAGGATCCCGTTGGGGTAGGCGGCTGACTCGCGCAGCGCCAGCCTCTGTTCCTCCTGCTCGCGCCGGGGGAACACGCTCTTCCCCGCGCCGAGCAGCACCGGGAAGACCAGGAGGTTGTACCGGTCGACGAGGCCGGCGTCGGCCAGGTTGCGCGCCAACTCGGCGCTGCCGTGGACGAAGATCGCACCACCGTCGGTCTTCTTGAGGGCGGCGACGTCCGCCACCGAGCGCAGGATCTGCTGCTCGCCCCACCCGTCGACCAGCCCGCCCTCGTCCAGCGTCGTGGACACCACGTACTTCGGGAGGTCCCGGTAGGCCGCATGGTCGTCGGACTGCGGCCACACCGAGGCGAACGCCTCGTAGCTGCGGCGTCCGAACATCAGCGCGGTGGTCTCCTGAAGCTCCTCACCCTTCAGGGAGAAGGACTCCGGGTCGAACGGCGTCCGGAACACCCATCCCCCGGCCGGGTGCCCCTCGGCCGTCCCCCCGGGCGAGTCCACGATCCCGTCGAGCGAGATGAACCCGGTCCACACCAGTTCGCGCGTCACCACAATCTCCGCATCCGTCGTCCGACACCGCAGCTCAGGCCGGTTCGTTCCCGGCCCACGTCCCGAGGCTATCGGCCGGGCCGGGCCGGGTCTTGGACGGAAACGACAGCCGAGCGGAGCCATGTCGAGGTGCGGCCGGGTGTAGGTCCGCCTGGCTGATCCGGTGCGGCCTGTGGTGGTGCCGCGGGACGGGCACATGGGTCTGCGACGCTGTCGAGCTGCCCCGTCCATGCGCCCGGTACGGCTGAAAACCCCGGAAGACGCCGTCCGGGTCCGTCGCCCGCGCGAACTCGAAGAAGTCCACGTTCAGCGCACGGTCCTCGACGAACTCGACCCCGGCCCGGAAGCCCTCGTCGGTGGGATTGGCGATCTCGTGTTTGAGCCGCTCCCACACCCCGTCGTCACGGAAGTCCCCTCGCACCACGGGAGCGCACCACGTCTCCGGCAGAGTGATCATGAGGACAGCGTAGGGCGCAACCGACTTAACCTGCTTCCTCCTCACCGCGGGGCGTCCCACGCCGCCGACTGGAACGCCGGCCGCCGGGGCATCATTCGCGGTTCAGTCTTCTGGCGGCGGGGGTTCGTCCGCCCCTCTGGCCTTCCACGGCTGGTGCTCGCTGATCCAGGCTTCCACGTCCTCGACCAGCCACACCGAACCGCCGGCCAGTCGATCGAACGGCTCCGGGAAGTCCGGACGGCTGGTGAGCTGAACCACCCGGACGCGCGAGACACCCAGGCGCTCCTGTAGCTCTGCCGAGCCGTACAACCTCCTCCGGACCATAGTTGAAGCATCATCAGTCTACCCACTTACGAACTTGAAACCCCCGCGTGCGTCACCCAAAAGCACTGTTCATTAGCCAGTTGGACCCACATCGCCTTCCCTTTACAACTTGACAGGGGGTAGCAGTTGGGGTTTCGTGAACGAGGACCAGAGTCGCAGCGGTCCGGCTCGGGACCGGGACACTCCGGGGCCGGCACCGCCCGTCGAAAGGTGACCGCAATGAACGACGCATTCCTTGGCGATCCCTTCCGACCAGTCGACGAACCAGCAGATCGGCGGTGACGGCGTGGCGGGAAGCGGCTTGCCGATCGGACGCCGGGTGGCGCAGTGGCGGACGCGGCGGGGCATGACGCAGCAGGTGTTCGCCGACCGGTTGGGCAAGTCTGCGAGCTGGGTCGACAAGGTGGAGCGAGGCGTCCGTACTCTGGACCGGTTCTCGGTGATCCAGGAAGTCGCCGCAGTCCTCCGCGTCGATCCGCTGGTGCTGCTCGGCCGGGAAGCCACCCCGTCGGTCGGGGCGAACGGCGCGAGTGCCGGGGTGGACGGGGTCCGCGCGGCCCTCGCCCGATACGACGCCGCCCTGAGCGAGCCGGGTGCCGGTCCGATGTCGCCGCCTACGGAACTGGCCCGGAGCGTGGAGCACGCCTGGTTGACCTACCGGCACGCCCGATACCCGCAACTGCTGCGGACGCTGCCCGCCCTGATCGTCGACGCCCAGCGCGCCCACTACGCCGGGGACGCGACCGCGCTGCTGGTGCAGGTGTACCGGGTCACCGCGTCGGTGCTGGTGAAATGCGGTGAGGGTGGCCTGGCCTGGCTCGCCGCCGACCGTGCCGTGGCCGCCGCCGACCAGTCGCTGCTCATCGCCACCAGCACGATCCAGCTCGGCGAGGCACTACGCGCCATCGGCAGGGGTCGGCTCGCGATGGCCGCGACGATCGCCGCGGCCCACCGCATCGCTCCCGCCGTGCCCCATGACGGTCCGCACGACGAACTCGCCGTCTGCGGAGCGCTGCTGCTCCAGGCCGCACTCGCCGCCGCGTCCTGCGGCGACGCACCAAGCGTCCGGGAGTTGGTCGACCAGGCCGCCGAGATCGCCGAACAGGTCGGCGACGGGCCTGGTCAGCACTGGATCGTCTTCGATTCGACCACGGTGGAACTGGCCCGGGTCGTGGCCGCCGTTGAGCTGGGGCGAAGCGCCGAGGCGGTCGTCCGCCACGAACAGGTGATCACCCGCGAGTCCTGGCGACGGCTGTCCGCCGAGCACCGCGCGGCGCACCTGCTCAACGCCGCACGGGCGTACCTGCTGACCGGGGACCTGGACGGGGCCTGCCGGACGCTGATCGAGGCGGACCGGACCGCACCGGCCGAGGTCCGTACACGCCCCGCCGGGCGTACCGTGCTCCGGGAACTCACGCGTGGCGGGCCGGTGCCGGCCGATGTCGCGCGACTGGCCACGGCGGTCGGGCTCACCGGGCGATGACCGGCGCGTCGCTCTCCCCCGCCCAGATTCAGAATCGGCTCATATTGTCGGCGCGGTGGATCCTGCGCGACCACCGGCCCGGCGACGACGGGCGCTGCCGGATCTGCCGGGTGGCCGACTGTGCGGCGGCGCGGGCCGCGCGGGGCTACCTGACGGGGGTCGGGCAGCCGCCGACGCGACCACGGTGGGCTACTTGACCGCCCCGGCGGTGAGGCCGGACTGGATCTGTCGCTGGAAGAACGCGTACACGATGATCATCGGCAGGATGGAGAGGGTGAGCGCCGCGAAGAGCGCCGCCCAGTCGGCCTGGTAGCCGGCGGAGGTGGAGATGCTGGCGATGCCCTGGGTGAGCACCCACTTGCGGTCCGCCCCCTCGCCCTGCATCAGCGCCACCGGCAGCAGGTACTGGTTCCACTGGCCGATCACGTTGAAGATCGCGATGCTGACCAGCCCCGGCCGGGCCATCGGCATCATGACCTGGAAGAACAGCCGGGTGTGCGAGGCCCCGTCGATCATCGCGGCCTCGGCCACCGAGTTCGGCAACGTCTTGAAGAACGCGGCCAGGAAGAACACCGTGAACGGCAGCGAGTACGCGATGTAGACCAGGATCAGCCCGGTGTACGTGTTCAGCAGCCCGAGGTTGTTGACCACCAGGAAGAGCGGCACCAGGGCGAGGAAGACCGGGAACGCCAGGCCGGAGACGAACAGGTAGTAGATGACCCGGTTGCCCGGGAACGGGTAGCGGGCCAGCACGTACGCGGCCATCGCCCCGAGCAGCATGGTGCCGCTGGTGCTCAGCGTCACCACGAAGACGCTGTTGAGGAAGTACCGCCCGACGTTCGCCTCGCTCCACGCCCGGGCGTAGCTGTCGAAGTTGAACGCGTCGGGCAGCGCGAACGGGTTGCCGAGGAAGATCTCGGTGTTGCTCTTGAACGAGGCGAGGATCGTCCAGAGCAGCGGGGCGATCACCAGGATCGCCCAGACCAGCAGGGCCAGGTGGCCCAGCCCGGTCAGCAGTCCCACCTCGGAGCGCTGCCGACGGGCGGCGGTGTGCTTACGGCCCCCCGGGGCGGACCCGACCGGGGCGGCCGGGGCGCTGGGTGCGATCTCCGTCGTCATCGGTGCCGCCTCTACAGCTCGATCGTGTCACGCTTGCTGACGCGCAGGGTGAGCGCGGCGAACGTGATCGTCAGGAAGAACAGCGCCACGCCCATCGCCGAGGCGTAGCCGAACTGGGAGTAGCTGAACGCGTTGCGGTAGATCTCCATGCCGAGCACGGTGGTGGCCCCGTCCGGGCCGCCCTGGTCGACGGAGAGCACCTGCACGATGGCGAAGGCGTCGAAGGCGGCGATGCCCAGGTAGACCCAGGCCACCTGGAGGGTGTCCCAGAGCAGCGGCAGGGTCACCTTGAAGAACATCGCCGTCCGTCCGGCCCCGTCGATGGTGGCCGCCTCGTAGATGTCCTTCGGCACCGAGGACATGCCGGCGCTGAAGAGCACCACGTAGAAGCCGACCGCCTGCCAGACCAGCACCGCGATGATCGACCAGAGCGCGATGTCCGGGTCGGCCATGAAGAGCACCGGGTCGATGCCGACCGCGCCCAGCGCCCCGTTGACCAGGCCGCTGTCGTCCGGGGCGTACACCCGGCTGAAGATGACCCCGACGATGACCACCGCCAGGACCTGGGGGAAGAAGAACACCACCCGGTAGAACTTCGACCCCCAGACCCCGGTCATCACGCCGCCCCGGCTCCCCCCGCCCACGTTGAGCATGAAGGCGAAGAAGAGCGCGAGGAGGATCGTGAGCAGCGGCAGGGCGAGCAGCAGGAGCCCGTGGTGCCGGATGGCCTTCCAGAAGACGTCGTCGTCCAGGAGTCGGGTGAAGTTCTCCAGACCGACGAACTCCGGGTTCGCGCTGACCCCCCGCCAGTTGGTGAGGGCCAGGTAGAAGGCCTGGGCGTACGGCCCCAGGACGAAGGTCACGTAGATCGCGACCGGCGCCGCCAGGAAGCCGATGATGAACGGGTACCTGCCATGCCGCATGGTTGTCTCGTCTCCGCTCGCCTCGCTACGCCCGGATCAGCGCTTGAACTTCTCGATGGAGGAGTCCTTCTTGACCGCGTCGGCGACCTTCTGCATCCGGTCGCAGAACTTCTGCGCGGTGCCCCCGGAGAACATCAGCTCGTTGGTCGCGGCGCGGGCCTCGTCGTCGAGCTTCTTGTACCAGGCGTCGAAGCGGTAGCTGAAGTAGTCCTTGCCGGCCGCCGCCAGCATGGCGTTGCCGCTGGTCAGACCGGGCGAGATGTCGACGCCGTCGACCGCGCCCTGGACCACGGTGAGCACCTTGGTCAGCTCGGTGAAGCCCTTCGCGCCGGCCTTGGAGAGCATGTGCCGCAGGTACTCCATGCCGCCGCGCGGGTTCTTGCCCTTGGCGGCGACGAAGTACATCTCGCCGGCCGCCGCGTAGATCGCGGTCGGCGGCAGCGCGTCCGAGGCGGTCACGCTCGGCACCGGCGTCACCGCGTACTTGAAGCCGGGCGGGGTGTCCTTGGCCTGCTCGTTCTCCAGCCAGGAGCCGCTCGGGTAGAACGCCACCTTGCCCTGGTTCTGCTGGAGCTGGACCTCGGTGTGCTTGAGGCCCAGGTGCGCCTTGTTGCCGTACTTCGCGCCGATCTCGGCCCACGCGGCGGCGGCCTGCTTGACCGGCTCGGCCTGCCAGGCGCCGTCCTCCAGGTTGTCGATGTTCTTCAGCACGTCCGGACCGCCGATCTTGGCGGCGCTGGTGAGCAGGACGAGGTACTGGTAGTAGGCGGCGTTCGCGCCGGCGTACGAGTACGGCGTGATCCCGGCGGCCTTGATCTTGTCGCAGAGCGCGGTGAAGTCGGCCCAGGTCTTCGGCGCGGTCCAGCCGTTCTTCTCGAACAGCGCGCCGTCGTACCAGAGGCCGAAGACGGTGAACGCGTAGTTCAGCACGTACGGCTTGCCGTTGAAGGTGCCCTGCTCGACGGTGCCCGGGATGAGCAGGTCCCGCACCTTCTTCGACGGGTCGTCCAGCGACGGGGCGTCGTAGAGCTCGGTCAGGTCCTGCACCTGGCCGGCCTGCACCAGCGCGCCCTGGTCCATCAGCTTCGAGCCGGCGTTGTTGACCATGTCCGGCGGGGTGTTGCTGGTGAACCGGGGCTGGAGGACGGTGCCGACCTCCTCGGTCGCCGAGTGCTTCACCTCGGCGGAGGGGAACGCCTTCTTGTACGACGGGATGTGCACGTCGGTGGCGTACTTGGTGCCCAGCCCGCCGTTGAAGATGACCACCTCCAGCGGGGCGTCCTCCTTGACACCCAGCGGGTTGGTGGCCGACTTCTCGCCGGCGGCCTGCTCGACCGGCTCGTCGTCGCCGCCGCCGACGCAGCCGCTGAGCAGCCCGACGGCCGGGGTGGCCAGCAGGCCCACGGCGGCGGCGCGGCGCAGCACGGTACGACGGCTCAGGTCGGCCGGGAGCTCGGGGGTAACGGACATCGTCGTCTCTCCTTGACGTGAAAGTCGGATCGGGCCTGGCGTGCGGGTCGGATCGGGCCGGGTGACGGACCGTCGGCGGCCCGGTGGATCGGGTCAGCCGGTGCGGCGGACATGCCCGGTGGTCCACCGGACGTGGGTCATGGCAGGGCTCCCCGCGCGGCCTTGTGCCCGTCGACCGCCTGCGCGGTACGCCGGAACGCCGCGTGGGCGCGGTCGTGGGTGCGTTGCGCGACCGCCACGTAGAGCAGGTCGAGCACGACGAGCTGGGGGTGGCGGGCGGACAACGCGTCGGGACGGAAGGTGGTGGCCTGGCTGGCCGTGAGGAGCACGACGTCGGCCAGTTCGGCCAGGGGCGAGCGGGGGAAACCGGTCAGCGCGACGGTGGTCGCGCCCCGGCTGCCCGCCTCGGCGAGCATCTCGATGGTCTCCCGGGTCTGCCCGGTGTGCGAGATGCCCAGCGCCACGTCGCCGGGGCGCAGCAGCGCGGCACTGGCCAGCCCTTCGTGCACGTCGTTCCAGGCCCACGCGGCCACGCCGATGCGGTGCAGGCTGAACTGCATCTCCTCGCCGACCAGCGCGCTGCCGCTGGCCCCGAAGATGTTCACCCGGTCGGCCCCGGCGATGGCGACGGCGGCGCGTTCCACCTCGGCCAGGTCGAGCAGGGCGGCGGTGTCGTGCATGGCCCGGGTGTCGGCGGCCATGATCTGCCCGAGCACCCGTTCGAGCGGGTCGCCCGGCTGGATCTCCCGACCGATGTCGACGGTCCAGCCGGCGGAACGGGACCGACCGGTCTCGGCGGCGATACCGAGCCGCAGGTCGGCGTAGCCCTCGAAGCCCATCGCCCGGCAGAACCGGGTGACCGTGGCCGGTGAGGTGCCGCTGCGTTCGGCGAGTTCCACGATGGTGGCCCGGGCCGCCGCCTCCGGGTCGCTGAGCACGTGCTCGGCGACCCGGCGCAGCGCCCCGGTCAGCTCGCCCGCGCCGGCACGGACGCGGGCCAGCACACCGTCGGAGGCGACCCCGAGCGGGACCCGGCGGTCGGGCCCGTCGGTGTGGACCACCGCAGCCGCGGTGGTGTCCACCTCGTGACCGACCATCGGGGTCCGCCTTTCTGAAAAGAGTGTTAACCGTTAGTGGTAAAAGTTCTTACTGAAGGGCCCTCCGTGTCAAGTCCGTGGGCGAAGTTTTCAAACTGTTACCCGGGCCACACCCTCCGTGGTCCGACTTGACCTTGCCAGGCGCACCCGGGTCGACCAGCATGAATCGCCGCAGCGACGATCCCCCGGGAGGTTCAACGGCATGTCCGGCAGCATCGTGGTCGGCCTGGACGTCGGCGGCACCTCCACCCGGGCCGCGGTCGTCACCACCACCGGGGAACGGCTCGGCACCGGCCGCGCCGGGGGCGGCAACCCCACCAGCCACGGCGCCGAGCGGGCCGCCACCGAACTCCGCACCGCCCTGCGCGCGGCGCTCACCGACGTCGACCCCGCCCGGGTCGCCGCCGGGGTGATCGGGCTGGCCGGGGCGGGCCGGCTCCTCGCCGACCCCGCCGGCCGGGCCGCCTTCGACCGGGCCTGGCACGACGCCGGCCTGCGCTGCCCGTACACGGTGCAGAAGGACGCCCTGGTCGCCTACGCCTCCGGCACCCCCGCCCCGGACGGCACCGTCCTGATCGCCGGGACCGGAGCCGTCGCCGCCCAGGTACGCGGACTGGAACTGGACCGGATCGCCGACGGACACGGCTGGCTGCTGGGCGACGCCGGCTCCGGCTTCTGGCTGGGCCGCGAGGCGGTCCGGCGGGTGCTGGCCGACCTGGACCATGCCCACCGGCCCGGACCGCTCGGCGCCCGCGTCCTCACCGAACTGCTCGGGCACGCCGAGATCGCCCCCCGCCCCCGGGACACCGTCGACGCGCTGGTCCAGGCGGTCACCCGACGCTCCCCGGTCGAGCTGGCCCGGCTGGCCCCGCTGGTCGTCGACGCCGCCCGCCAGGACGAGCCCACCGCCGCCGCCATCGTCGGCGAGGCCGCCGGACACCTCGCGGAGAGCGCCTCCCGGATCCGCCCACCGGACGCAGGCGACCCGATCGTCCTCGGCGGCGGGCTGCTCACCGGGGACACCCCGCTGGCCACCGCGCTCCAGGCCGAACTGCGCCGCCGATGGCCGCACGCGCCCCTGCGGCGGGCCGGCGACGGCGCGGCGGCAGCAGCCTGGCTCGCCGCCCGCGACCTGCCCGGGGCGACGGATCCGGCCGCGCTGCACGCGCTGCTGGTGCCACCGGCGGCCTGACCGGATCGTCGAGGATCTCGGCCGGGCCCTCCGCCTCGACGGACCATCCGCGCCCCGGCCGGCGACCTCGACCGGGCTGCCGGGTCCGCCCCGGTGGCATAGCCTGACGCCATGCGCCGCCTCCGGCAGCTCGCCGAGCGGACGCCGGCCGACCGGGAACGGTACGTCGACCTGCTCCGCGCGGTGGCGATCACCGCCGTCGTCCTCGGGCACTGGACCGTCGCCGTCATCGGACACGACGCGGCCGGACGGCCGACCGGACGCTCCGCCCTGCCCGACCTGCCCTGGGCGTACCCGCTGACCTGGCTGGTCCAGGTGATGCCGGTCTTCTTCGTCGTGGGCGGGTTCGCCAACGCCGCCTCGCTGGCCGCCCGACGCGCCCGGGGCGGGGACGCCGCCGACTGGTTGCTCGACCGCAGCGCCCGGCTGGTCCGGCCGACCACCGTCCTCGTTCTGGTGCTCGCCGCCGGCGCGCTGGTCGCCCGCCTGGCCGGGGTCGATCCGTCGCTGACCCGTACCGTGGTCTGGTTCGCCACCGTGCCGCTGTGGTTCCTCGCCGCCTACCTGCTCGTCGTCCCGCTGACCCCGCTCACCTACGCCCTGCACCGGCGGTACGGGCTGGCCGTGCCGGTGGTGATGGCGGCCCTGGTCGGTCTCGGCGACCTGGCCCGGCTCGCCGACCGGCCCGGACTCGCGGTCGGCAACTACCTGTTCGGCTGGCTCGCCGTGCACCAGCTCGGCTACGCCTGGTACGACGCCCGCCGTGGCGTCGGTCTCCGGTTCCCACCGACCCGACGGCTCGGGTGGACGCTGCTGCTCGGCGGGGTGGCCACGCTGGTGGCCCTGACCACCGTCGGCCCGTACCCGGTCAGCATGATCAATATCCCGGGTGAGCGGCTGGACAACGCCGCGCCGCCGAGCCTGGCGCTGCTCGTCCTGGCCACCGCCCAGGTCGGCCTGGTCATGGTGCTCCGCGACCCGGCCGAGCGCTGGCTGCGCCGCCCCGGCCCCTGGCAGGCGGTGATCGCGGTCAACGCGGTGGTGCTGACCGTCTTCCTCTGGCACCTGAGCGCGGCGATCCTGCTGGTCGGCGGCCTCGACGCGGTGGATCTGCTGCCCACCCCGCCGGTGGGCTCACCGGCCTGGTTCGCCTGGCGGGTGC
This sequence comes from Micromonospora sp. NBRC 101691, assembly GCF_030269285.1. Classification (NCBI taxonomy): domain Bacteria; kingdom Bacillati; phylum Actinomycetota; class Actinomycetes; order Micromonosporales; family Micromonosporaceae; genus Micromonospora; species Micromonospora sp. NBRC 101691. The sequence continues at coordinate 69,288 of NZ_BSTB01000001.1, forward strand.
CGTGGCTGCTGATGCTCTCGGCGGTGCTGGCGGTGCTGGTCGCGGTCTTCGGCCCGGTGGAGGCCCGCACCGGGCGGCGGCCAGTGCGGGCCTCCACCGGGCGGCGGCCAGTGCGGCGCGAACCGACGGCCCGGCCGCGTCCCCCGGAGCGGCGCGACGGACCAGGGCCCCGGGACCCGGGTGCCGGACCGGGTTCCCCGGACCGGCCGCCGGCCCGCCGGCACCCACCGCCCCGGATCCGCGCCGGCCTCGCGGTGGCGGGCTTCGTCGCCGTGGTCGCCGCGCTCGCGGTCAACGCGGTGACCCCCCGCCACGCCGCCGAACCGCTCGGGCTGCCGGTCCCGGCGCTGGTGGCCTACGTGGCCGGGGCGGGTGTCCTGCGGCTGCTGCGGGAATGGCCCGGCACACGCGGACCGACGCCGCCCGGCTCGCCCCGCTGATCAACTCAAGGTGCGGCAGGTCGGGGCATCCGCCCGGCCGGACACCCCGACATGCCGCAGCGCGAGTCGATCAGGGCTGGACACGCCCGTCGACGCCGACGGACGCGCGCCGATCCGCCGCCCGCGCAGGGCGTCGGAAACCGCTCGTGGTCGAACCCGGTCCGGCCTACCATCTGCCGGTGATCGACCACGGAATCCGCGACCGGACCGGACGACTCGTCACCCTGCGTGAGGTGGACGACGGCAACTGGCGTGCCGTCGCCGACGTCGCGCCCCGTGACGACCAACGCCGGTTCGTCGCCGCCCTGGCCGCCCGTTACCTGCTGCTGTCCACGCGTGAGGACGTGTGGACGTCCCTGGCGGTCCACGCCGACGACACCGTCGTCGGGCACGTGATGTGGGGCGTGGACGAGGACGGCTCGTACTGGCTCGGCGGCATGGTCGTCGACGCCGCCGAGCAGGGCCGGGGACTCGGGTCGGCCCTGCTGCGGACCGTCACGGCCTGGCTGGCGGGGCAGCCGGGATGCCGGGCGATCCGGCTGTCGTACCACCCGGAGAACGCCCCGGCCCGGCGGCTCTACGAGGCGGCCGGCTTCCGGCCGACCGGCGACACCGAGGACGACGAGATCGTCGCCGAGCTGACGCCGGCCGCCACGCCCTGACCCGAGCTGATCCCGGCAACGGGCACCCGGACCGGAGTCGACCCCGCCGACGGGCCCTGACCCGGGCGGACGCCGACGGGCAGCGCCCTGGCCCCGGCGGACGCCGACGGGCGGCGGACTGACCCGGGCGGACGCCGGCCACCGCCGGCCGGGCGTCCCCGGCCGGCCGTCGTCCCGGTCAGGTGAGCAGACGCAGCAGGGCGGCGGTGCCCGCGCCGAGAGCGACCACCAGCAGGAAGGGCGCGCGCAGCAGCACGGCCACCAGGGCGACGGCGAACCCGGCCGCCCGGGCGTCCAGCGCCAGGTGCGACCCGGTGGCGAAGGTCTGCACCGCGACGAGGGCCGCCAACAGGGCCACGGGCAACAGCGCCGAGGCCTCCTCCACCTGGGGTTTCTCCAGCACCGACCGGGGCACGGCCAGGCCGACGAGCTTGAGCAGGTAGACGCCGAGGGTGCCGAGCAGGATCGCGGTCCACATCAGCGGTCACCGTCCCCACCGGTGGCCGGCACCGGGGCGGTCGCGTCGGCCGCGCAGGGCCACCACCACCGCGACCAGTCCGGCGGCCAGGACCGGGAGACCGGCGGGCAGCACCGGCACGGTGAGCAGCGCCGTCGCGGCGGCGGCGACGGCGACCGCCCAGAGCCGCCGGTCGCGCAGCCGGGGCATGAGCAGGGCGAGGAACGCCGCCGGGGCGGCGACGTCGAGTCCGAGCGCCTCCGGGTCGGGCAGCACCTGCGCGCCGAACGCCCCGACCAGGGTGGCCACGTTCCAGAACACGAAGACCGAGGTGCCGGTGGCCCAGAACGCCAGCCGGGCCTGCCGGGGATCGTCCCGGACCAGCGCCATCGCCGAACTCTCGTCGACGACGAGCTGCGCGCCGAACAGCCGGCGCAGGCCGCGCACCCGCAGCAGCGACGAGAGGTTGAGCCCGTAGAGGGCGTTGCGCACCCCCAGCAGCGTGGCGGTGGCCGCTCCGGTGAACGCCCCACCGCCGGCCGCCAGCACACCGATCACCGCGAACTGGGACGCCCCGGAGAACATCAACAGCGACAGTGCGCACGCCTGCCACACCGAGAACCCGGACACCACCGCCAGGGCCCCGAACGACAGTCCCAGCGCACCGACCGCGACCCCCACCCCGGCCGCGTCGGCCAGCACCGCCCGCCGGGCCTTCGGCCACTCCTGGTCGACCACCGCGACGCCCACGCCGTTCCCCTTCCCGCCGGGTCGCCCCGCGCCCGGCGGTGCCCATCATGCCGGCGGGCCGGAAGGGCAGGTCAGGCGGTGTCCCGGACGGCCTCGGCGAACACCTCGGAGCGGTGCTCGAAGTTGCGGAACCGGCCGTAGCTCGGCGCGGCCGGGGAGAGCAGCACCACCCCGTCGGCGGGGGTGAGCTTGCGGGACAGCCGGACCGCCGCGACCAGGTCGTCGGCGAGTTCGGTACGCACCCGGGGCAGCCCGGCGAGGGCCTCGACGATCCGGGGACCGCTGTCCGGGATGCCGATCACGGTGATCTCCCGGTCGGCCAGGTGCTCCCGGAGCGGGGTGTAGTCCAGCCCCCGGTCGGTGCCCCCGACGATCACCGTCAACGGCCGGGCGGCGTACGCGTCGATCGCGTGCATCGCCGCGTACGGGCTGGTGGCGAGGGTGTCGTCGACGAAGGTCAGCCCCGACGGGTCGGCGATCTCGGTGAGCCGGTGGGCGAGCCCCTGGAACGCGGTGACCGCCGCCGCGACCTCGTCGGACCGGGAAGGCACGTCCACGCCGAGCGCGTCGAGCACCGCCAGGGCCACGCAGAGGTTGCCGGCGTTGTGCGCGCCGACCAGCGGCAGCGTCGTACGGACGAAGAGCGGTCGGTCGGCGGCGTGGAACCACGGCTCGCCGTCCGGGCCGGGGGCGACGTGGAAGCCGTCGGGACGGCCGGCGCGGACCGCCGGACGGTCGCCCAGCTCGGCGGCGAGCCGCTCGTCGGTGCCGTTGACCACCACCGTCTCCGGGTCGTGGGCGAGCAGGTTGAGCTTGTCCCGGTAGTACTCCCGCTCACCGCCGTGCGCGTCCAGGTGCTCCGGGAACAGCGCGGTGACCACCGCCACCCGGGGCGAGTCGGTCAGGTCGCTGCACTGGTAGCTGGACAGTTCCAACACGTACAGCTCGGCCTCCGGCAGGTCGAGCAGGGGCACCCCGATGTTGCCGCCGAACACGTTCGGCCGGCCGAGCGCGGTGAGCAGGTGGGAGATCAGACTGGACGTGGTGCTCTTGCCCTTGCTGCCGGTGACCCCGACGGTGCGGGCGGCGTGGTCGGCCATCCAGAGGGCGCTGCCGCCGGTCACGGTCACGCCCCGACGGCGCAGCTCGACCAGCCACGGGTGGGTCTGCGGCACCCCCGGCGAGCGGACCACCACGTCGGCGGCGGCCAGCCGGGCGAAGCCCTCCTCCCCGGTGACCAACGGCGCGGCCTCGGCCAGCGGCCCGGACCAGTCCAGCGACAGGAAGTTCGCGCTGTCGTCGACGGCGACCAGCGCCGCCGGGCCGTGCGCCGCGACGGCGGTCACCGCGGCCCGCCCCTCCCGGCCGGTGCCCCAGACAGCGACGGACCGTCCGCGCAGGTCAGACAGGCGCACAGGGGATCTCCTCCAGCCGGGTACGGGCTCATTTGTCACGGCCTAGTATGGCGTGTGCCCAACGAACAGCTCCGGCGGATGGACGCCTTCACCTTCCCGGCCCGCTCGATCGACCCGGCCACCGGCGAGGTGCGTCTCGACTACGCGCTTACCGGCCCGGACGGTGAGCGGCGGTTCACCGAGGTGATCACCCTTCCGCCACCGCCCGAGCCGCCGTCGCAGGCCACCCTCGCCACCCTCGACCGGGTGCTGGACCTGCTGCACCTGGCCGCCGGGGTGAGCTACTACAAGGCCGCCGCCCCGCCCCGCCTGGTCGCGCCCGCGCCGCTCGGTTCGGCCGCCGCCGGCTGGCTCACCGCCGTCTACACCCACGGCCTCGCCGAGTACGCCTACCGCAACCAGCTGCCGCACGTGCTGGAGCTGACCCCGGAGATCCCGACCGGCTCGGTGCCCCCGGCGGCCCCGGTGGACACCACCGACCGGCGTCCCCTCTCGGCGGTGGGCGGCGGCAAGGACTCCATCGTCAGCCTGGAGGCACTGCGCCGGGCCGGCATGGAACCGGTGCCCTTCTCGGTCAACCCGAACCACGTGATCGACGCGGTGAACGCGGCGTCCGGGCTGACCCCGCTCGCCGCCCGGCGGCGGCTCGACCCGGAGCTGTTCGCCCTCAACAAGGCCGGCGCGCTCAACGGGCACATCCCGGTCACCGCGATCAACTCGCTGATCGCCGTGGCCACCGCCGTGCTGCACGGGCTCGGGCCGGTGGTGATGTCCAACGAGCGCTCCGCCTCCGACCCGAACCTCATCTGGAACGGTCACGAGATCAACCACCAGTGGTCCAAGGGCGTCGAGGCAGAGGGGCTGCTGCGGGCCGCGCTCGCCGAGCACGCCGGGCTCACCGAGCCGTACTTCTCGCTGCTGCGCTCCCTGTCGGAGCTGCACATCGCCCGTCTCTTCGCCGCCTTCACCCGGTACGACGACGTGGTGACCAGCTGCAACGCGGCGTTCAAGCTGCACGACCCGAGCGCCCGCTGGTGCCGGGACTGCCCGAAGTGCCGGTTCGTCTTCCTCGCCCTCGCCCCGTTCATGCCCCGTGAGCGGATCACCCACATCTTCGGCGGCGACCTGCTCGCCGACGACACGCAGATACCCGGTTACCGGGAACTGCTCGGCGTGGACGGACACAAGCCGTTCGAGTGCGTCGGCGAGGTCGAGGAGTCGGTGGTGGCGTTGAGCCTGCTGGCCGGGCAGGAGCAGTGGCGGGACGCTCCGGTGGTCCGCGCTCTGGTCGAGGCGGTGCCGGACACCGCGTGGTCGGCGGCGGCGGACTCCGACGTGTTCACCCCGGGCGGGCCGAACTTCGTCCCCCCGGCGTACGCCAAGGCCCTGGACGCGCTGGCCTGACCCGCGCTGCCGAACGTCGGAGCCGACCCCGGTCCGGCTCCGCCGGCGCGTGCGGCCACCCACCACCGGGGATTGACTTCAATAGGGCCGTCGGGGATATTCCTAGCGTCATGTCGGCCCCCGAGAGGAGAGGCGAAGCCTGGAGTTTTCGACCGACACGACCCTCTGTACGACAACTGGAAATCCCCTGCTTCGCGGGTACGAATAAGGCTTAAGCGATGATCAAAAGAACCGTCGAGTTCGCCAAGCACCACACACCCAACCAGATGCGCATTCTGGCGCGACGAGCACAACTCGAAGCCCGCAACAGCAGAATGCGGCTCACCGTTCCGGTGGTCTCGCGGTGCGAGTACGACAACGTCTACCACTGTACGGTGCACAAGACCGGCAGCCAATGGATCAAGGCCCTGTTCAGTGATCCCACCGTCTACCGCCATTCCGGGTTACTGCCGTACGATCCGCGTTTCTACAAGCGCCGGTCCCTGCCGGTCGTTCCGCGCGGTCGCGCGGCCCTGGCCCTTTTCCACTCCTATCCACGCTTCGAGCAGATCGTCAAACCCGGCACCTACCGCGCTTTCTTCGTGATCCGGGACCCGCGCGACGTCGTCATCTCCAGCTACTTCTCCCTCAGGAACTCGCACGCCCCGATGGGCGACATCCTGCAGGCCCGGAAGATCCTGCGCGAGAAGCCGATGAAGGAAGGGCTGTTGTACTGCATCAACCGCCTCTCCGAGAGATACACCTTCAAGCAGCTCCGGTCCTGGGCGGTCGCTCCGAAATCCGAGACCTTCCGCCTGTTCCGTTACGAGGACCTGACCGGCGAACGGCAGACAGACGAAGTGGACCAGTTGCTGCGGCACTGCGGGATCACCGTGCCGACGTCCGAACTGGAGGACCTCCTCGCCCGCTACAGCTTCTCGAAGATGAAGAAGGACCGGGAGAGCGCGGGGCAGATCTCGCACTACCGGAAGGGCAAGGCCGGCGACTGGCGCAACCACTTCGACGACGAACTCTACGAAGCCTTCACCGCGGCGACGGGCGACCTCGTGGAGGTCCTCGGCTACCCGGCGCGTGACCAGACCCCCTGAGCGTGTCGCCGCCGTCCATCCGCCCCACCCGGCGACACGGGTCGGCCGGCGGTCAGCGGGCGCGGACGGCGTCCAGGGCGAGCAGGGCGACGTGCAGCGAGAGACAGGCGTCCACCGAGTCCAGGTCGACGTCGAGGATCCGGGCGATCCGGGCCAGCCGCTCGTAGAACGCCGGCCGGGACAGGTGCGCGGCGACCGCCGCCGCGGACTTGTTCCGGCCCTGCTCCAGGTAGGCCCGCAGGGTCCCGAGCAGTTGGTCCCGGGGATGGCGGGCGTCGTACGCCAGCAGCGGCCCGAGTTCCCGCTCCACGAAGGTCTGCACCCGGGGGTCCTCCCGCAGCAGGTGCAACAGCCCGGCGAGGCCGACGTGCGGCAGCCGGAACACCGGCAGGTCCCGCCGGTCCCGCCGGGCGGCGTCGGCGACCTGCCGCGCCTCGACCAGCGACCGGTGGGCCTCCCGGAGGCTGCCCACCCCGGAGCCGGCCGCCACCAGCACCGCGCCGGGCGTGCCGGGGGCGGGACGGGCGTCGACGCGTACCCGACGCAGCGCGGCGGCGAACGCGGCGAGCGCCTTCGCCTCGGTGCCGGGGTCGGCGAGCGCGAGCAGGGCTCCCACCGCCTGGTCGTCCAGCGCGCTGGTCAGCGCGGTCAGCTTCGCTTCCCGTAACGCCTGGCCGACCGCTTCGGCGAGGTCCCGCAGTCGCGCCGGGCCAGTTTCCTCCGGTCCGTCCTCCCCGTCGTCGGCGCGGTGCCGGACCACCACGCCGACCAGGTGCCGCCGGTCCAGGGTCACCCCGATCGCGCGGGCCCGCAGCGCCACCTCGTCCACCGGCCGGGAGTGGTCGAGCAGGGCGGTGAGCAGGGTCCGGTGCAGCTGCCGTTCCAGCCCCTCGGCGTCCCGGCGGATCAGCCGCCCGAGCGCCAGGGTGGAGGCGGCCCGTTCGACCAGGATGGTCAGCCGGGTCGGCGGGGTGGTCCCGCCGGGCGGGGCGGTGGTCGCCTCCCGGCCCGGCCAGCGCAGCAGCAGCCGTCCCCAGTCCTGTTCCCGCGCGCCGACCGTGGTGACCAGCCAGCCGCTGTCCGTGTCGTACGCGGTACGCCCGGCCGGCTGGATCCGCCGGGAGTGCTGTTCCCAGCCGTCGAGCAGCAGTTCGGCGCTCTCCCCCGCCGGGTCGTAGGCGAGCACCTGGCGGGCGAGGTTCTCCAGCACCACCGGGCAGCCGGCCAGCTCGGCGGCCTGCCGGACCACCTCCTGCGGTCCCGCCCCGGAGACCGACAGCTCGGTGAACCGCTGGTGGATCTCCTCGGTGGCGCGCAGCTCGTGCAGCTGGGCGTCGACGATCAGCGCGTGCACGGCCTCGGTGATCCGCACGAACGGCGTGGCCCGGCGCAGCTCCACCAGGGGCAGTCCGCGTCGCGCGGCGGCGGCGGCCATCGCCCGGGGCACCCCGCCGAAGTAGCGGCGGCCCAGCTCGACGACGAGGCCGGAAACCCGGACGTCGGCGAGCGTCTCGATGAACGCGCGCAGCCCCGCGTCGTCGGCGGGCAGTCCGATGCCGGTGGTGAGGACCAGTTCGCCGCCGCGCAGCAGGGTGGCGATGTCCGGCACCTCGGCGACGTGCACCCAGCGCACCGGCCGGTCCACCGCCTTCTCCCCGGCGACCAGGCGCGGCGCACCGTGCCGGACCGGGTCCAGCGCCAGCACCTCACGGACGGTAGGGAACACGGGCGACACGCTACCGTGCGTGACCTACCCGGTTGACCAGGCCCGACGTGCTCACAGTGGGTCGTCGCGGCCCAACTCCCAGCAGGCCACGGCGGTGGCGGCGGCGACGTTGAGCGAGTCGACGTTGCGGCGCATCGGGATCACCACCCGGACGTCGCTGGCGGCCTGCGCGGCCCGGCTCAGTCCGGGACCCTCCGCGCCGAGCAGCAGCGCGGCACGGGCGCGCTGCCCGGCGGTGAGCCGCTGGATCGGCACCGCGTCCGGGGCGGGGGTCATCGCCAGCACCGTGAAGCCGGCCGCGCGGACCTGCGCCAGGCCGTCCGGCCAGGGCTCCAGCTTGGCGTACGGCACGGCGAACACCTCGCCCATGCTGACCCGGACGCTGCGCCGGTAGAGCGGGTCCGCGCAGGACGGGGAGAGCAGCACCCCGTCCACCCCGAGCGCGGCCACCGCCCGGAAGATCGCCCCCAGGTTGGTGTGGTTGTTGACGTCCTCCAGAATCACCACCCGCCTGGCGGTGGCGAGCAGCTCGGCCGGGCTGGGCAGGGGCAGGCGGCGGAACGAGGCGAGCACCCCCCGGTGCACGTGGAAGCCGGTGGCCCGTTCCAGCACGTCCGGCGTGGCCGCGTAGACCGGGGCGTCGCCGGTGTCCAGGTCGGCGAGCTGGTCGACCCGCTTGGCGTCGACCAGGAAGGACCGGGGCGGGTAGCCGGCCCGCAGCGCCCGCCGCAGCACCAGCTCCCCCTCGGCGATGAAGAGTCCGTGTGGCGGCTCCCAGCGGGTACGCAGCTCGACGTCGGTCAACGCCCGGTAGTCGGCGATCCGGTCGTCGTCGGGGTCGGTGATCTGGTGGACGGGCACCGGAGGATTCTGCCCAATTCCCGTACCGGGCCGGTCACCGGGCGTACGTCCGACATCTGGGAATTGAAATGCATTGCCGTCGACGGCATGATTGCCAGTCACGCACCAGGGGGAAACGAGATCAGGTTGGGCGGACCAGCAGGGGTGGACCAGTCGTGGGGCGACCTTCGGCTCGTGGCCACCGCACACGCCGTGTCGACCTTCGGCAGCTTCCTGAACCTGGTGGCGCTGGGCCTGTTCGTCCTGCACCTGACCGGCTCCACGGTGCAGACCGGCGTCTTCATGGCCGTCCGGCTGGCCGCCGGGTTCCTCACCGGGCCGGTCGCCGGCCGGCTCGCCGCCCGCCACCGTCGCCCGTACCTGATGATCGGCGCCGACCTGCTCGCGGCCGGCATGCTCGTCCTGCTCGTCACGGTCCCCGCCGGGGCCCGGACCCCCGTGCTGTACGGGCTCGCGGTCGCGCTCGGCGCCGGTCAGACGCTCTGGGGCGTGGCGATGCGCACGCACCTGCCCACCATGGTCGGCGCGGACCGGTTGACCCGGGCCAACGGCCTGGTGGTCACGCTGCGCTCGGTGGGGATGCTGCTCGGGTTCGCCTCGGCGGGCGTGCTGGTGGGGTGGCTCGGCTACCACGTGGCCTTCCTGGTCGACGCCGCCACGTACCTGCTCTCCGCCCTGCTCCTGCTCCCGGTGGCCCGGCGGGCCAGGGCCGCCGACCGCCCGGCCGCCGCCGGGCGACCCGCAGCCGCCGCCGGGCGGGCGCTCGGCCGGTTCGGCCTGCTGCGGGCCGTCGCCCCGGTGGTGTCGGCGATGATCGCGGTACGCGCCGTCGACGCGCTCGGCTCCGCGTCGCACAACATCGGGCTGCCGGTGTACGCGACCCTGGTCCGCCCCGACTCCCCCGCCACGTTCGCCGCCACCTTCACCACCGCCTGGGCGGCCGGCAGCCTGCTCGCCGGCCGCTGGGCCGCCCGGCGGGCCCGCCGCGCCGACCGGGGCCCCACGGAGCTGCCCTTCGGCGTGGCCACCTGCCTGATGTCGGTCTGTTTCGTGCTCGCCTTCACCGGCCTGCCGGTCTGGCTGCTGGTCCCGGTGACCCTGGCGGCCGGCGCGGCCGACGGCTACGCCGAGATCAGCTACACCACCCGCCTCCAGGCGGTCGACGCCGACCTGCGGCCCCGCCTGTTCGGCTTCGCCAGCGCGGCGCAGAACGCCGGCTTCGGGGTCGGCATGATCGTCTGCGCCGCGCTGCTGGACCGGTTCCCGCCGCTGCCGGTCGTCGGGGCCGCCCACGGGCTGGCCCTGGCCGTCGCGCTCGTCTTCCTCGTGGCCCATGTCCGCCTCCGGACCGCAGCACGCCGTCAACCTGCCGAGGTAGCCCCGTGACCGTTCCCCACCCGTCCGGCCGTCGGCCCGCCGTCAGCCACGGTGCCGAACTGCCCGACGACCCGAAGCACCCCCGGACCCTGGGCGAGGCGCTGACCCGTGCGGCGGAACGGTTCCCCGAGGCCGGCCTCCACCTGGTCGCCGCCGACGGCGGCACCGACTTCCTGGCCCACCCCGACCTGCTCGACCGGGCCCGCGCGGTCCGCGACGGCCTGCGGGCCCGGAACGTGGACCCCGGCGGGTACGCGATCCTGCGGGTCGGCGCGTCCGTCGAGTACTGGCCGGCGTTCTTCGGTTGCGTGCTGGCCGGGGTGGTGCCGCTGACCACCGCCGCCGGGCCCGGCCACACCGGGGACTCCCCGGCGCTCGACGCGCTCCGGCACGCCTGGCGAACACTCGGGGAACCGGTCGTCGTCGCCGGGGCGGCCGACGCGGCCGGACTACGCCACCTCCCGCTCGGCGGGCGGGTGGTCACCGTGGCCGAACTGGCCGACGGGCACCGGCCCGCGCCGGACACCGACCACCACGCCGCGCCGGAGGAGGTGGCGGTGCTGCAACTCTCCTCCGGCAGCACCGGCACCCCCAAGATCATCCCGCTGACCCACCTCGGTCTGTCCCAGTACGCCCTCGGCGCGCGGGAGATGCTCGACATCCGTCCCGGCGACGTGCTGCTCAACTGGCTCCCGGTGGACCACGTCGCCGGGCTGCTCCTCTACCACCTCGGCGGCGTGTTCCTCGGCGCGACCAGCGTCCACGTCGACACCGAACAGGTACTGGCCGACCCGCTGCGCTGGCTGGACCTGATGCGCCGGCACCGGGTCACCCACAGCTGGGCGCCGAACTTCGGGCTCCGGCTGGTGGCCGACGCGGTGGCCCGCGACCCGGGCCGCCGGTGGGAGCTACGGCACGTACGGCGGATGGTCAGCGGCGGCGAGCAGTGCCGGCCGGAGACCTTCGACGCCTTCGTGGCGGCGACCGGCGTGCCCGTCGCCGCGATGACCCCGGCGTGGGGAATGTCCGAGACCAGCACCGCGATCACCTTCGCGTCGCTCGGCGAGCCGGGCTGCCGGCAGCGGGTCCGCGCCGCCAGCCTCGACGGGGACCTGGAGTGGGCCACCGCCGACGACGGTCCCGCCGACTGCGTCGTGTTCCTCTCCGTCGGCGCGCCCGCCCCCGGCGCCGCCCTGCGGATCGTCGACTCCGACGACGAGGTGCTGCCCGAGGGACGGATCGGACGGCTCCAGGTCCGCTCGCCCCGGCTCACCCCCGGCTACCTCGCCGACCCGGAGGCGACCCGCGCGGCCCTGCGACCCGGCGGCTGGTGGGACACCGGCGACCTGGCGTACATGGTGGACGGCCGGATCACCGTCACCGGCCGGGAGAAGGACCTGATCATCATCAACGGGCACAACCTGCCCTGCCACGAGGTCGAACAGGTCGCCGGGGAGGTGTCCGGCGTCGCCGCCGGACTGGTCGCCGCCTGCGGCGTGCCCGACCCCCGTACCGGAACCGAGTCGCTGGTCCTGTTCCACGTGCCCGACGCCGACGCGGGCCGGCCGGCGTCGGAGGTGGCCCGGGACGTCACCGCCGCGGTGGCCCGGCGCTGGGGCATCGCGCCGGCCCGGGTCGTCGCGGTGCCCGAAGTGGAGTTCCCCCGCACCACCGGTGGGAAGATCCAACGGGCCGCGCTGCGCCGCCGCCTCACCGCCGGCGACTTCGACACCGACCGCCGCCCGGTGCCGACCGCCGACGCGCCGCCCTTCCCCGTCCCGGCCGCCCGCCGGCCCGTCATCCCACCCGCGTCGGCTCCGCATCCGGCGGTCGTCCCGGCCGGTTCCCGGTCGGACGGGCACGCGGCTGCCCCGCCCACCCGGGCGACGGTGCGCCGGGCGGTCCTGGACGCGCTCGGTGACCTGCTCGGCGGCCCGGTCGACACCGACCGGCCGTTCTGGGAGCTCGGCATCGGCTCGGTGGAGATCGTCCGGCTCCGGGCCCGGCTGGAACAGGCCCTCGGCCGGTCGGTCCCGCCCCCGGCGTTCTTCGCGCACCCGACCGTCGACGCGCTCGTCCGGCACCTCACCGACACCGCCCCCGCCGACGCCACCGGCCCTGCCCCGGTCGGCCCGGACCACCGGATCGCCGTCATCGGCATGGCGGGCCGCTTCCCCGGTGCCGCCGACGTCGACGAGTTCTGGTCGAACCTTCTCGCCGGGGTGGAGAGCGTCCGCTTCTTCACCCCCGAGGAGCTGGCCGCCGCGCGCGTGCCGGACGCGGACGCCCCCGGATTCGTCGCGGCCAGCGGCGTCCTCGACGACGTCACCGGCTTCGACGCGGGCTTCTTCGGCATCAGTGCCCGGGAGGCCGAACTGCTCGACCCGCAGCACCGGCTCTTCCTGGAGACCTGCCAGCACGCGCTGGAGGACGCCGGGTACGCCGGCGCCGGCGACCGGGCCCGGGTCGGGCTCTTCGCCGGTGGCGGGATGAACCTCTACACCCACCACACCTACCTGCGGAACAACCTCGACGCGGCCACCCGCGTCGACGACCCGGCCACGTTGGTCGGCACGGCGCTGGGCAACCAGCCGGACTTCCTGGCCACCCGGGTGGCGTACCGGCTGGGGCTGACCGGGCCGGCGATCACCGTGCAGACCGCGTGTTCCACCTCCCTGGTCGCGGTGCACCTGGCCGCCCGCTCACTGCTCACCGGGGACGCCGACCTGGCGGTGGCCGGCGCCGTCGCCGTGCACGTCCCCCAGGTCACCGGCTACCGGCACACCCCCGGCTCGATCCTCTCCGCGCAGGGCCGGTGCCGGCCCTTCGACGCCGCCGCCGACGGCACGGTCGGCGGCAACGGGGTCGCGGCGGTGGTGCTCAAGCCGTACGCCCGCGCCGTCGCCGACGGCGACCCGGTGTACGCGGTGATCCTCGGTTCGGCGGTGAACAACGACGGCGCGGGCAAGGTCGGCTTCACCGCGCCGAGCGTCACCGGGCAGGTCGAGGTGATCCGGCAGGCGCTGCGGGACGCCGCCGTGCCCGCCTCCTCGATCGGGTACGTCGAGGCGCACGGCACCGGCACCGCCCTCGGTGACCCGGTGGAACACCACGCCCTCGCCGAGGCGTACGCATCGGCCCGGCCGTTCCTCGGCTCGGTGAAGGCGAACATCGGCCACCTGGACAGCTGCGCCGGCATGGCCGGGCTGGTCAAGGCGGTGCTGGCGGTCCGGACCGGCCGGATCCCCCCGCAGATCAACTTCACCCGGCCGGCGGTCGACCTGGCCCCCTTCACCGTCAGCACCACCGGCGTCGGGTGGTCCGGGTCCGGCACCCCACGCCGGGCGGCAGTGAGCGCCCTCGGCGTCGGCGGCACCAACGCCCACGTCATCGTCGAGCAGCCACCCGAGCCGGTCGTCGCCCCGTCGGCCGCCGGTGTCGCCGCCGTCGCTCCGACCGGTGCCGCCCTGCCGGGCACCGCCCGCCCGGAGGTCACCGCACCCGGCCTGCTGCCGCTCTCGGCGGCCGACCCGGCCGCGCTCACCGCGCTCGCCACCCGCCACCGGGACCACCTCCGCGCCCACCCCGACCTGGCGCTGGCGGACCTGGTGACCACCACGGGACGGGGCCGCCGGCACCTGCGGCACCGCCTCGTCGCGCGGGGCGGCTCCCCCGCCGCCCTCGCCTCGGCACTGGACCGGTACGTCGCCGGCACCGCCGCCCCGGACACCCTGGTCACCGGCACGGCCGCCGCCGGGCCGATCGTGCTGGCCTTCCCCGGACAGGGCGACCTCCGTCCGGTGCTGCTGCCGCTCGCGGACCGCTTTCCGGTGGTACGGGACGTTTTGGCCGAGGCCGCGTCGGCGTACCGGGACGCGGTCGGTGGTGACCTCCTCGCCCGGCTGCGGGACGCTCCCGACCCCGCCGGGCCCACCACCGACCTGGTCCAGCCGGTGCTGGTCGTCGTCGGCCTGGCCCTCGCCGAACTGTGGCGCTCCTGGGGGGTCACCCCCGACTACGTGCTCGGTCACAGCGTCGGCGAGTACACCGCCCTGGCCGTGGCCGGCGCGCTCCCGTTCGCCGACGCGGTGCGCCTCGCCGCCTGGCGTGGCCGGCTCATGCACGACGAGCTGGGGCCGGGCGCGATGCTGGCGGTGCTCGCCGCACGGACGGTCGTCGACGACCTGGTCGCGGGCACCCCGGTGGAGGTTGCCGTGGTGAACGGACCCGACCGGCACGTCCTGGCCGGGTCGCCCGACGAGGTCTCCGCCGTCGCCGCCCGGGCCGCCCGGCTCGGACTGTCGACCCGGCGGTTGCCGGTCGGCCGGGCCTTCCACACCTCGGCCGTCGAGCCGCTGCGCGACCGGCTGCGGGAACTGGCCGGGCGGGTGGACCTGCGGCCGGTCCGGGTGCCGGTGGTCAGCACCGTCGACGGTCGGGTCCGCGAACCGGGCTGGCGCCCCGACGCCGAGCACCTGTACCGGCAGGCACGCGGGACCGTCGAGTTCCACGCCGCCGTCCGGACGGCCGTCGACCGGGACTGCCGGACGTTCGTCGAGGCGGGGCCGGAGGCCGCGCTCACCCGACTGGCCCGGGCGGCCCGGTCGACGGCGACCTGGATCCCGTCCCAGCGACGCGGCCTCGACCCGGTCGACGGGGTGTGGCAGGCGGTGGCGGAGCTGTACTGCGCGGGCGCTCCGGTCGACTGGGTGGCGGTCACCGAGGGCTGCGCCGGACGCCGGGTGTCGTTGCCCGGGTACCCGTTCCAGCGCCGCCGGTACTGGATCGACGCCCACCCGGCTCCGGACTCGGCTCCGGCTCGGGACTCGGTTTCGGGCTCGGCTCCGGCTCCGGCTCCGGCTTCGGCTCCGGCTTCGGTTTCGGCTTCGGCTTCGGCTTCGGCTTCGGCTGATGGTGCTGCCCCGCCGGTGCGGGCAGCTCCACAGGGCCCCGCACCCGACCCCACCGCACCGGCAAAGGCCACCCCCGACGCCCTGCCCGACCCGGCGAACGGCGCCACTGCGGCCGACGGGGCGCACCGGGCTCCCGGAGCCGGCGACCTGGCGGCGAGCAGTGGGACGGTCGACGGTGCCGTGCTGGACCGGGTCCGCGCGTCGACCGCCGGCAAGCTGGGGCTGGAGGTCGCGGCGGTCGGCCCCGACGAAACCTTCTTCTCCCTCGGGGCGGACTCCCTGCTGCTGATCAGCATGTCCCGGGAGATCGACCAGGCCTACGGGGTCCGGGTGCCGATCCGGGAACTCTTCGAGGACGTCGACACGCCGCGTCGACTCGCCGAGCGGATCATCGCCGGCTCCGGCCGACCCCTGCCCGGAGCTGCCCCGGCGACGGCCCCGCCGCCGGCTGCGCCGCGACATGCGGCAAGTCGGGCTGTCGGAGGGCCCGGGACACCCCCGGATGCCGCATCTCGAGTGGATCAAGGCGGTGACGGGCGGCCGGGACGGGCGACGGGAGGGGGTCCGGTCGGGGAGGTGACGCCGGGAAGCGACCTGAGCGCGATCGTCCACCGCCAGCTCGACCTGATGCAGCAGCAACTCGCCCTGCTCGGCGCGGCGGGGGCGACCACCCCGACGGCGGTGACCGCCGAGCGCCCGGTTCGGACGACCCCGACCCGGGTGGTGCCGGCAGACCCGGTCGACCCGGGCACCTCGACCCAGGCGGTCGGGGCGGAGGAGGCCGGGGAGACCGTCGACGTCAGCCTGTACTTCTTCGGCGACTACCCCGACCAACGCGCCGACGACCGGTACGGCCTGATCCTCGACGCCGCGCAGTACGCCGACACCCACGGGTTCCACGCCGTCTGGTTCCCGGAACGCCACTTCCACTCCTTCGGCGGCATCTTCCCGAACCCGTCGGTGCTCGCCGCCGCGCTCGCCGTACGGACCGAGCGGATCCGGCTGAACGCCGGCTCGGTGGTGCTGCCCCTGCACCACCCGGTCCGGGTTGCCGAGGAGTGGTCCATGGTGGACAACCTCTCCGGCGGCCGGGTCGGGCTCGGCTGTGCCCCCGGCTGGCACGCCAACGACTTCGTCTTCCAGCCGGAGAACTTCGGCCGGCACAAGCAGGTGATGTACGAACACCTGGAGACGGTGCGCCGGCTCTGGCGGGGCGACGCGGTCCCCGCCACGTCCGGCAGTGGTGACCCGGTCGACGTCCGGCTCTTCCCCCGTCCGGTGCAGGACGTCCCGCCGTTCTTCACCGCGATCGTCGGCAACCCGGACAGCTACCGGGAGGCCGCCCGGCGCGACGTCGGGGTGGTGACGAACCTGATGACCCAGGACGTCGCCCAGCTCGCCGAGAACATCGCCCTGTACCGGCGGACCCGCGCCGAGCACGGCCTCGACCCGGCCGCCGGTCGGGTGGTGGTGCTGCTGCACACGTACCTCGGCGACGACCTCGACCGGGTGCGCGAGGCGGCGTTCGACCCGTTCTGCGCCTACCTGCGGTCGTCGTTCAGCCTGCTCGGGCAGGTGGTGAACAGCCTCGGGATGAGCATCGACCTGGCCGACACCCCGGACGAGGACGTCCGGTTCGTGCTGTCCCGGGCGTACCGGCGGTACTGCGAGCAGCGGGCGCTGATCGGCACCCCGGAGAGCTCCCGTCCGGTGCTGGACGCGGTGCTCGACGCGGGCGCCGACGAGATCGCCTGTTTCGTGGACTTCGGCCTGCCCGCTCCCGACGTCCGCGCCGGACTGCCCTTCATCGACGTGCTGCGGCGGGCCACCCCGCGCCGTCCGGCCGCGCCGCAGCCGGTACGGGAGGAGATCGCGCCGCTCACGCCCGGACAGCGCCGGCTGTGGCTGGTCGAGCAGCTCCACCCCGGCACGCCCGCGTACACCGAGGCGGTGGCGGTGCGCCTGCGCGGACCGCTGGACGTGGCGGCGCTGCGCGGCGCGCTCGGTGACGTGGTGGCCCGGCACGCCCCACTGCGCACCACCTACCGGGAGGTGGACGGCGAGCCGTGCCAGGTCGTCCGGCCGGTGGTGCCGGTGGAGCTGCCGGTACGGGACCTGACCGGACGGGCCGAGGAGCCGGCCGTCGCGGAGGCGATGGCCGGGGAGAGCCGACGGGTCTTCGACCTGGCCGAGGGCCCGGTGTTCGCCTTCACGCTGCTGCGGCTCTCCGCCGATTATCACGTGCTGGTGCTGGCGTTCCACCACCTGTCCACCGACGGTGGCTCGTACACCGTCCTCACCCGGGAGGTCTCGGTCGTCTACCGGGCCCGGGTGTCCGGCAGCACCCCGGAGCTGGCCGCCCTGCCGGTCGACTATCCGGAGCTGGCCCGGGCCGCCGCCGGACGACGTGCCGCCGTCGACGACGGGGACCTGGGGTACTGGCTGGCCCGCTTCGACCCGCCGCCGCCCACCCTCGTCCTCCCCTCCGACCTGCCCCGTCCGGCCCTGCCCTCGCCTGCCGGCCGGAGCGTCTTCACCGAGGTCCCGCCCGAGCTGACCGCCCGGATCCGGCGGTTCAGCGGGGTCGAACGGGTCACCCCGTTCACCACGCTCCTCAGCGCCTTCGGCGTGATGCTGTTCCGGTTCAGCGGGCAACCGGACCTGGTGGTCGGCACCGGGTTCGACGGCCGGGACGAGCGCACCGCCGACCTGGTCGGCTTCTTCGTCGACACCCTGCCGTTGCGTCTGGACCTCACCGGCGACCCGACCTTCCGGGAGATCCTCACCCGCGTCCGGGCCGCTGCCGCCGACGCCTACGAGCACGCCGCCGTGCCGTTCGACGCCCTGGTCCGCGCGCTCGCCCCGCACCGGGAGGCCGGCCGGCACCCGCTCTTCGACGTCGTCGTCGAGTACGAGACCGGCGGGGCGTTCGCCTTCGACCTGCCCGGCGTGACCGCCGAACCGCTGCCGGTGGGACTGGACAAGGCCCCGGTCGACCTCATGGTCTACCTGTCGCACACCGACACCGTCCGCTGCCACGTCGAGTACCGCACCGAGGTGTTCGACCCGGTGACCGTACGCCGGCTGCTCGACCACTGGGTCCGGCTGCTCGACGGGCTGACCCGGGAGCCCGACGTTCCCCTGTCCCGGTTGTCCGGGACCGTCGAGTCGCACGCCGGGCGGGACACCGCACCCACCGCCGAACGACTGCACGACCCGGTCCTCCGGCAGGCCGGTCGACTGCACGACCTGGTCCTCCGGCAGGCCGGTCGGACGCCGGACGCTCCGGCGGTGGTCGACGGCGCGGCCCGCTGGACGTACCGGGACCTGCGGGTGTGGGCCGAGGCGCTGGCCCGCCGGATCGCCGGCACGGGGGTGGGGGCGGACGACCTGGTCGCGGTGCTGTTGCCCCGCCGGCCGGAACTGGTCGCGGCGCAGCTCGGGGTGCTGCTCGCCGGGGCGGCCTTCCTGCCGCTCGACCCCGATCTGCCGCCCGCCCGGCTGGCCGCCGTCCTCGCCGACAGCGGCGCCCGGCTGGTGGTCACCTCCACGGCGTTCGACCACCCGGTGGCCCCGCCCCGACTGCTGGTCGAGGAGATCGCCGTCGAGGCCGACGCCGGGTACACACCCGCCGACGGGGAACCGCCCCGTCCGCCGGCCGCCGACCCGACCGGGTCCGGGCCGGAGCACCTGGCCTGGTGCGTCTACACCTCCGGCTCGACCGGCCGCCCCAAGGGGGTGCTGGTCCCGCACCGCCCGGCCGTCCACGCCGTCACCTGGCACGCGGAGTCGCTCGGGCTGACCGGCGCGGACGTCGTCGCCCACGGGCTCGGCCTCGGCTTCGACGCGAACCTCGCCGAGATCTGGCCGGCGCTCACCGCCGGAGCGACCGTCCGGCTCGTACCGGACGGGGTCCGCGCCGACCCGGCGGCCCTGTGCGCCTGGTGGGCCCGGCACGGGGTCACCGTGGCGTTCCTGCCGGCGCCCCTCGCGGAGCTGGTCTTCGCGTCACCCGTGCCGCCTCCCGCCACGCTGCGGACCCTGGTGGTCGGGGGCAGCCAGCTGCGCCGCCGACCGCCGGCCGGGTTCCCCGCCACCGTCGTCAACGCGTACGGCCCGACCGAGGCGGCCATCGTCACCACCGCCGGGCCGGTGGCTCCGGACGGCACCGGCCCGATCGACATCGGCGTCCCCGTCGCCGCCCACCGCCTGTACGTGCTCGACCCGCACGGCCGACCCGTCCCGCCCGGGGCGGCCGGCGAGCTGCACGTGGGCGGCGACGGGCTGGCCCGGGGCTACCTCGGTCGGCCGGCGGAGACCGCCGCCGCCTTCCCGCCCGACCCGTACTCGACGGTGAAGGGTGCCCGGATGTACCGGACCGGGGACCGGGTACGGGTGCGTGGTGACGGGACCCTGGAGTTCCTCGGCCGCCTCGACGACCAGGTCAAGATCGCCGGTCACCGGGTCGAGCCGGGCGAGGCCGCCGCGGTGCTCGTCGGGCTGCCCGGCGTCCGGCAGGCCGCCGTCGTCGCCCGGTACGACCGGGGTGACGAGCCGTATCTGGCCGCGTACGTGGTGCCCGCCGACGACGGTGCGCCGCCGGCCGCCCGGGAGGCCCGGTTGACCGCCGCCCTGGCCGACCGGCTCCCGCCGTACCTGGTGCCCCGGGCGTGGGTGCTGCTGGACGCGCTGCCCCTCGGGGAGACCGGCAAGGTCGACCCGGCCCGGCTGCCCGCCCCGGTGGTGGCGGCCGGCGACCAGGTGCCGCAGGCGGGGGTGGAACGGCTCGTCCACGACGCCTGGTGCGCCGAGCTGGGCGTGGACCGGTTACCCCTGGACGCGTCGTTCTTCGCCGCCGGTGGGCACTCGCTGGCCGCCGTCCGGCTCGCCAACCGGCTGTCCGGGCTGCTCGGCACCGACGTCGGCGTGCACCGCGTCCTCCAGGCCCCCGGTATCCGGGCGATGGCCGCCGCCCTCACCGCCCCGGTGCCGGTCGGGGAGGACGAGGTCGTCGACGCGGCCGCCACCACCGGCGACGGCATCGAGGAGAGCGCGCCGGCGACGTACCAGCAGGAGACGATGTGGCACGGGCAGCGACGGGCCCCGAACCCGGCCGCCGTGCACATGCCGGTCCGGGTCGCCCTCACCGGCGACCTCGACGTGCCGGCGCTGCGGGCGGCGCTGGACGCCCTGGTCGCCCGGCACGACGCGCTGCGGACCCGCCTGGTCGAGCGG
The DNA here is from genome assembly GCF_030269285.1 of Micromonospora sp. NBRC 101691. Taxonomy (NCBI): domain Bacteria; kingdom Bacillati; phylum Actinomycetota; class Actinomycetes; order Micromonosporales; family Micromonosporaceae; genus Micromonospora; species Micromonospora sp. NBRC 101691. Next base: position 89,616 of record NZ_BSTB01000001.1, read on the forward strand.
GACGGCACGCTGACCCAGGAGGTGCTGCCCCACCGGCCGCTGGTCGTGCCGGTGACGGACGTGTCCGGGTCGGAGGTGGACGCCTGGTGCGTGTCGACCGGCCGGGAGCCGTTCCCGGACGACGGACCGTGGCTGCGGGCCCGGCTGGCGCGGCTGGCCGACGACCGGCACGTGCTCATGCTCGTCGTCCACCACCTCAACGGCGACGGTTGGTCCATCCAGCAGTTGCTGCGTGAGCTGGCGGAGGCGTACCCGGCGCTGCGGTCCGGCCGGTCCCTCCCCGGCGAGCGCGGTGGTCTCCGGTACACCGGGTACGCCCGCCGGCAACGGGACGCCGGCACACCGGAGCCGGTCCGGCGGTACTGGCGGGAGCAGTTGGCGGGCGCGCCGAGGAGCGTGGCGCTGCCGACCGACCGGCCCCGGCCGGCGAAGCTGAGCGGAGACGGCGACGAGTACGCCTTCGACCTCCCCGCCGCCCTCGCCGACCGGGTACGCGGGGGCGTCGGCCCGTCCGGCAGTGTCCTGCCCGTCCTGGCCAGTGGCTGGGCGCTGCTGATCGGCCGGCTCACCGGGACGGCCGACGTGGTGCTCGCCGCCCCGTACGCGCACCGGGACACCGCCGACGTCGAACCGGTCGTCGGTCTGTTCACCAGCGTCGTCCCGCTGCGGGTGCCGCTGGCCGGGGCGGGCTCCTTCGCCGACCTGGTGGCCGGCACCGACCGGGTGTTCCTGGACGCGCTGCGCCACCAGCCGGCCCCGGTGGGGGCGGTCTACGCCACCGTCGACCCGACGTGGCGGCCCGGGGAGCCGCCACCGGTCGGCACCGCCCTGTTCGGCTGGAATCCGGGGATCCCGTCGCTGTCCCTGCCCGACCTCGACACGGAGGTGGTGGACCTGGGCCTGGCCTGCGCCCGCCGCGACCTGGGGGTGGTGTTCTCGCCCGCCGGGCCGGTGCTGCGCGGGGTGGTGGAGTACTCCACCGACCTGTACGACCGCTCCACGGTGGCCCGGTGGTGCGCCGAGTACGTCGACCTGCTCACCGCCGCACTCGCCGACCCGGCCGGCTACCGGCTGCCCGCTGCCGGCTGACCGGGGCCGCGTCTGTCGCACCGACTCGGACGCGTCCCCACCTGCGGCTTCCCTTGACAATATTTCCTGTCAAGGGCATAGTGGGGGCATGTCCATCGAAGCTGTAGACGTCATCGCGGCTCCGGCCGCGGCGATCGTGGCGCTCGATCCGGTCCGGTCCCGCATGCTCGCCGAGCTGCGCCAGCCCCGCTCGGCGGCCGAGCTGGCCCGGACGCTCGACCTGCCGCGCCAGCGGGTGCACTACCACGTGCGGCAGCTCGAGGCGCAGGGCCTGGTGACCGGCGCGGGCGAGCGGCGCTGGGGCGGGCTCACCGAACGGCTGCTCGTCGCCACCGCCGAGGCGTACCTCGTGTCGCCCGAGGTGCTCGGCACCGCCGCCGCCCGCCCGTCGCCGGGCGAACGCCCGGACCGCCTCTCCGCCGCCTACCTCGTCGCGGTCGCCGGTCGGGTCGTGCAGGAGGTCGGTGCGCTGCTGCGCCGGTCCCGGGAGACCGGGCGACCGGCCGAGACGTTCACCCTCGACGCCGAGATCACCTTCCGCAGCCCGGCGGCGCGCGCCGACTTCGCCCGGGACCTGGCCGAGGCCGTCACCGAGGTGATCGCCCGACACCACGTCGAGGGTCCGGGCGGACGACGCCACCGCCTGGTCGTCGGTGCCTACCCGATGCCGCCCCACACGCCGGCCGACGACGGCCAAGACAGAGAGCAGAGCCATGACTGACATCCGCGCATCCATCGACGACGAGGACGGTCGCTACCGCGCGGTCGCCGAGGTCGACGTTCCCGGAACCCCCGAGCAGGTGTGGGAACTGATCGCCACGGGGCCCGGACTGGAGACCTGGTTCGTCCCCGCCGAGGTCGACCCCGGGCCGGGCGGCCGGATCGTCACGCACCACGGGTCCTACGGCGACTCGGAGGGGACGATCACCGCCTGGGACCCGCCGCGTCGCCTCGTCTTCGACGAGCCCGAGGAGATGGGGCCGGACCGGGGCACCCGGACGTGGAACACCGAGATCCTGGTCGAGGCGCGTTCCGGGGACACCTGCGTCGTCCGGCTGACCAGCGGTTTCCTCGTCGGCGGCGACGAGTGGCGCGACGACGTCGACCAGACCCTCGACGGCTGGACCGCCGCCCTGCGCACCATGCGGCTCTACCTCACCCACTTCGCCGGGCTGCCGGTGACCACGCTGCTCGTGCAGCACGAGGTGCCCGGACCGGGCGAGGTCCCGGACGTGGTGGACGCGGCCGGCCTGCGCACCGGGAAGGTCGGCGACGAGGTCGCCACCGCCGCGCCGGCCCCGTCGCTGTCCGGCGTGGTCGAGCAGATCGACGACACGTCGGTCACCGTCCGCACGCAGGAACCGCCCGGCATCGCCGAGGTCGCCAGCATGCGGTACGGCGGGACGTCGTCGGTCATGGTCCGGTGGTACCTCTACGGCGATCAGGGGCCCGCCGTCCGGGACCGGGAACGGCAGGCGTGGTCGGCCTGGGCCGAGCGCCTCACCGGCACCACCACCGGATAGGTCCCGGGTGCCGGCGCGGCCATGGAGAGGTCGCGCCGGCACCGGTACGGCGGAGCGGGTCAGTCGGGCAGGCGGTCGAGGATCCAGGTGCAGAGTTCCTCGGTGACCGCGGTGTGCGGGGTGGTGGTGGAGGAGCAGAGGAACTCGTCGAGTTCGCTCTCGTTCGGGTCGAGCGCGTTGACCTTGGCGTACAGGTCGTCCTGGTCGTCGAGGTCCCGGATCGCGACCGCGCTGACGGTGGGCACGAAGCACACGGTGGGTTTACGCAGGTCGACCAGGCCGCCGTTCTCCCGCAGCGCCTCGGCGATGATCCGGTAGGAGTCCAGGGTGCCGCCCGGCGCGCCGTCGATCTCCGGGAAACCGCTCGTCGTGACGACCTCGCGGGCGGGCGGAAGGGTCCGGACCAGTTCGGCCACCGTGACGTCGTCCCCGGTCGCCTGGATGCGGAAGGTGGTGCCGGGGAAGAGCAGTCCGTCGACGGTCAACGCGATCTCACCCGGTTCCACCGGGATCGGCATGCCCTCGCCGGAGCCGTTCGCGACACCGATCTTCCGTGGACCCACCGGCCATTCGCCGACGGCCCGCAACTGTTCCAGGAATTCGTCCCGGTCGGGGTGACGGCGGATCGTGCCGTCCTCGCTGTCGTAGTGCCGCCACATCATCTCCTTGGCGGCAGGACTGTTCATCTGGACGGCGAAATCGTTCTCGGGTCCGGGGATGAAATGGGCGAACGCCTGGATGCCGACAGGAATGTGACCGCCCCGGTGCGGGGTGTCGTAGGAGAAGTAGAGAGCGGTCCGGTGCGGGATGTTCTCGTGTTCCATCCGGGCGAGCGCATAGCGGGTGATGAGGCCGCCCATGCTGAATCCGCCGACGGTCAGCGGATCGGTCCCGATCTGGTTCTCGACGGTCCGCCGGATCACCTCGATCGCCGCCTGCGCGTTGATGGTGATCGGGGCGGTGCGTTCGTCGAAACCGAGCAGGATCACGGTCCGGCCCAGTCGCCGGAGCGTGGTGATCAGCGGGAAGGTGCCGTCCAGCCCCTGGTAGAGCCAGTCCAGGTCACTGCGGCCGAGGTTGAATCCGTCGGCCATGACCACCGGTCGCCGGATGCCGGGCGGCCCGTCCCCGTAGTAGACCCGCGCGAAACCCCGGGGAATCCCCTCGGCCCACTCCTCGTCCGCCGCCGGCACCTCGACCGGCACGGCCGGCGCACCGGCCACCCGGGCCGCCAGGGACGTCCTGCCCACCGCCTGCTCCTGTTCGGACACGCGCTCTCCCCTCTCGTACCCGCGCGCCGACTGCCGGACGGAAACGTCCGCGCGGCGGTTGCGGGACCGGTGACCTCCACCATTACCGGGGACGATAGACCAGAATTGCCGCCCGCAATATTCCCCCGAAAGCGTGAAAGACACGACCTGGAACTTCCACGGCACGGTCACGATTTCCGCTCACCTCGGAAACGGTAAACCGGTTCGAATTCCCGGGATTCCGACCCGACCGGGAAAGGACACCGACGGGAGCCGCCGCGCGACCGACGGCGTGGTGGGCAGACCACGACGGGGAGCGAATCATCCCCATTGGAACGTATAGCAGAAGGGGGGTCTTGCCGCAAGACCACCCGGTGGGCCCAGAATTGCCTTCCGCCGCACCGTGCGGCGGCGGATACGGGAGGAAAGAGATGCGGGTTCTGCTCTCCACCATCGGGTCCCGGGGCGAGGCCCAGCCGATGGTGGCCCTGGCGTCACGGCTGACCGCCTCGGGGCAGCAGGTGGTGATGTGCGGGCCGCCCGACTTCCACGGGTGGGCGCAACGGTGGGGCGTCCGATACGTGCCGGTGGGCCCGCGATTGCGCACGACGGCCAGCCGGAGCACGAACGTGCTGGGCACCGCCGAGCAGCGTCGGCTCCTCGTCGAGGGGACCATTGCCGACCAGTTCGCGGCGGTCGACGCGGCAGCCGAGGGCTGTGACGTCGTGGTGGCGGGTGGGGCGCTGGCGATCGCCGCGCACTCGGTGGCCGAACGGCGCGGCATCGGCTACGTCTACACCGCGTTCGCCCCGGTCACGCTCCCCTCGCCCGGTCACGCGCCGCCGCCGCACCCGGGGCGGAGCCCCGGGCCGGAGGGCACTGTCGACAACGACGCCCGCTGGGCGCAGGACGCGCAGGGGTGGAACCTGCTGTGGGGGCCGCCGCTCAACGCCCGCCGGGCGGCCCTCGGCCTCCCGCCCGTCACGGACGTACGGGACCACCTCCTCACCGCGACGCCGTGGCTGGCCGCTGATCCGACGCTCGCGCCGTGGCCCGGTTCCGCGACGTCGGGCGTGGTGCAGACCGGCGCGTGGATCCTGCCGGACGACCGGCCGCTCCCCGACGAGGTGCGGGCGTTCCTCGACGCCGGTGACCCACCGGTCTACGTCGGGTTCGGCAGTGTCCGCGCCCCGGACGGCGTCGTCGCGGCGGTGGTCGGCGCCGCCCGCGCGCTCGGGCGGCGGGTGGTCGTCGGGCGTGGTTGGGCGGAGCTGGCACCGGTGGACGACGCACCTGACTGCCTGCCGGTCGGCGAGGTCAACCAGCAGGCGCTGTTCGCCCGGGTCGCTGTGGTCGTCCACCACGGCGGGGCGGGCACCACCACCACTGCCGCCCGGGCCGGTGTGCCGCAGGTGATCGTCCCGCAGGTGTACGACCAGTTCTACTTCGCCGGGCGGGTCGAGCGGCTCGGTGTCGGCGTCGCGCACCCGCCCGGTGGTCCCACCGTCGCGTCGGTCACCGCCGCCCTTGACCGGGCCCTGCGTTCCCCGGTGGCGGAGGCGGCCCGGACCACGGCCCGGGCCATCCGCACGGACGGCGCGGCCACGGCAGCCCGCCGGCTGGTCCAGGCGACGTGACCTTCCCGCCCCGCCCCACCGCCCCGGCGAGCGGACGGCCGGCCAGGTGCCGTCTCGCGGAACTGCCCACACCGACGGCGCAGCACCTCACTCCGGGTGACCGCCGGGCCGGAAGACCCACACCCCACGACGCCCTTTGCTCTGCACCCCTGTACGCGCCGAATACCCTCGGTGAGCATCGTCCCCACACGCGGGAACACGCCGCCACACCACAGGCGCTGCTCAGTGCCGGTGTCGCTTATTCGGGTGCAGAGCAAAGGGCGTTCGGGGGGAGGGCATCACCCGACGCGAATTCACCCACCGTGACAGTCCCCATTGCCTCGACCACACCGCACGCTGCGTGACCAGACACGGTTGCCCCCAACACTGCCGCAGCGCCCACGAACGATCTACGCGATCCGGGCGACAGAGCCTAGCCGCCCCGGATCCCGAGTGCGGCGAGGGCGTCGAGCAGGTTCTCCACGGCCGCGTCCGAGGCCCGGCCGACGCTCTCGACCGTCGCGGCGCCCAGGTGCGGTGTCGGCACCACCCGGGGGTGGGCGAGCAGGGCCGACGGCTCCGGTGGCTCCCGGTCGAAGGCGTCGACCGAGTAGAGCGCGATGCGCCCGGACTCCAACTGCGCCAGCAGGGCCACCTCGTCGACGAGGGTCGACCGGGCGGTGTTGAGCAGGACCACGTCGTCGCGGAGCAGGGCCAGTTCGGCGGCGGTGAGCAGCGGCCCGTCCGGTGACGGCGGGACGTGCAGCGACACGACCTCGCTGCCGCGGAGCAGCTCCGCCAGCGGCAGCAGCGGCACGTCGCCGCCGTCGGTGACGTACGGGTCGTGCGCCACGACCCGCATGCCGAGCCCCTGGGCCAGCTGCGCGAGCCGCCGCCCGATCGCCCCGAACCCGACCACGCCGAGGGTACGGCCGGCGGCCTCCCGCCCGGTGCTGCGCCGCCACTGTCCGGCGCGGAGCGCGGCGCTGGCCTCGGGCAGTCCGCGCAGACCCATGAGGGCGAGCGCGAGGGCGAGTTCGGCGACGCCCTGCGCGTTGGCCCCCCGGGCGGTGAGCACCCGCACGCCGGCCGCGTCCGCCGCGCCGGCGTCGATGGCGTCCCGGCCGGCGCCGTTGCGACTGATCACCTTCAGCGCGTCGGCGTGGGCCAGGACGTCCGCGCCGATCGGCTCGACCCCGGCGATCCAGCCGACGACGCCCGGCACGGTGGCGGCGAGGTCCGCGCCGGTCGGCTGGCGGCCCGGGGTGGGGGTGACGACGGTGAAGCCGGCCGCCCGCAGCCGCCGCACGGCGGGCGAGTCCGGGTGCGACATCGAGCGGGGGGTGACCAGGATCCGGGGCTCGGTCACGACCGCACCTCCGGTGTGCCCGGTCCGAGCAGCGTGATCAGGCGCTCGACCTCCTTCGCCATGGCGTCCCGGGCCGGGGCGACGTACTTGCGCGCGTCGAGCAGCTTCGGGTCGGCGGCGAGCCGGTCACGCACCACGCCGGTGAACACCTTGTTGAGGTGGGTGGCGATGTTGACCTTCGTCATGCCCCGGGTCACCACGGTCCGCAGGGTCTCGTCGTCCACGCCGGAGGAGCCGTGCAGCACCAGGGGCACCGGCACCCGTTCGGCGATCGCGGCGACCAGGTCCAGGTCGACCACCGCGTCGCGGGAGGCCATCGCGTGCGAGGTGCCGACCGCGACGGCGAGCGCGTCGACGCCGGTCTCCTCGCAGAACCGGCGCGCCTCGGCGGGGTCGGTCCGCACGCCCGGGGCGTGCACGCCGTCCTTGCCGCCGACCTCGCCGAGTTCCGCCTCGACGGCGACGTCGTGCGCATGGCAGTGCGCCACGACCTGGCGCGTCACCGCCCGGTTCTCGTCGTCGGGCAGTCGGGAGCCGTCGTACATGACCGAGGTGAACCCGAGGTCCACCGCCTCGCGGACCAGGTCGACGTCCTCCGCGTGGTCGAGGTGCAGCGCGACGGGGACCGTCGCCGCCTCGGCCAGCGCGCGGGCGGCGAGCGCGAGGGGACGCAGGCCGCCGTGGTAGCGGACCGCGTTCTCGCTGATCTGCAACACCAGTGGCGCGCGGGCGGCCTCGGCCCCGCTGACCAGGGCCTCGGCGTGTTCCAGCAGGGTCGCGTTGAAGGCCCCGACGCCGTGTCGCGCGCTGCGGGCGGCGGCGAGGATGGGACGTGGGTCGGCGAGGGGCATGGTGACTACTCCTGGTTCGGTGTTCGGTCGTCGTGGTCGGCCGCGGTGACGGCGGCGTGCGCCCGGGTCGCCGCGCGGGCGGCGTCGAACCGGGCGCGGGGTGCGGCGTAGGCGGCGGCGAGGTCCGGGCGCGGGTCGACGCGCAGCGCCGCGCGCCGCGCCGACCGCAGGGGCGCGGTGTCCGTCCAGGTGCCGGTGCCGAGCAGGGCGAGCGCGGCGGCGCCGAGCGCGGCCCCGTGCTGCGCGTCGTCCGGACGGCTGACCGGGCGGCCGAGCAGGTCGGCGAGCACCTGGAGCATCAGCGCCCCACGGGCGCCACCGCCGGTGGCGCTGATCTCCCGGTCGGCCGGCGCCACGGCGAGCATCGTGCGCGCGGCGTCGGCCAGGCTGAAACCGATGCCCTCGACCAGGGCGCGGGCCAGGTGGCCGTGCGTGTGTCCGAGGTCCAGCCCCAGGTAGGCGCCGCGCACGGCCGGGCCGCCCTCGGCGACGGTGCCCCCGGCGAGCGTGGGCACGCAGGTCAGCCCGTCCGCGCCGACCGGCACGGCGGCGGCCTCGTCGAACAGGCTGTCCAGGTCGTCCTCCCGGCCGAGCAGGGCGGCCAGCCAGGTCAGGCTGCTGCCGCCGCCGAACGTCGACAGGGCCGAGACGTACAGGCCGGGCAGGACGTGGTCGAAGACGTACGGCCGACCCACCGGGTCGAGCACCGGCTCGGCACCGGCCACGGTGACCCAGTTCGACGAGCCGAGCGAGAGGTACGCCTCGCCGGGGCGGTCCAGGCCCGCGCCGAGCGCCATGCACGAGTTGTCGACCCCGCCGGCCACCACGGGCACCCCGGCGGGCAGGCCGGTGGCGGTCGCGGCGTCCGGGGTGAGCCGGCCGACCACCCCGGTCGACGGCACGACCGGCGGCCACCAGTCGGCGGGCAGCCCGAGGGCGGCCAGCACGTCGGGCAGCATCCGACGGGTGGTGAGGTCGTACGCGCCGCTGCCCGAGGCGTAGCTGGGGTCGGTGCGCTGGACCCCGGTGAGCCGGGCGTTGACCCAGTCCTTGCTGCCGAGGATGCGCGTGGTCCGGGCGGCGACGTCGGGGTGCGCGGCACGCAGCCAGGCGGCCTTGAAGACGGTGTACATGCCGCGCGGGAAGCCGTTGCCGGTGCGGGCGTACCACCCGGTCTCGTCGGCGTCGGCGAAGTAGGCCGCCGCCGCGTCCTCGCCCCGGGTGTCCGACCAGATCGGCACCGTGTCCAGCAGCGGTGTGCCGTCCGCGTCGACCGGCACCATGGCCAGGCTGTGGCCGGAGAGCCCGACCGCGACGACCCGGTGCCGGCCGGCGTCGGCGGCCAGCAGTTCCCGGGACGAGCGGACGACCGCCGCCCACCAGTCCGCCGGGCGCTGCTCGTGCCGTCCCGGTGCCGGGTAGGTGGTGGGGTAGGCGGCGAAGGTGGTGGCGACGACCCGGGCGGCCGGGTCGACGAGCGCGGCCTTGCACCCTCCGGTGCCGAGGTCGACGGCGAGCACGACGTCGCTCATGCCAGCTCCCTCCGCTCCGGCACGCCCTGGTACGGCAGTCCGGACCGCATCTGCGCCAGCAGGGTCTTCATGTCGCGGACGTCCCCGAGCGCCGACTCCCCCCGGCGGAGCAGGGTCATCGTGGCGATGGTGTCGACGACCACGAGCTGGGCGAGCCGCGAGATCGTCGGGGTGTAGACGTCGGTGTTGTCGAGGGACTCCACGATCAGGGCGATGTCGCTCAGCTCCGCCAGCGGGGACAGCCCGCCGGTGATGCCGACGACGGTCGCCCCCCGGTCCCGGGCGACCCGCACGGTGTCCAGGATCGAGGCGGTGCGCCCGGTGTTCGAGATGGCCACCAGGACCGTCGACGGGGTGCTGGTGGAGGCGGCGAGGAACTGCTGGTGCGTGTCGATCGGCGCCGAGCACGGCACCCCCAGCAGGGGGAACTTCTGCTCCGCGTCCATCGCCACGATGCCCGACGCGCCGAGCCCGATGAAGACGACCCGGCTGGCGGCGACGATGGCCGCCACCGCCCGGTCGAGGGCGGTCAGGTCGAGGTGGCGTCGTACGTGGTCGAGCGAGGTGATCGAGAAGTCGAAGACCTTGCTGACCGTGGTGGCCGTGTCGTCCTGGGCCTCGATCACCGACTGGGTGGCCGGGATGCCGAGCGCGACGCTCTGCGCCAACTGGATGCGGAAGTCGTGGAACCCGTCGCAGCCGATGGCGTTCGCGAACCGGACGATGGTCGGCTGGCTGACCCCGACCGTCTCGGCGAGTTCGGCAAGCGTCATCCGGACCGTCCCGTGCGGGTCGGCGAGCACCGCGTCGGCCACCTTGCGCTCGGAGCGGCGCAGCGTCTCCAGACCCTTGTTGATGCGCTCCAGCACGGTGCCGGCGTTCATCGGGCGACCGCCAGGGCGAGGGTGCCGTCGTGGCGGGGAACGCGGACCCGCACGCCGCGCCGGGCGGCGGCGTCGAGGTCGAAAGTGGCCGGATCGACGGTGTTGAAGGCAAACATGCCCCAATGATGTGGCACCAGGGTGTCGATTCCGGCGCGCGCGCAGAGGTCGACGGCCTCGGCGAAGTCGAAGTTTCCGGGCACCCCGTGGGCGAGCCGGTGCGCGTCCCGCCCGTTGACCGGCAGCAGCGCCACGTCGATGCCCAGGTCGGCGAGCCGTTCGGCCTGACCGTCCCAGGGGGCGCAGTCGCCGGAGTGGTAGACCCGGACCCCGTGGGCCTCGACGACGTAGCCGAGGAAGTGGTCGTCGCCGTTGCCGTCCCGGACGCGTTCCTCGTGGGCGGCCGGCACCGCCGTGACCGTGAAGGGGCCGTAGTCGATCCGGTCGCCGTCGGCGAGGGCGTCGATCCGCGACAGGGTGGCGCGGGAGCGGCGCTGCGCCTCGTCGAGCACCGCGCGGGGGCAGGCCAACCGGAGGTCCGGCTGGGCGGCCATCAGCGGGGTGAGGGTGTCCGGATCCATGTGGTCGGTGTGCGCGTGCGAGCAGAGCACCGCACGCAGCGGCGGCAGGTCCGTCGGGGCGACCGGGGCGGGGAGCATCCGGACGTGCGGGAACGTCGTGCCGGCGTACTTTCGGGCCAGCGAGTCCGACAGGTACGGGTCGACGAGCAGGTGCGCGTCACCGTCGGAGCCGGTGGCGGTGAGCCAGAACCCGGCCTGTCCGAGCCAACGCGCCCGTAGCGTCATCGGAGCTCCTGCGCCGCGTCGTAGAGCCGCTCGAAGTCCGCTCCCTCGGTGGGGATGTCGAGGTCGAAGACGGCGTCGATCGCCCGGGTCCAGCCGTGCACGAAGTAGCGCCAGCCGTCGGAGACGGTGAGCGCGTCGGCCTCGGCCCGGTTCCGGGCCTGGCGCAGGAAGCCGAGTTCGCCCCGGTAGTTGAACTCCCAGGCGTACCCGCCGTGCGGGAAGGCGGCCGCGTCGCTGAGCGGGGAGCCGGGCCGGTCCTTGCCCATGCCGGTGGCGTTGACCACCAGCGCGCCCGGGGCGAGGTCGGCGAGCAGGTCGTCGTGCACGTCGCCGGGGGCGAGGCGGTGGGTCCGCCAGGTGATCGCCGGGTTCCCGGTGGCGACGTCGGCGGTGATGGCGGCGAGCCGCTGGTCGGCGATGTCGGTGACGGTCACCCGGGCGGGGGCGTCGTCGCCGGCCCGGTGGGCGAAGTAGTCGCAGAGGGCGAGGGCGGCTCCGCCGGCCCCCATGACCAGCACGTCCCGGCCGGCCATGCCCGGCACGATGGACCGCAGGGCCATCTGGCTGGTGATGGTGTCCAGGGCCAGACCGTCGATCCAGCCGTCCCGGGCCACCAGCGCGCTGGTCTCGGCGAGCCGGGCGGCGTCATCGTTGACCTGCCGGAACAGGTCGCGGCTGGCCGCGTAGAGGTCGAGCTTGTGGGTGGTCACCAGCGCGCCGCGGGAGTGTTCGTCGTCACGCAGGTGCGCGACGACCCGCCGGTAGACCTCGGGCTCCGCGCCGACCGGCACGTCGATGCCGACGAGGTCGACCCCGTCCAGGCCGAGGAGGGGACGCCAGGCCGCGAAGACCCGGTGGATCGCCGACGACGTGGTGCTGACGCCGATGAAGTACATCGTCGGCCGGGTGGCCGGCCGCAGGTCGTCGGGGGTCACGGGGTCGCCTCCGCAACCAGTTGGACGGCGTACGCGGTGTTGATGCCGAACCGGGTCGCCCCGGCGTCGAGCAGGGCGTGGAGCTGGGCCAGCGATCGGATGCCGCCGGACGCCTTGATCTCGCGGTTCGGGCCGGCGATCTCCCGGATCACGCGGACGTGCTCGGGCGTGGTGGGCACGCCCTGCCAGCCGGTGCCGGTCTTGAGCGAGGCGGCACCGGCGTCGACCGCCACCCGGGCCGCGTCGCGCAGCTGGGCCTCGTCGAGCAGGCCGACCTCGAGGATGACCTTGACGGGCACCCGGTTGTCGACGGCCGCCAGCACGGCGGCGACGTCGCGGGTGGCCGCGGCGAGTTCGCCGGAGCGGACCAGTCCGACGTTCATCACCACGTCCATCTCCTGGACGCCCGCGTCGAGCAGCCAGCGGGCCTCGGTCACCTTGACCGGGGTGGCCGAGCCGCCGGAGGGGAAACCGACCGGGGATCCGGCGTTGGTGTGCGACCCGTCGAGCAGCGGGCGCAGCACCGGCACCCAGGACGGCAGGACGTGGGCGGCGACGAAGTCACCGGCGAGCGCGTGGCGGGCCAGCGCCTCCACGTCCGCCCGGCCGTGCTGGGCCTGTACGGCACTGATGTCGATCATGCGGGCCAGCGCGTGGCCGGTGGGCTCAACGGGGGACATAGGAGCCGTTCTCCTCCAGACGCCAGCCGTCGCCGTCGGCGACGACCCGGTGCCGCATGCCGCCGGAGCGGGCGATGATGTCGTAGTCCTGGCCGGCGTCGGCCGGGTAGCAGAAGAGGGTGACCAGGTCGGTGTCGCCCAGGTTGACGCTGCGGTGGATGTGCGCCGGCGGCACGTACGCGACGACGCCCGGACGCATCTCGGTCACCACGGTCTGCCCGTCGAGGGTCTCCATCAGCATCAGTCCGTGGCCGGACAGGCAGTGGTAGATCTCGGTGCGGTCCTGCTGGGCGTGGATGTGCCCCCGGGTCATGTGGAACTCCGTGCCGACCCGGCCGGGCGACAGGGTGGAGATCCCGGTGATCAGGTCGCCCGCGTCACCCGAGGGACGAAACTCGTCGACGTGGTAGATCACCCGGTCGGCCTCGGTCGCCAGGCGCGCGTCGAACGCCGCGGTGTCGGTGAACAACCCGGTGAGGTCGGCCAGCTTCTTCTCGTAGCGACCGGTGCGTCCGGTCATCCCCTCGGGCGTGACGACCAGGGCCGGTCCCTGCTGCGGTGTGGTCACCGTGTTCCTCCTGCTCCGTCGGCACGGACCCCGGTACGGTCCCCACCTGCCGGCTCACTTTGTAGCAAAGTTACAACCCCATGTCACCCCACCGCATCGCCTCGTCGCACCGTTTGTAGTGGAACAGCCCCAGATTTCCCCGGTTACTGGAGAACTCGACCTAGCAATAACGGAATATCCCCTTAAAAGGGACCGGCTGATGTAGTTCAGCTACCAAACTCCAGCTCACGAAGCTAACGATCAGGAAACCTGCCGTTGACATGCGAGGGGCCGAATGTAGTGTTGCTCCCAACCGAGCGGGTCTCTGCCTCGATCACCACGACGCACGTCACGGTGTCCGTCGCCGACGCCCTCCGGCTCCTCGCACAGACGGGGGACGCCCCCGCCCACCACCCCTGGAGGAACAGATGTCCCACCGGACACGCGGCAAGGCGCTCGCCCGTAGCGTCGCCGCACTGCTGACCGTCACCCTGGCCGTAGCGGCGTGCGGTGGCGGGGACGAGGCGGGCAACGGCGAGCCGGCCGACCCGATCGCCGGGCGTCCCACGCCCACCGACCAGGCCCCGGACTCCGAGACCAAGATCGCCATGATCGGCTTCGCCAACAACCCCTACTGGGTCTCGGTGAAGTCCGGCGCCGACTACGCCAACCGGGTGCTCAGCGACAAGAACGGCAAGGTCGACTGGATCGTCGCGGGCGACAACATCGACGTCCAGACGGTCTCCAGCGCGATCCGCGCCGCCGACGCCCAGGGCTACAAGGGCGTCGGGTTCTTCATCGCCGGCGAGGGCAACTGCGCCGACATCAAGACCCTCTCCGCCAAGGGCATCAAGATGGGCGCCTACAACACGCTCTTCGACTGCGTGGCCGACTCGGGCGGCACCATCAACTACGCGCAGGAGCAGTACAAGGCCGGTCAGACCGCGGCCCAGGAGATGGTCAAGGCCGCCGGTGACAAGGCCGGCAAGGTCGGCATCATCGTCAGCCAGTTCACCGCGCCCGGCTCCGAGCAGCGCCGGCAGGGCTTCGTCGACGGGCTCAAGGGCTCCAAGCTGACCCCGGTCAACCAGGGCGTCGAGGCCAAGGACTCCGCGTCGAACACCTTCTCGGCCGCGCAGAACTTCCTCCAGTCCCACGCCGACCTGGTCGGCATCTACGCCACCGCCGGTGGCCCGTTCGGCGCCGCCCAGGCCGTGGCCGCCGCCAACAAGCAGGACACCGTGAAGGTGATCGGCTTCGACATCACCACCGAGAACATCGACGCCATCAAGAACGGCTCGATGTACGGCGTGATCGGCCAGGACGCCTTCGGCCAGGGCTACAACACCGCGATCGAACTGTTCAACGCGGCGGTCACCGGTGACCAGCCGGCCGAGGTGAAGCAGGAGGCGGTCGCCCCCTTCGTCACCAAGGACAACCTCGCCGAGCACGACCCCGCGACCCTGCCGCTCGGCACCCCGGGCGCGTCCTGATCGGGAGAGTCATCCCCTCATGGAACCGACACCCCATGCGGACGGTGTCAGGTCGGCGGCCCTCGCGGCCGTCGGCCTGACCAAGTCCTTCGGCGCCGTCCGGGCGCTCCGCGACGTGTCGCTGGAGTTCCCGGCCGGCCAGGTCACCGGCCTGCTCGGCGAGAACGGCGCCGGCAAGTCCACACTCATCCGCCTCTGCTCCGGCCAGATGCAGCCGGACACCGGCCGGCTCGTCCTCGACGGCCGGGAGGTCTCCTTCGGCAACCCGCTGGAGGCGATCGCCGCCGGGGTGGTCGTGGTCAACCAGGAACCGCTGCTGATCAGCGAGCTGACCATCGCCGACAACCTGTTCCTCTACGACCTCGGGGAGCGCCCCGGGTACGCGGTCGCCCGCCGTGGAGCGAACGTCCAGCGGGCCCGCGAGCTGCTCGACCGGCTCGGGATGACCAGCTACCTGCCCGACCCGTCGACGCTCTGCCGCGACCTGTCGGCGGCGTCCCGGCAGATGGTCGACATCGTCCGGGCACTCTCCCGCCAGCCCAAGGTGCTCTTCCTCGACGAGCCCAACTCCAGCCTCACCCACGAGGAGTCCGAGCGGCTCTTCGCGGTGATGTCCCGGCTGCGCGACGAGGGTGTCGCGGTCGTCCTGGTCAGCCACCGGCTGGCCGAGGTCTACTCGATCGTCGACAACGTGATCGTGCTGCGCGACGGCACGTTCGTCGCCGCCGGGCCGCCCGACGAGATCCACCAGCAGCGTGCCGTCGCCCTGATGGCCGGCGAACGCAAGCGGGCGGTCGTGGCGGAGGTCGTCGCCGACCGGGCCGACACGATCGCCGGGGCCGAGGTGGCGCTGGAGCTGGAGGGCCTGACCGGTGACGGTTTCACCGATGTCAGCTTCACCGTGCGCCGGGGCGAGATCGTCGGCATGTCCGGGCTGGTCGGCGCCGGTCGTACCGAGATCGCCGAGGCGGTGATCGGGCTGCGCACGCCGACCCGGGGCGGCATCCGCGTCGCCGGCCGACCGGTACGGATCCCCAGCCCCGGCCGCGCCCAGCGGCTCGGCCTCGCCTACGTCGCGGAGGAACGCCGCACCGAGGTCTTCCACGCCCAGAGCGTCGGCTACAACCTGACCGTCCGGGTGCTGTCCAGCCTCGGCCGGCTCGGCTGGGTCTCCCCCCGTCGGACCAACGCCAAGGCACGGGAGCTGACCGAACGCTTCGGCGTCAAGGCCGCCTCCAGCGAGGCGCTGATCACCTCGCTCTCCGGCGGCAACCAGCAGAAGGTGCTGCTCGCGCGGGCCCTCGCCGCCCGGCCGAAGGTGCTGATCCTGGACGAGCCGACGCGGGGCGTCGACGTCGGCACCAAGGCGGAGATCTACGCGACGCTGCGCGCCCTCGCCCACGAGGAGGGCCTGGCGGTCTGGTTCATCTCGTCCGAACTCGAAGAGGTCGTCGAGCTGGCCGACCGCGTGGTGGTCGTTCGCAACGGACGCGTCACCCTCGATGCCCCGAACAACGCCGGACCCCAGCCCATCGTCGCCGCGGCCATGGGCGCGACCGAAGGAACGACATGAGTGCCACTCTCGCCAAGCGGCAGGAGCGCTCCTGGAAGGACAGCGCCCTGTCGCTGGTCAAGCGCCAGGAGACCGGACTGTTCGGCGTCATCGTCGTGCTGGCCCTGGCGGTCAGCCTCGCCAACGAGAACTTCCTGCGCAAGGACAACCTCTACAACGTCCTCCAGACGGTGGTCGTGGTCGGCATCATCGCCGTCGGGCAGACGTTCGTCCTGATCGCCAAGGAGATCGACCTGTCGGTCGGCTCGGTCCTGGCCCTCTCGGCGGTGACCGCCGGCTCGGTGTACGGCAGCGGGGCCAACCCGTGGGTCGCCGCGGCCGTCGGCATCGGCGTCGGCGCGCTCTGCGGCTTCGCCGTCGGGTCGGTGGTCGTGCTCGGCCGGGTCAGCTCGTTCATCGTCACCCTCGGCATGCTCTCCATCGCGCGGGGCCTGACCCAGCTCATCACCGGCGGCCTGCCGCAGAGCATGCCGAGCGAGCTGTCCTTCATCGGCCAGGGGCGGGTCTTCGGCGGCATCCCGGTCAGCGTCATCATCTTCCTGGTGCTGGTGTTGCTCGGCCAGCTCCTGCTCACCCGGACCGTCTTCGGCCTGCGGGTGACCGCCATCGGCGACAACGACGCCGCCGCCCGTACCGGTGGTATTCCGGTCGCCTGGACCCGGGTGCTCACCTTCGTGCTGATCGGCACCCTCGCCGGCGTCGCCGGGATCGTCTTCTCCACCCAGGTCGGCGTGGCCGAGGCCCAGGCGGGCCTGGGCTACGAACTGGACGTCATCGCGGCGGCCGTCATCGGCGGCGCCAGCCTCTCCGGCGGCCGGGGCTCGATCATCGGCGCCTTCCTCGGCGCCTGCCTGCTGGGCCTGCTCCGCAACGCGTTCATCCTGCTGGCGCTCTCGCCGTTCCTCCAGCAGCTCAGCATCGGTCTGGTCATCGTCCTGGCGGCGATCTTCGACCAGTGGCGTCAGGGCAACCTGCACCACCTGCACCCGCGCCGACTCCGTCAGAAGCTCGTCCGTCGGAAGGCGTGACCTCCGCTACCGGGAAAGGACCCGCGACCATGAAACCGCAACCGTTCCGCCAGCACGACCAGCGTGTCGTCCGTGCCTTCGTCGAGGCCCGCCGGGGCCACACCGCCACCGAGCCGCGGCTGAAGTTCGGCTGGAGCAACTGGGGCTTCGGCACCGAGGACCTGGCGACCACGGCGGCCCGGCTGGAGCGCAACGACGTGCGGTACGTCGAGCTGCACGGCAACCTCTACTCCCCCGACCTCGGCTACCGCCCCGACGAGACCCTCCGGGTGCTCGGCGACCACGGCATCACCGTCTCCGGGGTCTGCGGCATGGTCACCCCGGACCAGGAGTTCGCGCACAACCTGCCGCACGTGCGGGCCCGCGCCATCGAGTACTTCCGTCGCCAGGCCGAGTTCACCGCCGCGGTGGGCGGCTCGTACCTGCTCTTCGGCGCGGGTTCGGTGGGACGGCCCACCGCGTTCGACTCCTACGAGCTGGAGCGGTCCGCCCAGACCATGCGCCTGGTGGCCGACGACTTCGCCGCCGCCGGCATCCGGGGCGCGGTCGAGCCGATCCGGCCCGAGGAGACCAGCGTGGTGCACACCTTCGCCGAGGCGCTGCGCCTGCTCGACCTGGTGGACCACCCGGCCATCGCGCACGTCAACGGGGATCTCTACCACATGCTCAGCGGGGAGCTGCACATCGGCGCCACGCTCCTCGACCACGGCGACCGTATGATCAACCTGCACCTGGCGGACACCAACCGGCGTGCCCTCGGACACGGGCTGCTCGACCTGGACGTGGTGATCATGGCACTGTACGCGGTCGGCTACCAGCGGGGTGACAACTACTGCTCGGCGGAGCCCCTCGGCGCGGGCGGCAACCCGTACGCCGCGATGAACCTGCCGCCGCAGCCGGAGCGCCTCGACGAGCTGGTCCGGGACACCGTGCGCACGTTCCGCGAGCGCGAGGACGAGGTGCTCGGCGCGAGCGACGAGGAGCTGTTCGCCCTCTACCAGATCGACTCCGAGTAGTGACGATGCCGGCGTTCACGCTGCACGTGGTCTGCCCCAACCCGGCCGTCGACCGGCTCCAGGTGGTGGAACGGTTCCGGCCGTTCGAGGTCAACCGGGTGGCGGAGGTGCGCAGCCTCCCCGGCGGCAAGGGCCTGATCGTCTGCCGGGGCGCCCGCCGTCTCGGGGCCACGGTCACCGCCCACGGCTTCGTCGGCGGCGGCACCGGCCAGGTGATCCGCGACGGGTGCGGCGACCTCGGCGTGCACGACCGGCACGTCGGGATCGCCGGGGAGACCCGGGTGACCCCGGTCGTCATCGACCGGGCCACCGGTCGGTCCACGGTGCTCAACGAACGCGGCCCCGAGGTCACCGCCGCCGACCAGGACCGGCTGCTCGCCGGCCTGGCGGAGACGGTGTCCCCGGGCGACGTCGTGGTCGCCACCGGCAGTCTGCCGCCGGGCAGCGCCGCCGACCTGCACGCCCGGGTCGCCCGGCTGGCGCTCGACCGGGGCGCGACGGCCGTCGTCGACGCCCACGGCGAGCCCCTCGCCCGGGTCGTCGAGGACGCCCGCGCCACCCGGCCCGCCGGTCGGTTGGTGGTCAAACCCAACGCCGAGGAACTCTCCGGCGTCCTGGGCCGCCCGCTGCCGGACCGGGCCGCGACCACGGCCGCCGTACGTGAACTGCACGCGACCACCGGGGTCACCTTCGTGGTCACGCTCGGCGTCGACGGGGCGGTCTGGGTCGACGGCGTCGACGAGCTGGCGGTGGACACGCCGCGCGTCGACACGGTCAACGCGACCGGCTCCGGCGACTCCTTCCTCGCCGGCCTCGCGGTCGCCCTCGGCCGGGGCGACGACCCGGCGTCGGCCCTGGTCCTGGCGTCGGCGATGGGGGCGGCCAACGCCGCGTCGCTGGAGCCCGACGTCGACCCGGCGCTGGTCGAACGGCTCCGGCACGAGGTCACGGTGAGCCGGGAGGCGACCGGCCGATGAGCCAGTTCATCGGCGTCGACATCGGCACCACCCGGACGAAGGTCGGCTGCTACGACGCCGACGCCGGCCGGCTCGTCGCGCTCCGGCACGCGCCCACCGTGGTCGACCCCGACCCGTGGGGCGGCCGTCGGGACGCCGCCCGGCTCGCGGCGTCCGTCGGCGACCTGCTGGCGCGACTGCTGGCCGACCCGGCGGTACGCCCCGACGACCTGGCCGGGGTCGGGGTCGGGTCGGTCGGCGAGGAGGTCGTGCTGCTCGCCGCCGACGGCAGCGTCACCGCCCCGGTGCTGGCCTGGTTCGCCGGCCACGGCCAGCAGGCCAGAGCGGCCCTCGGCGAGGGCAGCGGCTGGGCCGACACGGACGACACCTTCTCGGTGTTCAAGCTGCGCTGGCTGGCCGAGCACCTGCCCCACGACCTGGCGGCGGCGCGCACCTTCACCTCGCTCGCCGACTTCGTGGCGCGGGACCTGCTCGCCGACCGCACGGCCCCGGTGTTCCTCAACGTCTCGCACGCCTCCCGCACCGGACTGCTCGACGTCCGGGCCGGCGTGCTGCGCACCGACGCCCTGCCCGACCTCGGCCTGACCACGCTGGCCCTGCCCGCCCTGGTCGACAGCGCCACCGTCGTGGGCCGCACGTCGGGCGACGGCGTGCTGCCGGCCGGGGTGCCGGTGGTGGCCGGCGGCCACGACCACATGTGCGGGGCCTTCGGCACCGGCGTGCGGGCCGCCGGCGACGTCTACGTCTCGGCGGGCACCTCCGAGGCGCAGGTGCTGCTGGTCGACGCCCTGCCCGACGTGGTCGACCCGGGCCTGGACACCGGCATCTTCGTGGCCGGCGGCCTGCGGTTCGTGCACCGCGCCACCCCGTCCGGCCGGTACTACCAGGCGTGGCACGACATGCTCTACTCCGGCGTCCCCGACGCGACGATGTGGGCGGAACTGGACCGGGTCGTCGACCAGGTCGACCCGGCCACCATCGACGCCGCGCTGCGCAGCCTCCGGCTCGCCGCCCTGCCGATGGACGTCACCCGGGCCCACGTGCTGGCCAGCCTGCTCAAGGGGCTCGCGGTCGAGGCCGAGGCGACCACCGTGCGGCTGGGCCGGCTCGGCGGCGTCGACATCGCCGACGTCACCGTCGCGGGCGTGGCCGCCGGCTGGCCCACGTGGCGTCGACTGCGCCAGGATGCCACCGACCGCCGGCTCCGGTTCGTGGACGAGCCCGAGGCGACCGTCCTCGGCGTCGCCGTCCTCGCCCAATACGGTGTCACCGGCCGGGCCGACGTCCCGGTGCACCTGACCAGCACCCGACCCTGAGGAGACGACGATGGAACCGACTGAGCTGCTGCGCACGAACCGTCTCGTCCCAGTCGTCGTCCTCGACGACGCCGCGCACGCCGAACCGCTCGCCGACGCGCTGGCCACCGGCGGCCTGCCGGTCGCCGAGGTCACCTTCCGCACCCCGGCGGCGGCCGAGGCGATCGCCCGGATGGCCGCCCACGGCGGCGTCACCGTCGGCGCGGGCACCGTCACCACCGTCGACCAGGTCGACCAGGCGGTCCGGGCCGGCGCACGGTTCGTCGTCTCCCCCGGGTTCAGCGCGGCCGTGGTCCGCCGCTGCCAGGAGCACGGCATCTTCGTGCTGCCCGGCGCGAGCACCGCGACCGAGGTGATGACCGCCCTCGACGCCGGCGTCGACGTGCTCAAGTTCTTCCCGGCCGGCACCTCCGGCGGAGCCCCGGCGGTCGCCGCGCTCTCCGCGCCGTTCCCGCAGGTCCGGTTCGTCCCCACCGGCGGCATCGACGCCGACTCGGCCGCCGATTACCTGCGACTGCCGTCGGTGCTCGCCGTGGGCGGCAGCTGGATGGTGCCCCGCAAGGCCATCGCGGCCGGCGAGTTCGCCCAGGTCGCGGAGCTGGTCCGCGCCAGCGTCGCCGCCGTCGCCCGCTGACCGGCCGGCGTCGGGCCACCCCGACCACCGTCGCCGGCCGCGCCACGTCCGCTTTCGGCCGACACCCGGTCGTGCCCCGGCCTGCGCCATCGCAGCAGGCCGGGGCCCCCGGCGTCAGCGCACCGTCGTCAACAACTTCTCGACCTCGGTCAGCGTGAACGGCTCGCGAGGCCCGTCCACGGACGGCAACTCGATCCGCACCGTCAACGAGCCGAGCTGGTCCGCCGGCACGAGCTGCGACTCCACGAACGTCGCCGTACCCGCCGCCGCGATCTCCCTGCCCCCGTCCCGGTCGAGCTCCTTCCGCTTCTGCTCTGCCGGGCTGTCGTACCGGTTCGACGTCACCGCCTGGCCCTCCGCACGGCTCGGTCCGTACGACAGGGTCATCTCCTTCGACGACGGCTCCACCGGCAGCGGCGTCTCCGACGCGTTCGACACCTCCAGGGTGAGGCGGATGATCGCATCGGACTCGGCCACGTCCACACCCCACTGCGACGGCACCCGCTCCACCGCCCGCAACGTCGCCGACACCCCGTCCGGCCACAACGCCGGCCTCGACGCCGGTCCCTCGAAGACGTCGACCGACGGGCTCGGCGCGACAGCATCAGACTCGGACGGGCCGGCCGGGTCGTCCGCATCGGACGAGCAGCTGGTGGCGGCGACCAGCAGGACGGCAGTGACAGCGGCAGAGACGAGACGTGAGCGCATCCGCCCAGGATGACCCATCCCGCCTGACCGCACTACCCAGGGTCACCCGCAACCGCCGAGCCACCGGCAGACAGCGCACCGCCGGGCCGGACCGAAGCTCGGAGCCACGGTGCGGGCGGCCGGCCCGAGTGGTCAGTGGCCGAGGCGGTCGAGGAGGCGGATGGCCACCCGGAGGGTGTCGCCCTCCGGGTCGACGGGGTATCCGCCGGTCGCGTTCCGCCAGGTCTCCTCGTGCGCGACGACCCGGTCCCGGAGCACGGTGACGTCCGGCTCCCCGCCCGTCTCGGCGGCCTCGGCCAGCCAGGTCCCCCACAGCTCCCAGCGAGGCAGGTAGTAGTCGCGGACCAGGCCGGCCCAGTGCCGTCCGGAGTAGTCGTGCAGTCCGCTGGACTGGTGGCCCCAGACGGAGACGAGGCTGCGGGCGTCCCGTTCCATGGTGTCGGCCTCGGCCGGGGTGTCGCCCCAGGCACGTGCGTCGGCGATCCAGCGCCCGACCCGGCTCTCGGCGCGGGTGCCGGCGAGGTCGTCGAGGTCGAGCAGGTCGGTCCGGAGGCGGGCGAGATGGTCCCGGATGGCGGCGGCGTCGCCGGTCGCGGCGGCGGCCAGGATGCCCCGGATGTGCCGCCGGACGCCCTGCGCCAGCACGTGTCCGACCAGTTCGGCGACGTCGCGTGCGACGACGTCCGGCACGCCGGCCCCGGCGGCCCGTCCGATGAGGAGTCGGGCCGCTGTGGCGATCCGGGGCAGGTCGCCGAGCACCGTCGGGTCGTTCTCGGCGTCGATGTTCGCCGACTGCCGCTGCGGCTCCTGGTCGGCCGGCACGAACTCACCGGCGAGGCGCTGCGCGGCGAACGGGGCCTGCGCCGACCACGGGCGGGCGATCACCGGCGACGGGATGGACCGGGTACGCCCGGGACCGTAGAGCGTGTCGGCGAGGATCCGCCACGCCCGCACGACGTCGTCGTGGTCGCAGGCGTAGCGCTGCCGGGCGAACCCGGCCAGCCAGTCGTCCACCGGCGACGCCTGCCACACGAGGTCGGTGGCGAGTTCGTAGAAGACGGTGTTGTTCTCGATGGCCTCCGGGGCGAGCCCGACGCCGACCAGCCGGGACGGCCGCTCCCGCCGCAGTTCCTCGACGTCGTCACGGAGTCCGCGCAGGTCGCCGAAGAGGGCGAACCGGCCGCCGAAGTTGTGGATCGCGCACCAGACCCAGCGCCGGTCGAACATGTCGTCGCGTCGC
The DNA here is from genome assembly GCF_030269285.1 of Micromonospora sp. NBRC 101691. Classification (NCBI taxonomy): domain Bacteria; kingdom Bacillati; phylum Actinomycetota; class Actinomycetes; order Micromonosporales; family Micromonosporaceae; genus Micromonospora; species Micromonospora sp. NBRC 101691. Next base: position 112,680 of record NZ_BSTB01000001.1, read on the forward strand.
CACATCGGCGCGTGCTCGCCCCAGAGGTCGAGCAGGACGAGCCGGTCCTCCGGCACGCCGGAGAGGTAGGCCCGCACCCGGTCGGGTCGCCAGAAGTCCCGGTGGTAGTGGAACGGCCAGCCGGCGAGCACCCAGACCGCGTCCGGGTCCCGGTCGGCCATGGACTGGTAGACCGCCCGGCCGACGGCGGCCAGGTGATCGAGGTCGCCGGAGGGCGGCACCGACTCGGTGAACGGGTCGGTGGCGTAGTGGTGGTCGGTGCCGAAGAGCGTGCGCTGGACGTCCAGGAAGTCGGCGGTCAGCGACGCGAACCGGGCGCTGTCCGGGCCGAGCAGGTGGGTGTGCCAGCCCTGCCACTCGATCTCGCCGGCCGAGGCGTCGGCCAGTTCCGGCGGGACGTGTCCACCGAACATCGGCAGGACCGGGGTCATGCCGAGAGCGCGTTGCCGGTCGAGGATCCGCCGGGCCAACGCCACGTGCCGGTCGATCCAGCTCGCCGGCAGCGGACCGCCGAACGAGTTCATGTTCCCCATCCACGTCCACGGGAAGTGCGCCGCGCTGCCGATCCAGGCGGCGGTCCGGTCCGCGTCGAGCCCGGCGCGGCGGAACATCTCGGTCAGCACCGCCTCGTGGCCGACCTGCATCAGCGGGTGGGTGACGCCGTGCAGCGCCATCCAGTCGATCTCCTGCTCCCAGCGGTCCCAGTCCCACCAGGCCGTCGAGTAGCCGTAGGTCACCGCGTTGAGGTGGTAGCGGATCGGGAAGGGGGTGGCCAGCCGGGTCGGCGGGGCGTCCGGCCACCGTTGCGGCCGGGACACCAGCCGGGGCTGTTCCCAGGTCACCTGCCGGCCGACGACGGTCTTCAGGTACTGCCCGAACGCGGACGCCGCCGCGACGGCGTCCGAGCCGCGCAGGACGAGGACCCCGTCGCGGCACTCGTACCCGCCGACGGCGGCGTCACCGTCGGCGGGTACCCGCTCCACCCGTACGTCGTGGGCCGCACCGGCGACCCGGGCGACCAGCGCGCGCACCTCGTCCATCGGTCACAGCTCCTCGACGGTGTGGTGGAGCCGGGACCGCTCGGCGGCGAAGGCGACGAGGTGGCTCTCCACGCTCTCCTCCAGCGAGCTCGGGGCGGCCTCGACGTCCTCCCCCGCCAGCCAGCGGCGGACCCGTCCGGTGAAGTCGCGCATCAGGCCGGCGTCGCCGCCCCCGTGTCCGGTGAACGCCTCGATGACCTCGTCGACCACCCCGTGGCTGCCGGCGCCGACCTGGAAGGTCTGGTCCGGTCGCCCGGTGTCCACGCTGGGCGGTGTCTCGGCGAAGGTGGTCAGGCTGATCCGGCCGGAGCGCATGTCGGCGCTGATCTCCCCGTGGCTGCCCATCAGGGTGATGGTCCGGGTGTTCTGCGCGGTGAACGCCGAGACCACCAGCGACGCGGTGACGCCGTTGCCGAACCGCAGCGCCGCCGTCTGGTGGTCGACCACGTCGTTGTCCATCCGGTAGACGCACCGGCCGTAGTCGGTGAGCCGGAGGGCGCGTCGCCGGCCGGCGACGCTGGTGTCGTTGGTGACGACGGTGACCGGTGGCCCGTCGACGGCGGCGAGCTGGTCGACGTAGAGCCGCTCGGCGTTGTACGGGCAGGTGTCGGCGACGGCGCAGCCGTCCACGCAGCGTTCGGTGGAGCCGGCCGGGGCGTGTTCGGCCCGGAAGTGGCGGCGCTCGCCGAACGAGACGACCTCGGTGCAGGGCGCCCCCACCAGCCAGCGGAGGATGTCGAGGTCGTGGCAGGCCTTGGCCAACAGCATCGGGCTGGACCGGTCGGCGCGGTGCCAGTTGCCGCGCACGTAGCTGTGCGCGAAGTGCCAGTACGCCACGTTCTCGATGTGCGAGATTCCCTGCAACTGGCCGATCCGGCCCTCGTCGAGCAGGCGGCGCAGGGTGCGGAAGAACGGCGTGTAGCGCAGCACGTGCGCCACGGTCACCGTGCCGGAGCTGAGTCGGGCGGCCGAGGTGAGCCGGTGCAGCTCCTCCTCCGTCGGCGCGATGGGCTTCTCCAGCAGGACGTGCAGGCCCAGGTCGAGGGCGCGCAGCGTGGGGTCGACGTGGTCCCGGTCGGGGGTCGCCACGACCACCGCGTCCCAGGGTCCGGGTGCCGCGAGCGCCTGCCGCCAGTCGGGGAAGCGGTGGGCCGCCGCTACGTCGTGCGCGTCGCCCAGCCGGTCGCGGCGTTCGGCGTCCGGCTCGGCGACCGCGACCACGCGGGCCTCCTGCGGGTGTTCCAGACACCACTGCGCGTACGCGTGCGCGCCGCGTCCTCCGGCGCCGAGCACGAGCAGTCGCGCCGGAGGCGTTCCCGGTGGCACAGGGCCTGTCACGTCGATCATCCTTTCGCGGATCACTTGTCCGACCCCGAGGTCAGGCCGGAGACGATGTAGCGCTGGGCGAGGAAGAAGATGACGATGACCGGTACGGTCACCGCGATGGAGCCGGCCAGCAGCACGGTCACCGGCACCTGGAAGTCGGTGAGCTGGGAGAGTCCGAGCGGCGCCGTCCACCGGGACCGGTCCTGGACGAGGAAGAGCAGCGCGTAGAAGTACTCGTTCCAGGCGATCATGAACACGTAGATGGCGGTCGCCACCACGCCGGGCAGCGCGATCGGCAGCACCACGCGGCGCAGCATGGTCGGCAGCGAGCAGCCGTCGAGCAGGGCCGCCTCCTCGACGCTCTCCGGCAGGGCGAGGAAGTAGTTGCGCATCATGTACAGCGCCACCGGGACGGTGGCCGCGACGTAGATGACCAGCAGTCCGACGAGCGACCGGGTCAGGCCCATCCGGCTCAGGATGACGAACTTCGGCACCGCGAGCACGATCCCGGGGAACAGGTAGACGGCGAGGACGACCCCGCTGGTGAAGCGGCGGCCCCGGTAGCGCAGGCGGGCCACCGCGTACGCCCCGAAGATGCAGGCGACGATGCTCACCGCGACGGTGGCGAGAGCGACCAGCAGGGAGTTGAGCACGAACCGGCCGAGCCCGAAGCCGCCCGCCGACTCGTCCTTCATCGCCGTGGTGTAGCTGGACAGGTCGATCTCGCCGAGGCCGGGTACGACGTCGAGGGGTTCGAGCAGCACCGCGGAGAACGGACGCAGCGAGAGCAGCACGCCGTAGAGGACCGGCCCCACGCTGCAGAACAGCGCGACGGTGACGAGCGTCCAGCGCAGCACGGACACCGGGCGCGAGGAGCGCGACGGCGAACTCACAACGTCTCCTTCCGCCGGGAGACCAGCACGTAGCCGGCCAGCAGCACGCCGAGGATCAGCGACATCAGCAGGCCGTACGCGGCGGAGCTGCCGATGTCCGAGCGGGTGATCAGCTCGGTGTAGACCTTGATCGCCATGACCTGGGTGCCGCCGGCGCCCTCGGTCAGCAGGTAGACGTCGTTGAAGTTCTGGAACGACCAGATGAAGCGGATCAGCAGCAGCAACAGGATCACGCCACGCAGCTGCGGCAGGATGACGTACCGCAGGTTCTGCCAGCGGGACGCACCGTCCAGGGCCGCCGCCTCCTCGATCCCGGCCGGCACGTTCTGAAGGCGGGCGGTGACGAAGAGGAAGGCCAGCGGGAACGACTTCCAGATCTCGAAGGCGACCACGACGAGCAGGGACACCGGCACCGGCAGCCCGGCCAGGTCCGCCGACGAGGTGCTGAGGAAGCCGATCGGCCCGTCCCAGCCGAGGTACTCCTGGCCGAACGCGTTGACGATGCCGTACTGCGGGTTGAGCATCGTGCGCCAGATCATCGCCGCGGCGATCACCGGCAGCACGTACGGGACCAGCAGCAGCGCCCGGACCAGGCCGCGCCCCCGGAAGGGCCGGCGCAGGGCGAGGGCGAGGGCCAGTCCGACGCCGATCGATCCGAGCGTGGTCAGGGTCGCGTAGGCGACGGTGGTCCGGAGCGAGCCCCAGAACGCGTCGGAACGCATGGCGTCGGCGATGTTCTCGGACGTCCACTCGATCGTCGACGGCGACAGCCGGGGGATGTCGATCAGCCGGGTGTCGGAGAACGCGAAGACGACGACCAGCAGGAACGGCAGCAGGACGACCAACGCGACCAGCGCCAGGGTCGGTCCGGTGAGGAGCTGACCGCTGAGGTTCTCCCGCTGGGACCGACTCAGTCGGTCCCAGCGGGAGGTCCGCATCGTCGGCGTGCTCACAGTTCGGCCTGGACCTTCCGCGCCTCCTCGGCCATCGCCTTCGTCACCTGCGCGGCCGGCTCGCCGCCGTAGAGGCGCTCCAGGAACTGCGCGAGGACGTTCTGGGCGGTGACCGCGCCGGAGAGCGGGGAGTCCTTGGTGCCCATGCCCCAGAGGCTCACCGCGTTCATCCCGTCCCGGATGGCGGTGACCATCTCCGGGCCGTACAGGTCGGCGACGGAACTCTTGGCCTCCGGCCCGATGCCGAGCTTGCTCCACGCGTCGAGGTAGGCGTTCGGGTCGGCCTTGGTGCCGTTGCGTAGCGGGATCCGGCCCTCGGTCGCCGAGGCGAGCACGTCGGCGTAGCCGTCCTCCAGCATGAACCGGATGAACTGCTGCGCCGCGTCGGTGTTGGCCCCCTCGGGGATGCCGTAGCCCAGGGTCGCGCCGTACTGGGCGGGCTGGTTGCGGTCGAGCACCGTGATGAAGCCCGAGTTCTTCGCGAGGAACGCCGGATCGGCCTTGCACTCCGGGCAGGTCGCCGGGTTGGCCGAGTCGAGACCGGCCAGCTCGTCGAGGATGTGGGTGGAGAAGAGCAGCATCGAGGCACGTCCGGCCAGGTACGCCGCGCGGGCGCTGGTGACGTCGAAGTCCCCCTGCGTGCTGGAGTCCCGCAGCACCTTGAACTGCTCGGCCGCCCGGGTGCACTCCGGGGAGTCGATGGTGACCTTGCCCGCCTGGACGAGCTGGCACCCGGCGCTCTGGAACGTCGAGTAGACGCCCTCGGTCCCGGAGGCGGTGCCGGCCTGCGTACCCAGGGCGATGCCGCTCACCCCGGTCGCCTTCATCCGGGTGGCCGCCTGGGCCAGTTGCTCCAGGTTGGTGGGCACCTCGACCCCGGCGGCCCGGAGGAGGTCCTTGCGGTACACGACGAGGTGCACCCAGCCGTCGCTCGGCACCGCGCCGACCGTGCCGTCCAGGCTGAACGCCTTGATCGCGTTGGCGTTGAACGTGTCGGCGCCGAGGTCCTTGACGACCTTGTCGGCGGCCTCCGTGTCGAGCAGCCCCTGGTTGCGCCAGGCCGCGGTGGTCGTGGCGCTGTGCAGCATCACGTCGGGCACGTCGCCGGACGCGGCGCCGGTGGCCAGGGACTGCTGCTGGTCGGTCTCGCTGAGCGGGACGACCTTCACGGTGATGCCGGTCTTCTCGGTGAACCGGGCCGCCACCTTCTCCTGCGCCGCGACCCGGGCCGGGGTCGTCTGCGGCGTCCAGAAGGTGATCTCCTTGGCGTCGTCCCCCGACTCGCCGGACCCGCCGCAGGCGGCGAGCAGGGTGAGCGCGGTCGCGGCGGCGACCGCCGCCGCGACCCGGCGCGTGATCAGGTGAGCCATGTGTCCATCTCCTCGATCTGCGTGGTGACGGTCAGGACCGCTCCAGCGCGCCGCGCATGACGCGGCCCTGTGCGGTCGACGGCGGTCGCACCCCGAGCAGGGCGCTGATGGTGGGCGCCACGTCGACCAGGCCGACGTTGCGCAGCGGAACGCCCCGGCGGATCCCGGCGCCGGAGAGCACCATCGGAACCTCCGCCTCCGCCAGCGCGCCGTGCGAGCCGCGCGGCGCGCCGTCGGTGAGCGTGGAGAGGTGGTACGGCTCCACCGGCTCCACCACCAGGTCGCCGAGCTTGTCGCTGGCCTTCAGCCGGCGCAGGTCACCGGCGTCGCGCACCGCCGCGATCCCGGGGATGCCCTCGATGATCCGGGCGATCCGGCGGGCGTTCTCCGGGGTGTCCGCCCGGCCGCGCAGGGTGATGTCGGCGGTCCGGGGCGCGGCGACCACGACGATCTCGCTGGCCGGGTCCGGGGCGGCTCCGGAGGAGGGCAGTACCTGGACTCTCAGGCCGGTGGCGGTGAGCCGCTCCACCACCTCGGGCAGCAGCGGGACGGTCCACTCGCGGACCCCGTGGTCGGCGGTGACCAGGAACGTCGTCCGGTCCAGGATGCCGGCGTCCCGGGCGGCCTCCCGGACCCGGCCGATCTGGGCGTCGAGGCGGGCGAGCGTGGCGGGCAGATCGGGGGCGGAGAAGCCGCCCTCGTGCAGGACGCCGTCCGCGTCGTCGCAGTACACGGTGATCAGGTCCGGGATCCGGGGCGGGTCGACGAGGGTGCCGCCGGAGTCGACGGGCTCACCGCGCAGCAGCTTGACCGCCTGGTCCGCGCGGCTCTCGCAGTTCCCGCCGGGCTGGACGTACAGCGCCTCGGGGTCGCCGTAGGTGGCGCCGTGGTTCTGCACCACGTACCACTGGAGGTAGGCGGCGGTGCGGCCCTGGCGGCGCAGCGACTGCGCGATCGTCTCGACGCCGGGTTCGACGTACCGCTCCTGCGAGACGGTCCGGTCGGTCTCCTGGTTCAGGTAGTAGCCGGTGTTGCGGTGCACGGCCGGGTACGCGCCGGTCGCGGTGGTGGCGCGCGACGAGTTCGAGTACGACGAGTACGAGCCCTCGGCCACGCCGTGGACGCCGTCGGCGATCAGTGCCCGGAGGTGGGGCATCGCCGCCAGGTCGGCGTACCGTCCGTCGAGGAACCGGGGATCGAACCCGTCGAAGTCGAACATGATCACGTGTTGGGCGGGCCGCGCCGGTGCCGCCGTCGCGGTCGCCGAACCGGCCGGCAGCGCCGCCACCGCGACGAGCGCGGCGGTCCCGGCCGCCGTCGCCCTGACCGCCGAACGCCTCCTGACCTGCGCCATCCCTGCCTCCCCAGACTTCGGACCGTCGGCCAGAGTCTGCCGGACAGGCGAGGCAGATTGTCAAGATCGCTGCCGGGGTTGCAAGATTCAAGCATGAACGACCGCCCTGGTGACGGCAATGACGGATCCCTGGACGAACTCGACCGGCGGATCATCGGCGCGCTCCTCGCCCACCCGCGCGCCACCCACGCCCAGATCGGCGAGGCGGTGTTCACCTCGGAGGCGACCGTCTCCCGGCGGATCCCCCGGCTGCTGCGCACCGGGCGGGTACGGGTCATCGGGGTGATGGACGGCGAGGCGACCCGGCGGGCCCGTTCGCTCTTCGTCCGGCTGCGCTGCCGTCCCGACGCGGCGAGCCGGTCGGCGGAGCATCTGGCCCGGTGGCAGGAGTGCGGATCGGTCAAGCTGCTCACCGGCAGTGTCGACTGCCTGGCCGAACTTTCCTACACCTCGAACCAGCACCTGCTCCAGCTCATGTCGGAGCAGCTACCCGGTCTGGACGGCGTCCTCGCGGTCTGGAGCAACCAGGTGATCCGGCGGTTCTCCACCCCGCACAACTGGAGCCCGCAGCTCCTGCCGCCCGAGATGGTCGACCGGTTGCGGGCCCAGCGCGTGGACCGCTGGGACGAACAGCCGCCCGCCGGGGAACCGCCCCGGCTCAGCCCGCTCGACGAGGCGATCGTCGCCCAGCTCGCGGTGGACGGCCGGCAGGGTTGGCAGCAGGTCGCCGAACGGTGCCGGGTGAGCGCGGCGACCGTACGCCGCCGGGCCGAGGCGATGATGACCGCCGGTGTCCTGCGCATGCGTACGGTCGTCGAGCCCAGCGTGGTCGGGCTCGCGGTGAACGCGTTCGTCTGCCTCAGCGTCAACCCCACCCAGCTCGGACAGGCCGGTGAGCTGCTCGCCGGGCACCCGGCCGTGCTGATGATGGCCGCGACGACCGGCGACCGGAACCTGTGCGGCGAGATCGCCCTGGAGAGCGACGCCGCGCTCTACGAGTTCCTGTCCGGCACGGTCGGGGGACTTCCCGGTCTCCAGCACGCGGACGTGGCGGTCGCCCTGCGTTCCGTCAAGCGGGCCGGCCTCGTCCTTCCCCTCGCCGGGCAACCGCCGCCCCGATGACCCGGCGGCCAGCCGGCCGGGTGCGGCCAGCACCGGCCGCCCGGGGCGGCGGACCACACGGGTCAGCGGGGCACGCCCCCGAGCCGGTCGAACCAGTCCCGCAGGTCCAGGTCCAGGTCGAGGTCCCGTCCGGAGCGGCTGGACGACGGGGGCGCCTGGCCGTCCTCGCCCAGGGCGATCCGCCGGCTCGGCGGGGTGAAGTCGACAGCCGGTTTACCCTCGGTGGCGACGTCGATCACCCGGGCCACCGCCCCCACCACACCGGACTGCGCCGAGATGCCCACCCGGTCGGTCGGGTCGTCGGGGTTGGCCGCGATGCCGGCGACGGCGACCTGCGGGGTGTACGCCACGAACGACTTGGCGGCGTCCTGGTCCGAGGTGCCGGACTTGCCGGCCAGCGGGCGACCGCCGACGATCCGGTCGGCGGTGGTGGCGGTGCCGCCGGTGCACCGGCCGTACGCGGGATCCTGGCCGACCGGGCAGCGGGCCGCGTCGGTGGCCGCCCGCGCCACGTCGGCGTCGAGCACCCGCCGGCAGGACGGGTCCCCGGCCGGGAGCTTCGTGCCGTCCGGACCGGTGATCGAGAGCACCGGCAGCGGCTCGCAGTACGTGCCCTCGGCGGCCACCGTGGCGTACGCGTTGGCCAGGTCCAGCGGCGTGGTCGCCGACACGCCGAGGGTGAAGGCCCCCCAGTCGGCGGCGTCGGTGCGGGCCAGGTTCTCGTCGAGGTCGGAACGGAACCGGATGCCGAGCCGCTCCGCCATCTCGACCACCTTGGCCGGTCCGACCTCCTCCGAGAGGCGGACGAAGTAGGTGTTCACCGAGCGGCCGAAGCCGTCCCACATGGTCCGGTAGCCGTTCATGCTGGCCGGGTCGGCGTTGGACGGGCACCACCGGTCACCGCAGACCGCCGTCGTGTTCTCGGCCGGGTGACGGGTGACCAGCCGGGTCGGCGCGTAGTACTCGGTGTCCAGGGGCAGCCCCGACTCCAGGGCGGCGAGCATGGTGAACAGCTTGAACGTGGACCCGGCCTGGTAGCCGTCGATGGCCCCGCCGCCGGCCACGAGCTGGTTGACCGTGTTCGGGCGGTTGTCCTGCCCGTCGGGGTTGTCGGCGAGGCTGTAGTTCCGGTTGACGGCCATCGCCAGCACCCGGCCGGTGCCCGGCTCGACCGCGGCGATCGGCAGCGCCCGGGGCTCGTCGGCGTCGAAGACCGCCAGCGACTGCCGCAACGCGCTCGCCTGCACCGCCGGGTCCAGCGAGGTCACGATCGTGTACCCGCCCCGGTTCAGGGCCTGCTCGCGTTCGGCGACCGTGCTGCCGAAGGCCGGTTGCTCCAGCCACCAGCTGCGCAGGTAGTCGCAGAAGAAGCCCCAGTCGGCGTGGTCGCCGGAGAGCGCGGTGCAGCCGTTGGGCTGCTCGGTCGGGTCGAGCGTCAACTCCTCGGCGCGGGCCTGCTCCGCCTGCTCGGCGGTGATCGCGCCGGTGACCACCATCGAGTCGAGCACGTACGAACGGCGGACCAGGGCCGCGTCCCGGTCGCCGTCGATCGGGCTGTACTCGTTCGGCGACTGCACCAGCCCGGCCAGCAGGGCGGCCTGGGCGAGGGTCAGCTCCGCCGGGGTGACGCTGAAGTACCGTTCGCTGGCCGCCGCGATGCCGTACGCCCCGGAGCCGAAGTACGCGATGTTCAGGTAGCGGGCGAGGATCTCGTCCTTGTCGAGGGTCTGCTCCACCGCGGCGGCGTACCGGATCTCCTGGAGCTTGCGCCCGACGCTCACCTCGGTCGCGCTCTGGCGCTCCTCGGCGGTGCGCTCCGGGTCGCTCTTGAGCACGTTGCGGACGTACTGCATGGTCAGCGTGGAGGCGCCCTGCGTGGTCCCCTCCTTGGCGTTGCTGACCAGGGCGCGGGCCAGGCCGCGCAGGTCCACGCCGCCGTGGGAGTAGAAGCGCCGGTCCTCGGCGGCCACGACCGCCTGGCGCATCACCGGCGCGATCTCGGCCAACGGCACGTCCCGCCGGTTGACGTCGTAGAAGCTGGTGATCGGCGTCCGCCCGTCGGCCGCGTAGACGACGGTGCGCTGGGCGGGGGTCGGGGTCCGCAGTTCCTGCGGCAGGCCGCCCCAGGCTTCGCTGGCCGACTTCACCGCCAGGCCGAACAGCAGGTTGCCGGGGAACACGGCGGCGGCCAGGACGAGACCGGCGAGGACACCGCAGAGCAGCACGGTGGCCAGCCGGCCCACCAGCGATCGGGAACGCATTTTCCCAGGTTGACGCGGTCTTCCGCGCATCGCCCACCGTCCGGCGCGGGTTGCCAGGAAACTCACGGCGACCCCTCGGGACCCGCTCCACCGTCTGGGGCCCGATGGCGGACGGTGTCCGTTTCGTCCCCCGCTCATCGGGAGCCGGCCGGCGGCGTCGGGGTGGCGAGACTCGCGGCGGCGGCGTCCCGGACGATCTGCTTCGGCACCAGTCGACCCGCGCGGTAGGCGATGCCGATCCCGGCGATCAGGGCGAACACCGCGCCGAAGGTCTGCAACGAGCCGAACAGGGCACCGCCGAGGCCGAGCAGGGGCGCGGCGATGACCAGCAGGACGCCGTCGCCGATGCTGAACACCCCGGAGCGGGCGACCGCCCAGCCGGTCAGGGCCCAGCCGACGCTGTAGCAGGTCGCCCCGATCAGCACCAGGCTCCGGGCGGTGGTGCCGAAGACCGGGGTCTGCTCGGTGAGTCCGGCGAACGGCAGCATCAGCACCGTACCGGCGAGGCTCACCAGCAGACCGGTCGCGGCGCTGCGGCGACTGCGGGTGGTGACCAGCAGACCGGCCAGCGCCAGCAGGGCGAGCAGGCCCACCCAGACCGCTGCGACCCAGCCGACCAGGTAGATCGGCCGACCGTCGGCGGGGTACGGGTCGTTGCCGACTCCGCCGTCACTGGCCAGGGCCACCGTGCCGTAGAGGAGCGCGTACGCCGGCAGCAGCCACACCGACGCACGGGCCAGCCGGCGCATCGACCAGGCCCAGGTGGCGTTCGTGGCCGGGCCGGTCGGCGTCGGCTCGACGACGAAGGGCAACACCCCGAACCCACCCCCGGTGCGGCGGGAGCCGAGGGGCCCCGTCGGGTCGTGCGCCCCGGGCACCACCGCGCGACGAACCGGTCTCGTCGGGTCGTTCATGCGTCACCTCGCTCTGCTCCGGGGCCGGTCGGGCCCACCGACCGCAGGGTCGGCGAGGCGGACCGGCCGGTGGCCGCAGACGCGTACGGCGCCCCGGCACCTGGTCACCATCGGTCCTCAACACCGATCGTGGCAGGCACCGGAGCGCCGTATGAGTGCTATTCGCTTTTTGCCCCCGGACTCGGGGTCGGTGCCCTTCGCCCTGGTCAGCCCCGTTCGCGCTGGTCGGACGGGTCCTGGAGCAGACTCTGCGGCGAGACCGGCTCCGGCGCGGGCAGCCCCTGCGGACCGTTGCCGCCGGTGGCCTGCGCCTCGGCGACGCGTACCTCGTCGTGGATCTGCTGGGCGGCGGCCGCGGCGGCCTGCGCGGCCTCGGCCGCCTCCCGCTCCACGTCGCTCGCCCCGGACGAGGCCTGCGGGGACGGGGCGTCCCCGACCATCTGGCTCAGCCCACCGAGCGCGCCGCCCATGCCCTCCAGGGCCTTGGTCAGCTCGGCCGGCACGATCCAGACCTTGTTGGCCTGGCCGTTGGCGATCTGCGGAAGGGCCTGGAGGTACTGGTAGGCGAGCACCTTCTGGCTCGGGTTGGCCTGGTGGATCGCGTCGAAGACGGTGCGGATCGCCTTCGCCTGACCCTCGGCCTGGAGGATCCGCGCCTGCCGGTCACCGTCGGCCCGCAGCACCGCCGCCTGCTTCTCACCCTCGGCGGTGAGGATCTGCGACTGCTTGTGCCCCTCGGCGTTGAGGATCGCCGCCCGGCGGTCCCGCTCGGCGCGCATCTGCTTCTCCATCGAGTCGCGGATGCTCGGCGGCGGCTCGATGGCCTTGATCTCCACCCGGGTCACCTTGATGCCCCAGCGGCCGGTGGTCTCGTCCAGCACCCCGGAGAGGTGCCGGTTGATCTCCTCCCGGCTGGTCAGCGCCCGCTCCAGGTCCAGCGAGCCGATCACGTTCCGCAGCGTGGTGACGGTGAGCTGCTCGATCGCCTGGAGGAAGTTCGAGATCTCGTACGTGGCCCGGACCGAGTCGACCACCTTGAAGTAGAGCACCGTGTCGATCGAGACGACCAGGTTGTCCGACGTGATCACCGGCTGCGGCGGGAAGCTGACCACCTGCTCGCGCAGGTCGACCTTGGTCCGGACCGCGTCGACGAACGGCACCAGGAGGTTCAGGCCCGGGTTCAGCGTGCGCCGGTAGCGACCGAACCGCTCCACCACGTCCTGGCGCTGCTGCGGCACGATCCGCACCGCCTTCGCCAACGCCACCACCCCGATCAGGGCCATGGCGATGAGCAGTACCGCGATCACCAGTTCCATACGTTCACCTTTCCGACCCGGGCAGCGCGCCCGGGGAGACGTCGTCCTGCCAGACCAGGGCGGTCGCGCCCCGCACCTGGATGACCTGCACACGCTGGCCCGGCACGAACACCTGGGTGGCGTCGTACGGCCGGGCGGTCCACAACTCGCCGTCGATCTTGACCAGTCCGCTGTCGGTGTCGACCCGCTCCAGCACCAGCGCGGTCGCCCCCTCCAGGGCCTCGACCCCGAACGGCTGCTCACCGCTCTCGGCCGCCGAGCGGCGGTGCTTCTGGATGGTCGGCCGCGCCGCGACGACGGTCAGCGCCGACACGGCCGCGAAGACGACGGCCTGGATCGCCACCGGCGCGCCGAGCGCCGCCGCGCCGGCCGCGGCGAACGCGCCGACCGCGAACATCAGCAGGAACAGCGTCGCCGTGAAGATCTCGGCGACGGCCAGCACCACACCCAGCACAATCCACACCACCGCGTCCACGTCTTCGATACTGGCACGTCGGCGCACCCGTATCCCACCTTGAAGATCAGTAAGCTCGGGGCGACGTCCCGTACCCGCCCCGAAGGAGCGACATGTCCCTGTTACCGGAGACCGTTCGTCGGGTGGACGGCCTCGTGGCCGAGGCGCAGGTCACCGGCCGGGTCCCCGCCCTGGTGACGGGCGTGGTCCGCGACGGCGCCCTGGTCCACCTCGCCGTCGCCGGCGATCACCCCCGCCCGGACGTCGACCTCCAGTTCCGGATCGGCTCGATCAGCAAGACCATGACCGCGGTGCTGGTCATGCAGGAGCGCGACGCGGGACGGCTCGCCCTCGACGACCCCCTGGACCGGCACCTGCCCGGCACCCCGCTCGGCACGCTCACCCTGCGCCAACTCCTCGGCCACGCCAGCGGCCTGCAACGGGAGCCGGACGGGCAGTGGTGGGAGCGCACCGAGGGCGGCGACCTGGCCGCCCTGCTCGCCGGGCTGACCGGCGACAAGACCCCGTACCCGCCGTACCGGGGCTACCACTACTCCAACCTGGCGTACGGGCTGCTCGGCGGCGTGCTCGAACGGCTCACCGGCACCGGCTGGTACGACCTGCTGCGGGAGCGGATCCTCGAACCGCTCGGCATGCGTCGCACCACGTACCAGGCCACCGAGCCGTTCGCCCGGGGCTACGTGGTACACCCCTGGCACGACACGCTCCGCGAGGAGCCCCGCACCGACACCGGCGCGATGGCCCCCGCCGGCCAGCTCTGGGCCACCGCCGCCGACCTGGCCACCTGGGCGGCCTTCCTCGCCGACCCGGCACCGGAGGTGCTCGCCGCCACCAGCCTGACCGAGATGTGCGCGCCCGTCGTGATCAGCGACCTCGACTCCTGGCGCGGTGGCCACGGCCTCGGGCTGGAGCTCTACCGTCAGGGCGACCGGGTGTACGTCGGCCACGGCGGCTCGATGCCCGGCTACGTCGCCGCCCTGCTGGTGCACCGCCCGTCGCGCACCGGCATCGTCGGCTTCGCCAACGTGTACAACTTCCGGGCCGGTGGGATCGGCTCGCTCGGGCTGGAGGTGCTGACCACCGTGCTGGACGCCGAGCCCGCCCGGACGACGCCGTGGCGGCCCGCCGCCGCACCGCCCCCGGCCGAGGTGGCCGGGCTGACCGGCCGCTGGTGGTGGATGGGGCACCCGACCGACGTCACCTGGGACGCCGAGGCGGGGCACCTGGTGACGTACGGCCGGGGCGGTCGGACGCTCCGCTTCGCCCCCGAGGGGCCGGACCGGTGGCGGGGCTGTTCCGGCTCGGAGGACGGCGAGGTACTCACCGTGCTGCGCGACGACAGCGGCCGGACGGTGGCCCTGGACGTGGCGACCTTCGTCCTCACCCGCACCCCCGACGAGGAGCCCTGACGATCGCCCGGACTCCGGGCCCGGGGCTGCGGCTGCGGCTGGGGTGGGGCTGGGGTGGTAGCAGGGGACCCCTGCACGACAAAAAGCGGTAACAAGGGACCCCTGCTACCACCTCAGCCGGCGCCCCGAGCGCCGCCCCGGTCAGCGGTCGGGGTCGGCGGGCGGGTCGGTGACGAAGTCGATGAGGCGTTCCATCGCGTTGATCAACGGGGTCTCCACGTCGGCGAAGCTGTCGACCCGGGAGAGGATGTGCCGCCACATGTCGGCCGGTTCGGCCACCCCGAGCGCGGCGCAGACCCCCTCCTTCCACGGGCGGCCCGGCGGCACCACCGGCCAGGCCCGGATGCCGAGCGCGGCGGGCTTCACGGCCTGCCACACGTCGACGTAGGGGTGCCCGGTCACCAGCACGTACGGCGAGTCGACCCGGGCCACGATGCGGCTCTCCTTCGAGCCGGGCACCAGGTGGTCGACGAGCACACCGAGCCGCCGGGTCGGGCCGGGGGCGAAGGCGCGCACCTCGGCGTCGAGGGCGTCGATGCCGTCCAGCGGCTCCACGACGACGCCCTCGATCCGCAGGTCGTCGCCCCAGATCCGTTCCACCAGGGCGGCGTCGTGCACGCCCTCCACCCAGATCCGGCTGGCCTTCGCCACCTGGGCGCGTACCCCGTCGACGGCGATCGAGCCGGAGGCGGTGCGGCGACGGGCGGCCGGCACCGGCGCGCGGGTCGGCCGGCGCAGCGTGACCGGTTTCCCGTCGAGCAGGAACGCCGCCGGCAGCAGCGGGAAGTTGCGTCGCCGGCCGTGTCGGTCCTCCAGCACCACCGCACCGGCCTCGAAGCCGACCACCGCGCCGCAGAAGCCCGAGTCGGCGTCCTCGACCACCAGGTCGGGTTCGGCGTCCACCTCGGGCACCGTCCTGCGCCGCCGCCAGTCCCCCGCCAGCACGTCCTCGCCGTATCGCCTCCCCATGGTCGTGACGGTAACCGCCCGGCCGGGTCGGACGACGCAGGCACGCCGCCCGTCGCCCGGGTCACCACGGGTTGAAACGGGGCAAGACGGGGCAGGCCGTACGGCCCCCGCGACGGTCGAGACAGAGCCGCCGACACGACGTACCCTTCTCTGCATGTCTCCCGCAACGGGCGCGGTCACTCTCGCTCCGCGCCGGTCGAGCCGGTTCGTGGCCTGGGTGCGCGCGTGGCGCGCCGGACTGGTCCCGTTCGACGAGGTGCCGGACGCGGTGGCCGGCGACGAGGAACACCTCGTCGCCGACACCCCGGGCACCTGGACGGACGTGCCGCTGCGCGACGCCCTGCCCACCCTGGCCCGGCTCTCCCCGGACGAGATCCGACTCGTGCTGCCCGCGCCGGGCGACCCGCGCGGGCTGCCCGGTCCGGGCGACTTCACCGGTGCGGCGCTGCTCGCCGGTGAGGCGGTCGTCGCCGGTGGGCTGGGCCTGATCCCGGAGGTCCGCACGCACACCTCCGGCTCGGGGATGACCTGGGAGACGGTGCTGTGGCGGTTCTACCCGCTGCCGGCCGACGCCCCCGCCGCCTCGCTGGCGATGCCGTGTGCCGCCGAGGCGGAGGCGGAACTCGCCGTCGCGCTGGCCGAGACCACGGCCGCGCTGACCCGGCTGGACGTCGCCCAGTGGCGGCCCGAACTGGCCGGGGCGCTGGCCGCGCTGCGTCGTCCGGACGGCGCGACCGACCTGCCCCCCGGGTTCGACCCACGGTCGCGGCGGCTGTTCGCCCGCGCCGCCGTGCTCGACCGGGTGCTCGCGCTGGCCGAGCACGCCGCACCGGGCGGGGCGGTCAACGGGTACGAAGCCCAGCAGCGCGACGCCGCCCTGCGCCCGCTGACCACCGCGTGCCGGCGCGCCCTGGTCGCCGCGTGCAACGCCCCGCTGCGGCCCTGACCGGACACCCTGACGGCTCGCGGCCCTGACCGGACACCCTGAACCTGACGACCTGCGGCCCGGTGCGCGGGGCGCACGGCCGGGGCGCGGCTCAGATCTCGTCGATCAGGTCGACGACCGAGTTGACGATCCGCGACGGCCGGTACGGGTACCGCTCCGCCTCGGCCCGGGTGCTGATGCCGGTGAGCACGAGGATGGTCTCCAGCCCCGCCTCGAGGCCGCAGAGGATGTCGGTGTCCATCCGGTCGCCGATCATCGCGGTGCTCTCCGAGTGCGCCTCGATGGTGTTCAGCGCCGAGCGCATCATCATCGGGTTCGGCTTGCCGACGAAGTACGGCTCCACCCCGGTCGCCTTGGAGATCATCGCCGCGACCGAACCGGCCGCCGGCAACGCCCCCTCCACGGACGGACCGGTCACGTCCGGGTTGGTGCAGATGAACCTCGCCCCGCCGTTGATCAGCCGGACCGCCTTGGTGATCGCCTCGAAGCTGTAGGTGCGGGTCTCCCCCAGCACCACGTAGTCCGGCTCGAAGTCGGTGAGGACGTACCCGACCGCGTGCAGCGCGGTGGTCAGCCCCGCCTCGCCGATCACGTACGCGGTGCCGCTGGGGCGCTGGTCGGCCAGGAACTGCGCGGTGGCCAGCGCGGCCGTCCAGATCGCGTGCTCCGGCACCTCGAAGCCCATCCGGTTGAGCCGGGCGACCAGGTCGCGGGGCGTGTAGATGGAGTTGTTGGTCAGCACCAGGAACGGCTTGCCGGAGGCGCGCAACCGGTTGACGAACTCCGGGGCGCCCGGCACCGGCTGGCCCTCGTGCACCAGCACGCCGTCCATGTCGGTGAGCCAACTGGCCACCGGCTTCCGCTCGATCATCGTGTTCCTCAGGGGTGGGTCGGGTCGGACGGGCTCAGGGACGGCGGGCGGGGACGCAGCACGCCGTGGGGCAGGTGTCCCAGCAGGGCACCTCCCCGAGCCGTCGCTGCGCGGTGGCGTCCGGGTCGAGCCGCTCGGTGACCAGCTCCCGGACCATCGCCACGAACCGGGGGTCGGTGCCGGGGGTGCCGGCCCGGACGAAGTCCAGGCCGTGCTGCCGGGCCGTGGCCAGGGCCTCGGTGTCCAGGTCCCAGACCACCTCCAGGTGGTCGGAGACGAAACCGATCGGGCTGACCACCACGCTGGTGACGCCCTCCCCGGCGAGCTTGCCGAGGTGGTCGTTGACGTCCGGCTCCAGCCACGGCACGTGCGGCGGGCCGGAGCGGCTCTGCCACACCAGGTCGTACAGCAGGTCGGGGGCGGCCGCCGCGGCGACCAGCCGGGCCGTCTCGTGCAGCTGGGCCTCGTACCGGCCCCCGTGCGGGCCGGCGGTGGCCGCCATCGAGGTGGGCACCGAGTGCGCGGTGAAGACCACCCGGGTGGTGGCCCGCTTCGCCGGGTCGAGCCGGTGCAGCGCCGCCCGGACCGCGTCGACGTGCGGCTCGACGAAACCGGGGTGGTCCCAGAACTGGCGGAGCTTGTCGACCACGGGCGCGTCCGGGCCGACCGCGGCCCGGGCCGCGGCGATGTCCTCCTGATACTGCCGGCAGGAGGAGTAGCCGCCGTACGCGCTGGTCACGAACGCCAGCGCGCGGCGCACCCCGTCGTCGCGCATCTGGGCGACGGTGTCGGCGAGCATCGGGTGCCAGTTGCGGTTGCCCCAGTACACCGGCAGGTCGAGCCCGTTGGCGGCGAAGTCGGCCCGGATGGCGGCGAGCAGGTCACGGCACTGCTGGTTGATCGGGGAGACCCCGCCGAAGTGCTGGTAGTGCTCGGCGACCTCGGCGAGCCGCTCCGGCGGGATCCCCCGGCCCCGGGTCACGTTCTGGAGGAACGGCACCACGTCCTCGGGCCGCTCCGGGCCACCGAAGGAGACCAGCACCACCGCGTCGTACGCCATGCCCCCATTGTCCCCCGGGCCCCGGGGCGGCCCCGCGACGGCCCTCGCCTCCACGCGGCGGACGGCCCCCGACTGTGGCGCAGCCGACAGTGGGGGGCCGTGTGGCGTGGTCAGGCGCCGAGGGCGTGGTACCCGCCGTCGACGTGGACGATCTCGCCGGTGGTGGCCGGGAACCAGTCGGAGAGCAGCGCCAGGCAGGCCCGCGCGGCCGGTTCCTGGTCGGTCAGGTTCCAGCCCAGCGGGGCCCGCTCGGTCCACGCGGTCTCGAACTGCTCGAACCCGGGGATGGACTTCGCCGCGATGGTGCGCAGCGGGCCGGCGGCGACCAGGTTGCTCCGGATGCCCTTCGGGCCCAGGTGCGCCGCCAGGTAGCGGGAGGCGGACTCCAGCCCGGCCTTGGCCACGCCCATCCAGTCGTAGACCGGCCACGCCTTGGTCGCGTCGAAGGTCAGGCCGACCACCGCGCCGCCCGGGGACATCAGCGGCAGCGCCGCCATGGCCAGGGACTTGTACGAGTACGTGGAGACGTGCAGCGCGGTCGCCACGTCCTCCCAGGGGGCGTCGAGGAAGCCGCCGCCGAGGCAGCTCTGCGGGGCGAAGCCGATCGAGTGCACCACCCCGTCCAGGCCGTCGACGTGCTCGCGGACCCTGTCCGGGAGGCCGGCGAGCTGCTCGGCGTCGGTGACGTCGAGTTCGATCACCGGAGCGGGCTGGGGCAGCCGCTTGGCGATCCGCTCGACCAGCGAGAGCCGCCCGTACCCGGTGAGCACGACCTGGGCGCCGTTCTCCTGGGCCAGCTTCGCCACCGAGAAGGCGATCGAGGCGTCGGTGATGACACCGGTGACCAGCAGCCGCTTACCGGCCAGCAGTCCGGACATGTTGGGATCTCCTCGTCGTTGTGTCGGTGCGGGTGGCCGGCGTCAGTGGCCCATGCCGAGGCCGCCGTCGACCGGGATGACCGCACCGGAGACGTAGGCCGCGCTGTCGCCGGCCAGCCAGGTGATCACCCCGGCCACCTCGTCGGCGGCGGCGAACCGCCCGGCCGGGATGGCGCCCAGGTACTGGTCGCGCCGCTCCTGCGGCAGTGCCCCGGTCATGTCGGTCTCGACGAAACCGGGGGCGACGACGTTGGCGGTGATGTTGCGGGAACCCAGCTCACGGGTGATCGACCGGGCCACGCCCACCAGACCGGCCTTGCTGGCCGCGTAGTTGACCTGGCCCATGCCGCCGTACAGGCCGACCACCGAGGAGACGAAGATCATGCGTCCCCAGCGGGCGCGGAGCATCTTGCGGGAGGCGCGCTGGGCGCACCGGAAGGCCCCGGTCAGGTTGGTGTCCAGCACCCGGGTGAACTGCTCCTCGGACATCCGCATGAGCAGCGTGTCGTCGGTGATGCCGGCGTTGGCCACCAGCACCTCGACGCCGCCCAGTTCCGCCTCCACGGCGGTGAAGGCCTCGTCGACCGAGGCCGAGTCGGTGACGTCGCAGCGGACCCCGAACAGCCCGTCGGGGGCGTCGCCGGAGCGGTGGGTGACCGCGACCCGGTCGCCCTGCTTGGCGAAGGCCTGCGCGATGGCCAGGCCGATCCCCCGGTTGCCCCCGGTCACCAGCACGGTACGGGCCACGAGTCCCCCTTGCGCGAAAACGACTGCACAGACGGGTTGGAGACTAGGGGTTACCCGCAGGTAAGCGTGAACCCGGGAGGGGTCGCGCGCGTGGCGCGGCCCGGCGGGAACCACACCGGACACGGGTGTACGATGATCCGCGTTCCGGGCCCCGTCGACCGCTGGAGGTGATCGCTGTGCGAGATAGCGATCCTCCCAGTCGTGGCCGGGCCGTCCGTCAGTTCCGCTGAGCCACGACTCAGCCTGAGCTGACCCGTTCCCGCTCCCCGCGTTCCGCACCGCCGCTCCGGCCATCCCGCCGTGGGCGCCGGTCACCCGCCCGATTCCCGGGCGGTCGCGGGTGGAGCCCCCCGGTCACGACTGGTGTGCGCGTCCTGTCCCCCTCCCCCGGTACCGGCGTCCCGCCGGACCGTCGAGTCGCCACCGGAGTGCGTCCATGAGCCGCTACGTCGCCCCGCTGGGCTTCACCCTCGCCGCCGTCTGGGTGGCGGTCCTCTTCGTCCTCGCCAGCGGCAGCCACTGACCCCACCAGCGGGGAACGCCGCTCCCGACGCGGTCGCCGCCCGCCGGCGGGACCGCCGTCGACACCTGGTCAGCGCGTCGACGACAGCCCCGCACCGGCGTACGCGGAGCCGGGGTCAGAGGATGCGGGAGGTCCAGAGCAGACTCGCGCCGGCCGCCGCCAGCGCGAAGAGCAGCGCCACCCCCGCGTACCACTGGGTGATCTCCCGGGGTTCGGTCCGGAACCCGATCGAGCTGCCCATGTCCTGGTACACCTGCTTCAACTCGGTCACCGAGGCCGCCTCGTAGAAGTGCCCCTCGGTGGTCTCCGCCAGGTCCGCCAGGGCCAGGCGGTCCACCGGCACCCGCTGGGCCTGGCCGCCGATCTCCACCTGCCCGGAGTCGGTGCCGAAGGCGATCGTGGAGACCGGCACGTTCGCCGCCTGCGCCGCCGCCGCGGCCTCCTCCACCGACCGGCCCGCCGTGCGGAACCCGTCGGAGAGCAACACGATCCGGGCCGGCGGGATACCCGCCGCGCCGTCGGCCGGCACCGAGCGGATCGCCTCCAGACAGGTGAAGACCGCCTCTCCGGTCGCGGTCGCCTCGGCCAGCACCAGACCGTCGATCGCCGCGTTCACCGCCGAGCGGTCCTTCGTCGGCGGCACCAGCACGTTCGCCGACTTGGCGAACGAGACCAACCCCAGGTTGTACGTCTCCGGCAGCTCGCCGACGAACTGCTTGGCCGCCTCCTGGGCCGCCTGCAACCGGTTCGGGGCGACGTCGTCGGCCTGCATGGAGAGCGACACGTCGACGGCGAGCATGATGGTCGCCCGTTCCAACGGCTCCCGGGTGTCGATCGCCGGCCGGGCGGTGGCGGTGGCCAGCGTCAGCAGACAGAGCAGCAGCGCGACCGCCGCGACGTGCCGCCGCCAGCCCAGCCCTTTCGGGGCGAGGGTGCGCAGCAGGTCCACGTTGGTGAACCGCATCGCGTACGCCCGACGGTGGCGTAGCCGCCAGACGTAGAGCGCGGCGACGGCGAGCACGGGCAGCAGGGTCAGCAGCCACCACGGTTGCAACATACGGATCATCGAGTCGTCCCCCGGGTGCGGGCGTGCCGCTGCGCGGCCACGAAACGCACCATGTCCAGCAGCCAGTCGGTGTCGGTACGCAGACGCAGGTGGGCGGCGCCGGCCGCCCGCAGCTCGCGGGCGATCGCCGCGCGCTGGGCGGCGGCCGCCTCGGCGTACCGGCGGCGCAGCCGTGGATCGGCGGTCTGCACCTCGTGCAGTTCCCCGGTCTCCGGGTCCACCACCGGCAGCACCCCCACGTCCGGCAGGTCCAGTTCGCGCGGGTCGACCACCTCGATCGCCAGCACGTCGTGCCGGACCCGCAGCTTACGGACCGGTCGTCCCCACTGCTCCGGCGGCGCGAGGAAGTCGGAGATCACCACCGCCACGCCCCGCCGCCGGGGCGGCCGGTTGAGCAGGTCGACCAGGGTGCCGAGGTCGGCGCGGCCCGGCCCGATCTCGGTGCCGGCGACGGCGCGGACCAGCCCCTGCGCCTCCTTGCGCCCGCTACGGGCCGGCAACCGCCGGACCACCGGCGCGGCGGGCGGCGTCGTGCCCCACCGCCGGGGCGCGGATGGCGCACCGCCGGTGCCGACCACCGCGCCGATGCGGTTGCCGCCCCGGACGGTCAGGTGTGCCAGGGCCGCCACCGCCGCGACCACCACCTCGCGCTTGAGCCACTGCCCGGTGCCGAAGTCCAGGCTCGCCGAGAGGTCCACCGCGAGCCACGTCTCCAACTCCCGGTCGGCGACCGTACGCCGGACGTGCGGCGTCGTCGTCCGCGCGGTGACCGGCCAGTCCATCCGGCGTACGTCGTCGCCGGGGCGGTACTCCCGGGACTCCCCCGCCTCGCTGCCCGGCCCGGGCAGGAGACCGGCGTAGTCGCCCTGGAGCAGGCCGTCGAGTTTCCGGGTGACCAGGAGTTGCAGGCGGGACAGGACCGCCTCGCTCCGTCCGGGGGTGACGCCGGAGGGCCGGCGGACGGGTGGGGTCACGGCCGCTGCCCGGGCCAGTTGGCGCCCGGGGCCGGGCCGGCGTTCGGCTGCCCGGCCGGCGGCGGCCCGGCCGGCGGCGTCGCCTGCTGCCGGGGTGCCACCGACGGCAGCGGGATGGTCGACATCACCCGGTGCACGACGTGGTCGGCCGGGACGTCGTCGGCGAGCGCGTCGTAGCTGAGCACCAACCGGTGCCGCAGGATGTCCGGCGCGATGTCCTGGACGTCCTGCGGCAACGCGTAGTCCCGCCCGCGCAGCAGGGCCAGCGCGCGGGTGGCCCGGACCAGGCCGAGCGACGCCCGGGGACTCGCGCCGTACTGGATGAGCTGGGCGACGTCGGGCATCCCGTGCTCCGCCGGGGTACGGGTGGCCAGCACCAGCCGGACGGCGTAGTCGACCAGGGCGTTGTGCACGAAGACCTGGTCGGCCTTGCGTTGCAGGGCGAGCAGGTCGGTGGTGGTGAACACCGGCGCCGGCACGGGCGCGGCCACCCCCATCCGGTAGACGATCTCCCGCTCCTCGGCGTCCGTCGGGTACCCGACGACGATCTTCATCAGGAAGCGGTCCCGCTGCGCCTCGGGCAGCGGGTAGACCCCCTCCTGTTCGATCGGGTTCTGGGTCGCCATCACCAGGAACGGGTCCGGTACCCGGTGGGTCTCGCCACCGATCGACACCTGACGCTCGCTCATCACCTCCAGCAGGGCCGACTGCACCTTCGCCGGAGCCCGGTTGATCTCGTCGGCGAGCAGGAAGTTGACGAACACCGGTCCCAGCTCCACGTCGAACTTCTCGCTGGACTGCCGGTAGATGCGGGTGCCCATGATGTCGGCGGGCACCAGGTCGGGGGTGAACTGGACCCGGGCGAACGAGCCGCCGACGACCTTGGCGAGGGTCTCCACGGCCAGGGTCTTGGCCACCCCCGGCACCCCTTCGAGCAGGCAGTGGCCCCGGGCGAGCAGGGCGACGAACATCCGCTCGACCATCCGGTCCTGCCCGACGATGACCCGCTTGATCTCGAACAACGCCCGCTCCACCAGCGTGGCGTCCTCGGCGGGTGTGCTCGGTGGTGCCGGGGCGGCGTCGGTCGCGGTCGGGTCGGGCGTGGTCGGCTGGGCCACCGGTCCTCCACAGCGTGTTCGTGATCTCGGGCGACGAGGTGCGTGTCAAGCCTCGCATGTCCGGCTGAGAGCCAACCGGGCGGAAAGCCGATTGTCACCGCGCCGCGTCCGTACGCCGAATCGCCGGTCGGGGGTGTCCGAAAGTCGCCGCCGCGTGTACGATTCAGCCGTCGCCGGGCGGCTCCCCCCGTGGCCGCCCGGCGCTCATCCTTCCGGTGCCGCCGGGGGCGCGGCGGAGGTGACCCTGCTGCCACCTAGACTGGCCCCGATGACCGAGTCCTCCCCCGCTCCGGACGGTCCGCCCGTCTGCTCGGCCCGTGGCTGCCGCACCCCGGCGCTCTGGGCCCTGCGGTGGAACAATCCCCGGTTGCACGATCCCGAGCGACGCAAGACCTGGCTCGCGTGCGCCGAGCACCGGGGCACACTCGGTGACTTTCTCACCACACGGAGCTTTCTCCGGGAGGTCGAACCGTTGCCCGGATCGTTACGCTCGACGGGTGAGTGATCGCAGCGGGGCACGCCGATGAACACGCAGCGCGGCGACGGGCCCGTCCCCACCCCGGTCGACCCGCTCGAACCCTGGCCGGAGACGGTCGCCTGGCAGCGGGTCTCCACCGATCTGATCTGGGTGGAACTCGTCCGGCTGGGCATCGGCGTCCTCGTCGTGGTGGTCGGTGTCGCGGTGGCCTGGGCGCTGAGCGGACACTGGCTGTTCGGCGTCGCGCTCGGGCTCGTCGCGCTGTTCAGCCTCCTGCGGGCGGTGGCGATCGTCCGGGCGGTGCACGCCTGGGGGTACGCCGAACGCGACGACGACCTGCTGGTCCGGCACGGGTTGCTGGTCCGCCGGCTGTCGATCGTGCCGTACGCCCGGATGCAGTTCGTCGACGTCACCGCCGGTCCGCTGGAACGGGCCTTCGGACTGGCCACCGTGCAGTTGCACACCGCCGCCGCCGCGAGTGACGCCCGGGTGCCCGGACTGCGTCCGGCCGAGGCGTCCCGCCTGCGCGACCGGCTCACCGCGCTCGGCGAAGACCGCGCGGAGGGCCTGTGACCGGCGGCCCGGCGGAGGAGACCGGGCCGGACGTCCCGCCCCCCTGGCCCGTCCCGGTCGCCCCGGCGCCGGAACACGTCGAGCCACGGCAGCGCCTGCACCCGCTGAGCCCCGCCCTGCACGGGGCGAAGTCCCTGGTGGTGGTGATCGCCGGGCTCTCCTGGTCGACGCTGTCCCGGGTCGGCTTCGGCACCTTCGCGGCGATGGTCGCGGTGCTCGCCCTCGGCGCGACGGTCCTCTCGGTGGTCAGCTGGTACAACACCGGCTACCACGTGGTCGGTCGGGAACTGCGCGTCTACGAGGGTCTGGTGTGGCGACGCACCCGGGCCATCCCGTTGGAGCGGTTGCAGGCCGTGGAGGTGGTCCGCCCCCTGCTCGCCCAGCTCACCGGCCTGGCCGAACTACGCCTGGAGGTGGTCGGCGGCGGCAAGACCGAGGCGCCGCTGGCGTTCCTGAGCGTGGCCGACGCGACCGCCCTGCGGACCCGCCTGCTCGACCTGGCCGGCCGCGTCCCGCACGCTGCCGCCCCGCACGGCGTCGCCCCGGAGGCCGCCACGGAGGGGCCACCGGCGCCGGTCGGCCGACCGCTGCACACCGTCACCAACCGCGACCTGCTGGTCAGCCAACTACTCACCCCGCAGGCGTTCATGCTGCCGGTGGGCGTGGCGTTCGTCGTGGTGCAGTTCCTCTCCGAGGGTTCCTGGTCGTTCATCGCGGTGGCCAGCACGGTCACCGCGATGGCCGGGGTGCTGCTGCAACCGGTCCGGCGGGTCCTCGACGACTGGAACTTCCGGCTCGACCGGGACGGCGACCGGCTGCGCATCCGCAACGGCCTGCTGGAGACCCGCGCCCAGACCGTGCCGCTCAACCGGGTGCAGGCGGTCGGGGTGACCTGGCCGCTGCTCTGGCGGACCAGGGGCTGGCTGCGGCTGCGCCTGGAGGTCGCCGGCTACTCGGCGGCCGAGCCGGACGACCGCAACCGCCCGGACCGGCTCCTGCCCGTGGGCGACCTGGCGACCGGCGAGATGATCACCGCCGAGGTGCTGCCCGGCGTGGTCGTCTCGGCGCTACCGCTGACCGCGCCGCCGCCGCAGGCCCGCTGGTTGCGGCCACTGAGCCGGCGTGTCCTCGGCGCCGGTCTGGCCGAGCGGGTTTTCGTGGTCCGCTCGGGCCTGGTCACCCGGCAGCTCACCATCGTGCCGTACGCCCGGATCCAGAGCGTCCGGGTGGTGCAGGGGCCGTTGCAACGGCGGCTGGGCCTGGCCACCGTGCACGCCGACACCGCGGGCGGTGCCGGCGCGGCGGCGCTGCACCGGGACCTGGCCGAGGCGTGGGCCCTCGCCGCCGAGCTGACGGCGCGGGCCCACGCCGCCCGGCTCAGCGGCTGACCGGCGCCGTCGGCTCCTCGGCCGGGGACGGCCCGTCCCCGACGGTGCCCTCGGCCGTCCCGTCGTCCGCCCGGGGCCCCGGCCCGGCGGGGGCGGCCCCGACCGGTTCCGTCGGGGCGCGACGGGCGCGCCGCGCCGCCCACCACCGCTCGGCCAGACCGACCACCAGGAAGGTCAGTCCCACGTACGCCCAGCCGACCAGCACGTCGATGATGTAGTGCTCGCCGGAGTAGACCAGGGTGAAGGTCATCGCCAGCGGGTACGCCAGCAGCAGCGGCCACCAGCGGCGACGGGTCGAGGTGAGGAAGAACAGCACCACGAAGAGTGCCCAGGCGGTGTGCAGGGACGGCATCGCGGCCACCGGGTTCGAGGCGATCTGCCCGGCGTTGAGCATGTTGCCCGCGCCGTGCATGCCGAACTCCTTCCACCCCCGGGTGGAGATCCGGGCCACCTCGCCGAGGAGCCCGTTCTGCGCCGCCCACCAGGGCGGGGCGGCCGGGTAGAGGAAGTAGGTGGCCAGACCGGCGGCGCAGAGGAAACCCCACCGCCGCATGTACGCCCCCCAGCGGGCGCGGTCGCGCATCCAGAGCACCACCGCCGCCGCCAGGGTCGCCACGAAGTGCGAGAAGTAGACCCAGGCCGCCAGCACGTCCCACCACTGCACCTGCGGCTTGTAGAGCCGCTCCTGCAACCAGATGGTGGGGACCTCACCGCCGGTCGCCCAGCCGACCAGGAACCGGTCGGCGACGATCAGGTCGTAGGAGTACGGGATCGCGCCGTTGTCGGCGAAGCCCCGGGAGAGGTTGTAGGCGGCGAGGAGCAGCACCACCGGCAGCCAGTCCCGGGCGAAGCCCAGGTGGCTGCGCCACGGGCGGCCCCAGTTCCAGGCGATGACGGCGGACCAGATCCAGACGAAGGCGTACGCCGGGTCTGTGGGTAGTCCGATCGTCAGCCAACCGGCGACGAACAGGGCGCTCCAGATCGACATGGCGACCACGCGGCGACGTCCACCCTCGGACGACACCGGCGGACCGGACGGGGCAGGGGGCTGGGGGTCAGTGACAACGGCCATCACCATTCAGGTTAACGGCGACCAGCGCATCGACGAACGCCGACCGGCGGTACGGCGGTCGGCGTAGGCTGTCGCCATGCCGGAGCAGACTGTCACGCCCGGGCTCAAGGCCCGGGTCGAACTCACCGTGACCGACGCCGACACCGCCCAGGCGGTCGGCTCCGGTGACGTGCCGGTGCTGGGCACGCCCCGGGTCCTCGCGCTGGCCGAGGCGGCCACCGTCGCGGCCACCGCCCGGCACCTGCCGCCGGGGACGACCACCGTCGGCGTCCGGGTGGAGCTGGAGCACCGGGCCCCCACCCCGGTCGGTCGTACCGTGGCCGCCGAGGCGCGGCTGGACGAGGTGGACGGCCGACGCCTGGTCTTCACCGTCACCGTCGACGACGGTGGCGAGACGGTGGCCCAGGGGCGGGTGGAACGGGTGCTGCTGGACCGGCAGCGCTTCGTGGAACGCGCCTCCGGGGCGTCATGACCGGCCGGTTCGTCGAGATCCGCGACGGCGTGCACGTGCTGCGCGAGCCGCTGCTCGACGTCAACGTCACGCTGGTGGTCGGTGACGGCGCGGCGCTGCTGGTGGACACCCTCTCCACGGCGGAACAGGCCACCGCGCTGGCCGCCGCCGTCCGCGCGGTCACCGGGCACCCGTTGACGCTGGTGAACACCCACCACCACTTCGACCACTGCTTCGGCAACGCCACGCTCGCCACCGACCCGCCCCGCCCGGTGTACGCGCACGAGGCGACCGCCGGGTGGCTCCGGGACCGTCCCGACGAGCTGCGTCACCTGGCGTACGAGGAGATGCGCGCGGAGCAGCCGACCCTCGCCGCCGAGCTGGCCCGGACGGCGCTGCTGGCGCCGACGCACCCGGTGCACACCGAGACGGTGCTGGACGTGGGCGGTCGCCGCGTGGTGCTGCACCATCCCGGGCGCGGCCACACCGCCGGTGACCTGGTGGTGCACGTGCCGGACGCGGACGTCGTGGTCGCCGGGGACCTGGTGGAGCAGAGCGGGCCGCCGGCCTTCGAGGAGTCGTACCCGTTGCAGTGGCCGGAGGCGGTGGCCGCGCTGCTGCGCCTCACCACGCCGGACACGACGGTCGTCCCCGGCCACGGCGACCCGGTGGACGTCGCCTTCGTCCGGGCCCAGCACGGGCAGCTCGCGGACCTGGCCTGGCTGATCCGGGCCGGGCACACCGGCGGCGCGCCCCCGGAGCGGGTCGCCGCCGAGGCGCCGTTCGGTGCCCGTGCCGCGCTGGTGGCCGCCCGCCGCGGGTACGCCGAACTCGACGGCACCGCCTGACCGCGAAGCCTGCACCGTCCGGTGCCGCCCTGCGCGTTCACCGGACCGCCCGCGCAAACAGTGGGAAGGTCCCGGTCACCGAGCGGTCGGGTCGCCCTGCACACGCTGTAGAGCTGCCCGCGCGAACGGGGCAACGTGCTCGCCGGGCACCGGACAGCGGACGCCCCCGCTCCGCCAGCCGACCTCATCACCAGACGCTCACACCACGCACGCCGGGCTCCGATAGCACAGACGGGGCAGCTCCAAAGCGTCCGGCCGGCAATACGCCCACCGCCCGGCCCCGCCCGCGCGGCCGGGCGGCGGTGCCACGAGCGACGGACAGCCGGCCAGGCGGAAAACAGCCAGGCGGGACCGGGGTCAGCCGGGAAAGCGGCGGGCGACCTCGTCCCGGGTCGGCATGGCGACCGCGCCACCGGACGACTCGCAGACCAGGCCGGCCACCCGGAGCGCGAACGCCACCCGGGCGGTCCAGCCGGCCGGGTCGCGGGGCGGACCGTCGGCCAGCAGATCGGCGACGAGCGCGGCCATCACCGAGTCACCGGCGCCGGTGGCGTCGACCGCGCGGACGGTGGGCGCGGACACGCGTACCGGGTCGGGACCGGCCGCGACCAGCGCGCCCCGCGCGCCGAGGGTGACCACCACGGTGCCGGCGCCCCGGTCACGCAGGTGGGCGGCGACCCGCTCGACCGGTTCCCCGGGATAGAGCGCCTCGGCGTCGGCGGCGCTGAGCTTGACCAGGTGTGCGGTGGCGGCGAACTCGGCGGTCGTCCGGCGGACCGTGGCGAGCGCGTCCGGGCCGGAGAGCAGCCGGGGTCGGATGTTCGGGTCGAACACCCGCACGCCGCTGGTCAGGCGCCAGGCCCGGCGGGCGGCGGCGAGGGTCGCCGGGCAGAGCAGCACGATCGACCCGCAGTAGAGCACGTCCGCGCCGGCGACCAGCGCGACGTCGAGGTCGTCGGCGGTCAGCAGCCCGTAGGAGGGCGGCTCGCCGTAGAAGCGGAAGTCGGGTTCCGCCCCGGCGAAGGTGGCCACGGCGAGCGTGGTCGGCGCGGGCACGGTGACCGTCGCGCCGACGTCGACCCCGGCCGTGGTGAGGAACCGCCGGATCCGCTCGGCGAGCACGTCGTCGCCGAGGGAGCCGACGAAGCGGGCGTCCCCACCGAGGCGGGCCACCCCGACCGCGACGTTGAGCGGCCCGCCGCCGATCGCCTGCCGGTAGACCGGCTCGCCGGCACACTCGGTGTCGAGCAGGTCGATCAGCGCCTCACCGAGCACCACCGCGTACCCCATCGCCTCCCCACCTCTCGTCCACGCCGGGCGGTGCCGCGACCGTGGGTCAGCGGACCATGGAACCGACCACCGGCTTGGTCAGCAGCGCCGACTGGTTGCGCTGGATGCCCGGGTCGAGGGTCTTGGCGACGAAGATGGCGTGCCAGATGCAGAAGATCAGCACCGTCCACACCTTGCGGGAGTGGTCCGCCTCCTCCCGCTTGTGCTCCTCCAGCAGCCGCATCGCGTACGACAGGTCGAGCAGTTCGCCGGCACCGGAGGTGGAGAGCACCCAGCGGGCCCACTCGTACATCTCGCCGCGCAGCCAGACCCGGGTCGGGGTCGGGAAGCCCAGCTTCTTCCGGTTGACGATCGCCGGGGGCACCACGCCCTGCAACGCCTGGCGCATGGCGTACTTGGTGGCGTCGGAGCGGGGCGGCAGCTTCAGGTCGACCGGGATGCCGGCGGCCACCTCGAAGACGTCCCGGTCGAGGAAGGGCACCCGGACCTCCAGCGAGTGCGCCATCGAGATCCGGTCCGCCTTGACCAGGATGTCGCCGCGCAGCCAGGTGTAGAGGTCGACGTACTGCATCTTGGTGACGTCGTCCAGCTCGGTGCACTCGGCGTAGATCGGGGCGGTCACGTCGGTGTAGCGCACCGAGGGGTCGTACCGGCGCAGCAGGTGCTGCTTCTCCTCCTCGGTGAACATCCGGGCGTTGCCGTAGTAGCGCTGCTCGATCGGGGTGGTGCCGCGCTCCAGGAAGCTCTTGCCCTTGACGCCCTGCGGAATGGCCTTCGACACCGCCCGCAGGCCCTTCTGCACCCCGTCGGGCAGGCCGTTGACGCTGCTCAGCGAGAGCGGCTCGCGGTAGATCGTGTAGCCGCCGAAGAACTCGTCGGCCCCCTCGCCGGAGAGCACCACGGTGACGTGCTCGGCGGCCTTCTTGGCGACGAAGTAGAGGGGCACCAGCGCCGGGTCGGCCACCGGGTCGTCCAGGTGCCAGACGATCTTCGGCAGCGCCTCGATCATGTCCTGCGGCCCGATCTTGGTCGGGATGGTGGTCACCCCGAGGTGCCGGGCCGAGTCCTGGGCGACGTCGATCTCGGAGTATCCCGGGACGTCGTACCCGACGGTGAAGGTCAGGATGTTCGGGTTGAACTCGCGGGCCAGCGCCACCACGGCGGTGGAGTCGATGCCGCTGGAGAGGAAGGAGCCGACCGGCACGTCCGAGCGCATGTGCATCCGGACGCTCTCCCGCAGCGTCTCCCGGATCTGGTGGTAGAGGCGCTGCTCGTCGGAGACCGGGGCGGGCCGGAACACCGGGCGGTACCACCGCCGCACGTCGATCCGGCCACCCGGCGACCAGGTGAGGTACTCGCCCGAGCCGATCCGGCTGATGCCCTGGTGCAGCGTGCCGGGCTCCGGGACGTACTGCAACGTCAGGTAGTGCGAGAGGTTGGCCGCGTCCACTCCGGCGTCCCCGGCGTACGCGGACTGCGCGAAGGGCAGCAGCGCCTTCTTCTCCGAAGCCAGGTAGAGACCGTCCATGGTCTCCAGGTAGTGCAGCGGCTTGATGCCGAAGTGGTCCCGGGCGCCGAAGGCCCGCCGCTCCTGCCGGTCCCAGATGACGAAGGCGAACATGCCGCGCAGCCGGGTGAGCACCTGCTCGCCCCAGTAGTGGTAGCCGGCGACGATCACCTCCCCGTCGCCCGCGGTGGCGAACTGGGCCCCGAAGTTGCGGATCAGTTCCTCGCGCAGCTCGATGTAGTTGTAGATCTCACCGTTGAAGGTGAGGAGGTACCGGCCGCCCGCATAGGGCAGCGGCTCGTGGCTGGACGCCACGTCGATGATGGCGAGCCGCTTGTGGGCGAACACCCCGTCCGCGTACCGGCCGGTGGCGTCACCGACCAGCTCGACACCGGTCTCGTCCGGCCCGCGGTGGTGCAGGCATTCCAACGCTCCGGCGATGGCGTCGCGGTGCGCGCCGGCGTCGCCGCGCGCGCTGAAAAAGGCCAGGAGTCCGCACATGTGGGCCATCTTTCCACGCGCCGGAACGCTCCGTCGCGGCACCACGGGCTCTCCCCGTGCCGGGTCCGCGCGGTACCGTCTGCGTCAGCGACGCCACCGGAGGGAGCGGATCATGGCTGAGAAGCGGACCGAGACGACGCCGACGGACGGCACCGAATCGCACGACCCCGATTTCCCGGAGGCCTTCCTGGCCTTCATGCGCCAGGGCTGGCGGGACACCACCCTGCCGGTGGGCCCGCGCCCCGAGGTGCCCAACTACGCCAAGCGGCGGGCCGCGCTCTCCGCGTCCTTCCCCGGCGAGACGCTGGTCATCCCGACCGGCGGTGAGAAGGTACGCGCCAACGACACCGAGTACCGCTTCCGCCCCGGCAGCGACTTCGCCTACCTGACCGGCGACCACGCCCCGGACGGCGTGCTGGTGCTGCGGCCCAACGGGTCCGGCCACGACGCCGTCCTCTACATGCGGCCCCGCTCCTCCCGGGAGAACGACGAGTTCTTCCGCAGCCGGCACGGCGAGCTGTGGGTGGGACGCCGGCACACCCTGGCCGAGAAGTCGAGCGAACTCGGCCTGCCCACCGCCGACCTGACCGAACTGGACGCGGTGCTGGCCGATGCCGCTCCCGGCCGTACCCGGGTGCTGCGCGGCTTCGACGCCCGGGTGGACGCGGCGGTGCGCCCGTGGAACGGCGCCCGCGCCGAGGGGCAGCCGGGCCGGGACCGCGAGCTGGCCATCGCGATCTCGGAACTGAAGCTGGTCAAGGACGAGTGGGAGATCGCGCAGCTCCAGGACGCGATCGACGCGACCGTCCGGGGCTTCGAGGACGTCGCCCGGGTGCTCCCGGCCGACCGGGGCGTCTCGGAGCGGCTGCTGGAGGGGATCTTCGCGCTGCGGGCCCGCCACGACGGCAACGACGTGGGGTACGGCTCGATCGTCGGGGCCGGCGAGCACGCCACGATCCTGCACTGGGTGCACAACCACGGCACCACCCGCCCGGGTGAGCTGCTGCTGATGGACATGGGGGTGGAGAACCGCCACCTCTACACCGCCGACGTCACCCGGGTCCTGCCGGTGGGCGGCCGGTTCACCGATCTCCAGCGTCAGGTGTACGACGTCGTGTACGCCTCCCAGCAGGCCGGCATCGAGGCCATCCGGCCCGGGGCGAAGTTCAAGGACGTCCACCGGACCTGCATGCGGGTGCTCGCCGAGGGGCTGGCCGACCTGGGTCTGCTGCCGGTGAGCGTGGACGAGGCGATGGACGAGAAGTCGACCGTCTACCGGCGCTGGACGCTGCACGGGTTCGGGCACATGCTCGGCATCGACGTGCACGACTGCGCGAACGCCCGCAAGGAGGTCTACCGCGACGGTGCCCTCGGTGAGGGCTTCGTCCTCACCGTCGAGCCGGGGCTGTACTTCCAGCCGGAGGACGATCTCGTCCCGGAGGAACTGCGCGGCATCGGCATCCGGATCGAGGACGACGTCCTGGTGACCGCCACCGGCGCGGTGAACCTCTCGGCGGGCCTGCCCCGACGGTCGGACGAGGTGGAGACCTGGCTGGCCGAGCAGCGGGAGGCGGGTCCCCGCCTGCCCGGCTGACCGCACGACCCACCCTCGGCGAACCCCGCCATCGGTGCCTGTTGTCCGGGTGCCGGCGGCGGGGTCCGGCGTTTCGTCTGCCGGATCGCCTGACCTCGGCGTTTCCCGGGGAAACCAGCACTCTGGGGCGATCCTTCTCTTACGGTGTGTTCGGAAACTTCTTCCCGTCAGGGGCGGTCCGGACGGGTCACCCACGATCCGTCTGGGCCGCCCGGTTCCTCCCCGTGCCGCACACCTCACCGTGGGCGTGGGGTCTGCTGCCGGATGCCCTGCGGTGTACCGGCTGATCCACATATAGCGAGGGCGGCCCCGCTCCGGCACGTTTCGGAGCGGGGCCGCCCGTCGTGGGTGTCCGCACACGCCTGCACCGAACGTCCTCTCACGCCAGGAACCCGCCTAATGCGGGCTTGTTTCAGGTTCGCCCGCATAGCGAGGAAACTTCTCATACGGTGTGGTTCAGCAGCTACAACCGATTTGTAGCGAAGGACGCCTCGCCATGGCGGAGCGACCTTGTCTGGTACGAGGAGAGGGCAGAGAGCTCCGATGTCCAACTACCTTGGAAACAATGAGGAGGCCACCCCGCAGGCGGTGCCACCGAGGAACCGCCGTCGGCTGTGGTTGGCCACTGGTGCTGCGGGCCTGGCCGGCGTGGTGGGTCTGGGTGCGATCGGCGGCGCGGCGGTCGCCGGGACGCCCAGCCTCGCCGCCCTGAACTGGGCCAACGCCCAGTCGATTCTCACCGGCGACGGCACGTCGCCGGAGGGCGGCCACAAGGACGACAAGGGCCACAAGGGGAAGGGCCACGAGGGCAAGGGCCACGACGGGAAGGGTGACTGGCGCGGCCAGAACGGTCAGGGTCAGAACGGCCGGAGCCAGAACGGTCAGGGTCAGAACACCCAGGGGCAGAACGGCCGGGGCCAGAACACCCAGGGGCAGAACACCCAGGGGCAGCAGGCCACGGCGGTGCCGTGCAACCGCGACGCGTTGTTCGCGGCGATCAACCAGGCGAACGCGCGCCAGGGCGGCACGCTGCGGCTGGCCGCCGAGTGCACGTACGAGCTGCGCGCGGCCACCGGCGCCAACGCCCTCCCGCCGATCACCAGCCGGATCACCGTCCTCGGTGAGCGGTCGATCATCGAGCGTGCCTACAGCTCGACCAACGCCGGCACGTCCCTGTTCCGCTTCTTCGAGGTCGCCAACGGCGGACACCTGACCCTACGGGACGTGACCCTGCGCAACGGCATGGTGTCCGGCGCGGAGCGCGGCGGAGCGATCGCGGTGCGGGCCGGCGGCGAGGCCGTCATCGAGAACAGCACGCTGACCGGGAACAGCGCCCTGGGAGCCACGGGCACCGGTGGCGCCGTCGAGAACGCCGGGATCACCACGCTCCGCAACACCAAACTGGCCCTGAACAACGCGGCCAGTGGCGGTGGCGCCCTCCGCAGCACCGGCGTCCTGGTGGTGGAGAAGAGCCTGTTCGAGGCGAACAAGTCGGTCGCTCCGGTCACCGCCGGCACCAACCACGGCGGGGGCGCCATCGAGAGCACCGGCACGGCGACCATCCGGGACACCCGATTCCTCGGCAACGAGAGCGGCGGCAACGGCGGCGCCCTGCACACCAGGGGCGGCGCGGCGGACATCGCCAACTCCCAGTTCACCGGGAACACCGCCGCGGCCTCGGGCGGCGCGATCGCCAACGAGGGCGGCACCCAGCTCCGGCTGCGGGAGGTCACGCTGCTGGAGAACACCGCGGCGGCGGTGGCCGGCGCCAACCGGGGCGGCGGCGGGATCTTCAACGGCACCGAGAGCACGGTGACCGCCCTGAGCGGCGTCCGGCTGACCGGCAACAGCGCCAGCCTGGGCGTCGGCGGCGGCGTGTCCAACCTCGGCGACCTGGCGATGAGCGGTGGCGTGTTCACCGGCAACCAGGCCGGCACCACCGGCGGGGGCATCCACAACGGCGCCACCGGCGAGGTCACCCTGCTGGGCACCAACGTCACCCTGAACCAGGCCCGGATCGCCGGCGGCGGCATCCACCACCTGGCGGCGGCCGGAGCGGCCACCATCGACCTCCAGTCGCGGGTGACCGGCAACAACTCGACCAACTGCGCCGGCCGGGCGATCCCGAACTGCCAGGGCTGAACGGCAGGTGGCGCTCGGTACCGGCACCAGCCGGGACGAGACGGCCCGGCCCCGTCCGCGTGGTCCCTGCGACCACCCGGACGGGGCCGGACACCGTACGGATCACCGGAATCACGGGCCTGTCCCACCGCTGCCGGCGGGACAGGCCCGTGGCGGTCATCGTTGGACGAAGACCGCCACGCTCCGCGCCGGCACCGTGAACGTGCCGCCGGCCCGGTCGAACGAGGCGGTACGCAGCACCGGATCCGCCGAGTTCCGCAGCACCGGATGCAGCGACACGTCCGCTCCCCGGAGGCCGTCGACCTGTTGGGTCGCCGCCTGCGGGGTGGTGTTGAAGACCACGGTCACCGACGTCCACTGCCGGTCGAGCCCCCGACCGTCGAGCGTCATGGTGAGCACACCCGGGGTCTCCTGCGGGCCGGAGAGCGGGAAGGCCACCCGCTTCTGCACCTCGCGGGCGTCGGTCAGCCCGAACACCGGCGACGAGGCCCGCACGCGCAGCATCTCGGCGTACCGGGCGTCGGTCAGGTTCACCGCCGCGCAGTCCGGCACCAGTGCCGGGTCGGCCAGCAGCGGCTTCGCGTACGGCCACTTGTCCTGGTTGTCCGCCGCCGGGGCCAGGCCGGCCCCGAACCCGTTGCCCTGGGCGCAGTCCCACCTGATCTGGTTGAACCAGTCACCGGAGTTGTACGAGTTGCGGTCCAGCGACTTCGACCGCAGCCGCTCGGTGCCGGTGGTCACGAAGCCGCTCCCCTGCCCCAGCACCACCGTGGAGAGGGCGAGCACCTGCATCCGGGCCCGGTCCGTCATCGGGGTGTCCTGCGGCAGCTTGTACGCCAACGCGTCGTACAGGATCTCGTTGTCGTGCGCGTCGACGTAGGTCACCGCCTCCCCCGGCGCGGCGGTGTAGCCGGCCGGTGAGCCGTTGTAGTCGACCTGCGCGCCGGTCACCGTCCGGCCCTGCGTGTCGGTGAACCGGTAGCCGGCCAGGTTGCCGACCAGCCCGACCTTGATCTGGTCGTGGGCGTGCAGCAGCCGGGCGCGCTGCTGCTCGGCGGTGCCGTTGACCGGGTCGCCGTTCGGGTCGGTGAACAGCCCGGAGGCGAAGCCCTGCACCCGCGGGTTGGCGTCGAACGGCCCTCCACCGCGCACCGCGTCACGGAGCCGGTCGTTGAAGGTGCCGATGCCGGTGCCGGCCATGTTGGCCTGGGTGGCCTGGACGAAGCGGGCGTCGTTCGCCACCTCGCCGAAGTTCCAGCCCTCGCCGTAGAGCAGGATCGACTTTCCGTCCACCCCGTCCCGGGCGACGGTCAGCTTGTCCAGCGCCCGGCGCACGTCGAGCATGTTGGCCTTCGGGTGGTGACCCATCAGGTCGAACCGGAAGCCGTCCACCTTGTACGCCTTGGCCCAGGTGACGATGGAGTCGACCACGAGCTTGCCCATCATCGCGTGCTCGGGGGCGGTGTTGGCGCAGCAGGTGGAGTTGGCGACCGTGCCGTCCTCCAGCAGCCGGTGGTAGTAACCGGGCACCACCTGGTCGAGCACCGACTTCGGGTCGGCGCCGGCGGCCGAGGTGTGGTTGTAGACCACGTCCATCACGACGCGCAGGCCGGCGGCGTTGACCCCGGCGACCATCTGCCGGAACTCGGTGGTGCGCGCCGGCCCGGTCGGGTCGACGGCGTACCCGCCCTCGGGGACGGTGTAGTGCAGCGGGTCGTACCCCCAGTTGTAGCCGTCGGTGTCGGCGACCCCGGCGACGCACTTCTGCTGCTGGTCGGAGTCCGGCGGCAGCTTCGCCAGGTCGCAGGCGGGCTGCTTCTGCTCGCTGCGCCGCTCGGGGATGGTGGCGAAGTCGAACGCGGGCAGCAGGTGCAGGTGGGTGACCCCGGCATCGCCGAGCTTGCGCAGGTGGGTCATACCCGCCGTGGCCGGGTCGGTGAAGGCGAGGAAGGTACCCCGCCGCTCGGCCGGGACGCTGCTGTCGGCGACGGAGAAGTCCCGCACCGACAGTTCGGTGATCTGCACCTTCGACGACGGCACCGCCGCCGGCTTGCGCAGCTTCGCCCACCCGGTCGGGGCGAGCGCCGGGTCGGTCAGGTCGACGATCTGGCTGTGTGTGGAGTTCGGCGCGAGCGCCACCGAGTACGGGTCGGTCACCGAGGCGGTGGCCATCTTCTGCGTGGCGGGCTGCCAGGCCTGCACCCGGTAGCGGTAGTACTTTCCGGTCCAGGAGCGCTCGCCGCGCACCGACCAGACGCCGGTGCGGTCGTCCCGGCGCATCGGCACGACGCGCGGCTCCCCGGTCGGCTGGTCGAACAGCTCCAGCGCGACGGTCCGGGCGGTGGGCGCCCAGACCGCCAGGTTCGGGCGGTTGCCCTCGATGGTCGGGCCGAGCTTCGCGGACGTGGCCCGGGAGTAGACGTCGTCGAGGACGCCGGCGATCTGCACGCCGGTGGCGCCGAGCAGGGTGCCCTCGTGGTCCCGCTCGGTCACCAGGAGCTGCCCGCGCAGCGCGGCCGGCACCCTGGCCAGGTCACGGTCGGCGAGGGTGAACGCCTGGTGGGCCCAGAGGTGCGGGAACCGCGCGCGCTGGGCCTCGGTGAGTCCGTTGCGCACCGCGGTCAGCGGCAGCGAGGCGTACGTCCCGGACAGCTCGCCGTCGACCACGGTCACCCCGCCGGCCGCTGCGGTGACCAGGGCGAACGTTGTGCCGTCGGTCGGGCCGGTGGCCCAGGCCACAGTGGACCGGTCGATCCAGTGCGCCTTCTGCTTCGTGATGTCGACGTCCTTCGCGGTGCCGCTGGTGGTCGCCGGGAGCAGCCGGCCCGGGGTCGCGGCGAGCAGCCACACCTCCCGTCCGGCGCTGGCGAAGTCGAGCCGCTGGTCCTGCGGCAGGTCCTTCTCGTCCCCCTTGTGGATGATGTAGCTCAGTCCGGTGGCCCCGGTCGCGAGCGGCACCCGGAACACCGCGCCGAACGCGTCGACCTTCGTCGGGGCGAGCGGCGACGCCCAGTCGGTCGGGTTGGCCGCGCCGTCCCAGAGGTGCAGACCCCAGCCGTCGTAGTTGCCGTCGGCCCGCCGGTAGTGGATGACCGCGACCCCCTCCTCGACCGGCGGCGCGGGTTCGCCGACGGCGTCGGAGTAGCTGGGGTGCACGGTGGGGTCGCCCTGCTTGATCCAGACCTCCCCCGTGCGGGTGACGTCGATCGTCCGGTCCTGGGCCACGTCCTTGTTCCCGTCCTTGTCGATCACCAGGAACCCGACCGACTGCGCGCCCGGCTTGAGCTTCACCCAGGCGAACCGGCCGTAGGCGTCCTGCCCGGCGAACGGCTGCCCCTTGGGCCACTCGGTCACGTACGCCGGATCGATGTCGCCCCAGGCGTAGAGGCTCCAGTCGGCGTAGTCGCCGTCGGGCCGCTGGTAGTGCACGATCGCCCAGTCCCGGGAGGCACCCTGGTCAGGGGTGCCCACGGTGGCGGTGGAACGGGTGCTCGCGGTGCGGCCCTTGCCGTCCCGGACCACGGCCTTGTACTCGATCCGGGTGCCGCCGGGCAGCCCGGTCAGGTCGTGGTGCAGCGTGTACGGGGCCTGCTCGGCGGTGCCCAGCAGCGTCCACTTCCCGCTGCCGACCCGGGCGGCCACCGCGACGGTGGCGAGCGGGTCCCCGGTGACCTGGGCGGTGACCGGCGCGCGGGTGGCCACGGCGGCGTCGACGGCCGGGGCGGTGATGGTGACGGCCGGGGCGGCGGCCGGCTGCGGGATCGCCGTGCCGGCCCGGTGCACCACCGCCGACAGCGGCGGCACGGTGACGGTCAGCTTCCCGTCCCCGGCGGCCGTCGCGGTGCCGGTGGCCCCGTACACGCCGGTGAAGGTGGCGTTCGCCGACCAGGTGTCCACGGTGACGGTCTGCGGGGTGGCGGCGTTGTTCACCGCGACGACGTACTCGACGCGCTGCTTCGGCTCGATCCGGGAGAACGCGAAGACGCCGGGGCCGTCGGCCGCGTGCCGGGTGACCTGGACACCGTCGCGCAGCGCCGGGTGCGCCTTGCGCAGCGCGCCCAGCTCGGCGATGGTGCGGTAGAGCGGGTGGTTCCGGTCGTACTGGTCGACCGCGTGCGTGCGGTCGGTGCCGATCAGGTCGTCGTCGAGGTAGTCGGGAGTCTTCGACGCGAACATGTCCTGCCGGGAGTCCTTGTCGCCGCCGGGCCCGGTGAAGCCCTGCTCGTCGCCGGAGTAGACCACCGGCTGGCCCCGGGTGAGGAACATCAGCTGGTGGGCGAGCTGGTCACGGCGCAGGTGGGTGCCCGGGTCGGTGCCGCCACCGGCGATGAACGAGCCGATCCGGCCCATGTCGTGGTTGCCGAGGAAGGTGGTCAGCCGGTCGGCGTGGGTGTCCCGGGAGGAGTAGAGGTCGTCGCGGGCGTACACGTCGGCGAGCGCCTTGGCCGAGCCGTTGCCGGCGGTGTAGCCGGTGGCCGCCGCCTGGAAGGCGAAGTCGAGGGTGGCCGGCAGGCCGCCCTGCCGGACGTAGGTGGAGGTGATCTCCGGGTCGGCGCTGTAGACCTCACCGAACATGAAGAAGTCCTTCTTGCCGGCCTTCTCGGCGGCGCGCTCGACGCCCCGGGCGAACTGCGGCCAGAAGTCGAGGTTGACGTGCTTGACGGTGTCCAGGCGGAACCCGTCCACGCCGGTGCTGGCGATCCAGTCGCCGTAGACCTTGGTCAGCCCGCGCACCACCTCGGGGCGCTCGGTCCACAGGTCGTCGAGGCCGAAGAAGTCGCCGTACTCGCTGTTCTCGCCGGCGAAGGTGGAGTCGCCCCGGTTGTGGTACATGGTGGCGTCGTTCAGCCACGCCGGGACCTTGACCGTCCGGTCCGCCTCGCTGGCGAAGGTCGGGGTGTACGGGCCCGCGTCCGCGGTCACCTTCGGGAAGT
Source organism: Micromonospora sp. NBRC 101691 (assembly GCF_030269285.1). NCBI lineage: Bacteria > Bacillati > Actinomycetota > Actinomycetes > Micromonosporales > Micromonosporaceae > Micromonospora > Micromonospora sp. NBRC 101691. The sequence continues at coordinate 153,043 of NZ_BSTB01000001.1, forward strand.
CCCGGCTGCCGTCGGCGTAGTTACGGTCCTCGAAGGCCCGCCCCTGCGCGTCCGTGTACGGGCTGGTCTTCTTGTCGACGTACGCGTACTTGTCCTCGGCGTACCTGATGACGTCGGCGGTGTGGTTGACGATGACGTCCAGGTAGACCTTGATCCCCCGCCGGTGGGCGAGCTGGACCAGTCGCTTGAGTTCCTCGTTGGTGCCGAAGTGCGGATCGACCTGGGTGAAGTCCGTGATCCAGTAGCCGTGGTAGCCGGCCGAGACGTCGTCGCCGGTGCCCTGCACGGGCCGGTTCTTGAAGATCGGGGCCAGCCAGATCGCGGTGGTGCCGAGCCCCTGGACGTAGTCGAGCTTGTCGATCAGGCCCTTGAGGTCGCCACCGTGGTAGAAGCCCTTGTCGGTCGGGTCGAGACCGGTGGAGAGCCGGTCGCCGGTCAGGCCGCCCCGGTCGTTGCGCGGGTCGCCGTTGGCGAACCGGTCCGGCAGGACGAAGTAGAACTGCTCGGCGCGAGCGTCGTTGGCGCCGGCGCGCAGCATCGCCTCGACGCCGGGCTCGCTGCGCCACTGTGGCGCACCGGTCGCGGCGAGGGGATCGGTGCTCCCGGTGGCGGTGGCACGGGACGGGCTCGCGGCGACGGGGGTGCCGACGAGGGCCAGGGTGAGCAGGGAAACCAGGCCCAACAGGGCCTTGGAAGATCTTGGCGGGGGTTTCATCGACGGCCTTTCCGTGGTCGTAGATTGGCCCGCACGCTAGTCCTTACCGAAACGTTCTGCAATAGTTTGCAAACCAAGTCGAAATATTGCGGCCGGCTTGCAGGACGGCGTCTCGACGGGTTCGCCGCCGCTGATGTGGTTGCAGGGGCCCCTGCTCGGCAGAAAGCGGTAACAGGGGTCCCCTGCTACCACCTGACGGGGGCGGTCAGCGACCGCAGGCAGCGCCGTCCACCGTGCAGCTCGCGGGTCCGGTGGCGGCACCGGTGTCGGCGAGGTGGAACCGCAGCGACGCCGAGGCCCCGGGCGCGAGGGCGGCCCCGCTGGTGAACGTGAAACGGGACCGGGAACCACTCGCCTCGGCCTGCGCCGATCCCTCCACCCAGGCCGACACCAGACGCGCGCCCGGCACCTCCACCCGCACCGTCCAGGACCGGGGCGTGTCGGACCGGTTGGTCACCCGCACCTCGCCGATGAACGCCCCGGTGTAGGTCTCCACCGCCCGGTAGACGCCGGTGACCTGCGTCGACGGGGACGGCGGCTGGCTGAGCAACGGAATCGGGACCGACTCGGCGGTCGGGCTCGGGCTACGCGACGGGGTCGGGGACGCCACGCGGGTCGGACTCGCCGAGGGGGTCGGGGAGGGACGTGCCGTCCGGCTCGCCGTCGGGGCCGCGCTGCGCGACGCGGCGAAGGAGGACGCGGAGATCGCCGGCACCGGACCGGTCGGCAGGGACGGCCCGGGACCGGCCGACGGGCGGTCGCCGACGGCCGTGCCGAGCGCGACGCCCAGCAGGACGACCATCACCAGCACACCGACCGACACCACCGCCCAGGGCGAGAGCAGGGCCACAGTGGACCCGTTCCGCGCACGACGCTTCCCGGCCATGGTCCTCCCTCGTCGGTTCCCCGAACGGGAAGCCTAGCCAGCACGGTCGACCGCCGCACCCGCCCGGCGCGGGCAGATCGGTCGTCCCGGTCGGTCGACGCCCGCCGGGCAGGTCAGCCGGCCCGGATCACGGTGCAGATGACCGGGCCGTCGTCGGTGCCGCGCAGCAGGTAACGGTAACGCTCGCCGGGCACCGCATGCCCCCCGCTGTCCAGGAACTCCCACTGCACGGCCACCAGGGTCAGCAGCGCGGAGACCGGTTCCACCTGGAGGATCACCGCGTTGGCGGCCACCAGCTCCCGGTCCTGGTAGTCGGGTGCGGCCCCCACGAACGAGAGCGCCACCGCAGCCGGCGAACTGAAGGAGAAGCTGTAGGTGTCGGCCACCACCAGGCCGGGCAGGGCGTAGCAGCCGGCGATGGCGGAGACGTCGCCGGTCGTCAGCGCCACGCCGTACCGGTCGAAGAAGTCGGTGAGCGTACCGAGGTCGGTGGAGGCTGTCACGGCGTCAGGAGTTGCCGGCCGGGCGTCCGAGCAAACCTCACCGGGGCGGGATCCGCACCTCGATCTCCGCGCCGAGCGTCGCGCCCGCTTCGAGGTCGAGGTCGTCACCGCTCCAGAAGCGGCCCGGGTCGTACCAGTTCGGCCGCCGTCCCGGCGGGAGCAGCCCCATCGCCTCGTAGGTCACGGCGACCACTTCCGCGCAGTACGCGGTCTCCAGCAGGCGGTCCGGGACGTCGCCCGGGGCGGGGGGTGCCGGCACGGGGCCGCGCCGGCCGGGCAGCGCCGGTCGGGGCAGCGCCGGGACCCGGCCGCGCAGCCAGCGCCAGGCGAGTTGGGCGGTGGACGGGAAGGGCGTGCCGTCGAGCCGGGCGACGGTGCGCAGCACGGCGTCCTCCATCGCCGGCCCGGCGGGCGGCTCCAACTGCCGCAGCCAGGCCCGCTGGCCGTACCGCTCGGCCCAGACGCAGACCGCGTCCCGCAGGTCGTGCAGCTGCACGCCGCGCTGGTGCGTGCCGGTCCACAGGTCCGGCAGGGAGCGGCCCAGCTCGGCGTGCCACATCAGCGGCGGCATGTCGTCCAGCACCACGGCCATGCCGACGTGGTTGACCGGACTGTTCGTGGTGAGCTGGATGGCCCGGTCCGGCACGCTGCGTCCCCGGAACACCCAGACGTCGCCGGTGCGGGTCAGCTCGACCGCCTCGTCCAGGCTGATGCTCATGGGGCACTACCCTAGGCCCATGCGGCAGCGGATGCAGTGGTGGAAGCTCCTCGGACTGGCCGGTGTGGTCGGCGTCGCGGCGACCGGTGTGGTGGTCGCGCGCGCGGAGCGGCGACGCCGGGCGTACACCCCGGAGGAGATCCGGGCCCGGCTGCGGGACCGGCACGCGGAGGCCACCGCGAGCGCGCCGGCCGACGGGGAACGCTGAGCGGTCAGTCCCGTTCGGTGACGTTACGGTGCCAGTGCCCGCCCGTCGGCGGGTTGTCCAGCCGTAGGGCGGCCACCGCGTTGCGGGCGAGGTCGTTCTCCTCGACCCGGCAGGAGACGCAGGACCCCCGATCGGTGATCCACAGTCCGTGGGTCTGGGTGGGCTCGGCGCGGTTGTCCCAGATCCGGTTGCCCCGCACCGTGGCCGAGTCGACCTCGGCGTTCACGGCGATCCCGGCCCGCGTCGGCGGCGCGGCGGGCAGGTCGTAGGCCGCACCGGGCGGCGGGACGTCCTCGTTCCAGCCGGTGGTGGTGTCCGGGCGCAGTTCGGCCAGCGTCAGCTCGGTCCGGGTGTTGCCGGTCACCACCGCCCGGCGGGTGCCGACCCACACCACCTTGCCCCGGTGCCCGTCCACCGGCCAGCGCGCGGCCGGGTCGGTCACGGACCGGTGGTCGTACCGCACCGAACCGCCGCCACGGGTCGCGGCGGCGCACCGGCGACCGTTGTTGCGGATCCGGTTGCCGGTGACCGTCAGGTCGGCCATCGGGCGGTCGATCCGGATCGCGTCCAGCCCGTTGTCCCAGAGTTCGTTGCCGTCGATCGTGACGTCGGACGCCGGCCCGGTGTACCCGTGGCCGAGGTCGTGCTCGTGGTAGCCGTACGCCCCGTTCCCGCTGATCCGGTTGCCGCGCACCGTGTACGGACCCGGCGTGTTGCCCATGCTGATCCCGTCCAGGACGTTGCCGTCGATGACGCAGTCGCTGACGATCCCGCCCCGGCCGGCGACACCGGCGGTGCCGTTGGCGGAGACGTCGAAGCCGGCCTCCAGGTTGCCGATGAGGGTGCAGGCCGACACGATCAGCCCGTCCACGCCCCAGTCGGAGATACCGAACCGGTTGCCCTCGCTGTGGCAGCCGACGATGCGGTAGCCGCGCGGCCGGGTCCAGTAGTCCTTCTGGAGTTCCAGGAAGATGCCGTTGGTGCCGTTGCCGACCGTGGTGCAGTTGGCGATGGTGCACCGTTCGACCCCGCCCCAGCCACCGACCCCGATGCCGATACCGGCCCCACCCATCTGCTGCCCGTTGTCCAGGCGACCGCAGCCGACCACCACCACCCCGTCGACGAGACTGTCCTGGAGGAAGTCACAGCCGAGCCCGGTGGCCCCGGTGTGGTGGATGTAGAGGTTGCGGAACACGCCCCGGACCACGTATTGCAGGCCGAGGCCCTTCGCGAGGTAGTTGTAGTCGGCCATCCCCACCCCGGAGCCGTCGATCTCGAAGTCGGCGAAGGTGCAGTCGGCGATGTGCCGGTCCCGGTCCGCGCCGTGCTGCACGGTCGTCCAGAAGGCCAGCGGGGTGGGATCGGCCCGGTTGCCCTCGTTGCTGAGCAGGAACCGGGTGGCCGCCGGACCGGAGCCGACCAGGGACACGCCACTGCGCCAGACCGTACCGGCGTCCCGGATCGAGTAGCTCCCCGGTGGGCAGTGGATGACCCGGGGCTGGCCGTCGGCGGCGTACGCCTCGCCGAGGCGGTCCACCAGGGCGGCCAGCGCCGGTTGGTCGTTGGTGACCCCGTCGCCCCGGAGTCCGAACTCCCGCGCATCGCACCACAGCGGCGCTGCGGACACCCGCGTCCGCCGCTGTGGCGCTGCGGTGGGCACCTGGTACGGCACCGGACTCTCCCCTCGTCGGCCGGTCGTCCCGGTCGTCGCCTCGTCCCGGTCGTCTCGTCGCCTCGTCCCGGTCGTCGGCGCCCGCTTTCCCGTCCCCGGTGTCCGGAAACACCGGAACCCGGGAGGCGTACGTGACCGGATGCGCCGTTCGCGCCGTGTGCGGTGACGCCGGTCACCGGCCGACCGGGCATGGACGCGGGCCGCCGGCCGTTGTGACCACCGTGCGACCGCCCCACCCCGGCCCCGGGGAGCGGAGGCCGGAATGACGGGCCCGCCGGGTTGGTTGCATCTTCCTGGCCGCCGGACATCTGACCGGCGTCGCCCACGCACCGCGAACCCTTCCTCGCGTGGCACCCAACCCCCGGATCGTCCGGGTGCCGCGTTCCCCCGAGCGAGAGGTGACGACATGCGTACCGATCTGTTCCGCAAGACCGTTCTGACCGCTGCCGGCGCCGTGTTCGCCGGTGGGATGATCGCCGGCCCGGTCGCCGCGAGCGCCGCCGTCGACAGCAACTCCCAGCCGATGGCGATGGCCGCCGAGCGCGGGCACGGCAAGGGTCAGCGGGAGCTGAACGTGCGTTACGAGGCGCAGCCGAACTTCTACTACTGCGGCCCCGCCGCCGCCCGTAACGCCCTCACCACCCTCGACAAGGACGTCTCCCAGGACGACCTCGCCCGGGAGATGGGCACCACCGAGAACGGCACCGACAGCGCCCACCTCATCACCAAGGCCCTCAACACCAAGAGCGGCAAGAACGACTGGCGCACCATCGAAATCACCACCCCCAACGCCGACGACAAGCAGACCGACACCCTCCGCCACGACATCCGCACCGCCGTCGACAACGGACGCGCCGTCGTCGCCAACATCGCCGGCACCGCCACCGACACCAACGGCACCACCCACTCCTTCGAAGGCGGCCACTACATCAGCGTCGTCGGCTACCGCGACAACGCCGACACCGTCAAAATCGCCGACTCCGCCAACCCCAACCAGGCCAGCTACTGGATCACCACCGACGCCCTCGCCGACTGGATCGCCACCCGCGGCTACTCCGCCTGACACACATAGACACACGACGGGCCGGCCCCCACCACAGGGGGCCGGCCCGTTCACGTGCGCCGGGGCGGGTGGTGGATCATGGGTGCCATCTCCCCGTCCCAGAGCCTGACACCCGGTTGCACGAATAGCAAGACGGACGTACGGTTTTGTAGGACTGCGGAATCGCTGGTTAGTGTCGCCTAACCGGGGCGGCACCCCGACCGGTGCGACAGACTGCTCAGGACTACTCACGGTCGCTGGTGTGAAGGAGTACGACGTGGCGAGCCTCGACACCTTCGGTGCGAAGACCCAGCTACGCGTCGGAGACGCGAGCTACGAGATTTTCAAGATCAGCAAGGTGGAGGGCCACGAACGACTGCCCTACAGCCTGAAGATCCTGCTGGAGAACCTGCTGCGGACCGAGGACGGCGCGAACATCACCGCCGACCACATCCGCCAGCTCGGCGCGTGGGACGCCGCCGCCGACCCGAGCGTGGAGATCCAGTTCACCCCGGCCCGGGTGCTGATGCAGGACTTCACCGGCGTACCCTGCGTGGTCGACCTGGCCACCATGCGCGAGGCCGTCCGCGACCTGGGCGGCGACCCGACCAAGGTGAACCCGCTCGCCCCGGCCGAGCTGGTCATCGACCACTCGGTCATCGCCGACCTGTTCGGCCGCGAGGACGCCTTCACCCGCAACGTCGAGCTGGAGTACGAGCGCAACAAGGAGCGCTACCAGTTCCTGCGCTGGGGCCAGACCGCCTTCAACGAGTTCAAGGTCGTCCCGCCGGGCACCGGCATCGTGCACCAGGTCAACATCGAGTACCTGGCCCGTACCGTGATGGAGCGGGGCGGCCAGGCGTACCCGGACACGGTCGTCGGCACCGACTCGCACACCACCATGGTCAACGGCCTGGGTGTACTGGGCTGGGGCGTCGGCGGCATCGAGGCCGAGGCCGCCATGCTGGGCCAGCCGGTCAGCATGCTCATCCCGCGGGTGGTCGGCTTCAAGCTCTCCGGTGAGATGCCGGCCGGCACCACCGCCACCGACCTGGTGCTGACCATCACCGAGATGCTGCGCAAGCACGGCGTGGTCGGCAAGTTCGTCGAGTTCTACGGCCCCGGCGTGAGCGCGGTGCCGCTGGCCAACCGGGCCACCATCGGCAACATGTCCCCCGAGTACGGCTCCACCGTGGCGATCTTCCCGATCGACGCGGAGACCGTCCGCTACCTGGAGCTGACCGGCCGCGACCCGCAGCAGGTCGCGCTGGTCGAGGCGTACGCCAAGGAGCAGGGCCTCTGGCACGACCCGGCGGCCGAGCCGGAGTACTCGGAGCGCCTCGAGCTGGACCTGAGCACCATCGAGCCGTCCCTGGCCGGGCCGAAGCGCCCGCAGGACCGGGTGCCGCTGGGCAACGCCAAGACGCTGTTCCGCTCGGCGCTGACCGACTACGTGGCCGCCGACGAGACCGGCGGCGACGACCGGAAGCCCGGTGTCCCGCAGCAGGAGAAGCCGTTCGGCGTGCAGGGTCGCGCCGACGAGGCGAGCGCCGAGTCCTTCCCGGCCAGCGACTCGCCAGCGGTCGACGGGGCGAACGACCCGGCCGACGCCCCGCGTGAGCTGGTCAACGGCGCGGTCGGCTCGGGCGGCCGGGCCAGCAACCCGATCCGGGTGACCGGGGCCGACGGCACCGAGTTCGAGCTGGACCACGGCGCGGTGGTGATCGCCGCGATCACCTCCTGCACCAACACCTCGAACCCGCAGGTCATGATCGGGGCGGCGCTGCTGGCCCGCAACGCGGTGGAGAAGGGGCTCGCCCGCAAGCCGTGGGTGAAGACCACCCTGGCTCCCGGCTCGAAGGTCGTCATGGACTACTACGAGCGGGCCGGGCTCACGCCGTACCTGGAGAAGCTCGGCTTCCACCTGGTCGGCTACGGCTGCACCACCTGCATCGGCAACTCCGGCCCGCTGCCGGAGGAGATCTCCGCCGCCGTCAACGAGGCCGACCTCGCGGTCGTCTCGGTGCTGTCCGGCAACCGGAACTTCGAGGGCCGGATCAACCCGGACGTCAAGATGAACTACCTGGCGTCCCCGCCGCTGGTGGTGGCGTACGCGCTCGCCGGCACCATGGACATCGACCTGGCCAACGAGCCGATCGGCGAGGACAGCCAGGGCAACCCGGTCTACCTGCGGGAGATCTGGCCGAACACCGCCGAGATCCAGGACGTCATCGCCTCGGCGATCGGCGCGACCGGGTTCAGCGCGGCGTACGAGGACGTCTTCGCCGGTGACGAGCGTTGGCAGTCGCTGCCCACCCCGACCGGTGACACCTTCGCCTGGGCGGGCGAGTCGACCTACGTCCGCAAGCCCCCGTACTTCGAGGGCATGGAGAAGGACCCGAAGGCGGTCGTCGACATCGACGGGGCGCGGGTGCTGGCCAAGCTGGGCGACTCCGTCACCACCGACCACATCTCCCCGGCCGGCTCGATCAAGGCCGACTCCCCCGCCGGGACGTACCTCGCCGAGCACGGTGTGCCGCGGCACGAGTTCAACTCGTACGGCTCGCGCCGGGGCAACCACGAGGTGATGATCCGGGGCACGTTCGCCAACATCCGGCTGCGCAACCAGCTCGTCCCGGGTGTGGAGGGTGGCGTGACCGTCAACCACCTGACCGGCGAGCAGACCTCGATCTACGACGCCTCGGTCGCGTACCAGGAGGCCGGCATCCCGCTGGTCGTCCTCGCGGGCAAGGAGTACGGTTCCGGCTCGTCCCGGGACTGGGCGGCGAAGGGCACCATGCTGCTCGGCGTCCGGGCGGTCATCGCCGAGTCGTACGAGCGGATCCACCGCTCGAACCTGATCGGCATGGGTGTGCTTCCGCTCCAGTTCCCGGCCGGCGAGACCGCCGACAGCCTGGGCCTGACCGGCACCGAGACCTTCTCGATCGCCGGGGTCACGGCGCTGAACGACGGCGAGACCCCGCGCACCGTGAAGGTCACCACCGACACCGGCGTGGAGTTCGACGCGGTGGTCCGGATCGACACCCCGGGTGAGGCGGACTACTACCGCCACGGCGGCATCCTCCAGTACGTGCTCCGGCGGATGATCGCCAGCTAGCCCGCACCCCCGTTTGGTGGTAGCAGGGGTCCCCTGTTCATCGTTTCTGATGAACAGGGGACCCCTGCAGTGTCCGGGGCGGGGCGGAGCACGGCGGTGCGGGGCGGTGTGGTGCGGGACGGTGCGGTGGTGCCGGCGGGTCAGATCCGGCCGACGCCGGCGCCCGCGGTCACCAGGGCGGGCACGTTCGCCGCCGGGTCGAGGGTGTACGGGTAGTAGGTGCGCGGCTCGGTCACCGTGCCGGCGGTCTCCGGGGTGCCGGAGTTGACGAAGACGTTGTTGCGCTGCACCGCCCGTCCCGGGCCGCTGTCGGCGTACCCGCTGGCCGAGTACATCGGGTGGGGCACGTCGCGGAAGTAGTTGCCCTCCACGACGACCCCGGCGTTCTCGGTGGAGGCGACCCCGTAGAGCGCGTTGCCGAGGAAGTAGTTGTTGTAGACGTGCACCGGCTCGGCGAACCGGATCCGGGGGTGCCGCTGCCGGCTGTTGTCGAAGAAGTTGTGGTGGATGCTCACCTTCAGGTGCCCGATGTCGGTCGACCCGGACCCGTCGGAGTGGCCGATCAGCATGCTCTTGTCGGAGTGGTCGAAGTGGTTCCAGGAGACGGTCACGTAGTCCGCGCCCCGGACCACGTCGACCGAGCCGTCCACCGCTCCGGCGAACCGGTTGTGGTCGATCCAGATGTGGTGCGAGTTCTGCCCGACGTTGATCGCGTCGTCCTCGGCGTTGGTGAAGTTGATGTTCCGGACGATCACGTTGTACGACCGGTAGAAGTCCAGGCCGCCACCGGTGATCTCGGCGTTCCCGACGCCGATGATGGTTTTGTTGGGGCGTACGCCCTGCTTGCTGCTGATCTGGATCCGACCGGTGACCTGGATGATCATCGGCCCGACGGTGTCGATGTAGTCGAGGAAGTCGTTCGCGTTGGTCGCGGTGACCACCGGGCCGCCGAGTCCACCGGTGGTGCCGTTCTGGCCGAGCGCGTTGACGCTGGCGAACCCGTCCGGCTGGGCGGTGATCCCGGGCCCGGCCGCGGAGGCCGCCTGGGCGGTCGGTGAGATCCGGCCGACCCCGGCGCCGGCCGGGACGATCGTCGGTACGTTGGCGGCCGGGTCCAGCGTGTACGGGTAGTAGCTGCGCGGGTCGGGCACGGTGCCCCGGGTCTCGATGGCGTGGTTGCAGTCGACCAGGATGTTGCCGCGCTGGACGATCCGGCCGAGGGGCCCGCTGAAGTCGACCCGGCCCGGGTTGTTGACGCTGTAGAAGTAGTTGTTCTCCATCAGCACGGCCGAGTCGTTGGTGGAGGCGACGCCGTAGCTGTTGTCGTAGTAGTAGTTGTTGTAGACGTGGGCCAGCGCGGAGAAGCGCACCCGGGGGTTCCGCTGGTCCGAGGCGTCGAAGTAGTTGTGGTGGTAGGTGACCCGCAGCCGTCCGACGTCCTGCGCCGCGTTGTCGTCGTCGTGCCCGAGCAGCAGCGTCTTGTCGTGGTCGTGGAAGTGGTTCCAGGAGACGGTGACGAAGTCGGAGCCGCGCTTGATGTCGACCGCGCCGTCGTCGCCGTTGGAGAACTCGTTGTGGTCGATCCAGATGTGGTGCGAGAACATCTGGACGTTGATCAGGTCGTCGGTCGCCCCGGTGATGTGCACGTTCCGGATGATGATGTTGTGGACGGCGTTCGCCGGGGGCGAGGTGACGTCGTCGTCCACCGGCAGACCGATGTTCAGCCCGCCGCCGGAGAGGGTGGCGTTCGCGCCGAGCCCGACGATCGTCTTGTCGGAGGCGACGTTGTGCATCCCGTCGTTGGCGCCGGTGGGCAGGTTGATGGTCCCGGAGACCTGGACGACGTACGGCCCGGGGCGGGAGATGTAGTCCAGGAACTGGGCGGCGGTGGTAACGGTGACGACCGGCCCACCGGCGCCGCCGGTGGTGCCGTTCTGGCCGAGGGCGTTGACGGTGGCGAACCCGTCGGGCGTGGCGGCGGCCAGCGCGGCCGGGGCACCGGCGGCCGGGCCGGGAGCCGCCGTGGCGGGCTGTGGCAGGGCGGTGGCGGACAGGGCCAGGGCGGTGAGCAGGCCGGCGGCGGTGTGCCGCCGCCATCGGGGGTGACGGGGCGGTGGGTTGGTGGTGGTCACGGGGTTCCGCCTTTCGCAGGGCGGACGGCCAGGCGGGCTGGACGCGCGGGGCGGCGGGGACGTGCCGCCGGGCGGTCCGGGAACGGGGACGGTCCGGTTGCGGGCCTGGCGATCCGGCAGGTGGTGGCCTACGATCTGGAAAGCGCTTTCCTCGCCCATGCTAGAAACGTACATCGGCTCATGTCAATAAATAGCCACCGATGTCGTAGCCTTCTCCGTCAACCATCCAGCCCCCGGGGGCGCTGCGGCGCTCCGGGCGGACACGACGCCCCCGCGCCGACACGGCGGCAATCGACAGCATTCACCCGCCGAGCCATATCAATTCATGCTCATGGATGACAAACCAGACGCGTGAATGATCTCCCAGCAGCCAGGCATGGATAAGTTTCGATTGAATAACGCTTGCCGGACAGGGGGTGCCGTCCCTGACGGCCCGTGCCACGATGCCCTTCGCGACCACGCGATCATGAATCGATCGGGTCGAACCTCGTGCACGATCTCCCACAAGGAGGGTGCCGCATGGCACGTCCGCCCGCCAACGGCAAGGATCTCTGGAATCCCGAGTCGTACGACGGACTACGGCGTCAACTGATCCCCTCGTTCGACCTGCTCTATTCGAGCGCGACGGTCGCCGTCACGGCGAACGTCCCGGCCGACGGCAGAATTCTCGACCTCGGCGCCGGAACCGGCCTGCTCAGCGCCATCCTGCGCGGCAGCCTGCCGAACGCGCGGTTGACCCTGGTCGACCGGTCCGAACTCATGCTGACGAAGGCGCGGCAGCGTTTCGCCGACGACACGGGCATCGACATCCGGGTCGCCGACCTCACCCAGCCGCTGCCCGACGGACCCTTCGACGCGGTGGTCTCCGGACTGGCCATCCACCACCTGTCCCACCCCGACAAGCAGGATCTCTTCAAACGGGTCCTGGGTGCCCTGCGGCCCGGCGGTGTGTTCGTCAACGTCGACCAGATCCTGGCTCCCTTCCCGGCGCTGGACGCCGTCTACGACGAACGCCACGAACGCCACGTGATCGACTCCGACACCCCGCCCGACGAGTGGGCCGCCGGTCGGGAACGCATGAAGCACGACATCTGCGCTGACCTGGACAGCCAACTGCGTTGGCTGCGCGAGGCCGGATTCGCCCACGTCGACTGCCTGGTCAAGGACTGGCGGTTCGCCACCTACGCGGGTTGGGCGCCCGCCTAGTCCGCCGTCGCCGGCCGTGTCCGCACCCGATCGAGGGGGAATGCCGTGCTCTACGACGCCGTACGCGCCGTCGCCCGCCGCGATCCGCAGGCTCCCGCGGTCCGCACCACCGACGGCGACGCCGCGACGTACGAGCAGCTCTGCGCCATGGCCGACCGGGTGGCCGGAGGGCTGAACCGGGCCGGGGTGGGCGACGGCCACGTGGTGGCGGTCTCGATGGACAACAGCGTCGGGTACGTCGCCCTGATCCTGGCGGTCGCCCGGCTCGGGGCGACCTACGTGCCGATGATCCGCGAGTTCGGCACCGGGGACGTGCGCACGGCGCTGGAGTTGACCGGGCCGACGGTGGTCGTCGCGGACGGCCGCCGGGCTCCCCTGCCCGGCACGACGCCGGTGTCGACCCTCGCCGACCTGCTGGCGGCCGAGCCGCTCCCGCCCACACCGGCCGCCGCCAGCCCGGGGCGCTTCCGGCTGCTGTGGACCTCGGGCTCGACCGGCTTCCCGAAGATGATGGCCTGGCGGCAGGACAAGTTCGTGGCCGAGCGACGCCGGTGGATCCGGCACACCGGGCTCACCGCGCGGGACGTCTTCTTCTGTCGCCACCCGCTGGACGTCGCGCACGCCACCGACCTGCACGTCTTCTCCGCGCTGCTGGGCGGCGGCGAGCTGGTGCTCGGCGACCCGCAGGCCGGCCCCGAGGAGCAGTTGCGCGCGCTGGAAGGAAGCGGCGCGACGGTGATGAGCGCGCTGCCGCGTCACTACGAGCAGCTCATCGAGGCCGCGCGGCAGACCGGCGCGGACGTCGGCTCGTTGCGGCTGCCCTTCTGCGGCGGCACCTACGTCAGCCCGCAGCTGATCCGCGACTGCGACGCGGTGCTCGGGGTGCGGATCCGACAGCTCTACGGCTCGACCGAGTTCGGCCTCGCCGCGGTGAACCTGACCGACACGGTGCAGACCGACGCGGACATGTCGCTGGTACGGGGCGTGAGCGCCCGCCTGGAGCCGGTGTCGGCCGGCGACCCGGGAGGCGTCCGGGACTCCGTCGGGGAACTGGTCCTGCGCTCCGCCTACACCAGCGAGGGCTACCTCAACAATCCGCAGGCGCACGCACGCACCTTCCGCGACGGCGAGTACTGGACCGGCGACGTCGCCCAGCGCAACCCCGACGGCTCCTACCGCATCCTGGGGCGGGTCAGCGAGGCGCTGACGGCCCGGGAGGGGCTGCTGCTCGCCCCCATGCTCGACGAGGAGATCCAGCAGCACTGCCCGGTACGGGAGTCCGTCGCCCTGCCGGTCGAGCCCGGCACCGGCGGCAGCCGGGTCGTCGTGGTGGCCCGACCCGAACCGGAGGTGCCCCCGGCGCAGGTCGAGGCGTCGGTCCGGGCCGTTCTCGACGGGCACGGCCTGACCGGTCCGATCCATCTCGTGGCGGCCCTCGCCTACACCGCGGTCGGCAAGCCGCACAAGTCGCTCCTACGCAGACAGTGGGTGTCGCCGGAAGGGGAAACAGCCGTGACCGCAGACCGGACCGTCAACCTGCTCCGCCACCGTCGCCTGAGCCGGACGCCGACCCTGTTGTTCGTCCCCGGGCTGGCGATGACCTCGGCGTACTTCGACGGGGTGGCGGCGGACCTCAGCCAGGACCACGAGGTGGTCATGGTGGACCTGCCGGGGCACGGGGGCAACCCCGATCCGGGGCCGGGCTGGACCATCGACGACGCGGCCCGGGCGGTGCGGGGTGTCGTCGAGCGCCTGGACCTGCGGGATGTCACCCTCGTCGGCTGGTCGCTCGGCGCCGGGGTCGCCTGGACCTACCTGGACCTCTTCGGCACCGACCGGGTGGCCCGGCTGGTCTCGGTCGAGATGTCGCCACGGCTCCTGGCCGACGGGGACTGGCCGCACGCCGCCTTCGGCGGCCTCGACGCGGCCGGCGCGATCCAGACCCAGCGCGCCCTCTGGGCCGATCCGCAGGCCTTCCAGGACGACCTGGTCCGCCGCTCCTTCGCCGCCGGGACCGAGCCCGACCCGGCGACGCTGCGGCGGCTCACCGCCGAGACGAGGAGTTGCGCGGTCGTCTCCGTGCTGGCGCTCTGGCTGGACGTGCTGACCCGGGACTGGCGGGAACAGCTCGCCACGACGTCGCTGCCCACGCTCCTCGTGCACGGGGCACGCAGCCAGGTCTACCCCACCGACGTCGGCTCCTGGCTGCGCGGGGCGATGCCCGACGCCCGGCTGGAGACCTTCGCGCACAGCGGGCACATGCCGTTCCTGGAGGAGCCCGAGAAGTTCACCTCGGTGCTCCGCGACTTCGTCAAGGAGACCCGTTGACCACATCGCCCAGCCCCGCGACGAGACTGTGCTGGATCTACCCCGACCGGGGCACCGCCTGGCAGCGCGACTACGAGGAGCAGGGCGTCTGGGGCGCCTACCGCGAGATCGCCGAGACCCTCGGGCTGCGGATGAGCCTGCACAAGCCGGAGGAGGTGGCGGTCGACGGCACCGATCCCGCGCGCCCGAAGGTGTTCCTCAACGGCGAGCGGGTCACGCCGGAGGACACCATCTTCGTCACGGCCATCTACTCCCTGCCGCACCAGGTGGTCGACGTCGCCAACCAGGTGTACCTCTTCACCGTCCTGGAGACGCTCGGCTTCTACCTGCCGATCCCGCCCTGGCTGACCTACCTCGGCGAGGACAAGCTGGCGACCGTCGTGCACCTGGCGCAGAGCCCGGTGCCGCCGCTGCCCACGGTCCGGGTGGCCAGCGGGCGCGAGGCGATGACGGGCCACTACGACGAGGCCTTCGCCAACCTCGACTACCCCATGATCGTCAAGCCGGCGAACTGGGGCATGGGCCTCGGGATCTCGGTGGTGCACAACGTGCACGACCTGCGCGGGGTCATCGGACTGGCCGGTGGCGCGGAGACACCGCTGGTGGCCCAGCTCTACGTCAAGGACCCCCGCGAGACCCGGGTCTACGTCGTCGACGGGCGGGCGCACACCGTGTTGCAGGGCAACAAGGAGGGCTACTGCCTGATGGTCACCAAGACCGTGGGCGGTCGGCACGAGCGGGCGTTCACCGACCTGCCGGCCGAACTCGACAGCACCGTCGCCTACCTCAGCGAGCGCCTGCCCACGCCGTACTTCTCGGTCGACTTCATCTCCGACGGCGAGCGGTTCTGGCTCTCCGAGATCGAGGTGGACGGCGCGATCGGGTTCTCCATGGACGCCGAGCAGGACGTCGTCGCCCGGTCCCTGGTCACCGCCCGGTTCGAGGCGTACCAGCGGGGCCACGCGCGCTGGCTGGCCGACCGGGAGCGTCGATGACCATCGGCGAGCTGCCCTGGGAGGCGCTGCTGGTGCAGGCGAAGGAGCTGGCCGCGCTCGGCGGGGCGCCGGTGCCGGACACCGTCACCGGGCTGGCGGACCTCGCCGTCACCGGCCCGGCCGAGATCCTCGCGACGTCGCGGCACCTCACCGCAGACGGCGGCGCGGCGGTGATGTCCAGCGGCGGCACCACCGGTCGACCGAAGCTGACCTTCGTCGCCCACCACCAGGCCATCGACCGGCTGCACGCCGTCTGGCGACCGCTCGAACCGGGCAACGTGCTGCTCAACCTCTTCACGCCGGGCCGGTTGTGGGCGTCGCACTACTACATGCAGACCCTCGCCGAGCGCAGCCGGTGCCACGTCCTGCCCGCCGGTCCGTACGGCCCGGACGAGGTCGCGGACTGGCTGCCGATCTTCCGGGAGGTCGGCGTCGACGCGCTGGCCGGTACGCCCACCGCGCTGGCCGACCTGGCCCAGGGGGTGCTCGACCACGGCGTCGGCCTCGACGTCCGGCGGGTGATCTGGATGGCCGAGCCGTGGACCCCGGCGAAGGAGGCGACCGTACGGGCGGCCTTCCCGCAGGCGCGCTTCTGGGCGAACTACGGCTCGGTGGAGACGTTCGTCATCGCCACCAACGATCCCGGCTGCGACCTGTCGGTGCTGCACCTGATGCCGGACCAGCTGCTGGAACTCGACGACGACGGAGCGCTGCTGTCCCGTACCGGCGACGGGTGGACCGTGCCGACGGTGCGCTACCGGCTCGGCGACCGGGTCGCCGCCGCCTCCTGCCGGTGCGGGCGGCCACGGGCGCTGCGGGTGGTCGGCCGCGCCGACGACGCCATCAAGCTCTACGGCTCGCTCTTCGGCATCGGCGAGATCGTCGCGGGCGTACGGGAGAATCCCGGCGTGACCGAGGCGCAACTCGTCCTCACCCGCAGTCCGGAGTCGCGACACTCGGTGCGGCAGCTGACCGTGCGCTTCACCGGGGACGCGGATCCGGCCCGGATCCGCGACTGGCTGGTGCGGACCTGGTACGACCTTCCCCCGATCCTGCAGACCTATCCCGAGGCGGTGACGGTCGAGCGGGTCGGGCGACTGCACCGCGTGGAACGGACCAACAAGGTGCCCCCGATGATCTGGCGTGACCGGTGACGACGAGACTGCGCGGCAACCCGTGGGCCATCCTGGCCGTCCTGTGCCTGGCGTACTTCATGTCCCAACTGGACATCGCGGTGCTCGCCATCGCCATTCCCGACATCGTGCGGGACCTCGACGCCTCCCTGGACCAGGTGGTCTGGGCGTTGAGCAGCTACATCCTCGCGCTCGCCGCCCTGCTGATCACGGCGGGCCGGCTCGGCGACCTCTACGGACGCCGGCGCATCTTCCTCCTCGGCGTCACGGTCTTCACCGTCTTCAGCCTCGCCGGTGGCCTGGCCGACAGTCCCACCCAGCTCATCGCCGCCCGCGCGATCCAGGGCGTGGGGGCGGCCCTCTTCGTCCCGCAGACGATGGCCCTGCTGGTCGAGGCGTTCCCGCCGGAGCGGCGCGGCATGGCGTTGGGGATCCGGGGCGGTGTCGGTGGCACGGCGGCCGTACTCGGCCCGGTCGTGGGCGGTTTCCTGGTGGGCAGCCTCGACTGGCGCTGGGTCTTCCTGGTCAACATCCCCGTCGGCGTGGTCATGCTGGCCCTCGCCGCGGTGACCATCCCGGCGACCGGCGGGCGGAAGGAACACCGCCTCGACCTCGGTGGTGTCGTGCTGGCCACGGCCTTCCTGCTCCTGCTGGCCTTCGGGGTCAGTCAGGGCGCGCGCTACTCGTGGAACGGCGGTATCTGGGCGGTCATCGCGGCCGGGCTGGTGCTCTTCGCCGTCTTCCTGGCGCAGCAGCGGCGACGCCAGGACCGCGAGCCGCTGGTGCCGTTCGCGCTCTTCCGGGACCGCAACTTCGCGGTGATGAACGTCTTCTCCGTCGTGGTCTCGCTGACCGTGATCGGGCTCGTCGTCGTGCTCTCGGTGGCGTTCCAGTCCGTGTTGCAGTTCGGCGCCTGGCGGGCCGGGCTGCTGCTCATGGTGGCGTCGCTGCTCTCGGTCGCGTTCGACCCGGTGGCCGGCAAGCTCTCGGAGAAGGTCGAGGGCAAGCACCTGCTGTTCTTCGGGATGGCCGCCACGGTCGCCGGTCTCCTCTGGACCTTCGCCCAGACCCGCCCGGGGGCCGGCTGGGCCGGGCTCGTCGCGCCGATGGTGGTGATCGGCATCGGCAACGCGTTCCTCTTCACCCCCCTGGCCACCGTCGCGTTGCACCGGGTCCGGCCCGAGTCCGCCGGTGGCGCGGCCGGGGTCCTGGTCACGTCGATGCAGGTCGGCTCGATGGTGGGCACCGCCGTGATGGGCGCGGTGCTCGGCGAGGGCACCGGCACGATCCCGTCCGTGGACACCGTCCGCACCGTGCTGCTGCTCCTGGTCGGCACGGCCACGGTCGGCGCGTTGGTCTGCCTGGCCGCCGAGGCGTCCGCGAAACCGGCCGAGGCCGCCCCGCCGGCCGAGGCCACGCCGGCGGAGATGAGCGATGACCG
Source organism: Micromonospora sp. NBRC 101691 (assembly GCF_030269285.1). NCBI lineage: Bacteria > Bacillati > Actinomycetota > Actinomycetes > Micromonosporales > Micromonosporaceae > Micromonospora > Micromonospora sp. NBRC 101691. Next base: position 171,140 of record NZ_BSTB01000001.1, read on the forward strand.
GGCGTAGCGGCGGATCGACCGGCCCGGGGTCCCCCGCCGACCGGCAGAGAGCGGAGACGGCGTGAGCGACGTACCGCGTTACCTGGTCCTCAACCGCTTCGGCAACGAGTTCGGGGAGTACCACCGGTATCTCCGCCCGCACGAGGGGCGGATGGCCTACCTGACCCTGGCCGCCGGCACGTCGGTCCTGGACACCGCGAACGCCCTCGACACCGTCGTGGTGGCGGACCTCGACCTCGACACGGTGCTGCCGGCGGCGCGGGCACTGACCGCGCGGCTGGGACCCTTCTCGGGCGTGGTCGGCATCTCCGAGTGGGACCTGCTCACCGCCGCCCGACTGCGGGAGTCCCTGGACCTGCCCGGGTGGAGCCTGGACTTCGTCCGGCGCTTCCGCGACAAGCCGTACATGAAGGAACGGGTGGCCGGGGCCGGGCTGCGCACTCCCCGGTTCGTGGAACTCGTCCCCGGCGCGGACCCCACCCGGCTCGCCAAGGAGGTCGCCGCCGACCTGGGGCTGCCGGTGATCGTCAAGCCACGCGCGGGGGTCGCCTCGGCCGGGGTGCTGCGGGTGGACACCGTCGGGGAGCTGGCCGTGGCCCTGAGCGGACGGGACCTGGCCGCACACGAGTGCGAGGAGTTCGTCGACGGCCGGGTGCTGCACGTCGACGGGGTACGCCTGGGCGGCCACTTCCACTTCGTGAGCGCCTCGGCGTACGTGAACACCTGCTTCGCCTTCGCCAACGGCGCGCCGCTCGGCTCGGTGCTGCTCGACCACGGCCCGCTCCGCGACCGGGTGACCAACTTCGCCGCGCGCTGTCTGGACGCGCTCGAACTGGTGGACGGCCCGTTCCACCTGGAACTGTTCCACACCCCCGACGACGAGCTGGTCTTCCTGGAGGTGGGGTTGCGCCCCGGCGGCGGGCCGGTGCCGGACGTGCACCGGGAGCTGTTCGGCATCGACCTGCTCGCGGAGACGTTCCGCACGACGGTCGGCCTCCCGCCGGCCACCCCCGCCACGGCGCACACCACCCCCACCGGGGGTGGCTGGCTGATCTTCCCCGAGCCGCGTCCGCTGCCCAGCCGGGTGGTCGCGCGGACCTCACCCCGGGGCGAGGTCGACGGGATCTACGCCGAGGTCCTCCCCGAGGTCGGCGAGGTCTTCGACGGTACGGGCGGCTACCTCCACGTCGGCGGTACGTTCCGCTTCCACGGCCCCGACGAGGTCACGGTACGGCGCGACGTGCGCAGGACCATCGAGCGCTACCGGTTGACGACGGCGCCCGTCCCGTGAACCGGCGCGGCGCCGCCGTTCCCGGTCACCCCGCGGCGCTGCGCGCGGCCCGCGTCTTCATGGCGTGCTCCAGCAGGGTGATGAGCACCTCCTTGCTGGACTGGCGCTGCCGGGCGTCGCAGAGCAGCACCGGCACGTCCGGATCCAGGTTGAGCGCCGCCTGCACCTCGTCGAGCCGGTACCGCCGGGCGCCCTCGAAGCAGTTCACCGCCACCACGAACGGGGTGCCCCGCCCCTCGAAGTAGTCGATCGAGGGGAAACAGTCCGCCAGCCGACGGGTGTCCGCGAGGACCACCGCGCCGATCGCCCCGAGCGCCAACTCGTCCCAGACGAACCAGAAGCGGTCCTGGCCCGGCGTACCGAAGAGGTAGAGCACCAGGTCGTCGCTGATGGTGATCCGGCCGAAGTCCATCGCCACGGTCGTGGTCGACTTCTCCTCCACCCCGGACAGGTCGTCGATGCCGACCCCCGACTCGGTGAGGACCTCCTCGGTACGCAGCGGGCGGGTCTCGCTGACCGCACCGACCATGGTCGTCTTGCCCACGCCGAAACCACCCGCGATCAGGATCTTGATCGCGGTGGGCACCGTCTCCGCCGGCTGCTCAGAGTGCCCGTAGTCCATTGATAACCGCCTCGAAAATGCTGTCGTCGGGAAGGCCGCCGGTGGCCCGCGGCTCACGGACCTGCACCAGCTCGCGGGCCACCAAATCACCCAGGAGCACCCGGATGGTGCCCACCGGCAGGTCGAGATGCGCCGCTATCTCCGCCACGGACTGCATCCGTTGACAGAGCCCGACGATGGCGAGGTGCTCCGGCCCGAGACCCGCCTCCGGCGTGACATCCGACTGGATCGCCGTCACGAGGGAGATCAGGTCGAACGTGCCGGTGACCGGCCGGGCCCGTCCACGGGTCACCGCGTACGGTCGCACCACCGGTCCCGCGTGGTCGTCCACCCACTGCTCTTCCATCGGCCCCCCGGTAACGGTCATCACGGGCTACTTCTCGGCGACGGCCGACTGCTCCGACGACCGGGACGGCGACGCGACGTACTTGCCGACCCGGGTCACCAGCATCGCCATCTCGTACGCGATCAGCCCCACGTCGGCGTCCTCGGAGGCGAGCACGGCGAGACAGGCGTTCCGCCCGGCCGCCGTGACGAACAGGAACGACGACTGCATCTCGATGATGGTCTGCTGCACCTGCCCGCCGCCGAACCGCTTGCCCGCCCCCCGGGCCAGGCTCTGGATGCCGGCCGCCATCGCCGCCAGGTGCTCGCCGTCGTCCCGGCTCAGCCCCCGGGACGAGGCCATCATGAGGCCGTCCGTGGAGAGAGCGATAGCGTGTTCGGCCTGCTTCACCCGGCCGACCAGATCATCCAACAACCACGTCAGGTCGGCACTCGAAGCCGTCTTCTGCGCCACTCGTCGTCCTCTTCTCAACCCGGCTGGTCGCCGTGCTCGTCTGGGCTCACTCCGGGGCCGGCGGACGGGAACACCCGCCACCGAGCCCCGCTCACGTCGCTTGCCGATCCTCGTCGTCCGGCGCCTCCGCCTGCTCCGGACCACCGGCCGGGCCGCCCAGCAGCCGGGCCGCGTCGGTGCGGCCCCGCCGGGTGCCGGTCTGGTACGAACTCATCATCCGTCGGACCTGCTCGGGCGGGCGGACCCCCTCGTCGTCGTCCGGGGCGTCCACGGCGGGCGCCTCGTCCCGCAGCTCGGGCGCGAGGTTCGCCTGGCGGACCCGCATCGGCAGACCGGACTCCGTCCGGGGCGGTTCCTCGACCGGACAGGGGGTCGGGCCACCGTGCTCCACCTTCCGCTCGGGCTCGGTGCGCGGGGTGGCCACCGGCAGGCCGGTGGGGAAGGTGGGCCCGTCCAGCGCCGACTGCTCCGACCAGCGCCGGGCCCGGGTCGGCAGGCCCGACCCGTCCTCGGCCGGCGTGTCCTGCGGCGCCCGGGGCCGCTCCAGCGTCGTCCGTACCCGGGTGGGGAGCTGGTGCGGCTCGTCGCCGTCGGCGCTCTCGGGCGCCCGGCGCGGCGTCTCCGGCTTCGCCAGCGTCACCGCCGGACGCGGACCGGACTGCTCGACCTCGCGGGCGGCCGGCCCGGCCGGCGGCTCCGCCCCACCGGCGCGGGGGGCGCCCGGCCCGGCCGGCTCCTCCTCGCCGGCGGTGACCAGGTCCAGCGGAATCAGCACGACCGCCGTGGTGCCGCCGTACGGGGACTCCTTCAGGTGCACCCGGATCCCGTGCCGCTCGGTGAGCCGGCTGACCACGTAGAGGCCGAGCCGGGTGGCGTTGGCGAGGTTCAGCTCCGACCGGTCCACGATGCGCTCGTTGGCGGCGGCGAGGTCCTCCTCGCTCATGCCCAGGCCACGGTCCTCGATCTCCAGGGCGAAACCGTTGGCGACCAGCTGACCCCGCACCTCCACGGTGGTGTGCGGAGGCGAGAACGACAGCCCGTTCTCGATCAGCTCGGCGAGCAGGTGGATGATGTCGCCCACCGCGCGACCGGCCAGCGAGACCGGACCGAGCGGCAGCACGTTGACCCGGGTGTAGTCCTCCACCTCGGCCACCGCGCCCCGGACCACGTCCACCATCGGCACGTTGCGCCGCCACGCCCGGCCCGGCGTGGATCCGGAGAGGACGATCAGGTTCTCCGCGTTACGCCGCATCCGGGTGGCCAGGTGGTCGACCCGGAACAGGTCCTCCAGCTCCTCGGCGTCGTTCTCCCGCCGCTCCATCGCGTCGAGCAGGGTGAGCTGCCGGTGGACCAGGGCCTGGGTGCGCCGGGCCAGGCTGAGGAAGACGTCACGCACGTTACGCCGCAGATCGGCCTGCTCGACGGCGGTCCGGATCGCGGTCTCCTGCACGACGTTGAAGGCCTGACCCACCTGCCCGATCTCGTCGTCGCCGAACTCCAACGGAGGCGCCTCCGCGGCCACGTCGACCTCCTCGCCGCGACCGAGCCGCTCCACCACGTTCGGCAGCCGCTCCCGGGCGAGCTGGAACGCCGCCTCCCGAAGGCGCTCCAACTGCCGCAGCAGGGCCCGGGCGGTGGTGATCGAGACGATGATCGAGGCGACGACGGCGAGCAGACCCAGACCGGTGGCCAGCACCAGTCGGGTGATGACCCCGATGGCGACCGGCGTGGCGCGATCCACCACGTCGTCACCGCCGGCGCCCACGACATCGTTGAGCTGCTGCAACGTCGGGTCGACCGCGCTGCGCCAGGCGTCCAGCTCGACCGGCGGGCGGGACTCGGCGTTGCGGGCCTGGATGACCTGGTCCTCCAGGGTGTGCAGGCGCTGGTACGCCTCGCCCTGGGACATCTGCTGGTAGCGGTTGCGGTCCGCCACGGGCAGGGCGCTGATGGTGCTGGCCGCGATGTAGCGCTGGGCGCCGACGAGCTGCGCGAACTGCGCCTGCTCGGTCGCGGTGATCCGGCCGGCGGCGAGCGCGCCGTGCAGCAGCGCGTCCTCCTGGGACAGCAGCTCCCGGGCCCGGTTGAGCTCGATCAGGGCGGCGGTGTCGTGGGCGACCTGCCGGTCGTCGAGACCACCCAGCTCGTCGTAGAGGCGGAACATCGCGTTGACCACCTCCACGTAGGAGGTCAACGCCGTCGTCCGGTCGATGCTCTTGTCGTCGATCTCCGTGCGGGTCCGGGTCAGTCCCTCCAGACCGGTGAGCACGTCGTCGACCGCCCGCTCGACCTCGGCGCTCGCCGGAATCTCGGTACGCCAGTTGACCGCCGACTCCTCGAACGCGCGGGCCAGCTCGTCGGTGCGTTCCCGCTCCCCCCGCAGCGCCTCCAACTGCCCGGCCTCCGGCCGGCCGAGGTAGGCCAGGGAGAGACGACGTTCCTTCTGCAACTGCAGCAGAAGCGGTTCGCTGGGCGCGAAGACCCGGGCGTTGAGGGTCTGGACCCCGAGCAGGTTGAAGCCGTCCCCGACGGTCACCCACGCCGCGAAGGCCCAGAGCGCGACGAGCGACGCGAGCAGTGCGACGACTTTCGTACGGAGATTCGTACTGCGGGAACCCATTACACCGTCCTGGCCGGGGATTCGATTGACGTGCCCGAGCGTGGGCGGTCGACGTACCGATCGACCCCGGCGCACGCTAGCAGCGTCGGGAGGTTCACTCAAGCGATCCTGATCATGGCGCTACGGGAAGACGGGCCCGTCTCGACCGGTTCCGGACCGGCGCACCTGCGCCCCCACCAGGTCACCCCGAGCACCGCTGAGCGGACGATCAGTGACGGACGATACAGGTCCTTGTCGTGCCAGAGCGCTGGTTCACCGTCGGTACCGGCCATTGTGACCAACCACCGCCAACCCCGCCCGATCGCCTCGGCGCACCGCTCGGAGGTGGTCTGCCCGGCGGACAGCAGCACCTGGAGCGCGTACGCGGTCTCCTCGGCGGTGCCGCCCCAGCGCCCCCAGGATCCGTCCGGGTGCTGACCGGCCAGCACCCAGTGCACCGCCCGCCGCACCGCCGGTTCCACCGCCGCGCCGACGCCGTACCCGTGCAGGGCGAGCACCGCGCAACTGGTGGCGTAGTACGGCGAGGCGTGCCAACGGTCGGAACTCCACGAGCCCTCCGGCGCCTGCCGGTCGGTCAGCCAGGTGGTCAGCCGCCGCACCACGGAGGCGAGTTGCCGGGACCGCTCGCCGGTGTGCCGCCAGTGCCAGCCGAACGCGTCCAGCACGTGCGCGTTGGTGGTGATGGAGGCGCCGTCCTCCTTCGGCCAGGTGCAGAAGTGCTCCCCGGTGTCGAAGGACCAGAGACTCGACGGGTCGACCGGGTGTCCGGCACGGGCCAGCGCGTAGAGGGTCACCGAGGTGGTGTCGGCATCCACGGGCAGCCCCGGGGCGGTGGCCGTGCCGGCCGGACCGAGGGTGTCCAGCAGGCTGGCCAGCACCGACGGCGGTACGGTCACCGGCACCCCGGCCCTCGACAGTGTGCTGAGCACCCAGGACCGTTCGAACACGCTGATCGGGCTGGTGCACGGGACCGGACCGCCGTGCTGCCGGACCACCCCCTCCAGGTAGGCCCGCGCGGTCGAGGTGGTGGCGTCGGGGACGCCGAGCCAGGCGGCCGTCGCCGCGGGTGAGGCGCCCACCGTGCCCGGTCCGACCGGGACGACCCCGGCCGCCCGACGCGCCGCCGGCCCGGTGACCTCCAGCGCGTGCATCAGCTTGTCGGGCAGCGGGTGCCCCGACGCCAGGGCCGCCCGGACCCGGGCCAGCCGGGTGGGCGTCATCCCCGGCGGCAACGACAGCCGGGGCGCGACCCCCCGCCACCGCTCCAGTTCGGGCGAGGGGTCCTCCCGCACCGCGTCGAGGTGGACGGTGAGCGCCTCCACCAGGGCCGGAACGATCAGGTCGATGGCCGGCATGTCCGGCAGGGCCGACGCGGGAACGGCGGCGAGCCGCTCGCCGAGGACGGACAGTCCCCGGTCGACGGCGGCGACCGCGCCCCGGCGCTGCGCCGGAGTTCCGGCCAGGTCGCCCCGGCGCAGCGCGGCGAGCAGGCCCTCGGTGGCACTGAGCGTCGGCACCAGCCCGTAACCGCCGGGGCCGCCCCAGCCGCCCCTCGGGTGTTCCGCGTCGAGCAGGTAGCGGATCCGCTCGGCGTGCAGCGTCAACCACGGCGACAGGCTCACCAGGCGGCCCGTCTCGTACACCGACACCGACGACTGCCCCGTCGGTGTCGCCGTCATCTCCCCGACCAGTTCGCGGGCGGCAGTGAGGACACTCACCGGGCCAGCCATTCGTTCGCGACTGCGGGGCTCCGCTCCGCTGCACTCCTCGCGCTCACCGAACCAGCCATGTTCGCGACTGCGGGGCTCCGCTCCGCTGCACTCCTCGCGCTCACCGAACCAGCCATGTTCGCGACTGCGGGGCTCCGCTCCGCTGCACTCCTCGCGCTCACCGGGCCCCCCAGAAGTCGGTGGAACGGTAGAAGCCGCTGCTGAAGCCGACCTGCCGGGCGAGGTACGTCGCCGGGCGGGGGCAGTCGGCCGCCAGGTCGGCCAGCAGCTCGTGGCAACGTCCGGTGAGGACGTCGACCCGTTGCTCGACCTCGGCCCGGTCGGGCACCAGCATGATCGCGTTCAGGTCGCCCCACTCCAGGTCCCGCTGGTACGTGCCCAGGTCGTTGACCAGCCGCAGCACCCGCTGCACCTCGTCGCTGGCCTCGACCAGGCGGGGCAGCGACCGGTGGGTCTCCTCGTCGCCGGTGTGGATCCAGTGCGCGACGTTGACCACCGTGCAGGCCAGGTTGTCGGCGTTGGCGAGATACTCCTCGAAGGTCGGCAACGTGCCGGTGAGGTCCCGCCGGGCCGCCCGCCACTCCCACTCGACCGCCATCGCGGCCAGCGTCCGGTGGACCGCCGCCCGCCACACGTCACGCAGGCGCGGATAGGCCGGCACGGCGGCCAGGTCGGCGCAGAGTTCGGCGAAGAACCGCGCGAACGGGTCGTCCGACGCCGGGGCGGCGCCGTCGACCACCGCGAGGCTGGTCTCGACCAGCCGGTCGATCTCCGTACGCGACTTCGCCAGGTAGTCCACCTGCCAGTCGAGGGCGAACCCCCACAGCACGGCACGGTTGGTGACCCGCAGTTCCGCCACACCGGACCAGGGCGCGCTGAACGCCATGGCCATGGCGATGTTGCCGAACAGGGCGCCGTCGAAGGGAGCACCGGCGAACAGCTCCGGGTGACCGGCGGCGACCTTCTGCAGGTCGCGCTGCCCCCGGGCGGCCAGGGCGCAGATCCGGCCCTGCTCGACGGCGTCCGAGGCGTGGGCGTTGAGGTCCATTCCGTCCGCTCCGCTCAGGCGGCGGCCGAGGTCGCCGCACCGGTGAGGGTCAGTTCCACCCGGCGGCGGGGCCGCAACGCCGCCGCCAGCCGCAGACCGGGCACCCCGGGCTGCCGGAGCCGGAACCGGTACCGGCTCAGCATCGTGGCGACGATGAGCTGCGCCTCCAGGTAGAAGAGGTACATGCCGAGGCACTGGTGCGGGCCCCCACCGAACGGGAAGTGGGCGTAGCGGTGCCGGGCCCGGACCTGCTCGGGGCGGAACCGCTCCGGGTCGAACTCGTCGGGCCGGTCCCAGAACGCCGACATCCGTTGGGTGATCAGCGGACTGGCCACCACGGTCGCGCCGGCCTCGATCTCCACCCCGCCGACCACGTCGGCGGCGACCGCGCGGCGGGGGATCAGCCAGCCGATCGGGTAGAGGCGCAGCAGCTCGTCGAGGACCATCCGGGTGTAGCGCAGCTCGCCGAGGTGCTCACGGCGGACCGGCTCGTCGCCCACCACCCGGTTGATCTCCTCGTAGAGCCGGTCGGCGACCTCCGGGTGCTCGTCGAGATGCGGCCAGAGCCAGGTCAGCACGTTGATGGTGGTCTCGGTGGTGGCCGCGAACATCGCCACCGTGTCGTTGCGGACCTGCTGCTCGTCGAGCTGCCGGCCGTCGTCGGTGCGCGCCCGCCACAGCGTGGAGATGACGTCGTCGCCCTCCTCCGCCGTGGCCCGGGATTCCCGCACGATGGGTACGAGCACCTCGTCGACGATCCGGACCGCCCGGCGGAAGGTCCGGTCGCCGGGCATGGGCAGTGACAGCGGCGCGAAGGGCACCACGATCCGGGGGATCACCGCGCTGGCGATGGCGTCCTGGGCGTCGACGACCCGCATCGCGTCGGGCACCGAGATCTTGTCGGCGAAGAGCACCTTCATGATCGCCCGGCAGACGATCCGGGACTGCTCGTTGCCGATGTCGACCGGACGTCCCACCCGCGACGGGGCGTCCAGCTCGTCGACGGCGTCGGAGATCGCCTCGGCCATCCCGTCGATCATCGACTCGACCCGCTTGGCCGTGAACATCGGCTGGAGCATCCGGCGGCTGGCCGACCAGATCTGCCCCTCGCCGAGGATCCCCTCGCCGAAGAGCCGCTTGACCGGCCGCCAGAACAGCCCGTCACCGGCCCGCTCGTAGTTCTCCGCCCGCTCGCGGAGCACGTGCTGGACGTGGTCGGGATGGGTGACCAGGTAGGGCCGGAACGAGCCGAGGTTGATGCGGGCCAGCCGGCCCCCGGTCCGGTTGCCCGCGTCGATGAGAGCGCGGGCCGGATCACGGACCAGGGCGGGCAGCATCCGGCGCAGGGGGACCCTCGCGGGACGACTGGCTCGCGCCGGGAAGGGGTGCGACGTTCCCACCTTTTGGGCTCCTCCCGGTATCACCGCTGAGTCGCGGGACCGTCATTGCGAGTCACACAACCCGCTGAGCATGCCATCACGATGTCCGGTTCACCAGACGGGGGGCGAGAAATTTTCGTTGACAATAATTGCAGCGTCCAGAAAGGACGATCGCGCGGAGCGTCAGCGGAACAGGGTCCGCCGGTACCGCCACTCGACGGCGACGGGGGCGTAGCCGAGCCGACGGTTGATCGCCAGCATCGCCTCGTTTCCCGCGTCGTTGCTGGTCAGAGCGGTGGTGAAGCCCGCCTCGGCAGCCCGGTGCAACGCGCTGCGCTTGACCGCGCCGGCCAACCCTCTCCCCCGGTACGCCCGCCGCACGCCGGTCATCCCCGACTGGTAACGATCTGAGCCATCAGTCAGCGCAAAGGTGAACGCCGCCACCACCCCGGCACAGATCGCGACGGTCGTCAGTGTCCGGTCCAGGTCCGGACGGTCCCAGTAGGTGGTCCGCCAGTCGGCCAGACCGATCACGTCCATGCCCACGTCCCCCGGCTCGTCCCGGGAGGCGTCCAGGTCGGCCTCGTACAGCGGACGTGGGTCTTCGGCGAGCGTGGCCGCCGTGGTGATCCGCACCCCGGGCGGGGCCGACACCGGGGGCAGCGCCCCGGTGGTCAGGTCCAGCCGCAGGTGGGTGGTGCTCCGTCCGCGCCGGTAACCGTGCCGCTCGGCGAAGCTGACCGCCGCCGGCTCGTCCACCACCTTCGCGTACGCCTCCCGTGCGCCGATCGCCCGCAGCCGCTGCTCGGCGGCGGCGAGCAGGACCGAACCCACGCCCCCGCCCCGCCGCTCCGGCAGCACGTTCAGGTTGGCGTAGCCGAGCCCCGGCTCGGCGCTCTCGTGCAGCAGTCCGGTCCGGGCGACCCCGACCACCTCGCCGTCGACCTCGGCGAGCAGCATCCGCTGCCGCGCGGCCGGTGCCCCGTGGGTCGACTGCCAGCGCAGCGCCGCCGCGCTGAACACCCAGTACGGCGCGGCGACCCGGAGCACCGCGGCCACGGCGGTCGCGTCCTCGGGCCGGAACGGGCGGATGGTGACGGTCATCGGTCGGCAACCTACCGAACCCCCGTCGGCGTCCGGGAAGCCGGGCGCGGCGGGGCGGCCTGTGCCACGCTCGACACATGGACGACAAGACCATCCTGAACCGCATCGCCGAGCTGGTCGACGAGGAGCACCGGCTCCGGGCGGACGCACAGTCCGCGCAGGCCGGCACCGACGACGCCGCCCGGGCCCGGCTGCGTGAACTGGAGGAGGGGCTGGACCAGTGCTGGGACCTGCTCCGGCGCCGCCGGGCGGCCCGGCAGAACCACAACGACCCGGAGAGCCAGGGCGTCCGGCCGGTCCCGGAGGTCGAACGCTACCTCCAGTGACCCGGCCGCTCCGCCCTGCCCCGCGGCGAGGAGCTGGCTGAGCCCGTCACGACGCGGACGACCCGCCGGCGGCGGTACGGGCCGGACCCGCCCGGTCGGGGCGGGTCCGGCCCGGTCAGCGGTCAGCGCAGTCCGGCCTCGCGCAGCAGTTGCCCGGTCAGCGCGGCCGGGTCGACCAGGTCGGCCGGCAGTCCCCGGGCGGCGAACCAGGTGGCCACCACGCGGACGTCCCGGGCGAGGAACTCCGCGCCCTGCGGGTTCGCCACCACGTCGACGGCCTGCGGCAGGTCGATGAGGACCAGCCGGCCGTCGTGCACCAGGAGGTTGTACGGCGACAGGTCCCCGTGGGCGTGACCGGTGCGGGCCAGCACGACCAGCACGTCCACCAACTGCTCCCAGAGTCCGCGCAGCTCGTCCGGCTCGGGCCGCAGCTGGGCGAGGCGGGGCGCGGCCTGCCCCTCCTCGGCGTCGCCGATGAACTCCAGCATCAGCTCCGTGCCGATCAGTTGCACCGGGTACGGCACCGCGACCGTACCGAGGGCGACCCCGATTTCCCAGAGCCGGGAGAGCACCGCGAACTCGGCCGCCGCCCACTGACCGGCGATCATCTGCCGGCCGAAGGTGGTCCGACCGGCCATCGCCCGGGTCTCCCGGGAGCGCCGTACCCGGCGGCCCTCCAGGTAGCCGGCGTCCCGGTGGAACAGCCGGTGCTCCGGGGCCCGGTACCGCTTGACCGCCAGCAGGCAGGACCGGTCGGTGTCCGGCACCGCGCGCCGGACGAGGTGGACGTCCGCCTCCTTGCCGGTCTTCAGCACCCCCAGCTCGGTGTCCTGGGCGGCGAGTTCGGTGACCACCCAGTCCGGGTACGGCTCGGGGCCGGTGGTCGCCTGGTCCCAGGTCGACCAGCGGTCACCGACCAGCGGCTGGTCGGGGTCCCCGTCGTCCTCGACGGGGGTCGGCCGGGGCTGCCGGCCGTGCTTCAGGAACTGTGGTTCGTCGTCGTCGAAGCGGCGCTTGCCGCGCGGCCGGCGCTCACGCGCCGACGGGAAGTCGTTCTCACGCACTGGATTGGTGATCCCTTGGTCGAGGCTGGTGGAGGCAGGTGGAAGGACCCTGCGAAGACGGCCATGACCGACCCCCTCTCCTCGACCGGGCGACGCCCGGAGTGCGCTCTGCGTGGACCATGCTCACCACCGGCCGTCCGGCCCGCAACCGATTTACCGACGCCGGACAGGCCCGGTGTGCCAGGGCGGCTCGTCCCGCCGGGCCGGTGGCGCCCGGTGCGCGCCGGGCGACCGCCCCGCGGCCTCAGCCGGTGACCCGCACCGGAACCGGTCGTGCCCTCAGCCGGTGACCCGGACCCGCTCGGGTCCCTGGTCGGGCAACCGGTCGGCGAGCATCGGGTGGTCGGCGCGGGTCCGGGCCAGTTGCTCCGGGTCGAGCGTCGCGACCAGCACGTCCTCCCCGGTGTCCGCGCCACGCACCAGGCAGCGCCCCTCCGGGTCGTACACCGCCGCTCCGCCGTTGAACCGCCAGGGGGCGACGCCGTCGACGGAGTTGGCGAAGACGACGTACATCGTGTTGTCCAGCGCCCGGGCCGCGTAGTAGAGGTCCCGCCGGTGCGCGGAGCCGACCACGTAGCCGCTCGGGCAGAGGTAGCCGTGTGCTCCGTCGTCCGCCGCGGCGCGACCGTGTTCCGGGAAGCAGCCGTCGTAGCAGATGCCGAGGCCGAACCGCCAGTCGTCGACCTCCAGCGTCGCCCCGCGCCGGCCCGGGGTGAACAGCTTCCGCTCCTCACTCCAGAGCTGCTGCTTGTCGTAGCCGACGCGGACCGTCCCGGTCCGGTCGACGACCAGGGCGGAGATGGTCCGCCGCCGGTCCGGGTGGCGGACCGCCGCGCTGACGACCACCACGGCGCCCGTGTCCCGGGCCGCCGCGCGTACCGGGTCGAGGCGGGGATCGGCGACCAGGGCGTCCGGATCGGCCGCGACGTCGGTGCCGGCCGGGTCGGCGCCGAGGACCGGCGGGTGGTACGCCGAGAGGAACAGCTCGGGCAGGACCACCAGCCGGGCGGCGGAGTCGGCCGCGCGGCGCACCAGCCGGGCGGTGCTCGACGCGTTACCGGCCACGTCACCCGGTACCGGGTCGGCCTGGACGGCGGCCACGGTCAACGTGGCGGAGGGTAGGGACGTCATGCCGCGATCGTAGGGCGCGTCCCCGGCCCGGACACGAACGCAAGCCGTACGTACGGTTTGCGCCGGACGGGGGCACCTGGAACGATCGGAACGTGCCCAGAGTAAGCCAGGACCAGCTCGACGCGCGCCGCCAGGAGATCCTCGCCGCCGCGCGGGCCTGCTTCGCCCGGCACGGCTACGAGGGAGCCACCGTGCGTCGGCTGGAGGAGGCGACCGGTCTCTCCCGGGGCGCGATCTTCCACCACTTCCGGGACAAGGACTCCCTCTTCCTCGCGGTCGCCGAGGACGACGCGGCGGCGATGGTGGAGACGGTGGCCCGCAACGGCCTGGTGCAGGTCATGCGGGACCTGCTCGCCCGCGCGATGTCACCGGACACCACCGGCTGGCTCGGCAGCCAACTGGAGGTCTCCCGCCGGCTGCGCACCGACCCGTCCTTCGCCCGCCGCTGGGCCGAGCGGTCCGCCGCGATCGCCGAGGCCACCCGGGAACGGCTGGCCCGCCAGCGCGAGGCCGGCGTGCTCCGCGAGGACGTACCGATCGACGTGCTCGCCCGCTTCCTCGAACTGGCCTACGACGGTCTGGTCCTGCACCTGGCCATGGGACGCCCCGCCGGTGACCTCGGCCCGGTCCTCGACCTGGTCGAGGAGGCGGTCCGCCGCCGCTGACCCGCCCCGGCGCCCCGCACGACACCCCCACGACCGCCCCGGCACGCCCGTCGCGCCCGGAGCCGGCCGGATCCCCGGGAGCGGTACGACGACCCAGCTCACCGGCCGTTCCCTCGCTGGCGGACCTGCTCCACAATGGGGCCGCCACCCCTCGCGGACAGGAGCAGACGATGACCCTACTGGCGGCACCGGGCGACACCTGGGGCATCTCCGGCCCCACCTTCGCCACCGGCTACCTCGTCGTGGCCGCGCTGCTGGCGCTCGGCTCGATCCTCTACCGTGCCTGGCTCTTCGACGGTCACCGAGCGCCCGGCTTCGACCACCTCGGGCCGCAGCAGGCGGCGTACCTCAACGGCGGCCCACGGCTGGCCGTCTACAGCACCATCGGCGCCCTGCGCAGCGTCGGCGCGGTCGGGGCGGACCGGCGCAAGCTGCTGCGCGCCACCGGTCCGCTGCCCGCCGGCGCCACCCCGCTGGACCAGGCGGTGCACCACGCGGCCGGCCGGGGCGTCCGCACCCGCGACCTGCCGCAGGACCACTGGGTGGCCACCGCGCTCGGTCAGCTGCGGCAGGACCTGGAGAGCCGGGGGCTGGCCCTCGACGCCGACCGGCGGCGCGCCGCCCGGTTCGGTCCGGCGCTGCTGTTCCTGCTGCTCTTCGTGGGCGTCGTGCGTCTGTTCGCCGGGATCCGGAACGACCAGCCGGTGGGCTTCCTGGTCGCCGTCATGGTCGTCCTCGCGGTGATCTTCGTGATCCAGGCCGCCCGGACGCCGTTCCGGACCCGCGCCGGCAAGACCGCCCTGAACAACCTGCGGGCCCAATACCGCTACCTGACGCCCTCCGCCTCGCCCGCGTACGGCACCTACGGCGCGGCCGGGGCGGCGATGGGCGTCGCGCTGTTCGGCACCGCCACGCTCTGGGCGGTCGACCCCGCCTTCGCCGACGCCGCCGAGATCCAGCGGACCTCCACCACCGGCTCGGGATCCAGCGGCGGCTGCGGTGGGGGCAGCGGCGGTGGGGACAGTGGCAGTGGTGGGGACGGTGGTGGCGGCGGCTGCGGTGGCGGTGGCTGCGGTGGCGGGTGCGGGGGATGACCACCCCGCCCCACCCGACCGGGCCCGCCAGCGCGAACCGTGCGGCGCCGCCGGCGGGTGTCGGCATCGGGTGGCGGCCGGAGATCGCCGGCTTCGTCGCCGACCTGCCCGGCCTGCGCTTCGTCGAGGTGATCGCGGAGAGCGTCGCCCCGGCCGGACCGCCGCCGGACGGGCTCGCCGAGTTGCGGGCGGCCGGCGTCACCGTCGTACCGCACGGGGTGCGGCTCTCGCTCGGCGGCGCGGAACCGGTCGAGCCGGCCCGGGTGGCCCATCTGGCCGCGGTCGCCGACCTGCTGGACGCGCCGCTGGTCAGCGAGCACATCGCCTTCGTCCGGGCCGGCGGGGTCGAGGCCGGTCACCTGCTGCCGCTGCCCCGCAGCCGGGAGGCGGTCGCGGCGGTCACGGCCAACGTCCGGCGGACGCAGGCGGAGCTGCCGGTGCCGATCGCGCTGGAACCCATCGCCGCCCTGTTCGACTGGCCGGACGACGAACTGGACGAGGCGGCGTTCGTCACCGAGATCCTCGAACGCACCGACGCCCTGCTGCTGCTCGACATCGCCAACGTGTACGCCAACGCCCGCAACCGGGACACCGACCCGCTCACGCTGCTCGACCGGCTGCCGCTGGAGCGGGTCGCGTACGTGCACGTCGCCGGGGGCGCCGAGCACGACGGGCTCTACCACGACACGCACACCGACCCGGTGCCACCGGAGGTCCTCGACCTGGTCGGCGCACTGTGCGCCCGGCACCGGCCGCCCGCGCTGCTGCTCGAACGCGACGGGCGGTATCCCCCGGCGGCGACGCTCCGCGCCGAACTGGACGCGCTGGCCACGACGGCGGGCTGGCCGGTGGTCACATGAACGACGCCCCGCCCACCCCGACCGCCGCCCACCGTCCCCCGGCCCCGGCTGAGGTGGCTGAGGTGGCTGAGGTGGTAGCAGGGGACCCTTGTTACCGCTTTTTGAGTAGCAGGGGTCCCCTGCTACCACCCGACGCAGCGGGCAGCACCGCACGGGCCGACAGTGCGAGCGGTGCGGGCAGTGCGAGCGGTGCGGGCAGTGCCGACGGTGCGGGCGGTGCGGGGGACCTTGCCGTCCGGCAGGCCGCGCTGGTCGCGGCGCTGGTCGCCGGAGCCGACCCGCCGCCCGGCTTCGACACCCGGCGGCTCGCCGCGGCCCGCGAGGCGCTGCTACGCAAGCGCGCCGGGGACGTCGCCCGGCACTGGCCGCTGCTCGCCGCCGGACTCGGCGACGCCTGGCCGGCGACCTTCGCCGGATGGGCGGCGACGCGTCCCACCCGGGGTGGGCTGCGCGACGGCTGGGACCTCGCCCGAGCGCTGCGGGCCGGGAGCAGGCTGCCCCGACTGGCCGCCGGGGAACTCGCCGTCCGCGAGGCCACCAGCCGCTACGACGGCGAACGGCCACCCCGCCCGCGCCGGCTACCGGCGGTCGTCCGGATCGACGACGCCGTCGCGGTACAGATCGCCGGCCGGGTACGACTACGCGACACCCGACGGTAGCGGCCAGCGGGGATACGCCCAACGGCCACCCGACGGCAGCGGTCGGAACACGACCGACGGCCGCCCGACGGTAGCGGCCAGCGGCGGTACGACCGACGGCCGCCCGACGGCAGCGGTCGGGGCACGCCCGACGCAGCCTGGCGGGAGGTCCTCACGCCCGCGCGGCACCCGGCGACAGCGGACCCCACCGGTTGGGGCAGGATCGACGGCATGGATCTCGGACTCGCCGACCGGGTGTACGTGCTGACCGGCGCCTCCCGTGGGCTCGGGTACGCCACCGCCGAGTGTCTCGTCGCCGACGGGGCGAAGGTGGTGCTCTCCGCCCGGGACGTCGACGAGGTCTCCGCCGCCGCCACGCGGCTCGGTGGCCCGGCGCACGCCGTCGGGACCGCCGGTGACCTCGCTGACGCGGCGCTGCCGCAACGGCTGGTCGACACCGCCCGGGAGCGCTTCGGCCGGCTGGACGGCGCGCTGGTCTCGGTCGGCGGACCACCTCCGGGCAGCGCCGCCGGGGTCAGCGACGAGCAGTGGCGACAGTCGTTCGAGACGGTCTTCCTCGGCACGGTTCGCGCGCTCCGGACCGTCGCCGCCGCGCTCGCGGGGGACGGGGAGCCGACGGACCGGGCGCGACCGGCCGGCGGCGCGATCGGTCTGGTCCTCTCCACCTCGGCGCGGTACCCGATCACCGGCCTCGGCATCTCGAACGGGCTGCGTCCCGGCCTGGCCGGCGTGGCCAAGGACGTCGCCGACGAGTACGGTCCCCGGGGCGTCCGGGTGGTCGGGCTGCTGCCAGGGCGGATCATGACGGACCGGAACCGGCAGCTCCTCGCCGCGAGCGGCGACGCCGAGCGGGCCCGGGCCGAGGCGGAGGCGGGCATCCCGCTGCGTCGCATCGGTGATCCGGCCGAGTTCGGTCGGGTCGCCGCGTTCGTCCTCTCCCCCGCCGCCGGCTACCTGACCGGGGTGACCATCCCGGTCGACGGCGGCGCGACCCGCGACCTGTGACCAGCACACGCAGCGGTCGCCGGCCCCGGACCAGCCCGGCGGCCGGTCGGTCGGTGCCGTCTCCCCGGCCGACCCGCGAGCAGCTCGCCGCCGCGGCGGACCGGACCATTCCCGACCTGCTCGCCGACGGGCTGGACGTGCTCTTCGTCGGGATCAACCCGGGGCTGTGGTCGGCGGCGACCGGCTGGCACTTCGCCCGCCCCGGCAACCGGTTCTGGCCCGCCCTGCACCGGGGTGGCTTCACCCCGCGCCAGCTGCACCCCAGCGAGCAGGGCGAACTGCCGGGCCTCGGCCTCGGCATCACCAACATGGTGGCCCGGGCGAGCGCCCGCGCCGACGAGCTGACCGCCGCCGAGCTGGTGGCGGGGGCGGACGTGCTCACCGACAAGGTCGTCCGGCACCGGCCACGGTGGGTGGCGGTGGTCGGGGTGACCGCGTACCGGACCGGTTTCGCCCGACCCAAGGCCACCTTCGGGCCGCAGCCGGAACGGCTCGGCGACGCTCGGCTGTGGGTGCTGCCGAACCCGAGCGGCCTGAACGCCCACTTCACCGCCGAGACGCTCGGCGCCGCCTTCGGCGAACTGCGGGCGGCGGTACGCGAACCGGGCTGACCCGGCGCCGGTCAGTTCGCGGCGGACGGCGGCAGGGCCTGCTCGGCGACGTACGCGGCCATCGGCACCGTGGTCACCACCGGCTCGGGGCCGGTCGCGTCGGCGTACGGGCTGGGCGAGTCGACCACCGCGAACTGGGTGCGGTACAGCTCGGCGTAGAGGCCACCGACCGCGACCAGCTCGTCGTGGCGGCCACGTTCGACGATCCGTCCCTCGTCGAGGACGAGGATCTGGTCGGCGTCCCGCACGGTGGAGAGCCGGTGCGCGATCACCAGCGCGGTACGCCCGGCCAGCGCCACCGACAGCGCCCGCTGCACGGCGGCCTCGCTCTCCGAGTCGAGGTGCGCGGTGGCCTCGTCGAGGATCACGATCGACGGGGCCTTCAGCAGCAGCCGGGCGATGGCGATGCGCTGCTTCTCGCCGCCGGAGAAGCGGTAGCCCCGCTCCCCCACGATCGTCTCCAGCCCGTCGGGCAGGGCCCGCACCAGATCGGCCACCTGCGCGCCGGCCAGCGCGGCCCAGAGTTCGTCGTCGGTGGCGTCGGGCTTCGCGTACCGGAGGTTCTCCGCGATGGTCTCGTGGAACAGGTGGGAGTCCTGGGTGACCACACCGATCTCGTCGCGCAGCGAGGCGAGCGTGGCGTCCCGGACGTCCACCCCGCCGACGAGCACCTGCCCCTCGGTGACGTCGTAGATCCGGGACATCAGCATCGACAGGGTCGACTTGCCGGCGCCGGACGGCCCGACCAGGGCCACCATCTGGCCCGGCTCGACGGCGAAGGAGACCCCGCGCAGCACCGGCTCGTTGGTCCTGCGGTCCAGCGCGGTGACCTCCTCCAGGGAGGCCAGCGACACGTCGGCCGCGCTCGGGTAGCGGAACCGCACGTCGTGGAACTCGACCCGGCCGTTGCCGCGCGGCACGGACACCGCGTCCGGCTTCTCCTCGATACCCGGCTTCAGGTCGAGCACCTCGAAGACCCGGTCGAAGGAGACCAGCGCGCTCATCACGTCGACCCGGACGTTGGAGAGCGCGGTCAACGGCCCGTAGAGGCGGGTGAGCAGCAGGGCCAGGGTGACCACGGTACCGGCGCTGACCGCGCCGGTGACCGCCAGCCAGCCGCCGAGGCCGTAGGTGAGCGCCTGCGCCAGCGAGGCGACCAGCAGCATCGCCACGAAGAACGTCCGCGAGTACATCGCCGACTGGATGCCGATGTCGCGGACCCGCTCGGCGCGGGCGGCGAAGCGGCGGGCCTCGACCTCGGGCGCGCCGAAGAGCTTGACCAGCAGCGCCCCGGCCACCCCGAACCGTTCGGTCATGGTGGCGTTCATCTTGGCGTCGAGGTTGTACGACTCGCGGGTGATCTCGGCCAGCCGCTTGCCGACCCGACGGGCCGGGATGATGAAGATCGGCAGCAGCACCAGGGACAGGACGGTGATCTGCCAGGAGAGGGTGAACATCACCGCGGCGGTGAGCACGAGCTGGATGACGTTGCTGACCACGCCGGAGAGGGTCGAGGTGAACGCCCGCTGGGCGCCCAGCACGTCGTTGTTGAGTCGGCTGACCAGCGCGCCGGTCTGGGTGCGGCTGAAGAACTGCAACGGCATCCGCTGGACGTGGTCGTAGACCCGGGTGCGCAGGTCGAGGATGATGCCCTCGCCGATCCGGGCGGAGTACCAGCGCTGGGCCAGCGAGAGCATCGCGTCGGCGACGGCCAGGCCGGCGATGAACAGGGCGAGGCGCACCACGGTCGCGCCGGCCTCGGTGCCGCCCCCGGTGATCGCGTTGATGACGTCACCGGCGAGCACCGGTGTGGCGACCCCGATGATGGCGGCGAGGACGACGGTGACCAGGAAGACCACGATGTCCCGGCGGTACGGCCGCGCGAAGGCGACGATCCGTCGTCCGGTGCCCCGGTTGAGCCGGTGGGTGGAGACGTCGTCGGAGTTGCGCATCGACCGGAGCATGCTCCAGCCGCCCATGCCCCCCATGCCGCCGTTGGGATTCACGCGTCACCTCCGGGTCGTGCGGGACCGCCCGCGCTGTCAGGTCGATTGTCCCGACCAGTACGACAACCTCGGCGGTAATCCGATTCTTCCCGGGCGGTCCTTACATCACTCCCCGCGTCCGGCCAGGTCCCGTAACCGCCGGACCTGCGCCTCGCGCTCGGCGCGCTGCTGCTCCGCCGGGGTCCGCCGCGCCGCGCCCGCGAGCAGGGCCTTGATCTCGACGACCGCGTCCCGGTTGCCGGCCAACAGGGCGGCGGTGAGGTCCGTGGTCGCCCCGGCCAGCTCGGCGGTCGGCACCACGAGGGTGGCCAGACCGATCCGGTCGGCCTCGGCGGCGTCGATCCGGCGGCCGGTGGCGCAGATCTCCAGGGCCCGGGAGTAGCCGACCAGGTCGACCAGGCGACCGGTGCCGGCCAGGTCGGGCACCAGCCCGAGGGTGACCTCGGCCATCGACAGCCGGGCGTCCTCGGCGAGCACCCGCAGGTCGCAGGCGAGCGCGAGCTGGAAGCCCGCACCGATGGCGTGCCCCTGGATCGCCGCGACGGAGACGACGTCCGGCCGGTGCAGCCAGGTGAACGCCGACTGGAACTCGGCGATCCGGTCGGCGCACTCCTGCTCGGGCAGGGTGGCCAGCTCCGCGAACGAACCCGGCCCGGACGCGTTGGCGACCGACAGGTCCAGTCCGGCGGAGAACGCCCGGCCCTCGCCGCGCACGACGACCACCCGGACATCGCCGGGGAGAGTGCGGGAGAAGTCGCTCATCGCATGCCACATGGCCGGGGTCTGGGCGTTGAGCACGTCGGGACGGCACAACGTCACGGTGGCCACCGGGCCGGCGCACTCCAGCCGTACCCCGGGCCCGGTCGTCACCGGGCGGTCCGGGGCGTGGCGGGAAGGAACGACGGTGGCGGGACGATCACGCCTTCTTGCGGCGACGAGCGCCGCCGCGCTGCCGGAGTTGCACCCCGGACTCGGTGAGCACCCGGTGGATGAACCCGTAGGATCGGCCGGTCGAGGCCGCGAGGGCCCGGATGCTCTCGCCCCCGGTGTACCGCTTTACCAGGTCCTTGGCGAGTGTCTGACGCTCGGCTCCGACGATCCGGCGACCCTTCTCAGTGCTGGTGGCTGTGCCAGTGGCTGCCATGCTGATTCCTCACGTCGCAGACTGTGCGGTTCGGATAACGGTCCAACCTATTAGACCGCCTCGAACGATCATGCGCCAGATATCAACTCTTCGCCAATCGACACGCTATGCAGTGTCAGCTTCCCGATAGAGTGATGACACGATCGGGTGACGTCGCCTCGGTTGCTCCCCCCGAACCGCGCTGACCTGGGCAGACGCCGGTGCGCAGCGGGACCGGGACACAGCGCGTACCCTGCCCGCGTGACCGACCCCCTCAGCACCGCGGCCGGTGCGGCCGTGGTGTTCGCCGCGACCAATGTCGACGACATCGTGGTACTCACCGTGTTGTTCGTCGCGGCCCGCGCCACCGGCCGACCCCGCCGCTGGCAGATCGTCGCCGGCCAGTACGCCGGAATCGCCGCGCTGGTCGCCGTCGCCGCGATCGCCGCCGTCGGCCTGCTGGTGGTGCCCGAGCCGTGGACCGGGCTGCTCGGCCTGCTTCCCGTCGCGCTCGGCGTACGGGCCCTGCTGCGCCGGGACGACGACGAGGCCCCGGCGGTGGTCGGCGGCCTGGCGGGCGTGGCCGGCGTGACCATCGCCAACGGCGCCGACAACATCGCCGTCTACGTGCCGGTGTTCCGCACCCTCTCCCCCGCCGAGGCCCTGGTGTTCCTGCTGGTCTTCGTGGCCGGGGTCGGCCTGTGGTGCGTGGTGGGGGCCCGGCTCGGCGGACACCCCCGGGTGGTGCGGCTGGTGGAGCGGACCGGACACTGGCTGGTGCCGGTGATCTTCATGGCCATCGGCGTGGTGATCCTGGCCGGTTCCGGGGTGGTCGGCCACCTGGTCGACCTGCTCGGGTGAGAGGAGAGAAAACGTGTTCGCCGTCCCGCTCACCGAGGACGCCCAGCTCCGCCCGCTCGAACCGTGGCAGGCGGCCGAGTTCCTCGCGCACATGGACCGGGCCCGGGAGTACGTCGACCCGTGGGTCCCGTTCGCCGGCCTGAGCACCGACCTGGAGTCGGCCCGCGCGGTGCTCCAGCGACACGCCGACCGCCGGGCCGCCGACACCGGTGGGATCTACGGCATCTGGCGCGACGGCGTCCTGGTCGGCGGCACGCTCTTCGTCAGTCTCGACGCCCGGGCCGGCACCGGCGAGGTGGGCTGCTGGCTGGAACGCTCCGCCGAGGGGCACGGGCTGGTCACCCGCGCGATCCGCCACATGATCGACTGGGCGTTCCACGAGCGCGGCCTGTACCGGGTGCAGTGGGTCAACGCCGCGCACAACGCCCGCAGCGCCGCCGTCGCCCAGCGGCTCGGCATGCGGCTGGACGGCGTGCTGCGCTCGGCGTTCCACTACCGGGGCCAGCGGCACGACCACCAGGTCTGGTCGGTGCTCGCCGACGAATGGCCTCCGCCTGGGGACACCGGCCGGAGGTGACCCGGCGGAACCCGTCTCGGCCTGACCCCGCCCCGGCGGCCAGGCTGGTCTGACGGCCGGCGGCTGACGGCTGACGGCTGACGGCCGGCGGCGAAGGCCGGGGCCGGGGCCGGGATACGTGCTCCCGGCCCTCGGTCGACGCTCAGGCCAGCTCGACCAGTTCGAGCAGGTCGTCGCTCCAGGCGTCCTCGTCGCCGTCGGGCAGCAGGATCGCCCGGTCCGGCTTGAGCGCGGTGACCGCCCCCGGGTCGTGGGTGACCAGCACGATCGCCCCCGGGTAGCGGGCGATGGCGTCGAGCACCTGTTCGCGGCTGACCGGGTCGAGGTTGTTGGTCGGCTCGTCGAGCAGCAGCACGTTCGCCCCGGAGCAGACCAGGGTGGCCAGCGCCAACCGGGTCTTCTCCCCGCCGGAGAGCACGCCGGCCGGCTTGTCCACGTCCTCGCCGGAGAAGAGGAACGCGCCGAGGATCTTGCGCAGGTCGGTGTCGGACTGCTCGAACGCGGCGCTGCGCATGTGCTCCAGCACCGTCCGGTCCACGTCGAGGGTCTCGTGCTCCTGGGCGTAGTACCCGAGCCGGAGCCCATGGCCGGCGTCCACGCTGCCGGTGTCCGGCTCCAGCAGGCCGCCGAGCATCCGCAGCAGGGTGGTCTTGCCGGCGCCGTTGAGCCCGAGGATGGCCACCCGGGAACCCCGGTCCACCGCCACGTTCACGTCGGTGAAGATCTCCAGCGAGCCGTACGACTTCGACAGGCCGGTCGCGGTCAGCGGGGTCTTCCCGCACGGGGCCGGGGTGGGGAACCGCACCTTGGCAACCTTGTCCGAGACCCGGACCTCCTCCAGCCCGGAGAGCAGCCGCTCGGCGCGGCGGGCCATGTTCTGCGCGGCGACGGTCTTGGTGGCCTTGGCGCGCATCTTGTCGGCCTGCGCCATCAGCGCGCCGGCCTTCTTCTCGGCGTTGGCCCGCTCCCGGCGACGGCGGCGCTCGTCGGTCTCCCGCGCCTCCAGGTACGCCTTCCAGCCCAGGTTGTAGACGTCGACCACGCTCCGGGTGGCGTCCAGGAACCAGACCTTGTTGACCACCGCCTCCAGCAGCGACGCGTCGTGGCTGATCACGATCAGGCCGCCCTTGTGGTTGGCGAGGAAGCTGCGCAGCCAGGTGATCGAGTCGGCGTCGAGGTGGTTGGTCGGCTCGTCGAGCAGCAGGATGCCGCCGCCGTTCTCGCCCGCGTCCCGGAACAGGATCCGGGCCAGCTCGATCCGACGACGCTGGCCGCCGGAGAGGGTGCCGATGGTCTGGGCGAGCGCCCGGTCGGGCAGGCCCAGGTTGGCGCAGATCCGCGCGGCCTCGGCCTCGGCCGCGTACCCGCCCAGGGAGGCGAACTGGTCCTCCAGCGCGCCGTACCGGCGGACCAGGCGCTCGTCGGGGCCCTCGGCGAGCTTCGCCTCGATCTCCTGCATCTGGGACATCAGCACGTCCAGGCCGCGCGCGGAGAGCACCCGGTCCCGGCCGGTGACCTCCAGGTCGCCGGTACGCGGGTCCTGCGGGAGGTAGCCGATGTTGCTGCGTCGGTCGATCTGCCCGGCGTAGGGCTGCCCCTCCCCGGCGAGCACCTTGAGCGTGGTGGTCTTGCCGGCGCCGTTGCGGCCGACCAGGCCGATCCGGTCGCCCGGCTGCACACGCAGGGTGGTGTCGGACAGCAGGATCCGGGCGCCGGCACGAAGTTCCAGGCCGGTGGCAGTGATCATGGTGGCGAACTCGCTCTCAGGGGCCGAAAGGGCTGACTCAGGGCACGCGAAAGCGCCGGCGGGATCGATTTACCCGTCGGCGCGGGGCGGTTCAGCCTTCGCAGAGCAGCACGGTCCGAGTGTACCGGGCCGCCGGAGCGCCCCGTCCGGATTACCTCACAAGATCATCGGGTACCGGATCGTCGGTCATCACCTCACCCGGAGCTGGCGAACGATCGGGGTAACCATGGAGCTGAACGAGAACGCGCGCATCGACACCAGTCAGGTCGACGACCGGCGGGGCTCCGGCGGTGGAGGCGGCCTCGGCATTCCCATCCCGGTCGGCGGCGGCGGCCGGGGTGGCCTGATCGGCCTGGTCATCGCGGTGGTGGTGGCCCTGGCCGGCGGTGGTTTCGGCCTCAACGCGGCCCTCGACGGCGGCGGGTCGGAACAGGGCGACAACTCCTCGCTGGAGCAGAAGTGCTCCGCCGAGAACGCCCTCGAGCAGCTCGACTGCCGCAACACGCTCTACGTCAACTCGATCCAGGCGTACTGGCAGACGGCGCTGCCGGAGCGGTTCGGTGAGCGGTACGAGGCGAGGGACACGGTCTTCTTCAGCCGCGCCGTCTCCACCGGTTGCGGCAACGCCGACTCCGGGGTGGGCCCGTTCTACTGCCCCGCCGACCGGCAGGTCTACATCGACCTGACCTTCTACCAGGTGCTCGCCGACCAGCTCGGCGCGGCCGGCGAGTTCGCCCAGCCGTACGTGCTGGCCCACGAGTACGGCCACCACGTGCAGACCCTGCTCGGCACCGAGCAGCAGGTGCGCCGCCAGCAGCAGCGCGACCCGGACAACGCGAACGCGCTGTCGGTGAAGATGGAACTCCAGGCGGACTGCTACGCCGGCGCCTGGGCGAAGAACGCCACCGGCACCGCCGACGCCAGCGGGCAGAAGATCTTCACCAGCATCAGCGAGCAGGACATCAACCAGGCCATCGACGCCGCCGAGAAGATCGGCGACGACGCCATCTCGGAGCGGGCGAACCGGCCGGTGAACCCGGACGAGTTCACCCACGGCACGTCCGAGCAGCGCCGCGAGTGGTTCACCCGGGGCTACGAGACCGGCGACCCGAAGCAGTGCGACACCTTCAGCGGCAGCGTGTAGCCAGGCGGGTGCAACGGGCCCCGGTACGGCGACCGACGCCGGCCGGGGCCTCGTCGGCCCTACCGCACGCAGATGTGGCAGCTCAGATGTACGACACGCCGAACGGATCACACCTCAGGCAGCCACGAAGCCTCGGACACCCAGTGTCAGGGCGGGCGATCCGTGGTCCGGCCACTGAGGAGGTCAGGGCTCCCGCATCCAGAGCGCCGGATCGGTGACGAAGATGCCCTTGCCCTGATGCCGACGGATGACCCGCAGTGCCTCAAGCCGGACGTAGACCATCTGGATCGTGGAGGTGCCGACGCGGTTGTCCGCGGCCATCTGAGCGATCGGAGGGAGCTTGTCCTCGGGCTTGAGCCTCTTCTCCCTCACCGCCCTGATGATGTCGTCGGCTATGCGGATGTAGTCGGGTGTCGTTGGCATGGCACTCCTCGTGTGGCACGCCAATTCGATCACGAAAAGCCTTGGCACAACAACCGAGAGTTGACTTAAACGGCTAAGCCGTTAGAGTTACCGGCGAGCTACTCCTCGTATAACAACGGGATCGGCTCGTTCCCCTGGTCGGGGTGGGTTACGCGTGCCTGCCCCGACCCTCGGACCGCTCTGTCGTCGTACCGCTGATGGGAGCTGCGGCGGCAGGGCCGGGCGGGTCGCCGCGTGCCGGCGTGCAGCGACCCGCCCCTCCCCCGCACGAACCCTCCGCCCTTCCCTGCCCCGAAAGGACCGACGTGGCCCAGGTGTACCGCTCCGGTCAGCCCTACGGGACCGGCCTGCCGCACCGGACGACCCCGCACGAGGTACGCAACCGCGAGTTCAGCCCACGTCGGCGCGGCGTCGACTCCGACGAGGTACGCGAGTTCCTGACCGACCTCGCCGACGAGCTGGCCGACCTGTACCGACAGCTCAGCCTGCTCGACCAGGAGAACGAGCGGCTCAAACGGGCTCTGCGTGACTGGCAGACCCTGCACGCGCGGGAGTGCCGGCCGAACCGGGGGCACTGGTAGCGGTGCGCCTCATGCCCGGTGACCTGCTGCGGATCGACGGGTGCGCCTCCGTGCAGTTCGGCGAGGGCCGGGCGCTGACGCTGCGGGTGGTCGCGGTGCATCTCGACCGGCCGACGTTCGACGGCTGGATCTGGCTGACCGGTTACGTGCTCGACGCCGCCGGTCTGGCCACCGCCAGGCGGGAGCTCTTCGTCCAGCCTGCCGGCCTGCACCGGCTCGACCAGGTAGGTGGTGCCGGCCGGCTGGGTGGTCAGCCCCAGAAGATCGCCGTGGGGTCCCGGTCCACCTCGGCCAGCAGGCTGCCGATGTCGGCGCTCGGCGGGGCCGGATCGTAGCGGTGGAAGCGGAGGTTACGGCCCCGGTAGTAGAGCGTCCAGGTGTCGGTGCTCCGGGTGTAGTGGAAGCGGGCCACCGGTAGCCTCGTCCACTCCGCTCCCGGGTCACCGTTCCAGGGCGACCGGCACTCCACCACGGTCAGGTGTCGGGGTGCCTCCTCGCACGCGATGCGTACCTGGTCACGGACACGCTCGGGCACCCGCTCCGCGCACCAACGGCGCACCTGGTCCACCGCCGCCTCGGGTAGCCCTCGTCCTGCCATGGTCACCTACCTTCAGAACCCAGGGCGTCCCCGGGCCGACGATCGAGTATGACGGTCAGTTCGAGGCTCTGCGTCGGGTGCGGGTGTGACGCGCCCGGTCAGGTTGCCCGGCTGGCGAGGATGGCGAGGGTTTCCCGGCGTACCTGGTCGGCCTCGTGCACGAGGCGACGGTGGGCGAAGCGGACCACCAGGATGCCCTGGGTGGCCAGCAGCGCGTCCCGGCGCAGGTCGATCTCCCGCTGCCACGGGTCGCCGTGTGTGGTCGCCCCGTCGAGTTCGATGTTGACGCGTTCCCGCTCGGCGAACATGTCGAGGTACATGGTGCGCTGGCCGACCCGGATGCGGACCTGCCGCTGAAAGGGTGGCATCCCCGGACCGGTGAAGACGTGATCGTGTCCCCAGATCTCCAGCGGACTGCGGCAACCCTCGGCGAGCCGGGTCAGCAGGGTGCGCAGCGCCGTCCGGTCGGTCAGCTTCGGGGTGTCGTCCAGGGTGTGACGCAGCCGCTCCGGGGTGGTGTGCCGGTCGTTGACCGCGCGGAGCACCGGTGCCCGCCGCTCGGCGGGCGACAGCAACGGCCACGAGTCGACCAGGGTCCGATCCAGAGGGGTCACCGGCAGGTCGTTACGCCGCACCACGTATGGCGGCCCGACGACGAAGCCCTGCCGGCGGTGCACGTGTACGCCGGGGCGGGTCCGGACGGTGGGGTTCGGCGGGGCGCTCAGGTGCAGCCGGTCGCCGGTCGCCTGCTGGCGTAGGCCCCACGCGTGCAGTGCGCTGAGATGGCTGAGCGCGGCCCGCCCGCCGGCCCAGGCACAGACCGCGCGGTGTCCGAGCGCCGGGTGCAGGCGGCCGAGGGTGGGGAGATGGGGGCGTGGGGCCAGCAGGTGCGCTGCGGCGAACACCTCGGGCAGTACGCGCACCAGGTGGCCGGTGGCGCACGCGTACTGGAGCGTCCAGGGAGGCACCACCTGCATCGCCACCTCTCGGGTGACCAGCCCGCCGCCCCGCTCCAGCAGATCCCGCAGCACCTCGTTCATCCGTCGACCGTGCCGGCCCGGGCCGCGCCGGGCAACCGACCGCCCTCGGATCTGTGGACAGCCCCCGGACTGTGGACAAGTGCCAACCCAGGCTGGTCGTCTGGTAAGGGGACCGTCGATTCGTGGCTTGATGCGGTGGAATGCCATCGGCGTGTCGTACATCTGAGCTGTCAGGAACAGCGGAGGAGTCAGTGACGTCGGTTGACCTTCACACGGTGACAAGGTTTTGACTGTGGTCATGGAGATGACCAGGCCGAATGAGAGAGCGGACGTGCTGCGGGGGCTGGCCAGCGGTGACCCGTCGGTGCGGCTGCGGGCGGCGTTGGCGGTCGGCACTGCCCCGGACCCACGGTTCGTCGACCCGCTCGTCGGGCGGTGCGCGGTCGAGCCGGAGTTCTTCGTCCGCGACATGCTCACCTGGGCGCTCACCCGGCACCCGTCGTCGGTGACGGTGCCGAGGCTCCTCGACGAACTCCGGTCGGAGCGAACGCAGGCCCGGAGCCAGGCGTTGCACACGCTGTCCAAGATCGCAGACCGACGGGCGTGGCCGGCGATCACCCCGGAACTGTTGACGGATGTCGACGACGAGGTGGCCCGGGCCGCGTGGCGCGCGGCGGTCGTGCTCGTACCGGAAGGCGACGAACCCGGGCTGGCCGAGGTGTTGGCGACGCAACTCGGGCGCGGCGGGCGGGAGACGCAGTTGAGTCTCAGCCGGGCGCTGGTCGCGCTCGGTGAGATGATCGAGCCGGCGCTGCGTGCTGCGGCAAGGCATCGCGATCCCCGGGTGCGCCAGCACGCGATCGCCACGGAACGGCTGCTGCACGACCCGGATGCCGGATTCGGCTTCGCGGTCGAGGAGGCGAAGCGCATCGTGGCCCTCGGCCCGACCAGCCAGGAGGGATCACCCGGCCAGGAGGGGTGAGCAGCCAGGAGAGATGACCGGCAGGAGGAGTTGCCGGCCGGGAGAGACGACCAGCCAGGAGGGGTGACCGGCGGTGTTGATCGGTGAGGTGGCCCGACGGTCCGGGGTCAGCGCCCGCATGCTCCGGCACTACGACTCGCTCGGCCTGGTCCGGCCGACGGGTCGTACGGTGGCCGGCTACCGGGAGTACTCCGGCGAGGACATCCGACGGATCTTCCACATCGAGAGCCTGCGGTCACTGGGGCTGTCGCTGCGGGAGGTCGGGCGCGCGCTCGACGATCCCGGCTTCCGGCCCTCGGACCTCGTCGACGACCTCGTCCGCCAGACCCGGGAACGTATCGCGGGCGAGGTGGAGCTGCTCAACCGGTTGCGCCGGATCGGCGCCGCGGAACCCGACGACTGGGCGGACGTCCTCCAGGTCGTCGCGCTCCTGAGGGACCTGGGTTCGGAGAGCGCGGACAGGCGCCAACGCGCCGCGCTCTCCTCGGTCGGGGA
Source organism: Micromonospora sp. NBRC 101691 (assembly GCF_030269285.1). NCBI lineage: Bacteria > Bacillati > Actinomycetota > Actinomycetes > Micromonosporales > Micromonosporaceae > Micromonospora > Micromonospora sp. NBRC 101691. The sequence goes on from NZ_BSTB01000001.1 coordinate 200,665, forward strand.
GGTGCCGGTGGAGGCCCTGGTCGAGGCGGCGTTGAGCGAGGCGGATCCGAACGTCGCCGGTGCCCTCCGCTGGGCTCTGGCCCAGTCCGGCGACGACGGGCTGGGCCTGCTCGCCGAGGGCCTCGACGCGCCGACGGCCGAGGTGCGCCGGCGTGCCGTCCGGGCCGTCGCCGAGATCCCGCACGACGCGGCGACCGACCTGCTGCGGGACGCCCTCACCCACGCCGACCTCGCGGTCCGCAGGTACGCCGCCCTGGTGCTCGGGGCACGTGGCGTGGTCGACGCGGTCCCGACACTGGTCGAGATGATCGTCGAGGGAACGAACGACGTCGACGCGGCCGACGCGCTCAGCGCGCTGGCCGGTGATCCCGCGTCGGCGGACCGGATCGCCACCGGGCTCGTCGAGCGTCTCGTTCCCGGCGTCTCCGAGCCGGCCGCACGTCTACGGCTCGTCCAGGCGCTCGCCGACCTGCCGGGGAGCACGGCGTCGACTGCCCTCGCGGAGCTGTCCGACGACGGGGACCGCGTGGTCGCGCTCACCGCGACCTACGTCCGCACGCTGCGCGACGCACGATGACGCATCCATCGGCGGGTCGCCGGACGGGGAGCCGGCCGGCGACCCACGGAGCGCGACAGCCGGTCGGCGGCTCCGCTCACTCGGGATCGTGGACGAGGACGTGCACGGCCAGGGCGGCCGGGATGGCGGCGAGCAGGACGGGGTGCCGGGGTTCGGGGACGTCGAGGTGACGGTCGGCGCGTAGCGCCGCCAGCGGGGCGAGACGACGGTCGGCGAGGACGGTGTCGGTCGCACGGCGGTCGCCGCCGGTGACCAGGGCGGTGAGCGTCGACGCCTCGGGCAGCAGGAGGCGGACGGCCAGGTCGGCCGCGTCGCCGAGGACCGCCTTGGCCTGGTTGTCGCGGCGGCGGGCGAACCGCTGCTGGGACCAGCCTCCGGCGGCGGTGCGCCCCTGCACGTAGCGGGTGTCCACCTTGGAGACGGTCAGCTTGTCGCCGTCGGCGACGCCGACCGCCACGCCACCCTTGCGGGCCAGCAGCAGGCCGATGCGGCGGGGAGCGGTGGCCGCCGCCGCGAAGCCGGTCACGTCCGGGGCAGCCGGCGCGCCGGGCGGGGCGTGCAGTTCGGCGGTCGCGCCGTCGGGGGCGGTCAACAGCAGCCCGTACGGCGCACCGGTGGTGGCCGGAGCGCCGTGCCGGGTGGCGAAACCCTCGACCCAGCGGGTGACCCGGGCCGGCTCGACCTCGACCCAGCGTCCCCCACCCGGTGCCGGCCAACTGCGCATGCCCACCATCCTCCCGTACCGGTCCGGTCGACCGAGCTTCGCAGCACCGCGCCCGCGCCCTCCGGTCGGGGGCCCGGGCATCCACAGCAGCGAAAACACGGCGAGCGATCACGTTGTCACTTGTCACGGAATGGTCACCCACCCCTCGATCGGCACCCGTTGACCATTCTGTGATCAACATTGCCGCTCGATGAATGGGAGCGCTCCCTAGGCTCCGAAACGACCATCCGACGACTGGAGGTGGAACATGAACGGACCACTCGACCTGACCGCTCTGGACCTCGACGAGGTGTCCTGGACCGAGCAGACCGACGAGACGACCAACCTGTACGCGGTCGCGCCGACCGGGAGCATCTCGGTCACCGAGGGCGCGAACGACGGCCGGAGCTGCTGCGGCGGCGGCTGCGGCGGCCGGCCCATCCAGTGGTGCTGCATCAACTGCCACTGATCTGGTGACAGGCGCGGCCGGCCCCGGCACCGGGCACGGACGCGTCACGGTCGGGGTGCCGGCACGACCGGCACCCCGACCCCCACGAGGTGACCCTGACGGGAGGACGTCGGATGGCGGCACGGACGGACGACACGGTCGAGTTGAGCGTGGTGATACCCACCCACCAGGATGCGCAGTGCCTGGCGCCGACCCTACGGTCGCTGACCCGGCAGACCCTCGACCCCGAGCGGTTCGAGGTGGTCGTGATCCGTGACGGGGGCTCCCCCGCCGGGTATGCCGGCATCGCCGGGGCCGCCGACGGGATCGACCTGCGCCTGCTGGAGTTCCCCGAACGGCGGGGACGGGCCGCCGCCCGCAACGAGGCCGTCCGGCACACCCGGGCACCGCTGCTGCTGTTCCTCGACGCCGACTCGTACACCTCGCCGCAGCTGCTGGAACGCCACCTGGCCCACCACGAGGTCGCCGGTCGCCCGCCCGTACTGCTCGGCCGCCGGGACGAGCTGAGCGTGGCACACGTCGAGGCGGCGCTCGACGGCAAGGAGCTCACCGACGTCCCCCGCCGCCGCGCGGACGGCGGCGGGGACCTGCGTTTCCCGCACGGCGAGCCCCCGGGACCGGAGTGGCTGCGGGTGGGCTGGCTGTTCAGCTACACCCACAACATCTCGCTCGCCCGTGACCTGTTCGACCGGGTCGGTGGCTTCGACGAACGCTTCGGGCTGCGCTGGGGCCTGGAGGACATCGAGCTGTTCTACCGGGTGCACAAGCACCTCGGCGTGACCGGCCTGAACTTCGCCTACGACGACGAGGCGCGCGCCTACCACCTGCCGCACCACCGCAACATCGACCGGAACTGGGCCGACTTCGCCGCCAACCGGGAACTCGTCGCGGAGCCGGTCATCGAGTGGGAGTTCTACGGCATGTTGGAGGTGTACGACTCGGTGGAACGGATCGTGCACTACCGCTCCGCCGTCACCGACTGCGTACGGCATGGAACGTGCCGGATCGGGCCGGCGGTCGCGCGGCTCGCCGACCGTCTCCCCGGGCCGCGCGTGCTGTGGGTGGGCACGGGCAGCGCGGAGGCCGACCTCCCGGCCGAGGCGCTGACCTTCGACTACGGTGCCCCGCCCGGCCCGACGAACCACCACCTGATCGGGATGAACCCGCCGATCGCGCCGGGCAGCCTCGACTCGGTGGTCAGCGTCGACTTCTGGCGGTACCTGCGCTGGGACGACCTCTGCCAGTTCGTCAACGTCGCCGGACAGTTGGCCGGCGAGGTGCGCCTGGTCCGCACCGACGATCCCGGTACGGCGGCGCTGCCCCCGGGGCCGGCGGGGCTGGACTACGTACGCCGTGCCCTGGACGCCGCGTTCGCCACCGACCTCACCCGCGTCGACGGGCTCGGTGACGTGCTGACCCTGCGTCCCCTGCCGGTGCCGTCGGGTCAGGCCGGCACGTGACGACCGCTCCGCTGGTCCGGGCGCGCGGGCTGACCAAGACGTTCCGGACGCCGGACAAGTCACCCGGGCTGGCCGGCTCGCTCCGGCACCTGGTGCGGCCCCGGCACCACGAACACACCGCGGTCGACAGCGTGGACCTGACCATCGGCCCCGGCGAGGCGGTGGCGTACGTGGGGCCGAACGGTGCCGGCAAGTCGACCACGGTGAAGCTGTTGACCGGCATCCTGCACCCGACCGCCGGGCAGGTCGAGGTGTGCGGGATCGACCCGCACCGGAACCGGCACGCCAACGCCCGCAACATCGGCGTGCTCTTCGGTCAGCGCAGCCAGCTCTGGTGGGACCTCCAGGTGCGCGACTCCCTGGCGCTGCTGCGGGACATCCACCGCATCCCCCGCCAGCGGTACGCGGAACGGCTCGCCGAGTTCGACGCGCTGCTCGGCCTGGGCGAACTGCTGCCGGTGGTGGCCCGGCGACTGTCGCTGGGCCAGCGGATGCGGGCCGACCTGGCCGCCGCGCTCCTGCACTCGCCCCGGGTGGTGTTCCTGGACGAGCCGACCATCGGGTTGGACATCATCGCCCGGCAGTCGGTCCGGGACTTCCTGCGCGCCCAGTGCCGGGCCGGCACGACGCTGCTGCTCACCACGCACGACATCGGCGACATCGAGCAGGTGTGCCGCCGCCTGGTCGTCGTCGACGGCGGCCGGGTGATCTTCGACGGGCCGGTGGAGGCCGTCCGGCAGATGCTCGCCCGGGACCGGACACTGCACCTGTCCCTGGACCGGGACTGGGTCGGAGACCTCGACGTCGGGCTGCCCGGTGCGCGGGTCACCGCCGGGGAGTCGCCACGGCGCCTGTCGGTCACCTTCGACCAGGACCGGTTCGGGGCCGGCGAGGTGGTCTCGGCGGTGTCGGCGGTCGCCGGCGTGGTGGACCTGCGGATCGACGAGCCGTCGCTGGAGGACGTGGTCCGCCGCGCGTACGCCGGGGAACTGGGCCGGACGGTCGGGGCCGGATGACCCCGTACCTGAGCCTGAGCCGGATGGCCTGGTCCACGGTGCTGGTCTACCGGACCGAGTTCCTGCTGCAACTGGTCGGCAGCGTGGTCCAGGCGGTGGCGCTGTTCGCGGTGTGGCGGGCGCTGTTCGCCGGGGACGCCGACGGCAGCCTGGCCGGGCTGTCCTGGGAGCAGATGAAGGGCTACCTGTTCGTCTCGTTCCTCACCGGGACCATCCTCTCCAGCTTCACCGACGGGCAGCTCGCGCTGCGGGTGCTGGACGGGTCGGTCGCGTTGGACCTGGTCCGGCCGATCGACTACCAGCTGGCCCGGTTCGCCGAGGCGGTCGGCTACCTGCTCGGCGAGCTGATGGTGGTCGCGGCGATGGGCACCGTCCTGCTGCTGGTCTTCGGCGGCACGCCGCTGCCGGACGCGTCGCAGGCCGCCCTGTTCCTGGTGAGCCTCGCCGCCGTCGTACCGCTGAAGTTCGCCCTGGTCTACGCGGTCGGGCTGGCCTGCTTCTGGACGGGCAACTTCCACGGGCTCAGCATGTCCCGGGTCGCGGTGACGAGCATCCTCTCCGGCGCACTGGTGCCGATCGCCCTCTACCCGCAGTGGTTGCAGACGATCTGCGCGCTCTCCCCGTTCCCGGGCATCGTCTCCACCCCGGCGCTGATCTTCCTCGGCGAGGCCCGGGGCAGCGCGGCGCTCTCCCTCGTCGGGGTGCAACTGCTGTGGACCGTACTGCTCTGGCTGGCGGCGCGTCTGGTGTGGCGGGCCGCGGTCCGCCGGCTGGTGGTGCACGGTGGATGACCGCGTCCGCCCGCCGGGCACCCTGGGGATCTACCGTCGCCTGCTCGGCGCCCACCTGCGCGCCGTGCTGGAGTACCGGGCCGACGCGCTGCTCACCGTCGGCGCGACGGTGCTGGGTCAGCTCGCCGGGCTGGTGTTCGTCGTGACGATCTTCGCGCAGACACCGGTGCTGATGGGCTGGACCCGGTGGGAGGTGCTCTGCGTCTGCGGGACGGTGATGCTGGCCGAGGGGGTCGGTTCGCTGTTCTGCGAGGGCGCGTGGCAGCTCAGCGGCATGGTCAACCTGGGTGGTCTGGACTATTTCCTGGTCCGGCCCTACCCGGTGGTGCTCCAGGTGACCGGCTCGGCGGTCGGCGTCAACGGGCTGGGCAACGTGCTGATCGGCGGTGCGCTGCTCGGCACGGCCGCCGGCCGGATCGAGGTGGCGTGGACGCCGCTCACCCTGCTGTGGGCGGGCATCCTGCTGGTCAGCGGCATGCTGGTCAAGACCGCCCTCAGCCTCGCCACCAACGCCCTGGCGTTCTGGCTGCTCAGCCCGTCGAACTCGATCGCGGTCAGCGTGCACCTGCTCGGTGACCTGGCCCGCTACCCGCTGTCGGTGTACGGCCCGGGGGTGCGGTCGCTGCTGACCGTGGTCCCGGTGGCGTTCGTCGGCTACTTCCCGGCCGCGGCGCTGCTCGACAAGGGCGGCTCGGCCACCGTCGGCGCGTTGACCCCGCTGGTCGCCCTGGCCGCCGTCGCCGGCGCGTGGGCGGTGTTCAACCTCGGGTTGCGCCGCTACGAAAGCGCAGGCACCTGAGATGACGGTCCCGGATCCGGTGGACGGCACGACCGGCGGCGTCGCCGCGCGGTACCTGGCGGCGGTGGCGGCGCAGGACCTCGCCGTGCCCCCGGACCATCCCGCCCCGCAGGGCAAGCGGTACCGGGACGCCCCACGGTGGCCGCTGCGCTGGCCGGGGCCGGGCGCACCGCCGCTGGGGGCCACCGGAGCCGACCGGCTCAGCGCGCTGCTGCTGGGGTACGCGCCCCGCCGGCTGGAGCTGATCACCAACACCGCCTTCGCCACGATGCGCGGGTGGCCCAGCACCGTCCCCGACCTGGCACGGCTGTTGCCCGCATGGTTCACGACCCGGCGCGCGGTCCCCTCCGGGGGCGCGTTCCACCCCGCCGAGCTGTACGTCGTCTGGGCCGGCACCGCCGACCTGCCGCCGGGGGTCTACCACCACGACGCGGCACACCACACCCTGGAGCTGCTCCGCCCCGGTGACCCGGCCGCCGCCCTGGACCACCTGCTCGGTGCCGCCGCATCCGAGCCGCGCCACGCGCTGGTGGTGGCTTGCCGCGTCGTCAAGAACGCCGGCAAGTACCGGGCCTTCGGCTACCAGCTCGCCATGATGGACAGCGGCGTCCTGCTCGGTCAGCTCGCCGGATCGCCGCTGGCCGGTCGGGTCCACCTGGCCTTCGATCCGAGGGTCGGCGAGACCCTGCTCGGGTTGGACGGCGACCTGGAGACCGTGGTCGCCGTCGTCGAGCTGCCGGCCGCCCGCCTCGGCGGTGCCCCGGTCGCCGCCCCCGGGCCGGCCGCCGCCGCACTGTCGACCGCCGCGCCACTGTCGACCATCACTCCACTGCCGACCGCCGAACCGTTGTCGACCGCCGAACCGTTGTCGACCGCCACGCCGGCTCCGTCGGGACTCGACGGCGACCGGCACAACCTGGCGGAGGCCGACCCCGCCGTCACCGCGCTGCACCTGGCGATCCGGACCGGCGCCGGCCGGGCCGCACGGGTCGCGCCGGTCGACACCCCCGCACCGCCGACGGATCCGGCACCGGCACCCACCGCCGGGCCACCGGTCACGCCACCGACGCCGATCGGACCGCCGCCGGTCACGCCGCTGTCGCCGCCGATCGGGTCCCCACCGGTCGCGCCGCTGTCGCCGCCGGTTGCGCTGCCGTCGCCGGCAGCGCCGTCCCGCGCCGCCACCGCCCACCGGGCGTCGGCCAACGACCTCGCGCCGGGGCTGACCCTGGGGCAGCTCGCCGGCATCCTCGCGTACGCGGGAGGACACCGGGCCGCCGGCGGGCTGGCCGAGCTGACCGGGCACCCGCGCCATCCCGCGCTGTGGTGCCTGGTCGACCGGGTGGACGGCCTGGCCCCGGGCGCCTACCGGTACGACCGGGAACGGCACCTGCTGTGGCCGTCGGCCGCCCACGACGGGGCCCCCGACCGGCTGGCCGACCGCCTGGACGCCGGGATGGGCAGGGCCGGCGCCAGTCTCTTCGTCGTGGCCGAGGGCGACCACCCGGTCGACCGTCTCGACCCGGTCGACCTGCGGGACCTGTTCCTGCGTACCGGGGTCGCGGTGCAGCTCGCCGCGCTGGCCGCCGGGACCGTCGGGGCGGCCACCCGGCCGATGGGCGGGTTCGACGCCGTGGCGGCCACCGCCCTGCTGGGGCTGCCGGCCGGCGCGGTGCCCCTGCTGCACCTGCTGGTCGGCACGTCCAGACCACGGGCCGGCGCGCTGGCCGTGGCGTTCACGGAAGGAAGCGCGGATGCATGAGAACCAGGTCCCGGTGCTCACCGGGACACGGACACCGGCGGACGTCCTGGCGGCGGTCGCCGAGCACGGGGTGGCGCTGCTGCGGGACGGCGGGTGGCGGCGGGACAGCTTCGTGGCGCTCGGCGACGCGCTGATGGAGCCCACCGCGTACGCGGGCGGCTTCCACCGGGAACGTGACGTGATCGGCGACGACCGGACCACCACCACGGTCACCCGGGGCACCCGGGGCATGCCGCTGCACCGGGAGGCGTCGTACGCCCCCGGCTCCCCCGACCTGCTCACCTTCCTGTGCGTACGACCGGCCGCCGACGGGGGCCGCACCACGCTGTGCGACGGCGTCGCCCTGCTCGCCGCGCTGCCGGACGACGTCCGCGCCGCGTTCGAGCAGTTGGAGATCGTCTGGGAGAACACCCTGCCCGACGGCGAGTGGCAGCGGACCTTCGGCACCGACGACCCGGCGGCCGTCCGGTCGGCGCTGCGGCAGTGGCAGCCCTACCTGCGGCCGTGGGAGTCGGTGCGGGTCGACGCCTCCGACACCGGGCTGGTCACCGGCTTCGGCACCCGGTGCACCCCGCCGACCCGGTTCGGTGGGGTGCCGGCGTTCGGCAACTCGCTGTTCATCAGCCGCCCCGGCGACGACGAGTACCACGACCAGCGGTTGCGGGTCCGTACGGCGGCCGGCGGGCCGGTTCCCGCGCACCTGCTGTCGGTCGCGGCGGAGGTCGCGCAGCGGCTGACCGTCGCGGTGCCCTGGCGGGCCGGCGACGTCCTGGTCGTCGACAACTCCCGCTACCTGCACGGCCGGCAGGCGTTCACCGACACCGGCCGGTCGGTCCTGGTCCGGATGGGCCACCTGCACCAGAAGGAGACCACATGAGGGCGAAACTCCGGGACGACCTGCTCTACGTGGCGGTCGAGAACGGCGTCTACCTGGAGACCGGCCGGGGCAGCACCGAGATCAGCGGCGGCTCCGCGTACCGGCTGGTCCAGCAGCTCGCTCCGCACCTGGACGGCAGCCGTACGGTCGAGGTCCTCACCGCCGGTCTGCCCCCCGCCCAGCAGCGCGTGGTCGCCGACATGGTGGCCATGCTCGTGCGGCGGGGCATCGCCCGCGACCTGGACGCCGAGCCGGCGCACGGGTTGTCGGACTGGGAACTGGAGCGGTACCGGCAGGCGATCATGTACGCCGAGCACGTCGCCGACGCTCCGGTGCGCCGCTTCGAGGGTTTCCGCAACTCCCGGACCCTGGTCGTCGGCGCCGGGCCGGCCCTGCACAGCCTGGTGCAGACCCTGTTCGACCTGGGCCTGCGGACGGCCACGGTGATGGAGACCGGCGAGGAGCCGGCCGACGACGAGGCGTACCGGCGGATCCTGGACCGCTGCCGCGACGGCGACCCGTCGGTGACGCTGCGGCAGGTCCCCGACGTCACGACGGGCCCCGGGGCGGAGGCGGCACTCGCGGCGGTGTTCGACGGGTTCGACGCGGTGCTGCACTGCACCGACCGGGAGATGGCGGGCCGGGCGCTCGCCGTGACCCGGGCGGCCCACACCGCCGGGATTCCCGCGCTGCACGCGGTACCCGCCGACGACGCCGCCTGGGTCGGGCCGACCAGCGGCGGGGTCGCGGCCGGCTGCTGGGAGTGCGGCGTACGCGCCGCCCACGGCGCGGGCCCCGCCGGTGGCGTCCTCGCCCGGCACGACCGGCCGGACCGTCGGTCGGCGCAGTGCAGCGCCCCGATGGCCACGCTGCTCGGCGCGGTCCTCGGATTCGCCTACTTCCGGGGCGCGGTCGGCGGGCCGGACGCCGCGACGAACACCATGACCCACCTCGACCTGGCCACCGGCGAGACCAGTGAGCACCTGCTCGGGGCACACCCCCGCTGCGGCACCTGCGGCGGACGGGACGCCCGGGGGCTCGCCGAGCGGGTGGCCACGATGGCGGGCCGGCCGCCGCTCGACCCGGACACGTTCGCCACCCGGGTGACGACGCTGATCGACCGGCGACTCGGCCCGGTCGTCGAGGTGGGCACCGGCGAGCACTCCCAGCTGTCGGTCAGCTGCCTGGCGGCGACCGTCGCCGACCTGACCGGCGCCGGGGGCGGCCCCCGGGTGGTCACCGCCGTCGGCACGAGCCGCCGGCAGGCCCTCGTCCGGGCCACCGTCGCCGGGCTCGAACGCCTCGCCGCCGACGCCGGTCGGACGGACGCCGGGCGCGAACGCCCCACCGCCGACGCCGGCGGGACGGACGCCGACGAGTGGTGGGACCCGCTGGCCGGGAGCACGGTGGCGGTGCCCGGCGGGATGTCGTACCCCCGGGTGGTGGCCGGCGGCCTGAGCTGGGCGGAGGCCCAGGGCCGGGCGGCGCTCCGGCTGGCGCACGCCACGGCCGGCGGGCCGCCTGAGCCCGGCGCGGCCACCGGGGACGACGGGTGGGACCGGAACCGGTGGCCGGCGGACGCCCGGCGACTCGCCGACGACATGGCCGTGCTCGGCCACGAGCTACGCGCCTGGCGGGCGGGATCCGACGTGCCGACGGTGTTCGTCGGCACCGGTGAGCGCTGGCTCGCGCATGCCTGCGCCACCGAGCCCGAGGTGGCGCTGGAACTGGCCACCCAGGCCGCCGCCGCGATCCTCACCGGCCGGGGCCCGGACGGTGCCGACGTCGGGCCGGACGCCGGCGTCGGCGCCTGGGACGACGACCTGGAAACGCTGGTCAAGGGCTTCGCGGCCCGCGGACGACGGCTCGTGGTCCGCCCGGTCGACGAGGTGCCGGCCCTGCGGGACGTGCTCCCGTTCGTGGTCGAGGCGACGCTGACCGACGGGCACCGGAGGGAACCGATGACGCTGACCGACGGCACCGGAGGAAACCGATGACACTCACCACGGAGCCGGGCCTGCGGTCGCTCGGCGAGGGCGTCCTGCACCGGGCGGTGGCCGCACGCCTCGCCCCGCACACCGCGCCGGACGTCGACCTCGTCGTCCTCGACCGGCCGGAGGCCGACCGGGTGCTCGCCGCCGCGACCGACGCCCACCGGGCCGGACGGGACTTCCTACCGGTCTACCCGACCCCGCGCGGGGTCCGGATCGGCCCCTACACCCGGGCCGGCACGCCGGGCTGTCACCACTGTGTCCGGATCCGGGAGGGCCGGGCCCGGGTCACCGGCACGCCGCAGCGGTCGGCGCTGTGGGAGGCCCTCTACGCCGGCACGGCGCAGCCGCCCTCACCGGTGCTCGCGCCGCCGGTGCAGGCCGTCGTGGCCGCCCTGGTCGCCGACGAGCTGGCCCGGGTGGCCGCCGACGGGGCGCCCCGCTGCGCCGGCGCCGTGCTGGAGGTCGACACCGCGACCCTGCGGGTCGACCGGCACCGGTTCATCGCCGACCCGGAGTGCCGCCTCTGCGGTCACCTGCCCGACGACAGCCCGGCAGCGGGCAGTCTGACGCTGGTGTCCCGGCCCAAGCCCCGACCCGACGAGTACCGGGCACGCAGTCTCGCCGGCGAGCACGAGCGGCTGCTGGACCTGATGGTCGACGGCGAGACCGGGTTGATCTCGACGATGACCGTCTACCACCACCACCCGATGATTCTCGCCGCGGCGATCGGCGGCCCCGCCTGCTGCACCGAGCTGTCCGGCTACGGACGGACGTTCAGCTACCCGGCCAGCGTGTCGGTCGCCATCGCCGAGGCGCTGGAACGGCTCGGCGGCACCCTGCCCCGGACCCGACGCACCAGTGTCACCGCCTCCTACCGGGAGCTGGGCCCGGACCGGGCCGTCGACCCGGTGACCCTCGGCCTGCCCGAGCAGCCGCCGAGCCACCAGTCGGTGCGGTACCACCCGGACCTGCCGGTGGAGTGGGTGTACGGCTACTCGTTCCAACGCGGCGGCCCGGTGCTGGTGCCGGAGAGCTTCGCCTACTACGGCTCCCACCAGACCATGTTCGGCGTGGAGAGCTCGAACGGCTGCGCGCTCGGCGGGAACATGGAGGAGGCGATCCTGCACGGCATCTTCGAGGTCGCCGAGCGCGACGCCTTCCTGGCGACCTGGTACGCCCGGCTGCCGGTGCCCCGGATCGACCCGACGACCTCCGCGGACCCGATGACCCGGCTGCTGGTGCGGTGGTTGGAACGGACCACCGGCAGCCGGCTGCACGTCTTCGACATCACCATGCCGGAGGGCATCCCGGCGCTGTGGTTGATGCTCGTCGACGAGGAGGACCGGCCGGGCCAGCCCAAGGCGTTCTGCGGTGCCGGCGCGCACCTCGACCCGGAGCGGGCGCTCTGGGCGGGGCTCGTCGAGCTGGCCAGCGTCGCCGACGCGACCCGGGACATGGTCGCCGACGACACCACCGCCCCCGGCCTGGTCGCCGATCCGGACCTCGTGGTGCGCATGGAGGACCACGCCCTGGTGGCGGCCTCCCCGGAGAGCTGGCACCGGTTCGGCTTCCTCTACGAACGCGACGAGATCCGGTCGATGGCCGAGGCGTTCCCGGCCGCCGAACGCCACCGACCGGCCGACGACCTGTTGGCCGACCTGACCGGGGTGGTCGACCGTTACCTGCGCGACGGCCTCGACGTGGTGGTGGTCGACCAGACCGCGCTCGAACAGGCCACTGCGGACCTGACCTGTGTCAAGGTCATCGTGCCGGGGCTGCTGCCGATGGCCTTCGGGCACCGCAACCGGCGGGTCGACCTGCCCCGGCTACGCGACCTGCCGGTACGCCTCGGCTACCGGGACGTTCCGCTGGCGGCAGCCGAGATCAACCCGTACCCGCATCCGTTCCCGTGACACCGGAGGTGCCACGCGCAGACGCGTGAGCGCGCCGCCCCCGGCGGGGACGGCGCGCTCACGGGTGTGCTTGGGTCAGACGTTGAAGCCGAGGGCGCGGAGCTGCTCCCGACCGTCGTCGGTGATCTTGTCGGGGCCCCATGGCGGGATCCACACCCAGTTGATCCGGAAGTCGGCGACCAGTCCCCCACCGGGGCCGGTGCACAGCGCCTGCCGGCACTGGGCCTCGATCTCGTCGGTCAACGGGCAGGCCGCCGAGGTCAGCGTCATGTCGATGGTGGCGACGTTGTCGTCGTCGACGTGGACGCCGTACACCAGGCCGAGGTCGACCACGTTGATGCCCAGCTCCGGGTCGACGACGTCCTTCATCGCCTCCTCGATGTCGGCCAGCGCGGCCTTGCCGCCGGCCGACGCGGCGGCCGGGGTCTGGGTGCCCTCCCCGTCGGTGGCCGTCGCGGCCTGCTCGGACGGCGCCGTCGCGGTGCCGTCGGGCGGCGTCACGGCCGCCTCGGGCGACGGCGTGGGAGCCGTCGCGGTGTCTTCGGAACTCATGCCTTCACCTCCGGGCTCGCGCCCACCCCCGCGCGTGCCGCGGCGTCCTTGAACGCCATCCACGACAACAGCGCGCACTTGACCCGGGCGGGATAGCGGGCGACACCCGCGAACGCTACCCCGTCACCGAGCACGTCCTCGTCCGGCGTGACCTGGCCACGACCGGACAACAGCTCGACGAACGCCTCGTGCACGGCGAACGCCTCGTCGGTCCGGCGACCCGTCAGCAGCTCGTGCAGCACGCTCGCCGACGCCTGGCTGATCGAGCAGCCCATGCCGTCGTACGAGATGTCGTGCAGCACGGTGCCGTCGGTGGCGACCCGGACGGTCACCTCGTCCCCGCAGGTCGGGTTGACGTGGTGCGCCTCGGCGACCCGGTCGCCCGGCTCCTGCGGGTCGCGCAGGCCGCGGCCCTGCGGGTGCTTGTAGTGGTCCAGGATGATCTCCTGGTAGAGCTGGTCGAGCTGCATCAGGCGAACACCTTCCGTGCCTGCTCCAGTCCCGCCACCAGGGCGTCGATCTCCGCGGTGGTGGTGTAGAGGTAGAACGACGCCCGGGTCATCGCCGGCACCCCGAACCGGGTGCAGACCGGGCGGGCGCAGTGGTGACCCACCCGCACCTGCACGCCGAGCGAGTCGAGCACCTGCCCGACGTCGTGCGGGTGCACGTCGCCGAGGGCGAACGAGATGGTGCCGCCCCGGCCCACCGGCACGGCCGGACCGAAGATCCGCAGCCCCGGCACGGTCGCCAGGGCGTCCAGCGCGTACGCGGTCAGCTCTTTCTCGTGCCACTGGATCGCCCGCATGCCGATGCCGGTGAGGTAGTCCACGGCCGCGCCGAGCGCCACCGCCTCGGCGATCGGCGGGGTGCCCGCCTCGAACCGGGCCGGCGGCGCGGCGAACGTGGAGCCCGCCATCGTCACCGTCTCGATCATCGAGCCGCCACCGAGCACCGGCGGCATCGCCGCCAGCAGCCCGGAGCGGCCCCAGAGCACGCCGATGCCGGTCGGGCCGCACATCTTGTGCCCGGTGAAGACGACGAAGTCGGCGTCGAGGTCGACCACGTCGAGCGGCATGTGCGGCGCGGACTGCGAGCAGTCCCAGAGCAGCAGCGCCCCCACCTCACGGACCCGCTGGGTGATCCGCGAGGTCGGGTTGACCGTGCCGAGGATGTTCGACACGTGCACCAGCGAGACGAGCTTCGTCCGCTCGTTGACCAGGTCCTCCAGGCCGGAGTCGTCGAGCCGGCCGTGCTCGGTGACCGGGAACCAGCGCAGGGTCGCGCCGGTCCGCTCGCAGAGCAGCTGCCACGGGACGATGTTCGAGTGGTGCTCCATCTCGGAGATCACCACCTCGTCACCGGGACCGAGGCGGAACCGGGGGTCGGCGTCGGCGCGCAGCGAGGCGTTGGAGAACGCGTACGCCACCAGGTTGATCGCCTCGGTGGAGTTCTTGGTGAAGACCACCTCGTCCACGCTGGGCGCGTTGACGAACGCGGCGATCTTCGCCCGGGCCCCCTCGTACGCCTCGGTGGCCTCGGTGCCCAGGGTGTGCACCGAACGGGACACATTCGCGTTGTGCATCGCGTAGTGCTCGGCGAGGACGTCGAGCACCTGGCGCGGCTTGTGCGAGGTGTTGGCGCTGTCGAGGTAGACCAGCGGGTGCCCGTTGATCTCCCGGTCGAGGATCGGGAAGTCCGCGCGCACCTTCGCCACGTCGAAGCGGGGCACGTCGTCGTACTGCGGCATCCCGGCGGGGATCGTGATGGTGGTCATCTCCGGTGACCGGCCCTTCCTCAGGCCCGCGCCGCGCCGGCCCCGGCGACGTACCGCTCGTAGCCCTCTTCCTCGAGCTTGTCGGCCAGCTCCGGGCCGCCCTCCTCGACGATCCGCCCGGCCACGAAGACGTGCACGAAGTCCGGCTTGATGTAGCGCAGGATGCGGGTGTAGTGGGTGATCAGCAGCAGGCCGGTGTCGCCGGTGTCGCGGACCCGGTTGACGCCCTCGCTGACCACGCGGAGCGCGTCCACGTCGAGGCCGGAGTCGGTCTCGTCGAGGATCGCCATCTTCGGCTTGAGCAGTTCCAGCTGCACGATCTCGTGCCGCTTCTTCTCACCGCCGGAGAAGCCCTCGTTGACGTTGCGCTGGGCGAAGGCCGGGTCCATCTGGAGCCGCTCCATCGCGCCGCGCAGCTCGCCACCCCAGGTGCGCAGCTTCGGGGCCGCGCCGTCGATGGCGGTCTTGGCGGTCCGCAGGAAGTTCGCCACCGAGACGCCGGGGACCTCGACCGGGTACTGCATGGCCAGGAAGAGGCCGGCGCGGGCCCGCTCGTCGACGGACATCTCCAGGACGTCGACGCCGTCGAGGGTCACCGTGCCGCCGGTGATCTCGTACTTCGGGTGACCGGCGATCGAGTACGCCAGGGTCGACTTGCCGGAGCCGTTCGGGCCCATGATGGCGTGGGTCTCCCCCGAACGCACGGTCAGGTCGACACCGTGCAGGATCGGCTTGAGCTCACCCTCGGGCAGCTTGACCGACACCTTCAGGTCGCGGATCTCCAGGGTGCTCATTATCGGGTCACTCCATTGCTCGGCGTGAGACTGACGTAGATGTCGCCGTCGCGGACTTCGACGGGGTAGACGGGTACGGGTTCGGTGGCGGGCAGCCCGCTCGGCTCACCGGTCCGCAGGTCGAAACGCGAACCGTGCAGCCAGCATTCCAGCGTGCAGCCGGACACCTCGCCCTCGGAGAGGGCCACGGCGGCGTGCGAGCACTCGTCGTGGACGGCGTAGAAGCCACCGTCGTCGGCGTGCACCACGGCGATCGCGGTGCCGTCGACGTCGGCGCTGATCACGGTGCCCTTCGGCACGTCCCCGGTCGAGCAGATCCTGATCATCAGGCGCCGGCCTTGGCCAGTCGGGCCTCGATCGCCTCGCCGAGCCGCTCCCGCAGCGACTCCACCGGGATCTTGTTGAGGATCTCGGCGAAGAAGCCCCGGACCACCAGACGACGGGCCTCGGCCTCCGGGATGCCCCGGGCCATCAGGTAGAAGAGCTGCTCGTCGTCGAAGCGACCGGTGGCGCTGGCGTGGCCGGCCCCGGCGATCTCGCCGGTCTCGATCTCCAGGTTGGGCACCGAGTCGGCCCGCGCGCCGTCGGTCAGCAGCAGGTTCCGGTTGATCTCGTACGTGTCGGTGCCGGTCGCCTCGGCGCGGATCAGCACGTCGCCGACCCAGACCGTCCGGGCGCTCTCGCCCTGCAACGCGCCCCGGTACCCGACGTGGCTCCGGCAGTCCGGGATGCTGTGGTCGACCAGCTGCCGGTGCTCCAGGTGCTGGCCGGAGTCGGCGAAGTAGACGCCGTACAGCTCGGCCTCGCCGCCCCGGCCGGTGTACTCCACGCTGGTGTACTGCCGCACCAGGTCGCCACCGAGGGTGACCTGCACGTGCGTCACCCGGGCGTCCCGGCCAAGCTTGATCTTCAGGTGCTGGGCCTGGACCGCGTCGTCGGCCCAGTCGGCGACCGTGACCAGAGTGAGCTTCGCGCCGTCACCGACCGACACCTCGACGTTCTCGCCGAGCGTGCCGCTGCCCACCTGCTCCACCACGAGCACCGACTCGGACAACGCGCCGACCTCGACGAAGGTGTGCGCGAAGGAGAGCACGTCGCGGGGGCCGCCCTGCACGGTGACGGTCACCGGCTCGTGGACCACGGCCTGCGGGGCGACCCGGACCAGCCGGCCGAGGTCCGCCTCGCCGTAGGCGCGGGCGCTGACCCGGTCGAACGGCGTCAGCACGCTGCCCCGGCGCGGGTCGTCCTTGGCCAGCGTGCCGACGGTCACCCCGTCCGGCAGCGGGCCGACCTCGTAGGCGGGCCAGTGCGCGGACTCGTCGGTGACGGTCCCGTCCAGTAGACCCCGCAACCGCTTCAGCGGGGTGAAACGCCACTCCTCCTCAAGGCCGGTGAGGGCCGGGAAGTCGGCAACGTCGTACGAACGCAGCGCCTGCGACTTGGTGCTCGGCGGCGGCGCGGAAGCCTGGATAGTCATCTCTTCCTTGATCAGTTCTCGCGACAACGGTGTCCGGTGCCAGACGGCGGGCGGGCCGGTCGGACCGGCCCGCCCCTGGGTGGGGTCGACGTCAGCCGACCGCGCCCTCCATCTGCAGCTCGATCAGGCGGTTGAGCTCCAGGGCGTACTCCATCGGGAGCTCCTTGGCGATCGGCTCGATGAAGCCGCGCACGATCATCGCCATCGCCTCGTCCTCGCTCAGGCCCCGGCTCATCAGGTAGAAGAGCTGGTCCTCGCTGACCTTGGAGACGGTCGCCTCGTGCCCCATCGACACGTCGTCCTCGCGGATGTCGACGTACGGGTAGGTGTCCGAGCGGGAGATGGTGTCGACCAGCAGCGCGTCGCACTTGACCGTGCTCGCGCTGTGGTGCGCGCCCTCCATGACCTGCACCAGGCCCCGGTACGAGGTACGGCCGCCGCCCCGGGCGATCGACTTCGACACGATGGTGCTGCTGGTGTGCGGTGCGGCGTGCACCATCTTGGCGCCGGCGTCCTGGTGCTGGCCCTCACCGGCCATGGCCACCGAGAGCACCTCGCCCTTGGCGTGCTCGCCGGTCATGTAGACCGCCGGGTACTTCATGGTGACCTTGGAGCCGATGTTGCCGTCGATCCACTCCATGGTCGCGCCCTCGTGGCAGACCGCGCGCTTGGTGACCAGGTTGTAGACGTTGTTCGACCAGTTCTGGATGGTCGTGTACCGGCAGCGGGCGTTCTTCTTGACCACGATCTCCACGACCGCGCTGTGCAGCGAGTCGGAGGAGTAGATCGGGGCGGTGCAGCCCTCGACGTAGTGCACGTACGCGCCCTCGTCGACGATGATCAGCGTCCGCTCGAACTGGCCCATGTTCTCGGTGTTGATCCGGAAGTACGCCTGGAGCGGGATCTCCACGTGCACGCCCTTCGGCACGTAGATGAAGGAGCCGCCGGACCAGACGGAGGTGTTCAGGGCGGCGAACTTGTTGTCGCCGACCGGGATCACCGTGCCGAAGTACTCCTTGAAGATGTCCTCGTGCTCCTTGAGGGCGGTGTCGGTGTCGAGGAAGACGACACCCTGCTCCTCCAGGTCCTCACGGATCTTGTGGTAGACCACCTCGGACTCGTACTGCGCGGCGACCCCGGCGATCAGCCGCTGCTTCTCGGCCTCCGGGATGCCCAGCCTGTCGTAGGTGTTCTTGATCTCCTCGGGCAGTTCCTCCCAGCTGGTGGCCTGCTTCTCCGTGGAGCGGACGAAGTACTTGATGTTGTCGAAGTCGATCCCGGTGAGGTCGGCCCCCCACGCCGGCATCGGCTTGCGGCCGAACAGCCGCAGACCCTTCAGGCGTAGGTCGAGCATCCAGGCCGGCTCGTTCTTCTTGGCCGAGATGTCCCGCACCACCGCCTCGTTGAGGCCACGCTGGGCGGTCGCCCCGGCGACGTCGGGGTCGGCCCAGCCGTACTCGTAACGACCGAGGGCGGCGAGCTGCTCCTCCTGGGTCAGGGGCTGAACGATCTGCTCGGTCATCTATCTGTCCTCACAGTGGAGACGGTCTTACCGGACGGAACACGCCCCGGTTGGCCGGGAATGTGCGTGGTGCACACCCCGTCGCCGTGGGCGATGGTGGCCAGCCGCTGCACGTGCGTGCCGACCAGGCGGGAGATCACCGAGGTCTCGGCCTCGCACAGCTGGGGGAACTCGGCGGCCACGTGCGCCACCGGGCAGTGGTGCTGGCAGAGCTGGCCGCCGGAGGCGATCGTGGACGCGTTGGCCGCGTACCCCTCGGCGGTCAGCGCCCCGGCGAGCGCCTCCGCTCGGGCGAGCGGGTCCTCCCCGGCGTCTTCCAGTGCCGCCCGGCACCGGCGCTCCAGCGCGGCGACCTGCTCGGCGGCGAACGCCTCCACCGCCGCCGACCCGCCCGTGCGGGCGATCCAGCGCAGCGCGGCGGTGGCCATGTTGTCGTAGTGGTGGGTGCCGCAGCGGACCCGGGCGGCGTCGGTGAGCACGAAGACCTTGGCCGGGCGGCCACGCCCCCGGTGCGCCCGCACCGCCTGCTCGCGGGCGACCACGTCGCCGTCGACGAGCATCGCGTCGAGATGGCGGCGGATCGCCGCCGGGCTGAGCCCCAGCGCGTCGCCGAGCTGCACCGCGGTGGTCGCACCCCGCTCCAGCAGGAGCTGCGTGACCCGCTCACGGGTGGACACGTCGGCGGCGGACGCGGACGCCCCGGCGACCGCAGCGGTCGCCGGCTGCTGCCCGGAGAGCGCCGCCGCGTTTTTCACAACGCCCACGTTACGTAATTCGTCGGGCACCCGCAAACCCCGGTTCCGGTGATCCGAGCCACCGGCTCGGCGGAGGCCCCCGGGAACCCGAGCACTACAGTGCGTAGGATTCGCGCTGTGAAGCCAGCCGCCCGGTTCCCGGTCTCCGCCGCCCTGCTGCGCCGACTCGCGCTCGCCTCGATCATCGCCAACGTCGGGATCGTGGTCACCGGCGGGGCCGTCCGGTTGACCGCCTCCGGTCTCGGCTGCCCCACCTGGCCCCGGTGCACCGACGAGTCATACACCACGACCGCCGAGATGGGCATCCACGGGGTCATCGAGTTCGGCAACCGGCTGCTCACCTTCGCGGTCGGCCTGATCGCGCTGGCCGTCCTGGTCGCGGTCCTGCTGCACCGGCCCCGGCGGCGCGGACTGCTGCCGCTGGCGGTCGCGGTCTTCCTCGGCATCCCCGCCCAGGCGGTGGTCGGCGGGATCACCGTGCTGACCAACCTCAACCCGTGGGTGGTCGGGCTGCACTTCCTCGCCTCGATGGCGGTGATCGCGGCGGCGTACGCGCTCTGGCGGCGGATCAAGGACCCGGACGGCCCGGCGGTGGCGGTGGTGCCGGCCCCACTGCGCACCCTGGCCGCGATCACCACAGTGGTCAGCGCGGCGGTGCTGGTCATCGGCACGTGGGTCACCGGCAGCGGCCCGCACGCCGGCGACCACGGCGCGGCCCGCAACGGACTGGACCCCGAGACGATCTCCCAGGTGCACGCCGACAGCGTCTTCCTGCTGATCGGCCTCTCGGTGGCGCTGGTGTTCGCCTTCCGGGCGGTCGGCGCGACCGGGGCGGCCCGGGCGGCACTGGTGCTCGTCGCGGTGGAGCTGGGCCAGGGACTGATCGGCTTCGTGCAGTACTTCACGCACCTGCCGGCGCTGCTGGTGGGCGCGCACATGCTCGGCTCGTGCCTGGTGCTGCTGGCCACCCTGTCGGTGCAGTGGTCGACCCGCGAACGGCGCCCCGTCCCCGCCACCCCGGAGACGGACACCGAGGCGGATACGGACGCCCGGGCACACCCGGTCGGCGCCACCCACAGCTGACCCACCCGCTCCGCACGCCTCCCGCCCGCTCCGCACCCCTCCCACGCTTCCGCGCCTTCCGGCCCGGGTGGGGTGGTAGCAGGGGACCCCTGTTCATCAAAAAGCGGTAACAGGGGACCCCTGCTACCACCCCACCCCACCCCACCCCGAGCCCGCCCACCGCGACGAGAGCGGGGGCGGAAGCGGGTTGGGTCAGATGGTGTGCAGGTGGGCCACGATCGCGTCGGCGAACCGGTCGGCGGCCCCCTCGGCGTGACCGAGGAAGAGCGAGGGCTCGGTGAGTTCCAGCTCGACCAGGACCGGCGTGCCGTCCGCGCCGGGGATCAGGTCGACCCGGGCGTAGAGCAGGCGTTCCGCACCACCGGGCACCGCCGCCAGGGTCCGTTCGGCCACCGCGAGCTGCTCGGGGGTGGCGGTACGCGGGTCGATCTGCTCGGCGTGGAACAGCTCCGCGGTGGGCTGGTCGGGGCCGGTGAGCATGGCACCCTTGCGGATCGCGTGGCTGAACACCGGACCGGTGGGCCCGCCGGCGAACAGCAGTGCGGTCTCCCCCGCCGTGTCGACCGCGTGCAGGTAGGGCTGCACCATGGCGACCCGTCCGGCGGCGCCGAGCCGCCCCAGGTGGTCGGCGACGAGCCGGCGGTGCCCGGGGTCGGCCAGGTCGTACCGGCCGCTGTCCAGGCTGCCCGCGCTGACCGCCGGCTTGACGACGTACTCGCCCCGCTCCGGCGGCTGCCAGGGCTCGCCGGGCGCGACCCACGTGGTGGGCACGGTCGGCACCCCGGCGGCGGAGAGCACGTCGAGGTAGCGCTTGTCGGTGTTCCAGACGACCACGTCGGCCGGGTTGGCCAGCCGGGGCACGGCGCGCGCCCAGGCGACGAACTCGTCGCGACGTGCGACGTAGTCCCAGGTCGAGCGGAGCACCACCAGGTCGTAGCCGGCCCAGTCGACGTCCGGGGCGTCCCAGGTGACGGTGTCGACGCGTACGCCGCGGACGGCCAGCGGGGCCCGCAGGAGCCGGTCGTCCGGTTCGAGGTCGGGCAGTTCGGCGCAGGTGACGAGAGCGACCCGGGGTTCCCCCCGGGTCGGCTGGTGGTCGTGGGTCAAGGTCGCGGATCCGCCTACCGCGCCATGGTGCGCCGGGCCATCGAGCGCCACAGGTCGTTGCTCGGCCGCATCTGGTCCATCAGCTCCCGCTCCCAGGCGTTCTCCACGGCGACCCCGGCCAGCGCGCAGGCCTGCCGCGCCACGTCGGTGCCGTCGGCGAACTGGTCTCCCCACTCGCCGTCGGAGCCCACCAGCACGATGCGCGCGCCCCGCTTGCCGACGTACTCGATGACCGCCGTCGCGCCGCCGTGCCCGGCGGCGAACGACCGGATGCCGGCGACGAGGCCGTCGGGGGCCTTGCCGGAGGCGATCTGATCAGCCGTCAGCGTTGTATCGGAACCATCTGCCATGTCGGGCAGCGTAAGCAGATGCCGCCACGGGTGGGCGAGAACGATGAACCTTTTGTGATGCCAATTACCCGGAGGTTTAAGGAAGACCACAGGTAATTCGGACCAATATGTCCGGATTTGCCGGGGCGAATCAGGCGCAGAATATTACAGAACGGTGACAGCGGTCCGAACGGCGCCGAACGACCCCTACAGCAGCGCGTCGAGGGCGACCGCCGCCGCCAGGATCGTGAGGTACGTCGTGGACCAGTGGAAGAGCCGCATCGGCTTCACCGCCTCGCCCCGGGTGGAGCGCCGGCACAGCTTGTGCGCCTCGACGATGAACACCGCCCCGACCGCCAGGGCGACCGCGCCGTAGATCGGGCTCATCCCCAGCGGCCAGAGCGCCAGCGAGGAGAGGACGGTGAGCCAGGTGAAGATGATGATCTCGGCGTTGACCCGGCGGGTGGAAGCGACCACCGGCAGCATCGGGATGCCGGCCCGGGCGTAGTCCGCCTTGTACTTGATGGCCAGCGCGTAGAAGTGCGGCATCTGCCAGAAGAAGACCACCGCGAAGAGGGCCCACGCGGCCGGGGCGAGCGAACCCGTCACCGCCGCCCAGCCGATCAGCACCGGTGCCGCGCCGCAGGCCCCGCCCCAGAAGGTGTTCTGCGGGGTGGTCCGCTTCAGCCAGAGCGTGTAGACCAGGTCGTAGTAGACGATCGCGGCCAGGGTGAGCCCGGTGGCCAGCCAGTTGGTGAAGGCCGCCATCAGCGCCACCGAGACGGCCGCCAGGACGAGCCCGAAGACCAGCGCGTTGCGCGGGGTGACCGTGTGGGTCGGCAGCGGACGGCGCTTCGTGCGCCGCATGACCTGGTCGATGTCCCGGTCGATGTAGCAGTTGATCACGCTGGCCGCGCCGGCCGCGAGGGCACCGCCGACCACCACGACCGCGACCAGCCAGAGCGACGGCAGGCCGTCGGCGGCGAGCATCATCGCCGGGACGGTGGTGACCAGGAGCAGCTCGACGATCCGGGGCTTGGTGAGCGTGACGTACGCCGAGACCACCGCCCGGACGTCCCGCCGCGCACCGGCGCCCTCCGACGTCACCTCCGCCGCAGGCCCTGCGGCGGGACTGTTGACGGGGCGCTCGGTGATCATGCTCACGGACGGCCACCTTCCGGCATCGGCAGGAGATCGGCTCGGCGGCGGCCGGTTCGCGGACCCACACACCGACCGACAGCCTACGCGGCGTGATCCGCGCAGCCCGTTCGCCCCGTCAGCCGTGCCCGCCATCACATCTGCGCGGCGTGCCGGAACGCTGGACGGGGCACCGGCGGGTGACCGGGCGACCGGAGACGAAACCGCATGCAGAGATCCCTGGGCGGGGGTTTACCACCGCTCGATAGGGTCATCTCTGAGGGTTCCGCCCATCTGCCGAGGAGCACAACCATCGTGGCTGCCAACCGACCCAAGCACCCAAACCTGACCTGGTCCGACCTCGACCGCCGGGCCGTCGACACGGTCCGCGTGCTGGCCATGGACGCCGTGGAGAAATCCGGCAACGGTCACCCCGGTACGGCGATGAGCCTCGCGCCCGCGGCGTACCTCCTCTTCAACCGGGTGATGCGGCACGACCCGGCCGACCCGAACTGGCCCGGACGGGACCGCTTCGTCCTCTCCGCCGGCCACTCCAGCCTCACCCTGTACATCCAGCTCTTCCTCAGCGGCTACCCGCTCGGCCTGGACGACCTGAAGTCGCTCCGGCAGTGGGGTTCGCTGACGCCCGGCCACCCCGAGCACGGGCACACCCCCGGCGTGGAGACCACCACGGGCCCGCTCGGGCAGGGGCTCGGCAACGCGGTCGGCATGGCGATGGCGGCGCGCCGGGAACGCGGCCTCTTCGACCCGGACGCCGCCCCGGGCGCGTCGGTCTTCGACCACCACATCTGGTGCATCGCCTCGGACGGCGACATCGAGGAGGGCATCAGCCACGAGGCCAGCGCCCTCGCCGGCCACCAGCAGCTCGGCAACCTCACCCTGATCTACGACGACAACGAGATCTCGATCGAGGACGACACCCGGATCGCCAAGAGCGAGGACGTCGCCGCCCGCTACGAGGCGTACGGCTGGCACGTGCAGACCGTCGACTGGCGGCGCGGCGACGCCGACCAGGGCGACTACCACGAGGACGTCGAGGCGCTGTACACCGCGCTGCTCGCCGCGAAGGCGGAGGCCGACCGCCCCTCGTTCATCGCGTTGCGCACCATCATCGGCTGGCCCGCGCCGAACAAGCAGAACACCGGCAAGATCCACGGCTCGGCGCTCGGCGCCGACGAGGTCGCCGCCACCAAGAAGCTGCTCGGCTTCGACCCGGAGCGCACCTTCGAGGTGACCGAGGAGGTGCTCGCGCACACCCGGGAGACGCTGGCCCGGGGCACGCAGGCGCAGCAGGAGTGGCAGGCGGCGTTCGACGGGTGGGCGAAGGCGAATCCGGAGCGCCGGGCGCTCTACGACCGGCTGGCCACCCGTACCCTGCCGCAGGGCTGGGCCGACGCGCTGCCCACCTTCCCGGCGGACGCCAAGGGCGTCGCCACCCGGGCCGCCTCGGGCAAGGTCCTGGAGGCCCTCGCCCCGGTGCTGCCGGAGCTGTGGGGCGGCTCGGCCGACCTGGCGGAGAGCAACAACACCACGATGAAGGGCGAGCCGTCCTTCGTCCCGGCCAGCCACGCCACCAAGGAGTTCCCCGGCCACGAGTACGGCCGCACCCTGCACTTCGGCATCCGTGAGCACGCGATGGGCGCGATCCTCAACGGCATCGCGCTGCACGGCGGCACCCGCCCGTACGGCGGCACGTTCCTGGTGTTCAGCGACTACATGCGTCCCTCAGTGCGGCTCGCCGCGCTGATGAAGCTGCCGGTGGTCTACGTCTGGACGCACGACTCGATCGGCCTCGGCGAGGACGGCCCCACCCACCAGCCGGTGGAGCACCTGACCGCACTGCGGGCCATCCCCGGCCTGGACGTGGTCCGCCCGGCCGACGCCAACGAGACCGCCTGGGCCTGGCGCGCGGCGCTGGAGCACACCGACCGGCCGACCGCGCTGGCCCTGAGCCGCCAGCCGCTGCCGACCCTGGACCGGTCGACGCTGGCCGGCGCGGAGGGCGTGGCCAAGGGCGGCTACGTGCTGGCCGAGGCGTCCAACGGCAAGCCGCAGGTGATCCTGGTCGGCACCGGCTCGGAGGTGCAGCTCTGCCTCACCGCGCGGGAGCGGCTGGAGGAGCAGGGCACCCCCACCCGGGTCGTCTCGATGCCCTGCCAGGAGTGGTTCTTCGCGCAGGACGAGGCGTACCGCGAGTCGGTGCTGCCGCGCAGCGTGAAGGCCCGGGTCAGCGTCGAGGCCGGCATCGGCATGTCGTGGCGGGGCATCGTCGGCGACAGCGGCGAGACGGTCAGCCTGGAGCACTACGGGGCCAGCGCGCCGCACTCGGTGCTCTTCGAGCAGTTCGGCTTCACCCCCGACCGGATCGTGGCGGCCGCGCACGCGGCGCAGACCCGGATCGGCGACATCACCGGTTTCACCACCGGCAACTGAGGGGAGCGTGGACGGTATGACTGACAGGTTGAAGGAACTGACCGCCGCAGGCGTGGCGGTCTGGCTGGACGACCTCTCCCGGACCCGGCTCAGCTCCGGCGGGCTGGACCAGCTCCGGCGGGAGAAGCACGTGGCCGGGGTGACCACCAACCCGACCATCTTCGCCAAGGCGCTGAAGGACGCCGACGAGTACGACTGGCAGGTCCGCGACCTGGCCGCCCGGGGCGTGCAGGTCGAGGAGGCCGTGCGCATGCTCACCACGTACGACGTGCGCTGGGCGTGCGACGTGATGCGCCCGTCGTACGACGGCAGCGCCGGGGTGGACGGCCGGGTGTCGATCGAGGTGGACCCGCGGCTGGCCCACGAGGCGGAGAAGACCGTCGCCGAGGCCAAGGCGCTCTGGTGGCTGGTCGACCGGCCGAACCTGTTCATCAAGATCCCGGCGACCGAGGCCGGGCTGCCGGCGATCACCGCCACCCTCGCCGAGGGGATCAGCGTCAACGTCACGCTGATCTTCGGGCTGGACCGCTACTCGCAGGTGATGGAGGCCTTCCTCGCCGGCCTGGAGCAGGCGAAGGCGAACGGCCACGACCTGTCGACGATCGGCTCGGTCGCCTCGTTCTTCGTCTCCCGGGTGGACAGCGAGATCGACAAGCGGCTGGAGAAGATCGGTTCCGCCGAAGCCAAGGGGCTGCGCGGCAAGGCCGCCGTGGCGAACGCCCGGCTGGCGTACGAGCGCTACTCGGAGGTCTTCTCCTCCGACCGCTGGCAGGCCCTCGCCGACGCCGGGGCGCACCCGCAGCGCCCGCTCTGGGCGTCCACCTCGACCAAGAACCCGGACTACCGGGACGTGATCTACGTCGAGGAGCTGATCGCCCCCGGCACGGTCAACACCATGCCGGAGCCGGTGGTCCACGCGTACGCCGACCACGGCGAGACCCGGGGCGACACGGTCACCGGGGCGTACGACGAGTCGCGGCAGGTCTTCGCCGACCTGGAGTCGGCCGGCGTGGACATGGCCGACGTGATCGCCACCCTGGAACGTGAGGGTGTGGAGAAGTTCGAGGCGAGCTGGCAGGAACTGCTCGACGGGGTCCGGACGTCGCTGGACGCGGCGCAGCGAGGAGGCAAGGCGTGAGTGACCTGCTGGACGGCCCGGTGGAGGCCGCTGCCGGACTGGCGGTGTACGGCGCGGCGGCGGTGGACGCCGCCGGCGCCACCTCCACCCGGGACGCGCTGGTGCGCGACGGCGTGCCCGGACGACTGGCGCAGAAGGACGCCACCGTCTGGGGTCCGGACGCCGAGCAGGAGGCCAAGATCCGGCTCGGCTGGGTGGACACCCACCGCCGCAGCCGCGACCTGCTCCCCCAGCTCGCCGAACTGAAGACCGAGCTGGGCGACCTCGACCACGTGGTCCTCGCCGGGATGGGCGGCTCCTCGCTGGCCCCGGAGGTCATCGCCCGGACCCTCGGGAAGCCGCTGACCGTGCTGGACACCACCGACCCGGGTCAGGTCCGGGCGGCGCTGGCCGACCGGCTGGAACGGACGGTGGTCGTGGTGGCCAGCAAGTCCGGCTCCACGGTCGAGACCGACAGCCACCGGCGCGCGTACTGGCAGGCGTTCCTCGACGCGGGGATGACCGAGGCCGAGGCCGGGCGGCACTTCGTGATCGTCACCGACCCGGGCTCCCCGCTGGAGGCCACCGCCACCGAGATGGGCGCCCACGTGGTACTCGCCGACCCGGAGGTGGGCGGCCGGTTCTCCGCGCTGACCGCCTTCGGGCTGGTGCCGTCCGCGCTGGCCGGGGTCGACGTCGCCGAACTGATCGACGAGGCCGAGGCGCTCGCGGAGAGCTTCGGCGGCGAGCGCGACAACCCGGGCCTGGCGCTCGGGGCCGCGCTCGGCGCCGCCGCCACCCAGGGCCGGGACAAGCTCGCCCTGGTCAGTGACGGCACCGGCATCGAGGGGCTCGGCGACTGGGCCGAGCAGCTCGTCGCCGAGTCGACCGGCAAGTCCGGCGTCGGCATCCTGCCGGTGGTGGTGGAGTCGCCGGACAGCCCCGGCGCGACCGGCGACGACGTGCTCACCGTCACCTACGGCGGGGCGCTGCCCGCCGGCGCGGTGCCCGGTGGCGGCGCGCAGCCGCAGGTCGCGGTCAACGGCCCGCTCGGGGCGCACTTCCTGACCTGGGAGTACGCCACGGCGGTGGCCGGGGCGGTGCTCGGCATCGACCCGTTCAACCAGCCGAACGTGACCGAGAGCAAGGAGAACACCAACAAGATCCTGGCCGCCGGGCCGGTCACCGAGTCGCCGTCCTTCACCGACGGCCCGGTCGAGGTGTACGCCCCGGCGGGCGCTCCGGGCGACCTGACCGGCGTGCTGCGCTGGCTGACCGACGGGCTGGCCGAGGGCGGCTACCTCGCGGTCATGGCGTACCTCGACCGGTTCGCCGACGCCGACGCGGGCGAGCTGCGGCCGCTGCTGGCCGGGGCGGCCGGACGGCCGGTCACCTTCGGCTGGGGGCCGCGCTTCCTGCACTCCACCGGTCAGTACCACAAGGGCGGTCCGCAGGTCGGCAGCTTCCTCCAGATCACCGGGGCGGTCGCCGAGGACCTGCCGGTGCCCGGGAAGCCGTACACGTTCGGCGAGCTCCAGGCCGCCCAGGCCGCCGGGGACCGGCAGGCCCTGGCCGGCCGGAACCGTCCGCTGGTGCGGCTGCACCTGACCGACCGGACCGCGGGCGTGGCCCACCTGCTGGACACGGCCCGACGGTTCCGGACGTGACGATGACCGGAACGGATCCGGCGGACCGAGGAGGCGGCGTGAACCCGCTACGCGACCCGCAGGACCGGCGGCTGCCGAGGATCCCGGAGCCCTGCGCTCTGGTGATCTTCGGCGTCACCGGGGACCTGGCCCGCAAGAAGCTGCTGCCCGCGGTCTACGACCTGGCCAACCGGGGGCTGCTGCCCCCGGGCTTCGTGGTCCTCGGCTTCGCCCGCCGGGACTGGGGCGACGGCGACTTCGAGTCGCTGGCCTACGAGGCGGCCAAGAAGCACGCGCGCACCCCGTGGCGGGAGGAGGTGTGGGCGCGACTGGCCGGCAACATCAAGTTCGTCGGCGGGTCGTTCGACGACGACGCGGCCTTCGACCACCTCGCGACCACCCTCGACGAGCTGCGCGCCACCCACGGCATCGCCGGCAACGCCGCCTTCTACTTCTCCATCCCCCCGGCGGCGTTCCCGGTGGTGCTCAAGCAGCTCGCCCGCACCGGAATGGCCGACAACGCCCGCTCCGGTGGCTGGCGGCGGGTCGTGGTGGAGAAGCCGTTCGGGCACGACCTGCCCTCGGCGAAGGAACTCAACGACCTGGTCGACGACGTCTTCACCAGCCAGGACGTCTTCCGGATCGACCACTACCTGGGCAAGGAGACCGTTCAGAACATCCTCGCCCTGCGCTTCGCGAACAACCTGTTCGAGCCGCTGTGGAACTCCCACTACGTCGACTCGGTGCAGATCACCATGGCCGAGGACGTCGGCATCGGCAGCCGGGCGGGGTTCTACGACTCCGCCGGCGCGGCCCGGGACGTCCTCCAGAACCACCTGCTGCAACTGCTGGCCCTGGTCGCGATGGAGGAGCCGACCAGCTTCGGCGCCGACGAGATCCGGGCCGAGAAGCTGAAGGTGCTCCGGGCGATCACCCTGCCGGAGGACATCTCCGAGGGCACCGTCCGCGGCCAGTACCTGCCCGGCTGGGTGGGTGGGCAGCGGGCGGTCGGCTACCTGGACGAGGAGGGCGTCCCGGCGGACTCCACCACCGAGACGTACGTCGCGGTGCGGCTCGGCATCCAGAACCGCCGCTGGGCGGAGGTGCCGTTCTACATCCGCGCCGGCAAGCGGCTCCCCCGCCGGGTCACCGAGGTGGCCATCATGTTCAAGCGCGCCCCGCACCTGCCGTTCAACGACGCCGACATCGAGATGCTCGGCAACAACCAGCTCGTCATCCGGGTGCAACCGGACGAGGGCGTGGTGTTGAAGTTCGGCTCCAAGGTGCCGGGCACCACCATGGAGGTCCGGGACATCGCCATGGACTTCCAGTACGGCGAGGCGTTCACCGAGGCCAGCCCGGAGGCGTACGAACGGCTGGTGCTGGACGTGCTGATCGGCGACCGCACCCTCTTCCCGGACGCCGCCGAGGTGGAACAGAGCTGGCAGGTGGTGGACCCGCTGGAACGGGCGTGGGCGGGCACCAAGCCGCAGCCGTACCGGGCCGGCGAGTGGGGTCCACGGTCCGCCGACGAGATGCTGGCCCGCGAGGGCCGGGCCTGGAGACGCGCATGATCGGGCTGTGGGACACCACCGGCAACGAGGTGGTCAAGGCGCTCGCCGCCGAGCGGCGCAGCGCGGGCGGGGTGGCCAGTGGCATGGCCCTCACGCTGATCGTGGTGGTCGACGAGAAGCGGGTCCGCGAGGCGGAGGCGGCGGCCACCATCGCCGCCGCCGCGCACCCGTGCCGGCTGCTGGTCGTGGTCCGCTCCGACGTGGAACGGGACCACAACCGGCTGGACGCGGAGATCGTCGTGGGCGGTCGACTCGGCCCGTGCGAGGCGGTCGTCACCCGGATGTACGGCCGGCTCGCGCTGCACGCCGAGTCGGTGGTGATGCCCCTGCTGGTGCCGGACGTGCCGGTGGTGACCTGGTGGCACGACGAACCGCCGGAGGAGATCGCCACCGACTTCCTCGGGGTGGTCGCCGACCGGCGGATCACCGACGCCGCCCAGGCCGCCGACCCGATCGAGGCACTGCGCCAGCGGGCCCGGGACTACGCCCCGGGCGACACCGACCTGGCCTGGAGCCGGATCACCCCGTGGCGCACCCTGGTCGCGGGGGCCTTCGACACCACGCAGGCGGAGGTCACCGAGGCGACCGTGCTGGCCCCCCGGTCCGACCCGACGGCGGCGCTGATGTGCGGCTGGCTGGGCAGCCGGCTCGGCATCGAACCGCGCTGGGAGCACGTCGACGGGCAGCCCCGGATGCGTGAGGTGCGGTTGCGCTGTGCCAACGGCGACGAGCTGACCCTGACCCGGGAGGACAGCACGGCGACGTTCCGGCGTACCGGCCAGGCCGACCGGAGCCTGCCGCTGGTGCGGCGGCCCCTCGGCGACGAGCTGGCCGAGGAGCTGCGCCGGCTGGACGCCGACCAGATCTACGCCGAGGCCCTCGGGGCGGCGGCGGGGATCTCCGGCCTGGACGACCGGCCCGCCCAGCGGGTGCACGTCTGGAAGGACCCGAGCACCGCGCGCCGCGCCGAGGCGGGCGTCACCGCGCACGCCACGACGAACGACGCTTCCTGACCGCCCGATCCGGTTCGCCCGTCACCCTTCCCGGTGACGGGCGGACCGGCGGCGGACCACACGTACACGGGCGGGGCCGCCCGGGCGACGACCAGGTACCGCCGGGCGGGACGCCCGACGGTCGACGAGAAGGCACGAGATGAGTGAGGCGAGTGTCGCCGTACACGCCGACGCCGACCTGCTGGCGCAGGCGGTCGCGGCCCGGCTCCTGGTACGGCTGCTCGACGCGCAGGCCGACCGGGGCCAGGCGTCGGTGGTGCTGACCGGAGGGCGGATCGCCGCCGCCGTCTACCGGGCGGTGGTGGCCCTTCCGGCCCGCGACGCGGTCGACTGGTCGCGGGTGGACGTCTGGTGGGGCGACGAACGCTTCCTCCCCGCCGGCGACCCGGAGCGCAACGAGACCCAGGCCCGGGCCGCCCTGCTGGACCAGCTCCCCCTCGACCCGGCCCGGATCCACCCGATGCCGGCCTCCGACGGCCCGGCCGGGGCGGACCCGGAGGCGGCGGCGGCCCGGTACGCCGAGGAACTCGCCGCCTCGGCCCGCCCCGGGCACGCCACCCTGCCCCACTTCGACGTGCTGCTCCTCGGCGTCGGCGAGGACGGCCACGTCGCGTCGGTCTTTCCCGAACATCCGGTGCACTACGAGAGCCGTCCGGTCAGCGCGGTCCGGGGCAGCCCCAAGCCGCCGCCGGTCCGCACCACGCTGACCCTGCCCGCGATCAACACCGCCGAGGAGGTGTGGCTGATCGCCAGCGGCTCGGACAAGGCGGCGGCGGTCCACATGGCGCTCGACGGCGCGGGTCCGGTGCAGTTGCCGGCCGCCGGGGTGGCGGGTGTCGGCCGTACCCTCTGGTTGCTCGACCGGGCCGCCGCGGTGGACGTACGCCCCCGCTTCCGTAGCCTCCGCTGACCCCCGCCCCGGGTGGTTGCAGGGGACCCTTGCTACCGCTTTTCGCACTGCAAGGTGCCCCTGCAACCACGCGGACCCACACACACGGGCGCGACCGGCGACCGGCGACCGGGGCGGAACGGGCGGCGGGGCGGTAGGGGTGGAAACGGAACCGCGCGCGACCCGTGGGTACGGGCCGCGCGCGGGTGGTGACGACGGAAGCGTCCGCCTCAGGCGGGAACCGCCAGCTTGAGCCAGAGTCCGAGGCCGATGATGCAGGCGAACCAGACGATGCCCACCAGGACGGTGTAGCGGTCGAGGTTCTTCTCGGCCACGGACGAGCCGGCGAGGCTGGAGCTGACCCCGCCGCCGAACATGCTCGACATTCCGCCGCCCTTGCCCCGGTGCAGCAGGATCAGCAAGGTGAGCAGGATGCTCGTGATCGTCAGCAACCCGATCAACGTGTATGCGAACCAAGTCGGCATGGCTGGGGTCAGTCCTCTCATTGCGATCCTCGCCCCGCGTGTCGGGCGTGCGGCACCGACCGACGGACGGGCGGAGTCAAGGATAGCGAGCGATCAGCGGGTGATGTGTTCCGGGAAGCGGCAGATCTGCGCGAATTCCTCGGCGTCGAGGCTGGCGCCGCCGACGAGCGCGCCGTCCACGTCCGGCTTGGCCATGATCGCGGCGACGTTCGACGCCTTGACCGACCCGCCGTAGAGGACCCGGACCTGGTCCGCGGTCGCCTGGTCGTACAGCTCGGCGAGGCGCTCCCGCACCGCACCGCACACCTCCTGGGCGTCCTCCGGCGTCGCGGTCTTGCCGGTGCCGATCGCCCAGACCGGCTCGTACGCGATGACGACCTTGGTGACCTGCTCGGCGCTGAGCCCCTTCAGGCCGGCGGTGAGCTGGTCCTGGCAGTGCGCGACGTGCCGCTGCTCGTCCCGCACGTCCAGCCCCTCGCCCACGCAGAGGATCGGGGTGAGCCCGCTGCCGAGAGCCGCGGTGACCTTGGCGTTGACCAGCGCGTCGTCCTCGTGGTGGTACGCGCGCCGCTCCGAGTGCCCGACCACCACGTACGAGCAGCCGAGCTTCGCCAGCATCGCCCCGGAGATCTCCCCGGTGTACGCCCCCGACTGGTGCGCGGAGAGGTCCTGGGCGCCGTAGCCGATGAGCAGCTTGTCGCCGTCGACCGCGGTCTGCACCGTCCGCAGGTCGGTGAAGGGCGGCAGCACGACGCACTCGACGTCGGTGAGCTGCTTCTCGGTGAGGCTGGCCGCCAGCTTCTGGAGCAGGAGGTTGGCCTCGAAGTGGTTCAGGTTCATCTTCCAGTTGCCGGCCATCA
This sequence comes from Micromonospora sp. NBRC 101691, assembly GCF_030269285.1. Classification (NCBI taxonomy): domain Bacteria; kingdom Bacillati; phylum Actinomycetota; class Actinomycetes; order Micromonosporales; family Micromonosporaceae; genus Micromonospora; species Micromonospora sp. NBRC 101691. The sequence goes on from NZ_BSTB01000001.1 coordinate 233,594, forward strand.
GGGGCCGGCGGGTGATCGCCGCCATCAGTCCTCCAGCGCCGCGATGCCGGGGAGGGTCTTGCCCTCGAGGTATTCCAGCGAGGCGCCCCCGCCGGTGGAGATGTGCCCGAACGAGGACTCGTCGAGCCCGAGCGCCCGCACCGCGGCGGCGGAGTCGCCGCCGCCGACGACGGTGAACGCGTCGGTCTTGGTGATCGCCTCGGCGACCCCCCGGGTGCCGTTGGCGAACGCCGGCATCTCGAACACGCCCATCGGGCCGTTCCAGAAGACCGTCTTCGCACCGGAGAGCGCGGCGGCGAAGCCGGCGACCGTCTCCGGGCCGATGTCCAGCCCGAGCCGGTGGCTCGGAATGCCGTCGGCGCGGACGGTGTCGTGCGCCGCGTCCGGGGCGAAGGCGTCCGCCGCCACCACGTCGACCGGGAGCATGATCTTGCCCTCGGACCGCTCCAGCAGGTTGCGGCAGGTCTCGACCATCTCCTCCTCCAGCAGCGAGGTGCCCACCTCGTGGCCCTGGGCCTTGAGGAAGGTGAAGCACATCCCGCCGCCGATGAGCAGCCGGTCGACCCTCGGCAGCAACGCCTCGATCACCGCGAGCTTGTCGGAGACCTTGGAGCCGCCGAGGACCACCACGTACGGGCGCTCCGGTTCGCCGGTCAGCTTGCCGAGCACCTCGACCTCGCGGAGCACGAGCCGACCGGCCACGTGCGGCAGCCGGGCCGGGACGTCGTACACGCTGGCGTGCCTGCGGTGCACCGCGCCGAACGCGTCGTCCACGTACGCCTCGCCGAAGCCGGCGAGCTGGTCGGCGAAGGCGCCCCGCTCGGCGTCGTCCTTGCTGGTCTCACCCTTGTTGAACCGGAGGTTCTCCAGGAGCGCGACCTGGCCGTCGGCCAGCGCCTCCACGGTGGACCGGGCCGAGTCGCCGACGGTGTCCGCGGCGAACTGCACCGGAGCGCCGAGCAGCTCGCCGAGCCGCCCGGCGACCGGCCGGAGGCTGTACTGCGGGTCCGGCGCGCCCTTGGGGCGGCCCAGGTGCGAACAGACGACCACCTTCGCCCCGGCCTGCACCAGCGCGCCGAGCGTCGGCAGCACCGCCCGGATCCGGCCGTCGTCGGCGATCCTCATTCCGTCCGGAGTGCCGCCTTGCGGCGCGGAGGCGGAATTATGATCGTTAATCGCGCCGGTCTGCTTGTCGAGGGGCACGTTCAGGTCGGCGCGCACCAGGACGCGCCGACCTGAAACCCCCTCGGCGAGCAGGTCGTCGAGGGTACGGATGCTCACAGCGAGCTACCGACCAGCTTGACCAGGTCGACCAGGCGGTTCGAGTAGCCCCACTCGTTGTCGTACCAGCCGACGACCTTGACCTGGTTGCCGATGACCTTGGTCAGCGGCGCGTCGAAGATGCAGGAGGCCGGGTCGGTGACGATGTCGGCCGACACGATCGGGTCCTCGTTGTAGACCAGGACGCCCTTGAGCGGCCCCTCGGCGGCGGCCTTGATGGCGGCGTTGACCTCGTCGACGGTGGTCTCGCGGCCAACCTCGACGGTCAGGTCGGTGGCGGAGCCGGTCGGGATCGGCACGCGCAGCGCGTACCCGTCGAGCTTGCCCTTGAGGTCGGGCAGGACCAGGCCGATCGCCTTCGCGGCGCCGGTGGAGGTCGGCACGATGTTCAGCGCGGCGGCGCGGGCCCGGCGCAGGTCCGAGTGCGGCGCGTCCTGGAGGTTCTGGTCCTGGGTGTACGCGTGGATCGTGGTCATCAGACCCTTCTGGATGCCGAAGGTGTCGTGCAGGACCTTCGCCATCGGGGCCAGGCAGTTGGTGGTGCAGGAGGCGTTCGAGATGATGGTGTGCTTGGCCGGGTCGTAGTCGCCGTGGTTGACGCCCATGACGACGGTGACGTCCTCGTTCTTCGCCGGGGCGGAGATGATGACCTTCTTGGCCCCACCGTCGACGTGCGCCTTGGCCTTGGTGGCGTCGGTGAAGAAGCCGGTCGACTCGATGACCACGTCCACGCCCAGGTCGCCCCAGGGCAGCTTGCTCGGGTCGCGCTCGGCGAACGCCTTGATGGTCTTGCCGCCGACGGTGATCTCGTCGGCGGTGGCCTTGACCTCGTGCGGGAGCCGGCCGAGGATGCTGTCGTACTTGAGCAGGTGGGCGAGCGTGGCGTTGTCGGTCAGGTCGTTCACGGCGACGACCTCGACGTCCGCGCCGGACGCCAGCACTGCCCGGAAGAAGTTGCGGCCGATACGGCCGAAGCCGTTGATGCCAACCCGGATGGTCACAGGTCCCATCTCCTCGCGTTCTGGTCCGCCGGCGCCAGACTGCGGCCGGCGAGTTGGTGTGCGCCGACCGTTGGAGCCGGCCGTTGACAGTTCATCTCGGCCACCCCGCCGCGGTCCGACGGACCAGACCGCCGAGGCGGTGGGTACGGCGGGGGAAGCCGGTTGTCGGCCCCCTTGCCGTACGCTGCGACCCTATCCGAGCACAGGACGGCTCGCTGCGCCGGGGCGTGAACCCGGACGCCGCCACCGGCCCACCGTCCTATCAGACCACGAGCATGTCGGGCGTGACTGCCGCTTCGGTATCGGGGATGCCGAGGTCGCGGGCGCGTTTGTCGGCGAGCGCGAGCAGCCGGCGGATCCGGCCGGCGATGGCGTCCTTGGTCAGCGGTGGGTCGGCCAGCGCGCCGAGCTCCTCCAGGGAGGCCTGCCGGTGCTCCAGCCGCAACCGGCCGGCGGAGGTGAGGTGCTCGGGGGCGTCGTCGGCGAGGATCTCCAACGCCCGGGTCACCCGGGCGGCGGCGGCGACCGCCGCCCGCGCCGAACGGCGCAGGTTGGCGTCGTCGAAGTTGGCCAGCCGGTTGGCCGTGGCCCGGACCTCGCGCCGCACCCGGCGTTCCTCCCAGGCGAGCACGCTGGAGTGCGCGCCGACCCGGGTGAGCAGCGCGGCGATCGCGTCGCCGTCCTTGACCACCACCCGGTCCACCCCGCGCACCTCGCGGTTCTTGGCGGTGATCCCGATCCGGCGGGCCGCGCCGACCAGGGCGAGGGCCGACTCCGGGCCGGGGCAGGTGATCTCCAGGGCGCTGGACCGGCCCGGCTCGGTCAGCGAGCCGTGCGCCATGAAGGCGCCCCGCCAGGCCGACACCGCGCAGCAGACGTTGGCGGCGACCACGTGCGGGGGCAGCCCGCGCACCGGGCGGCCCCGGACGTCCAGCAGCCCGGTCTGCCGGGCCAGCGACTCGCCGTCCTTGACCACCCGGACGATGAAGTGGCTGCCCTTGCGCAGGCCACCCGAGGCGAGTACGTGGATCTCACTCGGGTAGCCGTAGACCTCGGCGATCTCGCGGCGCAGGCGTCGGGCGACCGCCCCGGTGTCCAGCTCCGCCTCGACCACCACCCGACCGGAGACGATGTGCAGCCCACCGGCGAACCGCAGCAGGGCGGTCATCTCCGCCCGTCGGCAGCAGGGCTTGGGCACGTCGACCCGACTCAGCTCGTCCTTGACCGCAGCCGTCATCGCCATTGTGCGTCCCCTCACGGACCGGTTCCGGCGTGTCGCCGGTGCTTACGTAGGTGCTTAACGACCGGTGATTACGTAGGTGGTTAACGAGCGGCGCCCAGGACCGGCACCAGGGCGGCGCCCAGGGCGACCGGATCGTGCCGGGGACTGCCGTCGGCGACGGCGACCGGGGCGAGCACGAGCCGGGCTCCCAGGGATTCTGCCGCACGGGCCAGCGACCCCGGATCGTTCACCACCCGGTCGTCGGCGAGCACACAGTCGGCGGTGAGTTCCGGGAGGTAGCGGCGCAGCGCGGCGAGGTGGCCGGCGGCGGAGAGCCCGAGGGTCTCCTTCTCGGCGGAGAGGTTCAGGGTGACCAGCCGCCGGGCCGGGCTGGCGACGACCGCGTCGGCCAGGCCGGGCACCAGCAGGTGCGGCAGGACGCTGGTGTACCAGCTTCCCGGTCCGAAGATCAGCCAGTCGGCGTCCAGGATCGCCGCCACCGCCTGGGGGCAGGCGACCGGCGCGGCCGGGGTGAGCCGCAGCGACTCCACCCGGCCGGTGGTGACCGCCACCTGGTGCTGTCCGCGTACGGTGCGGACCTCGTCCGGTCGGGTCGGGTCCGCGCCCCGCACCTGCGCCTCGATGCCGACCGGTTCGCAGGACATCGGCAGGACCCGGCCGACCGTGCCGAGCATGGTGCCGGCGTGTTCCAGCGCGACCACCGGGTCGCCGAGCAGTTCCATCAGGCCGAACAGCACCAGGTTGCCGACCGCGTGCCCGTCCAGGCCGTCCGCGCACCTGCCGTCGGGCCGGTCGCCGTTCCCGACCGGGGCGGCCCGTCGGGCGGCCGGGGACGGGGCCCCGCCGGCCGGAGGCCGTACCGCCGGGCCGTCGGTCGCCGCCGGGCCGCCGACCGCGACCGCGACGTCGGCCGGGGTCGTGACGTCGATGCCGGTACGGGCGAACCGGTGCTGGAACAGCCGCGCGCTACGTCGGGTGGCCGGGTGGTCCCCGGCCAGGGCGACCAGCGCCTGACGCAGGTCGCCGGGGGGCAGTCCGCCCCGGGCGGCGCGCAGCCGACCGCTGGAACCACCGTCGTCACCCACGGTCACCACCGCGGTGATGTCGAGGTCGAGTTCGGGAGCGCACCGACGCAGCGCGCGCAGGGACGCGGAGAGACCGTGCCCACCGCCGAAGGCCACCACCTTCGTCGCCGTCATTCGCGCCCCAGGTCGCGGTGCTGGGCGTTGGCGGCGAGACCGGACTGGCGCAGTCGCGCGGCCAGTTCCTCGGTGATCGCCACGCTGCGGTGCTTGCCCCCGGTGCAGCCCACCGCCACGGTGAGGTACCGCTTGCCCTCCCGCTCGAACCCGGCGGTGGTGGCGCTGACCAGGTCGGCGTAGGCCGAGACGAACGCCTCGGCGCCCTCCTGGCCGAGCACGTACTCGCTGACCGGCGTGTCCCGGCCGGTCTGCTCGCGCAGGTCCGGCACCCAGAACGGGTTCGGCAGGAACCGGGCGTCGAGCACGAAGTCGGCGTCCGGCGGGAGACCGTACTTGAAGCCGAAGGAGAGCACGGTGACCCGCAGTCGCCGGGCGTCCTCCTCGCCGAAGAGCTCCTCGATGCGCCGCCGGAGCTGGTTGACGTTGAGGTGGCTGGTGTCGACGATCACGTCGGCCTGGTCCCGGGCCTCCTCCAGCAGGCTGCGCTCGACCGCGATGCCGTCGGCCAGCCGGCCGTCGCCCTGCAGCGGGTGCGAGCGGCGGACGCTCTCGAACCGCCGGATGAGCACCTCGTCGTCGGCGTCGACGAAGACCACCCGTGGCGAGAAGCCCCGCTCCCTCAGCTCCCGGATCGCGCCGGCCAGGTCCGTGGAGAAGGCGCGCGAGCGCACGTCCAGCACCATCGCGGTACGCCGGGCCGCGCCGCCGGCCTTCGACGCCAGCTCGGCCATGTCCAGCAGGAGTGCCTGCGGCAGGTTGTCGACCACGTAGTAGCCGACGTTCTCCAGGGCCCGGGCCACCGTGCTCCGGCCGCCGCCGGAGAGCCCGGTGACCACGACCAGGCTCGTCTCGCCCTCGGTGTACGGCTCGGCCGGTGTCCCGGCGTACGGCTCCACCGGTGTGGAGCCCTCCGCCACCGGAGCCTGGCCCGTCAGCGCCTCGTTCACCTGCTACCCCCCGGCGGTGGCCCTGCGGCCACCACCGACCGCGAACGTCAGGGAGCGACTCTATCCCGCGTCCGACCCGTCGACCCCCGACCCCGTTCCCCGGCCCGTCCGGCGCGCCACGGCCCCGTGGCCGGGGTGCGTGGGGCGTGTGGGGTGTGTGGGGTGTGTGGGGTGTGTGCAGGGGTCCCCTCCTCGTCGAAATGCGGTAGGAGGGGACCCCTGCAACCACCCGTCCGCCCCGACCGACCCGGGTTGCCGGCGTCGTCCGTCGAGCCGGCCAGCACGTACGGGTGGTTCCGCCATGACGGGTCGAGCAATGCCGGTCAATCCGATGTAACATTTTACGGAATCCGACAGAGCCCATTTCGACGCCCATTCATGGGAATGTCGCGGATGGCAAACGCCCCTATACCCCGCCGGCCGCCTTTTCCGGACTTGCCTCCCGACCCCGAACCCACCCGGGCAACCCCCACATGTCACCCCATCTCCATTTCTGCCATTAGGCGCACGAGCGATACCACGACTCCGCGACCGGAGCCAGCCCTGTGCGGATAACCGAAATAAACAAATCGAGATATGCCCATTTGCAATTGGTTTCGCTAGGGTGAGGCCTGCCCGTATCCCCGCCCTGTGAGGGAGAGTCATGACGCGATTGTCAGTCCGTCGTCGGGTCCGTCTGCTCGCCGTGGCGACCGCCACGGCGGCGGCCCTGCTCGCCGCCGGCGGCGTCCCGGCCTCGGCCGAGCCCGCCACCAGCCGGGTCAGCCCGGACACCCCCACCGCCAGCGTCAACGTCCCCGCTCCCGGCCCCGGCGTCGCGGCCACGACCACCAGTTCACCGAGCTTCGCCGGCACCGGCGCCCCGACCCGGTCCCGGGACCGCGCGGTCGACGAGGGCGCACCCGGCACCAACTCGATCATCGGTGCCGACCAGCGGTACCGGATCAACCCGACCACCGGCTTCCCCTACCGGGCGGTCGCGCTGATCACCTTCTCGGGCGGTCGCTGCACCGGCTGGTTCTACGGGCCGGACGTGGTCGGCACCGCGGGCCACTGCCTGCACAGCGGCGGATCCGGTGGATCCTGGTCGACCAACGTGGTGGTCTACCCCGGGTACAACGGCTCCGGTGGCGCGCCGTACGGCTCCTGCACGGCCAAGAGCCTGCACTCGGTGGTCGGCTGGACCACCAACGCCAACCACGAGTTCGACTACGGCACCGTCAAGCTCAACTGCCGGCTCGGTGACACCGTCGGCTGGTTCGGCTACTGGTGGCAGGCGGCCAGCCTGAACGGCCTGCCCACCCGGGCCTGCGGCTACCCCGGCGACAAGCCGCTCGAGCAGTGGTGCGGCGACCTCGACGAGGGCGTCCAGGCCACGGTGGTCAACTCCACCACCGAGAAGGTCTACTACCGCAACGACACCGTCGGCGGCAACAGCGGCGGCCCGGTCCACTACAACCGGTCCGGCTGCGGTGAGTGCGTCATGGCCTACCACGGCTACGGCGGCAACCCCAACTCGGGCAAGCGCATCACCGAGGGAGTCTTCGCCAACATGCAGTACTGGACGTCCCTGCCCTGATCCACCGTTCACGGGCGGCACCCGGACAGGTGCCGCCCGCTCGGCGTACGCCGTGTCCGGAACCGTTCCATCCGCGTTCCGACCATCCGCACCCGAAATCCGTGATAGAAGTGAACGACGGGGCGGTAACAGTTACGGAAACAATCGCCCTCAGGCTTCCGACGCAATTCGACGGACGGAATCCCGACTGTCGGAACCAACACGGAAAGGGGCCCGGGCACCATGCGAAAACGTCTCGGCATGATCGGCCTGTCGGCGGCCGTCCTCGGCGCCCTGCTCACCGGGTGCCAGGGGCAGAACGATTCCGCGGACGCCCCGCCACCCGCCACCGGCAGCCCGGACCGTCCGGTGAGCGACCGACCGGACGAGCCGGACGACAACACGGGCGACGACACGGGCGACGACGTGGACGACGACCTCCCGCCGGGGAACCGGGGAGTGGTCAGCGGACGCGTCCGCACCCCGACCGGCGCGCCGGTCGTCAACGCGACGATCCGGGTGCGCTCGCTCGACACTCCCCCGGTGCCGGTGCCGGAACTGGTGGTGACCACCGACGACGACGGCTACTTCCGCTGGCGGCTCGCCCCGGGGCGGTACGAGGTGACCGTCGTGTCCGCCGACGGCGCGCCTCGCGTCACCACCACGGCCGACGTACGGGTCGGCCGGGAAAGCACCCTCCACCTCACCGTCCGCTGAGGTCCCCGGGCGACCGTCAGCGGCCGGGCTCCCGGGTCCTCAGCCGCCCCGGTGGAAACGGGCCGCGCCGGGGTGCAGCGGGATCGGCTCGGTGTCTCCGGCGGTGGTTCGGTCGATGTTGCCGCCCTCCGGGTGCACCCTCGCCAGTTCGGGCTGGTGGGCGAAGAGCAGCCGGGTCAGGTCGTACGCCAGCTTCTCCGGCATCGCCGGGTTGACCAGCAGCAGGTTGGGCACGGTGACGGTCGGTACGTCCCGACGCGCGCCGTAGGCCGCCCGGGGCAGGACCGCGCTGGTGTAGACCGGCCCGTGTGCGCTGGTGAGCGCCCCGACCAGGTTGGCGATCGGCAGGAAGGCGAAGGTGTCGGGGGCACCGGTGACCAGGTCGGCGATGCCGGGGGTGGGCAACCCGCCGGAAAAGAAGAACGCGTCCAGGGTGCCGGCCCGCATCCGCTTGACGGTCTCCGGCAGCGAGAACCGTTCCCGTTCGACGCCGCGTTCGGGGTGGAGGCCGGCGGCGGTGAGCAGCCGGGTGGCGATCACGTCGGTACCGGAGCGGGGAGAGCCGGTGGAGACCCGTTTGCCCCGCAGGTCGTCCATGGTCTCGATCTCGGCGTCCGACCGGACGACCACCTGGATGTAGTCGCTGTAGATCCGGGCCAGCGCCTGCACCTGCTGGGGGCCGGCCTGGAAGGCGCCCCGACCGGCGATGGCGTCCGCCGCCGTGTCGGCCGAGCTGAAGCCGATCTCCATGTCGCCGGTGACCACCCGGGGGATGTTGTCCCCGGACGCGCCGGTCGGCTCGGCCCGCGCCTCGTACCCGGGCAGGTGCCGGCTGATGATGTCGGCGTAGCCTCCGCCGAGCTGGTAGTAGACGCCAGTGGTGTTGCCGGTGGCGAGGAAGATCCGCCCGCCGTGCCAGGCGTCGTCGTCGCCCGCCGACCGGTCCTCGGAGCAGCCGCCGCCGAGCAACGCGACGAGGAACGGAGCGGCCAGCACGGTCCGTCGCCGGGTCATGTGCGGGCCGCCGGTTCGAGCGCCTCGGCCACCCGCTGTACCAGCATCGCCGTCTCGTAGCCGATCTGTCCGAGATCGCAGCCGGGGGCGGCCAGCACCCCGATCAGCGCCCGGTTGCCCACCGCCATCACCAGCAGTACCCCGCCGTCCATGTCGACGATCTGCTGGCGGACCCGGCCGGCGGCCATGAACCGGGCCGCGCCGGTGGTCAGGCTCGCCAGGCCGCTGATCACCGCGGCGAGCTGGTCGACCTGGTCGGCCGCCAACCCGGGCGAGGCGGCCAGCCGCAGGCCGTCACCGGAGACCGCCAGGGCGTGCGCCACGTCCGGGATCTGGTCGGCGAAGCTGGCCAGGAGCCAGTCGAGCCCGGTGCGGGTGGGTGGGATCATTGCTGCCTCCTGGTCGGATCTGCGGTCTGGCTGCGCCGCATCGCGCTGGCAACGCCCTCGGCCAGCGCGGACAGTCGGGCGCGGACGACGTCCGGATCGAGCAGTTCTGCCCGGGGCACGGACGTCGGCGGCGGGGACGACCACAGCTCGGCTGTCAGCTCCTGTCCCCTGGTGCGCCGGGGCAGCCCGCCGGAACCGTTGGGCGCGGCGGGCGACGTCGGGTGGTACGGGCTGGCCGGCCGGTCGAGGCTGCCCACGGCCGGCAGCGCCACCACCGGCGCCGGCGGGGCCGCACGGTCCCCGCCGGCCGGAGCCGTCGACGGCGACCAGGTCGGCGGAGCCGACGGCGACCAGGTCGGCGGACCCGCCGGTGTCCCGGCGCCCGGGCGGAACCAGCTGTCCGCCCCGGCGCCGACCGTCGGCACGGACCGCGTGACGCTCGGCGGGGCGGTCCGCGCGACGCTGTGTGCGACGGTCGGTGAGGCGGCCCGTTCCACCGTCGGTGGCGCCGGCCGGAAGGTGTTCCGGGGCAGGGTGAGGACCGACTCGGGCAACTCGACGTTGACCATCGTGCCGGTGCCGGTGGCGTGCAGCGAGACCTGGATCGCGTGCCGTGCCGCCAGGTGCGAGACCACGTGCAGGCCCATGCTGCCGGCTGCCGCGCTGGAGAGCGTGGCCGGCGCGGCGAGGCGCTCGTTGATCTCGGCGAGTCGGGTGTCGCTGATCCCGATGCCCTGGTCGTGGATCCGGATCACCAGCCCGTCGACCGTGCGCCGACCGTCGACCCGGACGCTGGTGTGCGGCGGCGAGTAGACGGTGGCGTTCTCCAGCAGTTCGGCGAGCAGGTGCACGAGGTTGCCGACCACGCTGCCGGCGATCCCGACCTGCGGCAGGTCGGCCTCGACGCGGGTGTACTCCTCGATCTCGGAGGAGGCGGCGGTCACCACGTCGGTCAGCAGGTAGGCGCCCTCCTGGGAGCGGCCCGGTTCCCCGCCGGCCAGCACCAGCAGGTTCTCGCCGTTGCGCCGCATCCGGGCGGCCAGGTGGTCGAGGGCGAAGAGCCGGGCCAGCGCGTCCGGGTCGGTCTCCTCACGCTCGAACTCGTCGAGCATCCGGAGCTGACGGGTGATCAGGGTACGGATCCGGCGCGCCAGCGCCTCGACCATCCGGGTCACGTCGAGACGCAGCTCCGCCTGCTCACCGGCCAGGTGCAGGGCGGCTCGGTTGACGGTGTTGAACGCGTCGGCCACCTGGGCGATCTCGTCGCGTCCCCGGGCGATGCGGGCGGTGCGCTCCAGCGCCGAGGTGCCGTCCGCACCGTACGGCACGCCGGTGGTGATGGCGTCGATCCGGTCCGACAGTTCCCGGCGGGCCATGACCAGGGCGGCGGCCCGCAGGTCGCGCAGCCGGCGGCTGATGCGGACCGCGAGGACGGTGGCCGCCACGACGGCGAGCAGGGCCAGCGTCAGGGTGATCGACCCGGTGAGCAGGGCGCTGGTACGGGCGTCGGTGGCCAGCGCCGCGGCACGCGCGTCGAGTTGCTCGGAGAGTTCCCGCCCGACCAGGTTGTACCGGCGCACGACACTGCTCTGCGCGACGAACCAGGCGTCGCCGTCGGCCCGCAGGGCGGCGGAGTCGGCGTCGACGCCCAGTGCGTCGTCGCGCATCCGACCGGCGGCGGCGACGTCCGGGCCGGTCAGCAGCCGCTGGTAGGTCGCCAGCGACCCGGGCCCGGCGATGCGGGAGAACTCGGCCTGCCGCTGTTCCCGGGCTCCCCGAAGCTGCCCGGCCCGGACCAGGTCCCCCCTGCTCAGCGTGCCCCGGGTGAAGCTGGCCCGGAGCAGGTCCCGTTCGAGGGCCGCGATGTGTTCCTGCGCCGCGACCGAGGCCACCTCCCGGGCCGCGTTGGCCAGCTCGGTGTCCCGCAGTTGCGCCGGCAGCGCGTCGGCGACGGCGAGCAGCGCGTCGACCAGGCCGAGGTAGAGCGGGTCGGCCGGCCGGTCGCCGAGCGCCGCCGAGCGGGCCTCGTCGAGCCGGGCGAGCTGTTCGTCCGCCGCGTCGAGGGCCGGGGCCAGTTCCGGCGCGGCGGCGCGGGCCGCAGCGGCGGCCGTGCGGTACCGCTGCACCGCCGCGTCGCCCCGTCGGCGCTGGGCGTCGACCAGTTGCCGGCCCGAGGTCCCGCCGCGCCCGCGCAACGCGGCCGTCTCGGCCAGCTCCCGCTCCAACTCGTGGACCAGCTGCACGGTCGCGGTCGCCGTGCCGGCGAGCACCCGGGCCCGCTGGGCGTCGAAGGAGGCGGCGAGGGCGGAGCTGGTCTGCACCGTACCGAGGGCGAGCAGGCCCACCGTCGCGATCATGATCGGGGCGAGCAGCTGGGTCCGGACCGACCACAACCGGTGCGCCCGGTCGGACTGCCGGTGCCGGCGTACGCGGGCGGTGCGGGGTGCGGGCACGCGGACCTCCGGGCGGTCGGGACGAACGGCCGGCCCGTGGGTCGGCCCGGTACCGGCTTGGGTTGGGGGGTGCGCGCCGACGTGGGCACCCGGCCGACGGAGGGAACGCCTTCCGTGGCGACGGGTGACCAGCCGCCGGATGACCGGAATGGCGACACGAACCGGCACGATACGCGCCTACGCCAGGTCACAGGTATACGTCCGGCGACGTTTACGTTAGCGTTATCTCGAATTGATTCCGGTCGTCCTCGGACCAGCGTGGAGCAGCTTTGCCGCGCGCCGTCCGGCGACATCTGCGTACGGTTCCGCCCATCCACCGTTCGGACGAATGCGACCGGCCGACCATTCATGTTCTGGGGCGGCGTCCGCGGTGTCGGGCTCCGTCGACGGGCCCGTACCGCAGGTCGGTACGACCTGGCCGGCGACGGCCCGCCGGACGGGTGAGCCGAACGCGCCGGACCGACCGCCGACGGACCGCCGGCACCGAGCCGGCAGCCCGGACCGACACCGCCGGGACGGCCATTCCGAGAGCCGCTCCGGGCATTACCACGACCAATCGAGCAGATTGTAGTTGACCGATTGTTTTCTGTTACGCCACCGACTTTTTCCGACCGAATGGGACGCTTCCCGCAATAGCCCTGCGGCAGAGGCGCAAATCGCCCCGGCGGCCGCTGCGCGCCGACCGGGGCGCCACACGCCCGTACGCGAGCGTCCGCTGTCACCCGGCGCTCGTACACTCTCCCGATGGACTCCCCCACCGCGCTGCGTACCGAAACCCCGTTGGACGTGCTGCGGCGGGTCTTCGGCTACGACTCGTTCCGGGGCTTCCAGCAGGAGGTCGTCGAGCACGTCACCGGCGGCGGGGACGCCCTGGTGCTGATGCCCACCGGCGGCGGTAAGTCGCTCTGCTACCAGATCCCGGCACTGCTGCGCGACGGCGTGGCGGTGGTCGTCTCCCCGCTGATCGCGCTGATGCAGGACCAGGTCGACGCGCTGCGCGCGGTCGGGGTCCGGGCCGGCTTCCTCAACTCCACGCTCGATCCGGACACCCGCCGCCTGGTCGAGGCGGAGTTCGTGGCCGGCGAGATCGACCTGCTCTACCTGGCACCGGAGGCACTGGGCAGCCGGGCCACGCTGAACCTGCTCGACCGGGGCCGGATCGCGCTGTTCGCGATCGACGAGGCGCACTGCGTGGCGCAGTGGGGTCACGACTTCCGCCCCGACTACCTCGCCCTGTCGATGCTGCACGAGCGCTGGCCGGGGGTGCCACGCATCGCGCTGACCGCCACCGCGACCTCCGCGACCCGGACGGAGATCGCCACCCGCCTCGACCTGACCGACGCCCGGCACTTCGTCGCCAGCTTCGACCGGCCGAACATCCAGTACCGCATCGTGCCGAAGCGGGAGCCGCGCAAGCAGTTGCTCGCCCTGCTCCGCGACGAGCACCCCGGCGACGCCGGCATCGTCTACTGCCTCTCCCGGGCGTCGGTCGACAAGACCGCCGAATTCCTGGTGGCCAACGGCATCGCCGCGCTGCCGTACCACGCGGGGCTGGACGCGGCGACCCGCGCCGCCAACCAGCAGCGGTTCCTCCGCGAGGACGGCCTGGTGATGGTGGCGACCATCGCCTTCGGCATGGGCATCGACAAGCCGGACGTCCGCTTCGTCGCCCACCTGGACCTGCCGAAGTCGGTGGAGGGCTACTACCAGGAGACCGGCCGCGCCGGGCGGGACGGCCTGCCGTCGACCGCCTGGCTCGCGTACGGCCTCCAGGACGTGGTGCAGCAGCGCAAGATGATCGACACCTCCGAGGGCGACGTCGCGCACCGGCGTAACCTCGCCGCCCACCTCGACGCGATGCTCGCCCTCTGCGAGACGGTCCGCTGCCGGCGCGGGCAACTGCTGGAGTACTTCGGCCAGCCGGCCACCGCCTCCTGCGGCAACTGCGACACCTGCCTGCACCCGCCGGAGTCCTGGGACGGCACGGTCGCCGCGCAGAAGCTGCTCTCCACGGTCTACCGGTTGGACCGGGAGCGCAACCAGCGCTTCGGTGCGGGGCACTGCATCGACATCCTGCTGGGCCGCAGCAACGACAAGATCGTCCAGTACGGCCACAGCTCGCTGAGCACCTTCGGCATCGGCGACGACCTACGGGAGGCCGAGTGGCGGGGCGTGGTGCGCCAACTCCTCGCCGAGGGGCTGCTGGCCGTCGAGGGCGACTACGGCACCCTCGCGCTGACCGAGGCGAGCGCCGAGGTGCTGGGCCGGCGGCGCACGGTGATGATGCGCCGCGAGCCGGAACGCCCGACGACGTCCGGGAAGGCCGGCCGGCCGGCGAAGGCCCGCAGCGGCGCGACCGCCGCCGTCGAGCTGTCGCCGGAGGCGGCACCGGTCTTCGAGCGGCTACGCGCGTGGCGGGCGGCGACCGCCAAGGAGCAGGGCGTGCCCGCGTACGTGATCTTCCACGACGCCACGCTGCGGCAGATCGCCACCGACGCCCCGACCTCGCTGGCCGGGCTGTCCGGGATCAGCGGGGTGGGCGAGAACAAGCTCGCCAAGTACGGTGAGCAGCTTCTCGCCGTCCTCACCGGGTGACCCTCAGGAGCGGGTCGGCTCGCTCGCGCCGAGCGCGGCGAGGATCGCCTCGGCGGTGCGTGGACCGATGCCGGGCACCTCGCTGATCTCGTCGACGGTGGCCGCCGCGACCCGCTTCAGCGAGCCGAAGTGCCGCAGCAGCGCCTTGCGGCGGACCTCACCGAGACCGGGCACGGTGTCCAGCGCGGATTCGGTCATCCGCTTGGAGCGGCGCTGCCGGTGGAAGGTGATGGCGAACCGGTGCGCCTCGTCGCGGACCCGTTGCAGCAGGTAGAGCGCCTCGGAGGTGCGCGGCAGGATGACCGGGAACTCGTCGTCGGGGAGCCAGACCTCCTCCAGCCGCTTGGCCAGCCCGCAGAGCGCCACGTCGTCGACGCCGAGGTCGGCCAGGGCCGTCGCGGCGGCGGCCACCTGCGGTGGGCCACCGTCGACCACCACCAGCTGCGGCGGGTAGGCGAACTTCCGGGGCCGGCCGGTGGTGGGGTCGATCCCCGGACGGTCGGGGTCGGTGGCCGTCTCGTCACCGATCTCGCCGGTCTCGGCACGCGTGTCCAGGTAGCGGGCGAACCGGCGGCGCAGCACCTCGGACATGGCCGACAGGTCGTCGGTGGCACCCCGCACGACGAACCGGCGGTACTCGCTCTTGCGTGGCAGGCCGTCCTCGAAGACCACCATGCTGGCCACCACGTCGGTGCCCTGCATCTGGGAGACGTCGTAACACTCGATGCGCAGCGGGGAGGTGTCCATCCCCAGCGCCTCGGCGATCTCGTCGAGGGCCTGGCTGCGGGTGGTCAGGTCACCGGCGCGGCGCAGCTTGTGCCGGGCGAGGACGTCCTTCGCGTTACGGCCGACCGTCTCCAGCAGGGCCCGCTTGTCGCCGCGCTGCGGCACCCGCAGCGTGACCCGGCTGCCCCGCCGGGTCGAGAGCCAGTCCGCGAGCGCGTCGGCGTCGCCGGGCAGCTCGGGGACGAGCAGCTCGCGGGGCACGTCGGCCTCACCCTGCTCCCCGCCGTACACCTGGGTGCAGAAGTGGTGGACGAGGTCGCCGGTGGTGAGTTCCTCGGTCTTCTCCACCACCCAGCCGCGCTGGCCCCGGACCCGGCCGTCGCGGACGTGGAACACCTGGACGGCGGCCTCCAGCGGGTCGTCGGCGAAGGCGACCACGTCGGCGTCGGTGCCGTCGCCGAGCACGACGGTCTGCTTCTCCATCGCCCGGCGCAGGGCGGCGACGTCGTCGCGCAGCCGGGCGGCGCGCTCGAACTCCAGTTGCTCGCTCGCGTCGGTCATGTCGCGTTCGAGCCGGCGGACCATGGTGTCGGTGCGGCCGGCCATGAAGTCGCAGAAGCCGTCGACGATGTCCCGGTGCTGCTCGGCGGTGACGCTGCCGACGCAGGGCGCGGAGCACTTGCCGATGTACCCCAGGAGGCAGGGCCGCCCGACCTGGCCGGCCCGCTTGAACACCCCGGCCGAGCACGTCCGCGCCGGGAAGACCCGCAGCAGCAGGTCGAGCGTCTCGCGGATCGCCCAGGCGTGCGAGTACGGCCCGAAGTACCGCACCCCCTTGCGCTTCGCGCCGCGCATCACCTGGAGGCGGGGGTACTCCTCGTCGAGGGTGACGGCGAGGTACGGGTACGACTTGTCGTCCCGGTAGCGGACGTTGAAGCGCGGGTCGTACTGCTTGATCCAGGTGAATTCGAGCTGGAGCGCCTCGACCTCGGTGGCCACCGAGGTCCACTCCACCGACTCGGCGGTGAAGACCATCTGCCGGGTGCGCTGGTGCAGCCCGACCGGGTCGGCGAAGTAGGAGTTGAGGCGGCTGCGCAGGTTCTTGGCCTTGCCGACGTAGATGACCCGACCGGTGCCGTCCCGGAACCGGTAGACCCCGGGGGACTCGGGGATGGTGCCGGGGGCGGGGCGGTACGTCGACGGGTCGGCCACGCCTGCGAGCCTAACCGCTGCCACCGACACTCCCGGTGGCGTGCCGGTCGCCTCAGGTGCCGCTGGCCGCCGGGTCGACGCTCCAGGAGAACCAGGCCGCGTGCGGGTAGTGGTCGGACAGCGGGTCGCCGGCCGGGTCCAGGAACCGCTGGTGCTCGTTGTGGTAGCGGCTCAGCTGGAGCCGTACCGTCTGGTTGCTCCGGTAGAGAATCATGTCAACGACCTCGCAGGCGTTGGTGACGTTGGCCGGGTCGCAGGTCAGCGCCGGGCTGCCGAGCGCCGGGGGCACGCCGCCGCGTTCCTGCTGCACCCACGCGTCGGTGAGGCCGTTGGCGGCGACCAGCTCCCGGATGGTGTCGCCGGTGCGGGTGTAGCGGACGTTCAGGTCGCCCATCACCACCACCGCGTTGCCGGCGGAGTTGGCCGTGATGTACGCGGAGAGCTGGGCGAGGTTGTCCCGCCGGGCGGCCAGGTCCCGCTCGTCGCTGCCGGCGTTGGCGTGCACGTTGTAGAAGTCGACGTACACCCCCTCGGCGAGCTGGATCCGGGAGGCGGTGAAGCCCTTCGGGGTGAGGCAGTCGGTGCCGGCGCAGCGGTTCCAGGTCACCCGCTGGAAGTTCGCGTACGGCAGGTTCGACATCGTGTTCAGGCCACTGCCGAACGGCACCGGTCCGCTGGTCCGCGTCCGGTACGGGTGCCGGTCGGTGGCGTACAGGTCGGAGTGGTAGTTGAAGTCCTCCTGGACGTGCACGATGTCGTACGCGTTGACCCGTTCCCCGATCGGCCGGGTGTTGACCGCCGGGTTGCTGCCGGAGAGGGGTTCGGGCAGGCCGGCGACGTTGTAGGTGAGCACCGAGAAGGCGCCCGAGGCGGCCGGCTCGGGTGCCGCGGCGGCGGACGTCGGCACGGAGACGAGGGCGGCGAGCAGCGCCGCCGGCGCGAGCAGGCGTACGGCGAGCATCCGGTGTCCCTTCTCGACGGTGGACCGCGCCCGACCCGGCGACGGCACAGGGATCGAAGGCTATCGAGCAACTGCGCCACACTCAACACCTTGGACAGGGACCACGGTTGATGTCTTCCCATGCCGGCCGGTCCGGCCTACCATCCGGTAACCGAATGTTCTTCACGTAACCCCCGGCACTTCCCGTCCCGCGTCATGATCCCCAGCTAGCGGAGGATCACATGTCCCGTCCCGCCACCACCCGTCGCCTACTGGCCGGCGCGACCGCCGTCGTCGGCCTCGCCGCCCTGCTCGTCTCCCCCGCCCCGCCCCCGGCGGACGCCGCACCGGCCTTCACCGGAAAGGCCACCGGCACCACCACGTTCGCCGCCAACGACTACTGCCTGGGCGAGTGCGGCGACATCGTGCCGCCCGGCCAGAACGGCAACGCCACCCTGGTCGAGATCCTCGCCCACCAGACCCTCGGCACCATGCCCCGGCACTCCGGCGACCAGCTCGGCCGGTACGCCGACCTGGTCTACGGCTACGCCGGGCTGCGCGCGGACCAGATCGGCTCGTTCTTCACCGACGCGTCCTTCGGCGTCCCGCCCAACCAGGTCGAACGGAGCTACTCGCCGCGCGCCGACGTGCGGATCGTGCGGGACCGGGCCACCGGCGTCCCGCACATCACCGGCACCACCCGGGGCGGCACCATGTACGGCGCCGGGTACGCCGGGGCCGAGGACCGGCTCTTCACCATCGACCTGCTGCGGCACGTCGGGCGGGGCACCCTCACCCCGTTCGCCGGCGGCGCGCCCGGCAACCGGGCCCTGGAGCAGAGCGTCTGGCGCAACTCGCCGTACACCGAGGCCGACCTCCAGGCCCAGGTCGACGCGCTGCGCGCCCGGGGTCCGCGCGGCGCGCAGCTCTACGCCGACGTGCAGGAGTACATCGCCGGCATCAACGCCTACGTCCGGGACTGCATGGACGACCGCAACTGCCCCGGTGAGTACGTGCTGACCGGACACCTCGACGCGATCACCAACGAGGGCGGCCCGGAGCCGTTCACCATGACCGACCTGATCGCCATCGCCGGGGTGGTCGGCGGCCTGTTCGGCGGCGGGGGCGGCACCGAGATGCAGTCCGCGCTGGTCCGGATCGCCGCCCGGGCCAAGTACGGCCCGACCGAGGGCGACCGGGTGTGGAACGCCTTCCGGGGGCAGAACGACCCGGAGACCGTGCTGACCCTGCACGACGGGCAGAGCTTCCCGTACGGCGCGGCCGACCCGAACGCGGCGAGCGTGGCGCTGCCCGACGCCGGCTCGGCCCGTCCGGAGCCGGTCTTCACCGACCCCACCGGCTCCGCCGGCAACAACACCCCCACCCCGGGCGCGGACCTGGCCGCCGCGCTCTCCGGGCTGACCATCAGCCCGGCCCACCGGGGCATGTCCAACGCCGCCGTGGTCTCCGCCGCGCACTCCGCGACCGGGCACCCGATCGCCGTCTTCGGCCCGCAGACCGGCTACTTCGCGCCGCAGCTGTTGATGGTCCAGGAGTTGCAGGGGCCGGGCATCAGCGCCCGGGGCGCCGCGTTCGCCGGCCTGAACCTCTACGTGCTGCTCGGCCGGGGTCAGGACTACGCCTGGAGCGCCACCTCCGCCAACCAGGACATCACCGACACGTACGCGGTGCCGCTCTGCACCCCCGACGGCAGCGCGCCGACGCCGACCAGCGACCACTACCTGTTCCGCGGCCAGTGCCTGCCGATGGAGAAGCTGTCCCACGTCAACACGTGGAAGCCGACCCTGGCCGACGGCACGCCCGCCGGGTCGTACCGGCTGGTCGCCTGGCGGACGAAGCTGGGCCTGGTGGCCTGGCGCGGCACGGTGGGCGGTCGGCCGCACGCCTTCACCCAGCTGCGCTCCACCTACCGGCACGAGGCCGTCTCGGCGATCGGCTTCCAGATGTTCAACGACCCGACCCTGATGGGCTCCGCCGACGCCTTCGTCACCTCGGCGAACAACGTCGAGTACGCCTTCAACTGGTTCTACGTCAACTCCACCGAGTCGGCGTACATGACCTCCGGCCTGCACCCGCTGCGCGCCGCCGGGTCCAACCCGAACCTGCCGATGCGGGCCGAACCGGCGTACGAGTGGCAGGGCTACGACCCGGCGACCAACACCGCCCGGTACGCCCCGCTGGCCACCCACCCGCAGTCGAAGAACCAGGACTACTACATCAGCTGGAACAACAAGCAGGCCAAGGACTTCGGCGCGGCCGACGGCAACTTCAGCTTCGGCGCGGTGCACCGGGGTGACCTGCTCGACAAGCCGATCAAGGCGGCCATCGCGGCCGGCCAGAAGTTCGACCGGGCCTCGCTCACCGCGCTGGTGCAACGCGCCGGCCTGACCGACCTGCGCGGCGTCGAGGTGCTCGACGAGCTGATCCGGGTGCTGGAGAGCCAGCCGGTCACCGACGCCACCCTGGCCGCCGAGATCAGCCGGCTCAAGGCGTGGCGGCAGGACGGCGCGCTGCGGGTGGAGACCGCGAAGGGCTCGAAGGTCTACCGGCACGCCGAGGCGATCCGCACCTTCGACGCCTGGTGGCCGCTGTTGGTCCGGGGCATGTTCGCCGAGCCGCTCGGCGCGGACCTCTACCAGGCGCTGGTGAACACCCTGTCGATCAACGAGTCCCCCTCCGGTCACCAGTCCGGCGACAAGTCGACCCTGCCCGGCTCGGCCAGCACGACGCAGCTGCACAAGGGTTCGGCGTTCCAGTACGGCTGGTGGGGCTGGGTCGACAAGGACCTGCGCGCGGTGCTCGGCGCCCCGGTCGCCGGTGGCCTCGGCCGCACCCACTGCGGGAACGGCAGCCTCGCCGGGTGTCGGCAGATCCTGCTCGACACGCTCGGCGCGGCGGCGGCGACCCCGGCCACCCAGACCTACCCGGGGGACAGCACCTGCGCGGCCGGCGACCAGTGGTGCGCCGACGCGATCATCCAGTCACCGCTGGGCGGGATCACCCACGCCCCGATCGCCTGGCAGAACCGGCCCACCTACCAGCAGGTCGTCTCCTTCCCGGCGAAGCGTGGCGACGACCTGACCAACCTGGCCGCGCAGCGGACGGTCACCGCGTCGAGCAGCCAGCTCGGCTACCCCGCCGGGCGGGCGGTGGACGGGGACCTGGGCACCCGGTGGTCCAGTTCCCGGGCCGACGACCAGTGGCTCACCGTCGACCTGGGCTCGGCCCGCCCCGTCGGCCGGGTGGTGCTGGCCTGGGAGGAGGCGTACGCGCGGTCGTACCGGATCGAGGTCTCCGCCGACGGGAGCACCTGGCGGACCGCCTGGTCGACCACGGCCGGCGACGGCGGCACCGACGCGCTCACCTTCCCCACCGAGAACGCCCGGTACGTGCGGATGCGCGGCCTGACCCGGGCCACCACCTACGGCTTCTCGCTCTGGGAGATGGCGGTGTACACCCACTGACCCCGCCCCGACGTGAAACGGCGTGGCCGGCACGGGAAACCGTGCCGGCCACGCCGGTGCCATGGTCAGGCCAGGCGGATCTGGTCGCCGTCGACGACGATCTCCTTCGCCGGCAGCGGCTGCTTGGCCGGGCCGCCCTTCACCGAGCCGTCCTCGATGGAGAACCTGCTGTTGTGGCAGGTGCAGATGATCGTGCCGCCGTCGACCCTCGACACCGGGCACTTCTGGTGGGTGCAGATCGGGCTGAACCCCTTGAACACCCCGGCGCTGGGCTGGGTCACCACCACACCCTTGTTGGCGAAGATGACCCCGCCGCCGACCGGGACGTCGGCGGTGGCGACGATGGCGTCGGCCGCACCCCGGTCGCCGCCCGCGTCGGCGCTGGGCGACCCGCCCGGACCGCCGCTGGTCGGGGCGGCGGAGCCGGAACCCGTCGGCTCGTCGTCCCCACCGCACGCGGTCAGGACGACCGCCGCGCCGACCGCGCCGGCCCCGGCGAGCAGGGTGCGGCGGGTGGCCGGTCCGGTCAGCCCGTTGTCGTCACTCATGCCCAACCTCTCTCTCGCGCTCCGTGCCGCCTTCCATGATCCGCGGTCACACCAGGTAAACACGAACCACTGTGCCGGACGGTTCAACCACCGCCCGGGGCGACACCCCGCTCACGTCAGCGGGACCGGGCCGGCGCCCGCCGGGTGGTACGGCGGCCGGCGTTGGCCTTCGCCGCCCGGCCGGTGGCCGCCGCCGCGCCCCGGGCCTCGCCGTCGAGGCCGAGCACCGGTCGCAGGAACTGGCCGGTGTGGCTCTCGGACACCTCGGCGACCTCCTCCGGGGTGCCGGTGGCGAGCACGGTGCCGCCCCGGTGGCCGCCCTCCGGACCCATGTCGATCAGCCAGTCGGCGCTCTTGATCACGTCGAGGTTGTGCTCGATCGTGATCACCGTGTTGCCCTTGTCGACCAGCCCCTCCAGGACCATCAGCAGCTTGCGGATGTCCTCGAAGTGCAGGCCGGTGGTGGGCTCGTCGAGCACGTAGACCGTCCGGCCGGTGGAGCGCTTCTGCAGCTCGGAGGCGAGTTTGACCCGCTGCGCCTCACCGCCGGAGAGGGTCGGGGCGGGCTGGCCGAGACGGACGTACCCGAGACCGACGTCGACCAGGGTCTTCAGGTGCCGGTGGATCGCCGGGATCGCGGAGAAGAACTCGGCCGCCTCCTCGATCGGCATGTCCAGCACGTCGGCGACGGTCCGGCCCTTGTAGTGCACCTCCAGGGTCTCCCGGTTGTACCGGGCGCCCTTGCAGACCTCGCAGGGGACGTACACGTCGGGCAGGAAGTTCATCTCGATCTTCAGGGTGCCGTCGCCGGAACACGCCTCGCACCGGCCGCCCTTGACGTTGAACGAGAACCGGCCCGGACCGTACCCCCGGACCTTCGCCTCGGTGGTCTCGGCGAAGAGCTTGCGGACGTGGTCCCAGACCCCGGTGTAGGTGGCCGGGTTCGACCGGGGCGTACGGCCGATCGGCGACTGGTCGACGCCGACGACCTTGTCGACGTGTTCCAGGCCGGTGATCCGGGTGTGCCGGCCGGGCACCAGCCGGGCCCCGTTGATCTGGTTCGCCAGCACCGCGTAGAGGATGTCGTTGACCAGGGTCGACTTGCCCGAGCCGCTGACCCCGGTGACCGCGATGAGCTGCCCGAGCGGGAACGCCACGGTCAGGTTGCGCAGGTTGTGCTCACGCGCGCCGTGCACGACCAGCTCCCGGCCGGGGGTCTGCGGGCGGCGCTGCGGCGGCGTCGGGATCGACTTCCGGCCGGAGAGGTACGCCCCGGTGACCGACTCCGCGTTCTCCAGCAGGGCGGGCACCGAGCCGGAGTGCACGATCCGGCCGCCGTGCTCGCCCGCGCCCGGGCCGATGTCGACGATCCAGTCGGCGACCCGGATGGTGTCCTCGTCGTGCTCGACGACGATCAGCGTGTTGCCCAGGCCGCGCAGCCGCAGCAGGGTCTCGATCAGGCGGTGGTTGTCCCGCTGGTGCAGGCCGATCGACGGCTCGTCGAGCACGTAGAGCACGCCCACCAGGCCGGACCCGATCTGGGTGGCGAGCCGGATCCGCTGCGCCTCGCCGCCGGAGAGGGTGCCGGCCGGACGGTCGAGGGAGAGGTAGTCCAGGCCGACGTCGAGCAGGAACCGCAGCCGGGCGTTGATCTCCTTGAGCACCCGCTCGGCGATCATCTTCTGCCGGTCGGTCAGCTCGATGCCGGCGAGCAGCTCGGCGCACTCCCCCACCGACAGGTTGCACACCTCGGCGATGCTCTTGCCGGCCAGGGTGACCGCGAGCACCTCCGGCTTGAGTCGGGCGCCACCGCAGGCCGCGCAGGGCACGTCCCGCATGTAGCCCTCGTACTTCTCCCGCGACCACTCGCTCTCGGTGTCGGAGTGCCGGCGCTCGATCCACTGCACCACGCCCTCGAAGCCGGTGTAGTAGGAGCGCTCGCGGCCGTACTTGTTGCGGTAGCGCACGTGCACCTGGTCGCCGGAGCCGTGCAGGATGGTCTTCTGCGCCCGGGCCGGCAGCGCCCGCCACGGGGTGTCCAGGTCGAAGTGCTCGCTCTCGCCGAGCGCCTCCAGCAGACGGAGGAAGTACTCCAGGTTGTGCCCGGTGCCCCACGGCTGGATCGCGCCCTCGCGCAGGGTGCGCTCCGGGTCGGGGATGATCAGCTCCGGGTCGACCTCCTTCTTCGTGCCCAGGCCGGTGCACTCGGGGCACGCGCCGTACGGGGCGTTGAAGGAGAACACCCGGGGTTCCAGGTCCTCGATGGCGAGCGGGTGGTCGTTCGGGCAGGCCAGGTGCTCGGAGTAGCGGCGTTCCCGCTCCGGGTCGTCCTCGGGCAGGTCGACGAAGTCGAGCAGGACCAGCCCGCCGGAGAGCCCGAGCGCGGCCTCGACCGAGTCGGTCAGCCGCTGCTTGGCGCTGGGCTTGACGGTGAGCCGGTCGATCACCACCTCGATGGTGTGCTTCTCCTGCTTCTTGAGCTTCGGCGGCTCGGTCAGCGGGTGCACCACGCCGTCGACCCGGGCGCGGGCGTAGCCCTTGGCCTGGAGTTCGGCGAAGAGGTCGACGTACTCGCCCTTGCGCCCGCGCACCACCGGCGCGAGCACCATGAACCGGGTGCCCTCGGTCATGGCGAGCACCCGGTCGACGATCTGCTGGGGGCTCTGCTTGGAGATCCGCTCACCGCAGACCGGGCAGTGCGGTTCGCCGACGCGGGCGAAGAGCAGCCGGAGGTAGTCGTAGACCTCGGTGATGGTGCCGACGGTGGAGCGCGGGTTGCGCGAGGTCGACTTCTGGTCGATCGAGACGGCCGGGCTGAGCCCCTCGATGAAGTCGACGTCGGGCTTGTCCATCTGCCCGAGGAACTGCCGCGCGTACGAGGACAGCGACTCGACGTAGCGCCGCTGCCCCTCGGCGAAGATCGTGTCGAAGGCCAGGCTCGACTTACCCGACCCGGAGAGCCCGGTGAAGACGATCAGCGCGTCCCGGGGCAGGTCGAGACTGACGTCACGCAGGTTGTGCTCGCGCGCGCCACGGATTATCAGGCGGTCGGCCACTGTCCGAGTACTCCAGGCTTGAGGAAGATGAGGTGATCTGTACCGCTCTGGTGGTGTTTCGAGCGGTCGTTCGGCGCAGGAAAGCGCCCCGGCAACTCTAGCCCCGGGGTACGACACTTTCCCGCGCCGACGCATTCCCCCAGCTCAGCCGGCCTGTACCCGGGCGGGCGACCGCCCGGGTCCGGACTCAGGGCCGGGCGCTGTGCCGCCGCCCGCGCCGCCAGCCACCCCGCCGCTCGGCGGCCAGCCGGGCCTCCCGACGCCGGCTCTCGACGGTCAACTCCCGTTGGAGCTTGCGCCAGCTCTCCCAGCGCCGCGCGGTCAGCTCACCGCTCTCCAGCGCCGCCCGGACCGCGCACCCCGGCTCGACCGCGTGCCCGCAGTCGCTGAACCGGCACGTCGAGGCGAGCGCCGTGACGTCGGCGAACGCCCGGTCCAGGCCGTCGGCACCGTCCAGCAGCCCGACCGCCCGCACACCCGGGGTGTCCAGGACCGCGCCGCCACCGGGGATCGGCACCAGCGCCCGCCAGGTGGTGGTGTGCCGCCCCTTGCCGTCGACCCGACGGATCGCCTGGGTCGGCATCACCACCGCACCGGCCAGTGCGTTGACCAGGCTCGACTTGCCCGCGCCGGAGATCCCGAGCAGTCCGAGCGTCCGCCCCGGGACGACCTCGGCGCGCAGGGGTTCCAGCCCCGCCCCGTCCTCCGCGCTGACCGGCAGCACCGGCACACCCGGGGCGACCCGGGCCAGTTGGCGGGCCACCGCCGCCGCGTCCGCCGCGAGGTCGGCCTTGCTCAGCACGACCAGTGGCCGGGCGCCGGAGGCGTGCACCAGGGAGAGCAGCCGCTCCATCCGGGCGACGTCCGGCTCGGGGTGCACCGGCTCGACCACCGCCACGGCGTCCAGGTTCGCCGCCAGCACCTGCCCGCTGGCGTCCCGGCCGGCGGTACGCCGGACGAGCGCCGTCCGGCGGGGCAGCACCTTCTCCACCGTGACCGGGCCGTCCGGCCAGGTGCCCAACAGCACCCAGTCGCCGGCACAGGGCAGGCTGGTCAGGTCACGTGCCGCCGCAGCCAGGACCGCACCGCCCAGACTCGCCCGGACGGGCCCCTCGGCGCACAGCACCGTGCAGACCCCCCGGTCGACCCGGGCCACCCGGCCGGGACGCTGCCCGCGCCGGACGGCCGCCGCACGGGCGGGGTCCCAGCCGAGGGCGGTGAGATCGATCGTCATGGCATTCCCATCGGTTGCAAGCGAGTGATCGACGGGCACGCGGCCAGCGAAAACACCCCCGTCCCAAGCCGTTGCCTGTGTCGACGTCGACGGTAGGTGGCCCACCGACACGCCGAAACCGATTTCCGCCGGCACGCCGCCACCGCCCGGGATAGGGTCGCCAGGTGACCGATCCGCTTCTGCTCTCCGGCGAGGTGGACGCCGCCACGGACCGCCTGCTCCGCACCGCCGCGCGCTTCGACACCGCCGAACTCGCCGCGGCGTCGCTGCTGCCCGGCTGGACGCGGGGTCACGTCCTGGCCCACCTGGCCCGCAACGCCGACGGTCTGGTCAACCTGCTCACCGCCGCCCGCACCGGCGAGCACGTCCCGATGTACGCCAGCGCGACCGCCCGGGAGACGGACATCGCCACCGGCGCGTCCCGTCCGCCCGAGGCGCACCTGGACGACCTGCGCCGCTGTGCCGACCGGTTCGCCGGGGCGGTCGCCGCCATGCCGGTCGAGGCATGGGCCGCCACCGTACGGGGCCGACGCGGCCCGGTGCCGGCGGCCACCCTCGTCTGGGGTCGGCTGCGGGAGATCGAGGTGCACCACGTCGACCTCGCCGCCGACTACCGTCCCGCCGACTGGTCGGAACCCTTCGCCCACCGGCTGCTGCACGAGGTGACCGCCGGGCTGGCCGACCGGCCCGACGCGCCCGCCATGGTGCTGCGCTTCGACGGTGCCCGGCACCAGTTGGCGGTCGGCGCCCCCGAGCACGCCCCGACGATCACCGGCCCCGCTGCCGAGCTGGCCGCCTGGCTCACCGGCCGCTCCGAGGGCCGGACGCTCACCGTCGTCCCCGACGGCGCCCTCCCGCAACCACCCGAATGGATGTAGAAGACCGATGACCTACCGCGGAGACGTCACCCCCGGCGGCCCCCCTGCCGTACGCGAACTCGACCGGCTCACCATCACCAAGCTGTCGGTGGGACCGATGGACAACAACGCCTACCTGCTGCGGTGCCGGGCCACCGGCGACCAGGTGCTCGTCGACGCCGCCAACGAGGCGCCCCGCCTGCTCGACCTGGTCGGCGACGCCGGCCTGACCGCCGTGGTCACCACCCACCGGCACATGGACCACTGGGTGGCCCTGGAGGAGGTGGTCGCGGCCACCGGCGCCCGGTCGCTGGTGCACGCGGACGACGCCGAGGGGCTGCCGATCCCGTCGGAGACGCTGACCGACGGCGACACCGTCCCGGTCGGCGACTGCGCGCTGGAGGTGATCCACATCGTCGGGCACACCCCCGGCTCGATCGCGCTGCTCTACCGGGACCCGGCCGGCACCCCGCACCTCCTCACCGGAGACTCGTTGTTCCCCGGCGGCGTCGGGAACACGGACAAGGACCCGGAGCGGTTCGCCTCGCTCATCGACGACGTCGAGCACAAACTGTTCGACCGGCTGCCCGACGACACCTGGTTCTACCCCGGTCACGGCAAGGACTCCACGTTCGGCGCGGAACGCCCGGCGGTGCCGCAGTGGCGGGCACGAGGCTGGTAGACCGCCCGTCGTGGCGAGGAGGCCCGAGGCCGGCCGTCGTCGGCTCCGGGCTCCCGCACATCCCACAGGAGACCACCGTCCCATGATCGAACCACTGCTGCCCGACCCGCCACCCGTCCGGTGCCGCCGCTGCCACCACCCGGTGACGAAGGGGCGGCTGTACGACGGCTACGGCGAGGAGTGCGCCCGGCAACTCGGACTCCTCCCGCCGCACATCCCCATGCCCCGATCGGAACAGCCCGACGGGCCGACCCTGCTGGACCTGCTGGACACCGCCGAAGACCAGGCCGGTGGCCCGGCAAGGTGATCGCCGAGCCACCTGCGATCACGCTGCGTGTCCCTGGCGGGGATGGTGGCGGGCGCTCACGACGGGTGACGCGTCGCCGGTCCCGTCTCGCTACGACGCGTCGGCGGTAACGGCCGCGGCGCGCAGCCGGCGCCGGCTGGCCAGCAGCACCACCATGCCGAAGAGCATGCCGAACCCGAGGGTGCCCCAGGTGGCGGACTCTCCCGGCAGCAGGCCGCCCAGCGACCGCGCCAGCGAGCCCAGCACGACGTAGAGGCCCGCCCAGAGCACCGCCCCGGAGGCGGCGCAGGCCACGAAGCGCCGGTACGGCATCCGCAGCCCGCCGGCCGCCAGCGGCAGCAGCGCGTTGAACACCGGCAGGAACGGCGCGACCAGCACCATCCGCCCGCCGCCCCGGTGCAGGATGCCCTCGGCGGCCGCCCAGCGGTCCTCCCCGATCCAGTCCCCGACCCGGCTGGCGCGCAGCCGCCCGCCGTAGTGGCGGCCGACCAGGAAGCTCGCCGACCAGCCGGCCAGGCAGCCCCCGACGACGGCGGCGAAGGAGGCGAACGTCGCGGCGGGCTGACCCACTCCGACCGCCGCCAGCACCGCCACGTCCCCGGGGACGAGCACGCCGAGCAGCGGGATGGCGTCGAAGAGCATGACCATCCCGAGCACCCCCATCAACAACAGGGTGGGGAGCTCTCCGATCTGGGTCAGCCATTCCGTCATGCCGATGAGGCTATGCCGGGACCGCCACCGTACACATGGGGCTTTGGCCCCGGCTTTTCCCTGAGAACGACCCGGAGCCCCCGGGGTCGGGGTCATCCGGGACGGCGGCGCGGACGCATGATGCGTACCCGGCGCACCGACGACTCGACGGCGGGCTCGGTGCTGGGTACCCGGTAGACGGCGACCGGCTCCAGCCGTTCCTCCGGCAGGTAGCCCCGCCCCGGGTCGCCGACCAGCACGTCCACGCCCCGGCCGGCGACCCGTTCCAGGAAGGGCAGCACCCGGTCGGCCATCGGCCGGTCGTAGAAGACGTCCCCGGCCAGCAGCAGGTCGACGTCACCGCCGTCGGTGTCGAGCAGGTCGGTGGCGGTCGCGTCGACGGCGACCCGGTTGGCGTCGGCGTTGAGGCCGACGGCGGCCACCGCGTACGGGTCGATGTCGCTGGCGCGTACCCGCGCCGCTCCGGTCAGGGCGGCGGCGATGGCCACCAGCCCCGAGCCGGTCGCGAGGTCGAGCACCCGGCGTCCGGCCGCGACCCGGGGATGGTCCAGCAGGTAGCGGGCCAGCGCCTGACCTCCCGCCCAGGCCGAGGCCCAGTAGGGGGCGGGCAGCCGGTGCCCGGCGTCGGCCTCCATCCGGGCCCACCAGAGGATGGCGTCCTCGGCGACGTGCAGTCGGACCTCGGGCACCAGCGGGGTCGGCAGCAACCGCAGCCGGTCGGGGCCGCCGCCGGGCGCGCCGATCTCCCGCCGCAGTGCGGCGGCGGCGTCGCGCGTCGGGCCGTCCATCCCGGCAAGCATGCCGTCATCCTGACGGCGGCGGGTGGCTTTCGCCTCGCCGACACGGCACTTCGGCCAGCGGACGATGGTCCGGCCGGTTACTGTCGGGGTGGTACAGGGCGATCATCGGCCGGACGCCGGTGGTCTCCCATGGCAACAGGGAGAGATGCATGGCAACCGGCACGGTCAAGTGGTTCAACTCGGAAAAGGGCTTCGGCTTCATCGAGCAGGACGGCGGGGGCCCGGACGTCTTCGTCCACTACTCGGCGATCGCGACGAGTGGCTACCGGGAGTTGAACGAGGGACAGAAGGTCGAGTTCGAGGTGACCCAGGGTCAGAAGGGTCCGCAGGCGGACAACGTCCGCCCGCTGTAGACCGTGCCGGTGGCGGCGCACCCGTCAGGGGCGCCGCCACCGCGTGCGTCACGGCACCGGCAGGTGCACCGCCGACGGGTGTGCCGGACCGTGCCGCACCTCCCGCCATCCGGCCCGCAGGTCGACGGCCACGCCGAGCGGCTCGCCGGTGCCGGGGTTACGGGCGTAGCGGGGGTGCGCGCCGCCGGTGACCTGCACCCGCAGCCGGTGTCCGGGGGCGAAGCGGTGTGCCACGGGCCAGAGCGGCACCGGTACCCGGACCGTGCCGGTGTCGTCGGGCGGGAAGCGGCCCGGCCAGAGCCGTACCAGTCCGTCGCAGACGTTCCAGGACCGCCCGCGCGGATCCACGTCGCAGAGTCGGACGAAGACGTCGAGGTACGCCAGTTCGCTGCGGACGTACACCTCGGCGTGCACCGGGCCGACGACCTCCAGTGGGACGGTCAGCGGCGCGCTGGTATAGGTGAGCACGTCGGAACGGGCCTCGACCGGACGGTTGTCCACCGGTCCGGCCCGCTGCGCGACCAGCAGCGGCCCGCCCAACGACGGGGTCGGGTCGGCCGGGTCGTACCGGAACCGGTCGGAAGCGGACTCCGCCGACGGCTCCGGTCGCAGCGCCCCGTCGGGGTGCAGGTGCCAGCTGCTCCGCCCGGCCGGCGGCGGCCAGTCCGGCAGGTCCCGCCAGCCGCCACCGTCCCCACCGACATGCACCCGGACCGGCGGGGCGCCGGTGGCGGGACGCCGGCCGGCGAGGTGGGTGTCCAGCCAGTCCAGTCCCTCCCGCAGCGCGGCGAGCAGCAGTCCGGGGCTGCCGTGGGTCCACGGACCGACGGTCAGCCGGCCGGGGGTGCCGGCGGCACGCAGGACCGCGTGGTCGGCGAGCTGGGCGGGCAGGAAGATGTCGTGCCAGCCACTGACCATCAGCACCGGGGCCCGCACCTCGGCGAGCCGGCCGTCGAAGACCCGCTCCCGCCAGTACGCCGCGTCGGGGGTGTGGTGGCGCAGCCACTCCTGGAAGAACGGGACGGTCGCGCCGGTGGCGACCCGGTCCGCCTCGGCCAGCGGCAGGTGGGCCAGGGCGGCGGCGAGGCGGGGCTGACCGCGTTTGAGCTCCCACTGTCGGGCCAGCCAGGGCACGGTCTGCGCCTGGAGCAGCTCCGCCCAGGTCAACACCGTGTCCAGGGAGAACGACTCCCCCGCGTAGGTGGAGTCGCGGGTGGTGGAGGCGGTGACCACGGCGACCATGGCGCGCAGCTCGTCGCCGGCCTCGGCGGCCAACGCCCACTGCACGAAGCCCTGGTAGCTGGCGCCGAACATGCCGAACGCGCCGGTGTACCAGGGTTGCCGGCGTAACCAGTCGAGGGTGTCGAGGCCGTCGGCGCGCTCGTGCACGAGGGGTTCGAAGGTGCCCCCGGAGCCGTACGTGCCCCGGCAGGACTGGATCACCACGTGGTAGCCGTGGGCGGCGACGAGCCGGCCGAGCAGCCGCATCGGCCCGCTCCGCCCGTACGGGGTGCGGATCAGCACGGCGGGGGCGGCGGGCGGGTCCGGCGCGTAGTGGTCGGTGCGCAGGATCACCCCGTCACGTACCCGAACCGGCAGGTCCCGGGTGAGGGTGACCCGGGCCCGGGCCGGCGGTAGCCGCAGCAGGCCGGTGGCGAGCCGGGTGAGCATCATTCCGTCCGGCGTCGGGGCGGGTCGGGGCGGGCGGCGCGGACGTCGTCGCGGTGCTGCCGCAGCGAGGCGGTCATGCCCACCATGAACCGGTGCACGATCTCCAGTTCGACGTCGGTGAAGTCGGCCATCACCTGGTCGGTACGGGCACCGAGCGGCCGGAAGAACTCCTTCGCGACGGTGGCGCCCCGTTCGGCGTAGTGCAGCAGGATCCGGCGGCGGTCGGAGGGATCCCGGTCCCGGCGCAGGTGCCCGGCCCGCTCCAGCCGGTCCACCAGGGCGGTGATCGAGCCGGAGGAGAGGTCGAGGTGCTCGCCGAGGCGGCCGGGGGTCATCGGGTCCCCGCGCAGCTCGGCGTCCATCACGGCGATCAGCGCCTGGAGGTCGGTGCCGCCGAGGCCGTGCAGGCCGGCGAAGGCGTGAGCGACGTGCTGGGCGTCCACCGCGTACCGCCGGAGGTCGTTGATGATCTCGGCGATGAGGTGTTCGCGGCGGGTGTCGCGTCGCCGGTACATGCCGTGACCTGCCACGTTGCGTCGCGTCTCCCTTGTCGTTGTCCCGGTTGCAGCATAACTCACCAGTCGATAATCTCGGCTATCAAGATACTTGGCTGGTGAGAATTTACCCCGTCCAGAAACCGTGAGGCATCCCGATGTCCGTCTTCACCCGCGTCGCCCGCAGCCGGCTGTCCGCGTGGCTCACCGTGGCGTTCGCGATCGTGATCGTGGGGGCCGTCTTCGGCCTTCCCAAACCCGACAATCCCGCTCCGGTCTCAGCCACCGGCCTCTCCGTCGAGTGGGAGTCCACCCAGGCGGAGCGTCTCCAGGAGCAGTTGCCGTCCCGCGAGGTCCAGGCCGCGATCGTGGTGGTCAGCCGCGACGACGGCGGCCCGCTCACCGGGACCGACCGGGACCGCGTCACCGGCGTGACCGGCGAGCTGGGCCGGTTCGCCGTCGACGGTCGCGTCGCGCCACCGCAGGTCTCCCCGGACGGCACGGTGGCCCTGCTCGCCGTGCCGATGTCCACCGCCGGCGGGCAGGACGCCGTCGCCGAGCGGGTCGGGAACCTGCGGAACAGCCTCGACGGTCTCTCCGACCCGTTGCGGGCGGAGGTCACCGGCCCACCCGCGTTCGCCACCGACCTGGGCCAGGTCTTCGAGGGCGCGGACGTCACCCTGCTCGCGGTCACCGCCGGCGTGGTGGCGGTGCTGCTGCTGATCACCTACCGCAGCCCGTTCCTGTGGCTGGTGCCGCTGGCCGTGGTGGCCGCCACCGAACAGACCACCCTGCGGGCCATCGAGACCATCGTCCCGGCGGTCGGCATCAACCTGAACAGCGGCGAGGTCACCGGCATCGCCAGCGTGCTGGTCTTCGGCGCGGCCACCAACTACGCGCTGCTGCTCATCGCCCGCTACCGGGAGGAACTGCGCCGGGAGGAGGACCGGTTCGTCGCGATGCGGGCCGCGGTGCGGCGCACCGCCGAGCCGATCCTGGCGAGCGGCAGCACGGTGGTGCTCGGGGTGCTCACCCTGCTGCTGTCCGAGCAGGAGACCAACCGGGCGCTCGCCGTGGCCTGCGCCACCGGTGTGGTGTTCGCCATGCTCTCCGCGCTGCTCGTCCTGCCCGCCGCGCTGCTGATCTTCGGCCGGGGACTCTTCTGGCCGTTCGTGCCCAAGGTGGGCAGCGCGGCCCGCGAGGGCAAGTTGTGGGGCCGGCTCGGCACGGGTGTGCTGCGCCGGCCGCTGCCGGTCACCGCGCTGGCCACCCTACTGCTCGTCGGCCTGGCGCTGGGCGGGCTCGGCATCCGCACCGGCCTGTCCGAGACCGAGCAGTTCCGGGTGGAACCGGAGGCGGTCGCCGGGGCGAAGACCCTCGCCGAAGCTTTCCCGGCCGGCTCCACCCAGCCCGTCGCCGTGCTCACCTCGCCCACCGCGGTGCCGGCGGTCACCGAGGCCGCCGCGGCCGTACCGGGCGTCTCCTCCGCCCGCCCCGGCAACGCCGGGCAGAACGTCGCCCAGGTCGACGTGGTGCTGGACGCCGAACCCGGCACCGCCGAGTCCGACCGCGCCGTCGAGGCGCTACGCGAGGCGGTGGCCGCCGTACCCGACTCCGCGCCACCGGCCATCGACGGCGTCGGGGCGTTCTCCGGCGCGGTGGTCGGCGGCACGGTCGCCGCGACGTACGACTCCGACCAGGCCGACGGTCGGGACCTGCGGCTCATCCTGCCGATCATCCTGCTGCTGGTGCTCGGGGTGCTGGTGGCGCTGCTCCGTGGCCTGCTCGCCCCGGTGCTGCTGGTGCTGACCGTGGTGGCGTCGTTCTTCGCCAGCCTCGGCGCGGCGTGGCTGCTCTTCGACCACGTGCTCGGGTTCCCGGCGCTGGACAGCGGGACCCTGCTGCTCGCGTTCGTGTTCCTGGTGGCCCTCGGGGTGGACTACAACATCTTCCTGGTCACCCGGGCCCGGGAGGACGCCCGCCGGATGGGCACCCGGGACGGGATGCTCTCCGCCCTGCGGGTCACCGGCGGCGTCATCACCAGCGCGGGCGTGCTGCTCGCCGCGGTGTTCGCCGTCCTGGGCGTGCTGCCGCTGATCCTGCTCACCCAGATCGGCATCATCGTCTGCATCGGTGTCCTGCTCGACACCCTGCTGGTCCGTACGGTCCTGGTGCCGGCGCTGGCGTTCCTGCTCGGCGACCGGTTCTGGTGGCCGAACCGGATCCGTTCCGAGCCGGCCACCGACAGCACCGACACGCGGGAGGCGGTGTCCGCCCGGGACTGACCCGGGATCCTCGACCACGGCGGTGGCCGGCTGCTCGCCGGCCGCCGCCGTGGCGCGTCAGACCCCGATCCGGGCCCAGTCACCCCAGATCGCGAAGGTCATCCCCCGGCTGGCCTGGATGTTGACGAACAGGGTGTGCCCGTCCGGACTGAACGTCGACCCGGCGAACTCGTCGTTGGACCGGTCCGCGCCGGTGCTGCTGGTCAGCCGGTTCAGGGCGATGTCGAACAGTTCACCGCGCGGGGTCAATCCCCGGATGAAGTTGTCCGACGTGTTGTCCTCGCACACCACCAAGGTGCCGCGCGGGCTGGTGGTGACGTTGTCCGGGAAGTCGAGCACGTCCGGGCCGGGCGACTCGTACACCAGGCGCAGCACCCGCGCCCGGCAGTCGTACGCCCACACCTGGCCGTGCCCGTTGCCGTAGCCGTCGGCGATCGGCCCGACGGAGGTCTCCGCCGGTCCGCCGCCCTGGGTGGCGGTGAAGTAGACGACCCCGTCGTCGTACACCGCCCCCTCCAGCCGGGAGAAGTACGCCGCGCCCTGCTCCCAGCCCTGCCGCGCGACGTGGGTCAGCGCGGTGTCGTTGCTGGTCGGCGCGGGCTGCCCCGGCGTGTACGGGAACGACGGCGCCGGGTCGTCGACGTCGACCCACTCCACCGGGTAGGTCGCGTGCCGCCGCTGCGCGGCGGCCAGGTTCCGGTTGGGTCGCCCGCGCACCGCCAGCATCTGCAACCGGCCCCCGTCGGCCAGCCGGCCGATCCGCATCGGGTCCTTCGGCGGGGTGTAGCGGTAGAAGCCGGACGCGTAGCCGAAGTTGTCCTCGGTCAGGTAGAGGTGCCCGCCGCGCGGGTCGTACGCCACCGACTCGTGGCAGAACCGGCCGGCGGCGGTGACCGGCCGCCGGTCGCCCCGCCCGTCCGCGGGAACCTCGAAGACGAATCCGTGCCGCTTGGTCAGCGACACGTTCGGCGCGCCCGTGTAGTCGGGACCGACGTCCGGCCCGTTGACGGTCTCCTCGCAGGTGATCCAGCTGCCCCACGGCATCCGCCCGCCGGAGCAGTTCATCATGGTGCCGTTCAGGCTGGTCCAGGAGCGACGGACCGCACCGAACCGGGTCACCTCGACGGTGGTGGTGCCGCCCGGGGCCATCGGGTCGTACGCCTCGGCGGGGTCACCGAAGGCCGGGATCGGACCCCCGACCTCGTGGTTGCGGACCAGCCGCACGGTGCCGCCCGGCCCCGGGAAGGCCCCCATGCCGTCGTGCCGGCCGGGCAGCGCGGTGCCGTCGTCGAGGGTCACCGGGAACTCGGTGTCGTGGAAGGACCGGTACCGGAACCCGTCGGGCAGCCAGAGACGCACCTTGCCGTCCCGCAGGTCGGGCACCGGCTCCAGGGCCGGCCGGGGGCGGGGCCGGCGGCCGGCCGCACCGGCGGCGTCTCGGGCCGCGAACCCGAGGAACGGACCACCGAGGACCGCGCCGCCGGCCACTGCGGCCGCACCGCGTAGCAGGCCACGCCGGTTCACGTCGGACATGAGGGGACTCCTTCGTCGCCGGGCCGGCCACGGGCGTGACCGCCACCGTGATCCTCGTCAGGCCGATCGATGTTGGCAACCTCCCGGACACCCGGGGTCCACCCGGCGTTCAGTAGTCCAGGCAGACGCACCCGGTCGGCGCAGAGCTGCGGCGGGCGCGCAAGGAGGCGTGGGGAGGCGCTGCCGTGTAGGGCTTCCCGGGAGCTGATCCAGAAAGCGGCGAAGTGATGGACCTGACCGGGGCGGTGTGGAGGAGGTCGACCGGCAGGGGCCGCCCGATACCCGGTTCCGAGGCTTCGTGGCTGCCTGAGGTGTGATCCGCTCGGCGTGTCGTGCATCTGAGCTGCCACCACTGCGTGTGTGCGGTGGGTTGCCGGCGGCGACGTTTCGGCGGTGGCGTCGTCCAGGCTGGGCGCGTCGAGGTCCAGGTAGAGCTGAGCAGTTGCACCACCGGGTCGAGTCGACCTGGAAGCACCAGGATCAGGTCAGAGCGGCCCGCTGTCGTCCCCGCCGGTGGGCGGCGACGCGACGGCGTGGTCCCCGCCGGGCGGCGCTTCCGCTTTCCGGGTGGTTGCAGGGGACCCCTGCTCGTCGGAAATCGACTGCAGGGGTCCCCTGCTGTCACCCGGCACGCTGCCACCGCCGGGCGCGCTGACACCACCCGGCACGCTGGCACCGGTGCCGCCCGCGGCGACCGGCTCGGGCGGGCGGGGGGCGGGCGGCAACGCCTCGGCGCGCTGGGCACGGTCGTGGGTGGCCCAGGCGACCACGAAGACCACCGTCCAGAGCACCCCGAGCAGGGCCGAGCTGACCGCCCCGCTGGCCGAACTCAGCCCCAGGTACAGCCGGGCCAACCCGATTCCGGCGACACCGACCGCCGCGCCCGTCCACCAGGCCACCGCCACCGGCCACCGGGCGCCCCGGGCCAGCAGCCAGGCCAGGGTGCAGAACCCGGCCGAGACCACCGCGACCTGGGTGGGGAACAGCAACGTCTCCGACGGTGCGGTGACGTCGGCCACCACCGCCAGCACCACCGGCGGCACGAACGCGCCCACCGTCCCGAGCAGGCCGAGCAGGTCCGCCCGGTAGGTGTGCCGCCGCCAGGCCAGCACTCCGGCGACCAGGGCCACCACCACGATCAGCACCGGCCCCCGGAACGCCGACACCACCGCCAGGGTGACGTCCACCGCCCCCGGGGTGCGCCGGGACGCGAACCACTGCGCGATCGCCGTGTCCACCGAGGCCAGGCCGCTGTGCCGGACCACCGCGCCGAGCAGCCAGGCGATCACCAGGCCGGCACCGAAGAGCAGCGCCAGCCCGGCCGTCACGTTCAGCAGCAGCGCCCAGGTGGCGCCGATCCGGGTGCCGAGCAGGAACAGCAGGATGCCGTACCGGCGGGTCACCCAGCTCAGCGGCGGCACCGCCAGCGCCCGGTCGAACAGCGCCCGCGCCGGGTCCGGGTTCCGCCCCAGCCACCGGCCGGCCAGCACGATCACCAGTACGCACCCGGCCAGCACCAGCACCGCCCCGGTGGCCCGCCCCAGGTACGCCGAGACCGTCTCGTACGACTCGCCGGCCAGGTAGCCGACCAGTACCGAGCCACCCACCCAGGTGACCACGCCGCCGACGTTCCACGGCAGGAACCGGCGGTACGGCAGCCCCGCCGCGCCCGCCAGACGAGGCACCAGGGTGCGGGCGAACGCCACCCAGCGGGCCGCGAACACCCCCCGACCGCCCAGCCGCTCCAGCATCGCGTCGGCGCGCCCCCACCGCTGCGGCCCGACCCGGGCCCCCCAGCGGGAGGCGCGCAGCCGGGGACCGTACCGGCGACCCGATCGGTACGCGAGGGAGTCCCCCAGCACCGCCGCGGCGATCATGACCAGCATCGCCGGCCCCAGGCGCAGGGTGCCGGTGAACGAGAGGAAGCCCACCAGCAGCAGCGTCGCCTCGCCCGGCGCGACCAGACCGATCAGCAGCGCTGTCTCCCCCGCGACGATCAACGCCGCGACCAGGTAGATCAGCTCGGCCGGCAGGTGTTCCAGCAGGTTCACCAGATCGTGCACTCAAGCCCCCGACACACGTCGGTCAGCATGCCAGCATCAGCACCCAGTGTGACAGGAGTTTCACCGGAGATCCGGGCCTGCTCCGGGGTGACCCCGACGCCGCCCCTGATCCCGGCGGACGGGAGGATGGAGGAATGCAGCTTCGCACCGACCTCCGCAACGTCGCCATCATCGCCCACGTCGACCACGGCAAGACCACGCTGGTCGACGCCATGTTGCGGCAGGCCGGCGCCTACGGCGCCCGCGGCGAGACGACCGAGCGGGTGATGGACTCGATGGACCTGGAACGGGAAAAGGGCATCACCATCCTCGCCAAGAACACCGGCGTGCGTTACCTCCCGGCGGACGGCTCCGACCCGGTCACCATCAACATCATCGACACCCCCGGCCACGCCGACTTCGGCGGCGAGGTGGAACGCGGCCTGACCATGGTCGACGGGGTGGTGCTGCTCGTCGACGCCAGCGAGGGCCCCCTGCCGCAGACCCGCTTCGTACTGCGCAAGGCGCTGAAGGCCCGGATGCCCATCATCCTGGTGATCAACAAGGTGGACCGCCCGGACGCCCGGATCAAGGACGTCGTGGACGACACCTACGAACTCTTCCTCGACCTCGACGCCGACGAGGAGCAGATCGACTTCCCGATCGTCTACGCCTGCGCCCGCGACGGCATCGCCTCGCTGACCCAGCCCGCCGACGGCGCCGTCCCCGAGGACAGCACCAGCCTCGAACCGCTGTTCCGCACCCTGCTCGACACCATCCCGCCGCCCGCCTACGACGAGGACGCCCCGCTGCAGGCCCACGTCACCAACCTCGACGCCTCCCCGTTCCTCGGCCGGCTCGCGCTGTGCCGGGTCCGGCAGGGAACCATCGCCAAGGGCCAGAGCGTCTCCTGGTGCCGCACCGACGGCACCATCGCCAAGGTCCGCATCTCCGAGCTGCTGATGACCGAGGGCCTGGAGCGCAAGCCCGCCGACAGCGCCGGACCGGGCGACATCATCGCGGTCGCCGGCATCCCGGAGATCATGATCGGCGAGACCCTCGCCGACGCCGAGGACCCCCGCCCACTGCCGCTGATCACCGTCGACGAGCCGGCCATCTCGATGACCATCGGCACCAACACCTCCCCGCTGGTCGGACGGGTCAAGGGCGCCAAGGTCACCGCCCGGATGGTCAAGGACCGCCTCGACAAGGAACTCGTCGGCAACGTGTCGCTGCGGGTGCTGCCCACCGAGCGCCCCGACGCCTGGGAGGTGCAGGGCCGGGGCGAACTCGCCCTGGCCATCCTGGTCGAGCAGATGCGCCGGGAGAACTACGAACTCACCGTCGGCAAGCCGCAGGTGGTCACCCGGGAGATCGACGGGAAGACCTGCGAGCCGGTCGAACGGCTCACCATCGACGCCCCCGACGAGTACCTCGGCGCGATCACCCAGCTCCTGGCCACCCGCAAGGGCCGGATGGAGCAGCTGGTCAACCACGGCACCGGCTGGATCCGGATGGAGTGGCTCGTGCCCGCCCGGGGCCTGATCGGCTTCCGCACCGAGTTCCTCACCGAGACCCGGGGCACCGGCATCCTGCACCACGTCTTCGAGTCCTACGAGCCGTGGTTCGGCGAGCTGCGTACCCGCAACAACGGCTCCCTGGTCGCCGACCGCTCCGGCTCGGTCACCGCGTTCGCCATGACCAACCTCCAGGAACGCGGCCAGCTCTTCGTCGAGCCGGGCACCGAGGTGTACGAAGGCATGATCGTCGGCGAGAACTCCCGCTCCGACGACATGGACGTCAACATCACCAAGGAGAAGAAGCTCACCAACATGCGCTCGTCGACCGCCGACGAGACCGAGAAGCTCATCCCGCCGCGCAAGCTCTCCCTGGAGCAGGCCCTGGAGTTCTGCCGCGAGGACGAGTGCGTCGAGGTCACCCCGACCGCCGTCCGGATCCGCAAGGTCGTCCTCGACCAGACCCAGCGCGCCCGCGCCGCCGCCCGCCGCAAGCACGCCGGCTGAACCACCGGTCGCGGGGGCCGCACCGGCCCCCGCGACCATCGGCGATCGGCTACGGTCACCGCCATGACCTGGGACGACCTCGACGCCCGCCTGGCCGCCGTGCCCGGCACCGCCTCGGTGTACGCCGGCCGCCTCGACGCCGCCCCCACCTGGACCCACGCCGAGCACGCCCCGCACTACGCGGCCAGCACCATGAAGGTCGCCGTGCTCGCCGCCCTCTACCGGGCCGCCGAGGCCGGCGCCCTCGACCCGGACACCCCGGTGCCGGTGCACAACGACTTCCCGTCCGCCCACCCCGACGGGCCGCGGTTCTCCCTGACCCCCCACTACGACAACGACAACGCCGTCTGGGACCGCCTCGACCGCACCGCCACGCTGCGCTGGCTCGCCGAACGGATGATCGTCCGCTCCAGCAACCTGGCCACCAACATCCTCCTCGGCCACGTCGGCCTCCCCGCCGTCGCCGACGTCTGGGCGCTCGCCGGGGCCCGGCACAGCGTCACCGGGCGGGGCATCGAGGACTACACCGCCCGCGCCGCCGGCATCACCAACCTGGTCACCGCCGCCGACCTCGCCGCCCTGCTCGGCGCGCTCGCCACCGGCGCCACCCGCCCCGGCCCCATCGCCACCCCCGCCAGCTGCGCCACCATGCTCGACGTGCTCCGTGCCCAGGAGTTCCGCGAGGACCTTCCCGCCGGGCTCCCCGCCGGGGTGCCCATCGCCCACAAGAACGGCTGGGTCACCGGCGTCCGGCACGGCGTCGGCGTGGTCCACCCCCACGACGCGCCCCCATACGTGCTCGCCGTCTGCACCACCACCGACCTCACCGACCCCGACGCGTGCCGGCTGCTCGCCGACGTCTCCGCCCGGGTCTGGGCCGCCCGCCACGACCTGCAGCCCGCCTCCTGACCCGGAAGCCGGCGACCACCCACCCCCGCTCCCCACCCCCACCAGGAGCCCCCATGCGCCACCACCGGCTGCCGCTGCTCGTCTTCACCGTCCTGACCGTGGCGAACCTCACCGCCGTCGCCACCGACCACCGCCTCGGCGTCCTGCTCACCAAACCACTGCTGATCCCGGCGCTCGCCGCGTACCTCTGGCGGGTCGCCGCCGCCCACGGCCGGCGACCGGACCGGCTGGTCCTCGCCGCGCTCGCCTTCTCCACCGGCGGCGACATCGCCCTTCTGATCGACAGCACCACCGCGTTCCTCATCGGCATGGCGCTCTTCCTCGGCGCGCACCTGTGCTACATCACCGTGTTCACCCGCCACGGCGCCGCGCGGGCCCTGCGCCGCCCACCGCTGGTCGCCGTCGGAACCGGATACGCCGTCGCCACCACCGCCGCCCTGGCCTGGATGTGGCCCGGCCTCACCGACGCCGGACTGGCCCTGCCCATCGCCGGGTACGCCGTCGCGCTGGCCACCATGGCCACCACCGCCGCCGGACACGGCCCCCGCGTCGCCCTCGGCGGCGCGCTCTTCCTCCTGTCCGACCTGATCATCGCCACCAGCCTGGCCGACGTCGGCCAACTGCCCGGCCACGGGGTGTGGGTGATGAGCACCTACTGCCTCGGCCAGGCGCTCATCGTCACCGGCCTCGTCGCCCGACTCACTCCAGCAGATTCGCCCGCAGCGCGCTGACCAGCTCGTCGGTCACCCCCAGGCCGTCGCGGAGATACGCCCCGAACGACCCGTGCACCCGCGCCACCTCGGCGTAGGCGGCGTCCAGGTACTCCGGGCGTACCTCCAGCACCGGGCGCACCGCGTCGGCGTCCAGCTCCGGTCGACGCCGCCGCATCGCCTCCAGCAGCACCTCCCGCAGGCTCACCGTCAACTCGTTGTGCCGCAGGTAGTCCTCCCGGATCGCCGCCTCGTCCACCCCCAGCACGGTCAACAGCACCACCGCCAACCAGCCCGTCCGGTCCTTGCCCGCCGAACAGTGGAACACCAGGGGCAGGTTCGCCGGGTCGGCCGCCAGCCGCAGCGCCGTCGCGAACCCGTGCCGTGCCGACTCCCCCGTCACGAACCACCGGTAGATCGCCGCCATCGCCGCCGGGGTGCCCTGCTCCGCCAGCTCCCCGTACGCGTCCAGGTCGTGCCCGAGCAGCAACGCCGAGACGTAGGTGAAGACCGGGTGCGCCGGGTCGTGCACCGGCAGGTGCGCCACCGTCGGCTCACCGGGCAGCCGGTCCGGCGGAGCCTCCGCGATCTCGGCGGAATACCGCAGGTCGACCACACACGCCGGGGCGAGCTTCGCCAGCACCGGCAGGTCCTCGTCGGTCAGCCGCCCCAACGCCGGGGTACGGATCAGCCGACCCGCCCGCACCCGCCGCCCGTCCGCGCCCACCAGGCCGCCCAGGTCCCGCGCGTTCGGCGCGCCCACCAGTTCCCAGTCCCGCACCCTCATCCGGCCTCCCCTGCCGCGCGTGTGTCTGTATAGATTGCCGCAATGACGATCGCCGCGGTACGCACCCACCGGCTCTCCGCCCCCTTACACACCCCCTTCGTCACCGCCCTGCGCCGCACCACCACCGTCGAGACCCTCGTGGTCGAGATCGTCGACGACGACGGGCGCTCCGGGTTCGGCGAGGCCCCCCAGGTCTGGCAGGTCACCGGCGCCTCCATCGACGGCTCCCGCGCCTGCGTCCACGAGATCCTCGGGCCGCTGATCGCCGGGCGGGCCGCCGACGACCTCAACGCCCGCTGCGCCGAGATCCAACGCGCCGTCGCCGGCAACGAGGCGGCCAAGGCCGCCGTCGACACCGCCCTGCACGACCTCGCCGCCCGCCGCCTCGGCGTACCCCTGGTGCGGCTGCTCGGCGGCACCAGCCGGCACGTGCCCACCGACGTCACGGTCTCCGCCGGGGACGCGGTCGACCTGGCCGCCACCGCCCGGCACCGCGCGGCCGACGGCTTCACCGTGCTCAAGCTCAAGGTGGGCACCGACGCCGCCGGCGACCTCGACCGGGTCCGCGCGGTCCGCGCGGCGGTCGGTCCCGGGATGCGGATCCGCCTCGACGCCAACCAGGGCTGGACGCCCCGCGAGGCGGTCCGGGTCATCCGCGGCATCGAGGACGCCGGCCTCGACGTCGAACTGGTCGAACAGCCCGTCGCCCACTGGGACCTGGACGGGCTGGCCTGGGTCAGCGACCGGGTGGACGTGCCGATCCTCGCCGACGAGTCCGTCTTCGGGCCCCGCGACCTGGTCGAGGTGATCCGCCGCCGCGCCGCCGACCTGGTCAACGTCAAGCTCGCCA
The DNA here is from genome assembly GCF_030269285.1 of Micromonospora sp. NBRC 101691. Taxonomy (NCBI): domain Bacteria; kingdom Bacillati; phylum Actinomycetota; class Actinomycetes; order Micromonosporales; family Micromonosporaceae; genus Micromonospora; species Micromonospora sp. NBRC 101691. Next base: position 276,210 of record NZ_BSTB01000001.1, read on the forward strand.
AGGCCGGCGGGCTCCGGCCGGCCCGTACCCTGCTCGACCTGGCCGCCGCGCACGGCATGGGCACCCTCGTCGGCTCGATGATGGAGAGCCAGATCGGCGTCGGCGCCGCCGCCAGCCTGGTCGCCGCGTACGGCACCACCGTCGTGGCCGACCTCGACGCCGCCTGGTGGCTGGCCTGGTCGCCGGTACGCGGCGGCATACGGTACGACGGCGCCACCGTGGTGCTCCCCGACGCCCCCGGTCTCGGCGTGAAAGCCATCGATGAAGCAAAGATTCAACAGCATGGTTGATGGCTGTCGGAATCTTTCATAGGGTCACCGCAGACGACCGCCCGACGCCTGGGAGTGCACGTGGAACTGCGAGCCGGCCAGCGGGCCGTCGTCCGGGTCGCCGTGGCGACCCTCTGGACCTGCCCCGACGCGGTCCGCCCGATCGACACCCCCGCGCTCGGGACGCACGTCGACACCGGCGCCTGGATCGCCGGCATGGACACCGACCAGCAGGTCGGCGACTGTGTCCTGAGCCAACTCCTGCTCGGCGAGGAGGTGCTGGTCACCGAGGTGGGCCCGCACGGCTGGGTGCGGGTCGTCGCCGTCGAACAGGCCGCCGCCGGCCTCGACCCACGCGGCTACCCCGGCTGGCTGCCCACCGGCCAGCTCACCGCCGCGCCCACCAACCCACCGGCCCCCACCGGCCCGCCGGCCGCCGACGCACCGGCCCCCACCGGCCCGCTGGTCGTCGACGCCACCGTCACCGCCCTGCACGCCACCCCCGACGGCGACGTCCGTGTTCCCGGCGTCGTCCTCGGCACCCGGCTCACCCCCACCGGGCCGGCCGTCGACGGCTGGCGGCCGGTACACGCCCCCGGCCACGCCGAACCGCTCTGGCTTCCCGACCGGCACACCGTGCCCCTGCCGACCCGCCCGGCGGCCCCCGACGAGGCGCTCGCCGTCGCCGAACGGCTCCTCGACGTCGTCTACATCTGGGGCGGCACGTCTCCGGCCGGGATCGACTGCTCCGGCCTGGTGCACCTCGCCTGGCGACGCTTCGGGGTGTGGCTGCCCCGCGACGCCGGGGACCAGGCCGACGCGACCACCCCCGTGGAACTCGGCACCGAACGCCCCGGCGACCTGTACTTCTTCGCCCGCCCCGGCCGCGGCATCCACCACGTCGGCATCGTCAGCGCGCTACCGCGCCCCGGCGACGACCGCCGCATGCTGCACGCCTGCTACCAGCGCCGCCGGGTGCTGGAGGAACGCCTCCCCGACGACCGCACCGCCACCCTGGTCGGCGTCCACCGGGTCTGACATCCACCCCGGGCTCCCCGCGCCGCCACCTTCACGCACCCCGCACCCGCACCCGCAACGGTGCGGTGGTGCGTGGTGCGGTGGTTGCAGGGGACCCTTCCTACCGCTTTTTGATGAGGAAGGGTCCCCTGCAACCACGGGAGGCGGCGCACGGCCGGGCACGCGCCAGAGCGCGTGCCCGGTGGGGTTGGGGGTGGGCTGAGCCGTCAGGTCAGTGCTTGACGGCGAGCAGCTCTCGGCGGCGGTCCCGCGAGGACTTGACCAGGCTGGCGACGGTGGCCACGGCGAGCGTGCCGAGGATGACCGTCAGCGAGAGCCAGATCGGGATGTGCGGAGCCCAACCGACGTGCTCGCCACCGTTCACGAACGGCAGGTTGTTGTCGGCGAGGGCCTCGAGCACCAGCTTCACCCCGATGAAGCCGAGCACCACGGCCAGGCCGGTGCTCAGGTAGATCAGGCGGTTGAGCAGGCCACCGAGGAGGAAGTAGAGCTGCCGGAGCCCCATCAGCGCGAAGACGTTCGCGGTGAAGACGAGGTACGGCTCCTGGGTGATGCCGAAGATGGCTGGGATCGAGTCCAGCGCGAAGATCAGGTCGGTGGTGCCGATCGCGATCATGACGATCAGCATCGGGGTGAAGAGCCGCCTGCCGTACTCCCGCGTGGTCATCTTCGCGCCGTCGTAGCCCTGGGAGATGGGCAGCGCCCGCCGGCTCCACCGGATCAGCACGTTCTCGGTGAACTCGTCCTCGTCGGGCTCACCCTGCCGGGCGAGGTTGATCGCCGTGTAGATGAGGAACGCGCCGAAGATGTAGAAGACCCAGGTGAACTGCGAGATCAAGGCCGCGCCGGCCGCGATGAACGCGCCTCGCATGATCAGAGCCAGCACGATACCGATCAACAGCACCTTCTGCTGGTACTGCCGGGGCACCGCGAACCGGGCCATGATGATCACGAAGACGAAGAGGTTGTCCACCGATAGGCTGTACTCGGTGAGCCAGCCGGTGTAGAACTCGCCGGCGACCTTGCCACCACCGAAGAACCACAGACCGACGCCGAAGAGCAGGGCCAGGCCGACGTAGAATCCCACCCAGAGGCTGGACTCACGGACGCTGGGTTCATGGGGGCGACGGCCGATGACCAAGAGGTCGAAGACCAGGATCGCGGTCAACGCGATCAGGGTCACGGCCCAGACCAGTCCGGACACGTTCACAGCTTATCCTCCGGCAGGCACACAGCGACCGGCACACCGCAACCCTGTGGAACAGGAACAGCCCAAGGCTCGGTGTGCCGGCGACGCTGACTCTGGTGACTGTCGGAGGTCTCTCCTGCCACCGCTCCGCGAACGGATCGATGACCGATGGCACCGGGTCGACCGTCCGGGGGACGTTCGACCGTGCTGACGACACCATCGTGAGGGATACTCCCCTCCTCGGCGGTCATTGTTCACCATCGACGCCTCCCCGCGCACCTTCCGAGGCGACGAATGCCGACCACGTCACGTTCCCTTGCCTGTCACCGTTCCGTCACTCCCGAACCACTGTGGGCGGTGTTCGCGCTGCTCGGCGCGGTTGACCGGGCGTGAGGACGGGGCGACACACCGCGCATGGCATCCTAGGAGGCTAGGTGTCACTTGTGAACGTCGGTAGCCGAGCGCGCACCGCCGATCCCTGCCGGCGTGGGACGGGGCCCACCCCCGCCCGGCGTCGAGCACCGGCATGGCAGGCTGCGGGACATGGTGCTTGAGGTCGCGCTCATCGACGTACTGCCCGGACACGAGGACGCGTTCGCCGCCGCGTACGCCCAGGGTCACCCGATCCTCGCCGGGACCCCCGGCTGCCGGTCGGTGCGGATGACCCGGGGGATCGAGTCCCCGTCACGGTTCGTGCTGCTGGTCGAGTGGGACTCCGTCGAGTCCCACGAACGCGAGTTCCGGGGCACCGAGCGGTTCGAACGGTGGCGGGCTCTGATCGGGCCGCACTTCGCCGGCCCGCCCCGGGTCGAGCACTTCGTCGACGTGCCGGCCTGACGACGGCGTCGGGCCGTCGGGGGCACCGGCCGGGGTGGAACCCGGTCGCGTCCGTCCGGCGCCTGTGGTTGGCTGGCGGACATGACCGATCGGGTGGCCCTGGTGACCGGGGTCAGCCGGGGCATCGGCATCGGCGCGGCGGTCGCCCGGACCCTCGCGGCGACCGGTCACCGGCTGCTGCTCACCGGCCTGCCCCGCTACGACGACGCCCAACCGTACGGCGGCGACCCGCAGGGCGTACCGACCCTCCTCGACGACCTGGACGGACGCGCCCGGTACGTCACCGCCGACCTGCTGGATCCGGCCGCGCCGGCCGAGCTGGTGGCCGAGGCGGTCCGGCGGTACGGCCGACTGGACGCGGTGGTGGCGGTGCACGCCTACTCCACCCGCACCCCGCTCGGCACCCTCGCGGCGGACGAGATCGACCGGCACCTGCTGGTCAACGTCCGGGCCACCCTGCTGCTGGCCGAGGCCTTCGCCGCCGCTTTCACCGCGGGCGAGGGCGGCCGGCTGCTGCTCTTCTCCAGCGGGCAGCGGCTCGGTCCGATGTCGGACGAGTTGGCGTACGCGGCGAGCAAGGCCGCGGTGGAGAACCTGACCACCCAGCTCGCACCGCTGCTGATGCCCCGGGGCATCACCGTCAACTGCGTGAACCCCGGCCCCACCGACACCGGCTACGCGCCACCCGACGTGCACGCCGCCGTGGCCCGCCACTTCCCCGGCGGGCGCTGGGGCACCCCCGACGACGCGGCGCGGCTGGTGGCCTTCCTCTGCTCACCCGAAGCCCGCTGGATCACCGGTCAGGTCATCGACTCGGAGGGCGGCTTCCACCGGTACGCCTGACCGGCGGCGGAACGGCCCACCGGGCCGCCGACTCACTCCTCGGTGACGTGCCCGGCGAGCAGCTCGATCGTGTCGGCGGCGGAGAGGGCCGCGTCGAGCAGCCAGCCGGCGAGCTGCTCGTAGCGGCGGACGTCCGGCTCGGCGGTCAACCGCAGGTCGGTGGTGAGCGCCTCCAGCACCACGGTGCGGGGATCGGCCGGGTCCGGGAAGGCGTAGCAGGAGAACGGCGTGAGCGGATGCATCACGCTCCCGGCCACCGGGACACCCCGGGGCAGGACCCGGATCGTCACGTTCGTCCGCCGTGCCGTCGTCACCAGGTGCCGCACCTGGTCCCGCCACACCGGGGCGGGCACCCCGGCTCCGGTGAGCACGGCCTCGTCGAGGACGGCGGTGTACCGGGGCGCGTCCGCCCGGTGCAGCACGTCCTGCCGGGCCGACCGCGCCCGGGTGTCCGCCTCCACGTCGATCCCCGGATCGAGGAGCCGGCCGGCGGTCACCCGCAGCCGCGCGTACCCCCGGGTCTGGAGCAGACCCGGCACCACGGCGGGCTGGTACTCGAAGATGGTGGCCGCGCCCGCCTCCAGCTCGGCGTAGGTGCGTTGCCGGTCCCCCATCTCGCCGAGGGCCTTCCACCAGCTCCGGTTGGTCGCGGCGTCCCGGGCGATGACGATCAGCGCCTCCCGCTGCGCCACCGGGACCTCGTAGACGTCGAGCAGGTCGAAGACGTCGGCCAGGTCGGGACGGCTCTGCCCCAACTCGATGCGGGACAGTTTGGAGGTGGAGGCCCAGCCGAGCCGTTCGCAGACCTGGTCGAGCGTGAGCGCCGCCTGACGACGGAGCTGGCGCAGTTCCGCGCCCAGGCGCGCCCGGCGGATAACGGGACTCGTTGGCAGCGGCATCCGGCCTCCCACCGTCGGAGACTACGGGGGGTCACCACCCGACGCAATACCCTGCTCACCGAGAGCAACAACGGGTGGTGGGGGGCACATCGCCCCCGGTCATGGCCGGTAGGTCCCGAAGGACCAGACCGTGCCGGCGAGGTCCCGCGCGGAGTACTCCCGCGAGCCGTAGTCGGTGTCCGACGGCTCCCGGACGATCTCCGCGCCCGCGGTACGGGCCCGGGCGCAGTGCGCGTCGACGTCGTCGACCGCGACGTACAGGGACCACTCGTCGTCCGCCGGCCGGTTCCGGGGGTGCCGGCGTGGGCCGAGCATGACGAGGCCCGTACCGAGGAGCAGTTCGGCGTGCGCGACCGTGCCGTCGGGCGCGTCGTGCACCTGGTGGACGGTGGCACCGAAGGCCACACCGAGCCAGTAGATGGCGGCCCGGACGTCGGGGTAGGTGAGGATCGGGTAGACGGTTCGCATGGGTCCACTCTGCGGCGGTGGCGGTCAGCCGGGATTGGACGGATGTGATCCCGCCACCAGCAGTTCGGTCGGCCGGGCCCCGGCGAACTCGTGGAAGTCGCGGATCAGGTGCGACTGGTCGAAGTACCCGCACCGGGCGGCGAGAACCGCCCAGCCGGCCCGGTCGACCCCGGTGCCGGAAGCGGTCGCCGTCGCGTACGCGCGCTGGAAACGCAGCAGCCGGGCGGTGGTCTTCGGTGGCAGCCCGACCTCACGGTGGAACAGCACACTGAGGTGTCGCCGGCTCCAACCCAGTTCGGCGGCGAGCGTGGCGACCCCGATCCGGCCGTCGGTGTCGGTCAGCCGCTGCCAGGCCCGGTCGAGGCGGGGATCGACCGGTTCGGCGGCACCGAGCCGGGCGGCCAGCGCCGCGTCGAGCAGGGCGAAGCGCCGGGGCCAGTCGGACGCCTCGGCCAGCCGGTCCCGCAGTCGGGTCAACCACCCGCCGGGGAGCTGTGCCACGTCGACCGCCCGGTTGGTCAGTTCCCCCAGCGGCAGGCCGAGGATCCGACGGGCGGCCGGCGGGGTGAGCAGCAGCTCCACGCCCGTGCCCACGCCGACGGTACGGGTGTGGCAGTACCCGTCGAACGTCCCGGCGACGAACGAGTCGACCCGGTACGCGCCACGTGTGGCGCAGCGCGGGTCGACCACGTCCAGCGGGTCGCCCCAGCCGAGGATCAGCACCACGAAGGCACCGGCCGCCTGGCGGCGGACCAGTGGCCGCGCGGAGTGCTCCCGGTAGCCGAGGTACCGGTCCACCCAGGGCCTCAGCCCGGGGTGGGGCGTCCCGACAACCAGGGAGTCCGGCGAACCGGCCGGCGCGCCCGTCACCGGGACGTCACTTCACCCCGGCCGCGTCCATGCCCCGCAGCTCCTTCTTGAGGTCGGCGACCTCGTCGCGGATCCGGGCGGCCAGCTCGAACTGCAGCTCCCGGGCCGCGGCGAGCATCTGGTCGTTGAGTTCCTGGATGAGCTGGGCCAGGTCGGCGCGGGCCATGCCCTCCCGGGAGGGGCCGGCGGTCGTCCGTGCCCGGCTCCGGGTCTCCTTGACCGGGGCCTTGCCCCGGGAGAGCTGCCGCACCGCGCCACCGACCCGGTGGTCGGTCTCGGTGTCCTCCGCCTCGCGGTAGATGTCGTCCAGGATGTCGTGGATCTTCTTGCGCAGCGGCTCGGGGCTGATCCCGTGGGCCTCGTTGTGCGCGACCTGCTTGGCCCGCCGCCGGTTGGTCTCGTCGATCGCCTCGGCCATCGACGGGGTGACCTTGTCGGCGTACATGTGCACCTGGCCGGAGACGTTCCGGGCCGCCCGGCCGATGGTCTGGATCAGCGACCTGCCGCTGCGCAGGAAGCCCTCCTTGTCGGCGTCGAGGATCGCCACCAGGGACACCTCGGGCAGGTCGAGGCCCTCCCGGAGCAGGTTGATGCCGACCAGGACGTCGTACTCGCCCTTACGCAGCTCGCGCAGTAGCTCCACCCGGCGCAGCGTGTCGACCTCGGAGTGCAGGTAGCGCACCCGGATGCCGTTCTCCAGGAGGTAGTCGGAGAGGTCCTCGGCCATCTTCTTGGTCAACGTGGTGACCAGCACCCGCTCGTCGCGTTCGGTCCGCAGCCGGATCTCGTGCATCAGGTCGTCGATCTGGCCCTTGGTGGGCTTGACCACGACCTCCGGGTCGATCAGGCCGGTCGGGCGGATCACCTGCTCGACGTACTCGCCCTGTGCCTGCTCCAGCTCCCACGGGCCGGGGGTGGCGGAGAGGAACACCATCTGGCCCACCCGCTCCAGGAACTCGTCGAAGCGCAGTGGCCGGTTGTCGGCCGCGCTGGGCAGCCGGAAGCCGTGGTCGATCAGCATCCGCTTGCGCGAGGCGTCGCCCTCGTACATGCCGCCGATCTGCGGGATCGTCACGTGCGACTCGTCGACGACGGTGAGGAAGTCGTCGGGGAAGTAGTCGAGCAGGCAGTGCGGCGGGCTCCCCGGCAGCCGGCCGTCGATGTGCATGGAGTAGTTCTCGATGCCGGAGCAGAAGCCCACCTGCCGCATCATCTCGATGTCGTAGGTGGTGCGCATCCGCAGCCGCTGCGCCTCCAGCAGCTTGCCCTGCCGGTCCAGCTCGGCCAGCCGCTCGGCCAACTCCGCCTCGATGTCGCCGATGGCCCGCTCCATCCGCTCGGGACCGGCGGCGTAGTGGGTGGCCGGGAAGATCAGCAGGTGGTCGACCTCGCGTACCACGTCGCCGGTGAGCGGGTTGAGGTAGTAGAGCTTCTCCACCTCGTCGCCGAAAAGCTCGATCCGGACGGCCAGTTCCTCGTACGCGGGAATGATCTCCAGGGTGTCGCCCCGGACCCGGAACGTGCCACGCTGGAAGGCCATGTCGTTGCGGGTGTACTGGATGTCGACCAGGCGGCGCAGGAGCTGGTCGCGGTCGAGTTCCTGACCGACGGTCACCCGGACGGCCCGGTCGAGGTACTCCTCCGGGGTGCCCAGGCCGTAGATCGCCGAGACCGTGGCCACCACGATCACGTCGCGTCGGGTGAGCAGGGACATCGTGGCGGAGTGCCGCAGCCGCTCGACCTCCTCGTTGATCGAGGAGTCCTTCTCGATGTAGGTGTCGGTCTGCGGGATGTACGCCTCGGGCTGGTAGTAGTCGTAGTAGGAGACGAAGTACTCGACCGCGTTGTGCGGGAGCAGCTCGCTGAACTCCTTGGCCAGCTGGGCGCAGAGGGTCTTGTTGGGGGCGAGGACCAGGGTCGGCCGTTGCAGCCGCTCGACCAGCCAGGCCGTGGTGGCGCTCTTGCCGGTGCCGGTCGCGCCGAGCAGCACCGTGTTCCGGTCGCCCCGGCGGACGCGCCGCTCCAGGTCGTCGATGGCGGCGGGCTGGTCGCCGGCCGGCTGGAACTCGCTGACGACCTGGAAACGTCCGTCGAGACGGGGGATGTCGAGCGCCATGACCTCCACGGTACGCCGCCGGTCCGACACTCTGGCCCGTACCACGGGAGCCACCCTGACCAGCTTCGATATTCTGATTGTGGGCTACATCTCACCACGCTAAGGTGTGCACCGTAGGCCGCTCGCGGCGGCCGACCGGGCCGGGGCCCGGCCCTCGTCGGCCGACCCGCCCGGCGCAGGGGTCGCGGCACCCGGGTCGACCGGCGTGCGCCCCCGACGCGGTCGCGCCGAGCGCGCAGACCGGCCGCCGCGAGCGCCCTGCTCGTCACCCCAGCCCGGTCGAGGCGTTCAACCACTCGTGGAGACATCGCCCGCCCCGGGATCCGCGTCGCCCGCCCCGGGCGACGCGGATCCGGACGTCCCCGGCGAGGCGGATCCGAATGTTCCGGGCAAGGCGGATCCAGACGTTCCCAGCGTCGCGGATCCGGACGTTCCGGGCGAGGCGCGACAGACCGACGACACGGCTACGGACCATCCCGACGACACGGACCAGACCGACGACACGGCTCCGGACGACTCCGGCGACGTCGATCCGGACGACCCCGGCGACCGGGACGGCCCCGCGCGGACGGATCCCGGGGGTCCGGCCGGCGGCGACCGGTCACGCCGTCGGCGCACCCTCCTGGTCGGGCTCGGCGCGGTGGCCCTCGTCGCCGCCACGGCCCTGGTCACCGGACTGCTCAGTTGGCGACCCGACCCGCCGGACCCGGCCCGTGCCCTCACCCTCACCGAGGCCGAGCGGCTGGCCGCCGTCCGGGTCACCAACTACCGGGACGGACGGGCCCGGCTGCGGGCCACCGTCGGCCGGGGCGGCGACCGCGTCGAGGCGGTCGGCTGGGTCGACTGGACCCGGCCGTTGGTCTACCTCGACGTCGGTGGCCCCGGGGCGGGGCCGCTCCGTGGTCTGGTGCAGGCCACCCCCGGCGTCGTGGCGGTCCGCCCCGACCCGGCAGCGGTGCTCACCCCGGCCGCCCCGCCCCTGGTGCCCCCGGCCGACAACTGGCGGATCCGCGACCTGCCGGACCGTCCCGCCCTGGCTGCTCTCCTCGACCTGCTCTTCACGCTCTCGGCCGACCGGCCCGACCCGGTGGCCCGGCTCGGGGGCGCCCGCTGGGTGGCCCGGGACACCGTCGGCCGCACCCCGGTGGACGTGTTCCGCATGGCCACGACCCCGGCCCCCACCGCCGCGCCGACCGGCGGCACGGCGACCCCGTCCCTCACCGCCGCCCCGGCCAGCGGCACGGCCGCTACGACCCCGGCCCCGACCAGCACCCCCGCCAGCGGCACTCCCACCCCGCCACCCGCCGCCGGCACACCCCACCCTCCAGCGGACGCCGGGTGGCGCTACTGGGTGGACCGGGACGCCCGGCTGCACCGGCTGGCCGCCCGGCTGCCCGGCGCCGTACCGGTGACGTTGGACCTGGACCGGTCGCACCGCCCGCCGCTGCCTCCGGTGGCCGTCCTCGGCGGCGCCCCGGGGCTGCCCCGGGACCTGACCCGGGAGGAGGCGGACCGGCTGACCCGGATGCCCGCCCGGAACCAGGCCCTCGGCGGTACCGCGCTCGTCCTGGCCGTCCCCACCGGCACCGGCGCGAACCTGCGCGGCGGCGGCTGGCTGGACTGGCGCGGGCAGGTCGTCTACCTCGCCACGACCGACCTCGACGCGCCGGACCAGCGGACCGTGGCCCGCCACGACCGGTCGGGCGTGACCCGGACGAGGCTGCCGGTCGGGGACGAGGCCCCCGACGCCCGGCCACCGCTGCCACCGCCCCGTGACGCGCGCTGGGAGCGGGTCAGACCCGGCCCGGGTGAGCTGGACCGCCTGATCGGATCGGCGCTGCTGGCCAGCCGGGAGCCACCGGACCCGGACCGGGCCACCTGGCTACGCCGGGACAGCACCGGCAAGCGGCCGGTGGACGTCATCGAGGTACGCACCGGCGGACACGCGCTGCGGTACTGGCTCGACCGGTCCGGTGTGCTGCGCCGGCTGGAACTGCGGACCGGGGTCGGCGCCTGGGCCCAACTCGACCTGGTACAGGCGCCGGTGCCCCGGCTCCCCCCGGTCCCGGTCCCCAACCCGACGCCCCGGCCGCCGGCCCGCTGATCCTCCCGTCCCGCCGGCCCTCGCCGGCCGTCGACGTCAGGGACGCCAGCTGGTGCGGGCGGCCCACTCCTCGGCGTGGACCTGCTCCTCGTCGAACCACGGTTCCTTGGCCAACGCGTACCCGACGCTGTCCGGGGTCGCCGCCGCCATGGCGCGTTTCATCGCCAGGTAGGCGGCCCGCTGTTCCGGGTCCGCACGGAGGTGGTCACGCATCAGCAGCGCGTACCGCCAGCCCGGTGAGTCGGTCTCCCGGACGTGCAGGTGGACCGGCCGGCCGGGGTCGGCGCTACCGTGCAACCGCTTCGGCCAGGACTCCCCGCCCGGAGGGCGGGGGCTGTCCCACCACTGACCGGGGAAGCGCGGAAACCCGGCGGCGGCGAGCCGCTCGGCGAGCACGCCGTCCGCCTCGTCGAGCGAGGGCACGGCGAGTTGGACGTCGATGACGTCCTTGGCGGGCAGGCCCGGGATCGAGGTCGAGCCGATGTGGTCGATCCGTACGTCCACGGGGGCCAGCGCGTGCCGGATCCGGGCGGCGAGCCGCTCGTACTGCTGCGGCCAGGTCGGGTCGGGCTCGGCGAGCCGGACCTGCCGGGTCCGTACCACCCGCTGTTCACGCAGGTTCGCCTCGTACGGCAGGAGTCGCTCGTGCCAGAGCGCGTCGACGGCGGTGTGCAGGTCGTCGAGGGTGGTGTCGTTGGTGAGCACCACGTCGGCGGCGGCCCGCCGGCGCACGTCGTCGGTCTGCGCGGCGATCCGCCGCTCGGCTTCGGCGCGGCTCATCCCCCGGTCCCGGGCCAACCGGGCCAACCGGATCTCCGGCGCCGTCTGCACCACCACCACTAGGTGGTACGTCGGGACGAGCCCGACCTCCACCAGCAGCGGTACGTCGTTGACCACGACCGCGTCCGGCGGCGCGGCGGCGGCCAGTTCGGCGGAGCGGGCCCGGACCCGGGGGTGGGTGATCGCCTCCAGGCGACGGCGAGCTGCCTCGTCGCCGAAGACCAGTGCCCCGAGGGCCGGCCGGTCGAGGGAGCCGTCCGGGGCGAGCACCCCCGCACCGAAGGTGGTGACGATCTCGGCAAGGCCCTCGCTGCCGGGGGCGACCACCTCCCGGGCGACCCGGTCCGAATCGACGATCACCGCGCCGAGTCGCGCGAACCGCGCCGCCACCGCGCTCTTACCGGAACCGATGCCTCCGGTCAGCCCCACCCTCAACACCGCACCAGTGAACCCGATCGCCTCCGCCCTGCCAACCGGAGGGTCCGCACAGGGGAAGGCCCCGTCCGCCGTGGGGAGCCGGGGACGGGGCCTTCGGGTGGTGCCTGTGGATCACTTGCCGCCGGCGAGCTTCTCCCGCAGTGCGGCGAGCGCCTCGTCGGTGGCCAGGGTGCCGGACGGCTCCTCGGTCTGCCGGCTCGGGGCCGGGCTGGTCGAGGAGGTGGTGCCGCCGGTGACCGCGGGAGCCGGGTTGGCAGCGGCCTCGGCGTCGGCGGCGCGGGAGTTCTGCACCTGCTTGGTGTGCGCCTCCCAGCGCTGACGGGCCTCGGCGTACTGGTTCTCCCAGGTCTCGCGCTGCTTGTCGTACCCCTCGAGCCACTCGCCCGTCTCCGGGTCGAAGCCCTCCGGGTAGATGTAGTTGCCCTCGTTGTCGTACGTCGCGGCCATGCCGTAGAGGGTCGGGTCGAAGTGCTCCTCGCCCTCGACGAAGCCCTCGTTGGCCTGCTTGAGCGAGAGCGAGATCCGCCGCCGCTCGAGGTCGATGTCGATGACCTTGACCATGACCTCGGAGCCGACCTGGACGACCTGCTCCGGGATCTCGACGTGGCGCTCGGCCAGCTCGGAGATGTGGACCAGACCCTCGATGCCGTCGTCCACCCGGACGAAGGCGCCGAACGGCACCAGCTTGGTGACCTTACCCGGCACGATCTGCTGGATCGCGTGGGTACGGGCGAACTGACGCCACGGGTCCTCCTGGGTCGCCTTCAGCGACAGCGAGACCCGCTCGCGGTCCAGGTCGACGTCCAGGACCTCGACCTCGACCTCCTGGCCCACCTCGACGACCTCGGACGGGTGGTCGATGTGCTTCCAGGAGAGCTCGGAGACGTGCACCAGGCCGTCCACGCCGCCGAGGTCGACGAACGCGCCGAAGTTGACGATCGAGGAGACGACGCCCTTGCGGACCTGCCCCTTCTGGAGCTTGTTGAGGAACTCGGTGCGCACCTCGGACTGGGTCTGCTCGAGCCAGGCCCGGCGGGACAGGACCACGTTGTTGCGGTTCTTGTCCAGCTCGATGATCTTGGCCTCGAGCTCCCGGCCGACGTACGGCTGGAGGTCGCGCACCCGACGCATCTCGACCAGGGAGGCGGGCAGGAAGCCACGCAGCCCGATGTCGAGGATGAGGCCGCCCTTGACCACCTCGATGACCGAGCCGCGGACGACGCCGTCCTCGTCCTTGATCTTCTCGATCGTGCCCCAGGCCCGCTCGTACTGCGCCCGCTTCTTCGAGAGGATCAGACGCCCCTCCTTGTCCTCCTTCTGGAGGACGAGGGCCTCGATGTGGTCACCAACCGACACCACCTCGGCCGGGTCCACGTCGTGCTTGATCGACAACTCCCGAGAGGGGATGACACCCTCGGTCTTGTAGCCGATGTCGAGCAGGACCTCGTCCCGATCGACCTTGACGACGGTGCCTTCGACAATGTCGCCGTCGTTGAAGTACTTGATGGTCTCGTCGATCGCGGCGAGGAAAGCTTCCTCGGAACCGAGATCGTCGTGGGTGACCCGGGTGGCGCTCGAGGGGGCCTCGATGCTGCTCGTCATGTGGGCGGTTGCTCCGGTCGGATGGTGTGTCACAGCAGGCTTGTGTCGCAGTGACCTGTTCGCGCCAGCGGATCCGCCTCCGGGCACACCGAACGATCGCCAAATGAGATCATGATGTGGCTCCGTTGACCGCGCGCCTGCTCCCTGCCGAGACACACGATCCGCGAGCGCATCCTCTAGCCTACCGGGTGCATTACCACAGCGTGCAAGCCCTCCCACCCTCTGCGGGGCGCGTCAGCTGCGAAAGCCGAAGAATCGCCCGCAATCCCCCACTTGTGTAACACGCGTCACAGCCGTCCCGGCACACCGCCGCCGCCGACCCACCGGACGGGGCCTAGCGTGATGGCGTGGACGACGACAACCGGGTGTTGCGCCGCCGGGTCGGCGACGCCGAGGCGCGCCGGGCCAACCGCCGCTGGTGGGACGCCGACGCCGACGACTACCAGGCCGAACACGGCCACTTCCTCGGCGAGGTGGACTTCGTCTGGTGCCCGGAGGGACTGCGCGAGGCCGACGCCCGCCTGCTCGGCGACGTCGCCGGTCGACGGATCCTGGAACTCGGCTGCGGAGCGGCCGCCGCCGCCCGGTGGCTGGCCGCCCAGGGGGCCGCGCCGGTCGCCCTGGACCTCTCCGCCGGCATGCTCCGGCACGCCGCCCGGGCCGCCGACCGCACCGGCGTACGCGTCCCGCTGGTGCAGGCCGACGCGCTCGCCCTCCCGTTCGCCGACGCGGCCTTCGACACGGTCTGCACGGCGTTCGGCGCGGTACCCTTCGTGGCCGACTCGGCGGCGGTGATGCGCGAGGTCGCCCGGGTGCTGCGTCCCGGCGGACGGTGGGTCTTCTCGGTCACCCACCCGATGCGCTGGATCTTCTACGACGACCCCGGCGAGGGCGGGCTGACCGCCGTCCACTCCTACTTCGACCGCTCTCCCTACGTGGAACAGGACGAGCACGGCGTCGCCACCTACGTCGAGCAGCACCGCACCCTCGGCGACCGGATCCGGGAGCTGGTCGGCGCCGGGTTCCGCCTGCTCGACCTCGTCGAACCGGAGTGGCCCGAGGGACACGAGGGGATCTGGGGCCAGTGGAGCCCGCTGCGCGGCCGGCTCTTCCCCGGCACCGCCGTCTTCGTCGCCGAGAAGCCCACCACCTGACGTCGCATCCGCTGTCCGGCCAGGTCACCCCGTCCGGGGTTACGCTCACCCGGTGAGCGCCGAGCCCGTCCCGACATCACCTGGCCCCTGGTGTCCGGATCCGATGCGGCAGCAGCGTGCCGACTACACGCTGGCGGACCTCCTCGCCCTGCCGGACGACGCCCCCCGCGTCGAACTCGTCGACGGAGTCATCCAGGTGACACCTTCCCCCACCCTGGGCCACCAGAGCATCTCCAGCCGCTTGTGGATGTGGCTGCACACCCACGCGCCGGAGCATCTCCATGCCGCGCAGGCGGTCGGGGTGGCACTGAACGCCAACACCAGCCGCCAGCCGGACGTGCTGCTGCACCGGGCCGGCATCACCGCCGACCGGTCCCTGCTGCGCCCCGAGGACGTCGTCCTCGCCGTCGAGGTGGTCTCCCCGGGCACCCGCCGCGTCGACCGCTTCGCCAAGCCGGGCGAGTACGCCGCCGCCGGCATCCCGTACTACTGGCGCATCGAACAGGACCCGGTGCACCTGTACACGTACCGGATCGGCGACCGGATCGGGCCGGGCGGTGAACGCCAGTACGAGCTGGTCGCCGAGAGCTCGGCCCTGGTCGAGCTGGCCGAGCCGTTCGACATCAAGCTCCCGGTCTCCGAACTCGCCCCCTGACCCGGCGGCCCGGTTCCGACGCTGCCCCCGGCGGGCCGAATTCCGGTGCCGACCCCGCCGGCCCCGTTTCCGGGCACCGGCGGCGGGTACCCGGCAGGCATGGCCGACAGGGATTTCCGCGAGGGCGACCACGTCTCCTGGGCCAGCCACAGCGGCCGGGCCCACGGCGTGGTCAAGGAGAAACTGACCGACCGGACGCACGTGCGGGGACACGCGGTGAACGCGTCCCCGGAGCACCCGCAGTACCGCATCCGCAACGACGACTCGGGTCGGGACGTCGCGCACAAGCCGGAGGCGTTGCGCCATGAAGAACGATGAGCAGGACCGGGACACCTACCGGGAGTTCACCGAGGCGGTGAACATGAAGCCCGGCGAGCTGTCGAAGTGGCTGGAGACCGAGGAGTCCCAGCACGTCGGCTGGCGCAGGAAGGGAAAGCAGAGCGGCGAGACGGTCGGCCACGAGTCCGGCCGGAAGATCGTCGACCTGCTGCGCCGCAAACGCGCGGAACTCTCCGCCGCCGACGTCAAGCACATGCGCAAGGTCGTCGGGTACGTCCACCGGCACATGGCCCAGCGCCCGTCCGGCGACGTCCGCGACACGAAGTGGCGGTACTCGCTGATGAACTGGGGCCACGACCCGCTCAAGGCACCGCTGCCGCCACCCGGCGGCCCCTCCCGCCGTGCCCTGAAGCGACACGGTGCCCCACCCCGGTCCCGCCGCGGCCCGTCCCGCTAGCCACGACCAGGACCGGCTCGGCGCGGGCCGCCCGGCTGCTGGCCGCCCACCCGGACCACGTCAGGGGTTCCGGGCAGCCCGGCCCGCGCAGGGACCAAGCCTGACCGCCCGGAGCGGGTCGGGCTGCCCGGAACCCGCCCCGACCACGCTCACGCCACCCACACGCCGTCGATCATGGAGTTATGGCGCCCGATTGATAGTGATGACGGCATTTTGTCCGGTGCCCAAAGTCCATGATCGACGCACGGTGGGGGGTATGCGGGACAAAAGCCGCCGCCGTCAGTGACCGGCGCTGTTCCAGTCCCGTCCGTCGCCCACCGACACCTCCAGCGGCACCGAGAGGGGATAAGCCCCGCCCATCTCGCGCCGGACCAGCGCCTCCAGCGCCTCCCGCTCCCCCGGGGCCACCTCGAAGACCAGTTCGTCGTGCACCTGCAACAGCATCCGCGAGCGCAGCCCGGCGTCCCGCAGCGCCGTGTCGACGTGCAGCATGGCGAGCTTGATGATGTCGGCCGCGGAACCCTGGATCGGGGCGTTGAGCGCCATCCGCTCGGCCATCTCCCGGCGCTGCCGGTTGTCGCTGACCAGGTCGGGAAGGTACCGGCGGCGGCCCAGCACGGTGGAGGTGTAGCCGTCCTGGCGGGCCTTGTCGACCACCGTGCGCAGGTAGTCGCGGACCCCGCCGAACCCGGCGAAGTAGTCGTCCATCAGGCCCCGGGCCTCCTCGGCGGTGATGCCGAGCTGCTGGGCGAGGCCGAACGCGCTGAGCCCGTACGCCAGGCCGTAGTTCATCGCCTTGATCTTGCGCCGCTGGTCGGCGGTGACCTCCTCGACCGGCACGCCGAACACCGACGAGGCGGTGACGGCGTGGAAGTCGGCCCCGGAGTTGAACGCGTCGATGAGCTTCTCGTCCGAGGAGAGATGCGCCATGATCCGCATCTCGATCTGACTGTAGTCGGCGGTGAGCAGGCAGTCGTACCCCTCGCCGACCACGAACGCCCGACGGATCCGCCGGCCCTCCTCGGTGCGGATGGGGATGTTCTGGAGGTTGGGCTCGGTGGAGGAGAGCCGGCCGGTCGCGGCCACCGTCTGGTTGAACGTGGTGTGGATGCGGCCGTCGTCGGAGACCGACTTGAGCAGGCCGTCGACGGTCACCTTGAGCTTGGCGACGTCCCGGTGGCGCAGCAGGTGGGCCAGGACCGGGTGCTGGGTCTGCGCGAAGAGCCACTGGAGGGCGTCCGCGTCGGTGGTGTACCCGGTCTTGATCTTCTTGGTCTTGGGCAGGCCCAGCTCACCGAAGAGGATCTCCTGGAGCTGCTTGGGTGACCCGAGGTTGAACTCCCGCCCGATCTCGGCGTACGCGGCCTGCGCGGCGCCCTTCACCTCACCGGCGAAGTGCGCCTCCAGCTCGTGCAGGTAGTCGGTGTCGGCGGCGATGCCGACCTGCTCCATCGCGGCCAGCACCCGCATCAGCGGCAGCTCCACCCCGGCCATCAGCCGCGCGGACTGCTCGCCGTCGCGGGACAGCTCGGCGTCGATCGCCTCGGCCAGGTCCAGGGTGGCCCGGGCGTGGAGCATGAGGTTCTGTTCGGCCTCGCTGTTGTCGCCGAACCCCTCCAGGGTGAGCTGGCCGGATTCCGGGGCGTCCACCCGCAGTTCCCGGTGCAGGTAGCGCAACGCCAGGTCGGTCAGGTCGTACGAACGCTGGTCGGGGCGGGCCAGGTAGGCGGCGATCTGGGTGTCCCGGTGGATGCCCGCCAGGGTCCAGCCGTGCGCGGCGAGGGCCAGCACGGCGGGCTTGCTGTCGTGCAGCACCTTCGGCCGCGCGGCGTCCGTCAGCCAGGCCCCCAACGCCGACTCGTCCTCGGTGCCGAGCTTCGCCGGGTCGAACCAGGCCGCCGCGCCCGCCCCGGTGGCCAGGGCCAGCCCGAGCACGGAGGCGGTGTGCCGGCGGTTCGGGCCGGTGTCGAGCTTGACCGCCACCCCGACCGGCGTGTCGGCCGGCGCGTGGGCGCCGAGCCACGCGGCGACCGCGCCCGGCTCGGTGAGCACCTCGCCGGTCAGCTCGAAGCCGGCCTCGGCCTCCGGCTCGACCGCCTCCAGGTACTGGTAGAGCCGGTCCCGCAGGATGCGGAACTGGAGCGTGTCGAAGACCTGGTGCACGGCCTCCCGGTCCCAGCCGGTCCAGCGGGTGTCCTCGGCCCGCAACGGCAGGTCGAGGTCGGCGACCAGGCAGTTCAGGTCGTAGTTGCGGAGCACGTCGGCGAGCCGCTCGCGCAGGTTGTCACCGGCCTTGCCCTTGATCTGGTCGGCCTGCGCGACGACGCCCTCCACCCCGCCGTACAGGTTGATCCACTTGGCGGCGGTCTTCGGGCCGACGCCGGGCACGCCGGGGAGGTTGTCGCTGGTCTCGCCGACCAGCGCGGCGAGGTCCCGGTAGCGTTCCGGGCGGACGCCGTACTTCGCCTCGACCGCGTCGGCGTCCATCCGGGCCAGGTCGGAGACGCCCTTACGGGGGTAGAGCACGGTGATCTTGTCGTCGACGAGCTGGAAGGCGTCCCGGTCGCCGGTGGAGATCAGCACCGACATGCCCTGGTCGCGGGCCTGGCAGGCGAGGGTGGCGATGACGTCGTCGGCCTCGTACCCCTCCTTCTCGACCACCGGGACCCGCAGCGCGGCGAGGACCTCCTTGACCAGGCTGACCTGGCCGACGAAGTCGGCCGGGGTCTCCGACCGACCGGCCTTGTACTCGGCGTACTTCTCGGTGCGGAAGGACCGGCGGGAGACGTCGAAGGCGACCGCGAGGTGGGTGGGCTGCTCGTCGCGGAGCACGTTGATCAGCATCGAGGTGAAGCCGTAGACCGCGTTTGTCGGCTGCCCGGTCGTGGTGGAGAAGTTCTCCACCGGCAGGGCGAAGAAGGCCCGGTAGGCCAGGGAGTGGCCGTCGACGAGGAGCAGGCGCGGGGTCGTAGCTGTCACGCAGGCGACTCTAGTCCGTACCCCCGACAGCGCCCGGCGCGACCGGCCCGCCGGGTGCCGCGGCGGTCGGTTCCCGCCGCGGCACCGGCGTCACAGCACCCGGGCCAGGAAGTCCCGGGTACGGCTGTGCCGGGGGTTGGCCAGCACCTCCCGGGGCGGACCGGACTCCACCACGACCCCGCCGTCCATGAAGACCAGCGAGTCGCCGACCTCCCGGGCGAAGCCGATCTCGTGGGTGACCACGATCATCGTCATGCCGTCGCGGGCGAGGTCCTTCATCACGTCCAGCACCTCGCCGACCAGCTCCGGGTCGAGCGCGCTGGTCGGCTCGTCGAAGAGCATCAGCTTCGGCCGCATGGCCAACGCCCGCGCGATGGCGACCCGCTGCTGCTGGCCGCCGGAGAGCTGGCCCGGATAGTTGCCGAGCTTGTCGCTGAGCCCGACCCGGTCCAGCAGCGCGGCGGCATGCTCCCGGGCCGCCGCCTTCTTCTCCCGGCCGAGCAGCACCGGCGCCTCGACGACGTTCTCCAGGACGGTCATGTGGGGGAAGAGGTTGAACCGCTGGAACACCATGCCGATGGCCTGGCGCTGCGCGGCCACCTCCTTCTCCCGCATCTCGTGGAGCTTGCCGCCGCGTTCCCGGTAGCCGATCAGCTCGCCGTCCACCCAGATCCGGCCGGCGTTGATCTTCTCCAGGTGGTTGATGCAGCGCAGGAAGGTGGACTTCCCGGAGCCGGACGGCCCGAGCAGGCAGCACACCTCGCCCGAGCGCACCTCCAGGTCGATGCCCTTGAGCACCTCGACCGACCCGAACGACTTGTGCACCTGCTCGGCCCGGACCATCAGGTCGGTGGCCGTGCCGGCCGAGGCCCCGGTCGCCGTGCCGGCCGAAGCCGGGACACCGTCGCTGCCGGCACCACCGGGCTGCTTCGCGGTCATCTCAGTCACCCTTGACCACCTCTCCGGTCCGGCCGCCGGTCTCGGCGGTCATCCCGCGCAGCTTCGTCCTCGCCCGCGCGCTGCGGCCGACGCCCCGGGAGAAGTGCCGTTCCAGGTAGTACTGCCCGACCAGCAGCACGCTGGTGAGCAGCAGATACCACAGGCACGCCGCCACGTACATCGGGAAGACCTGGAAGGTCCGGGTGCCGACGCCCTTGAGCTGGAAGAACAGCTCGGTGGAGACCGGCACGAAAGCCACCAGGGAGGTGTCCTTCAGCATCGCGATGGTCTCGTTGCCGGTCGGCGGGATGATCACCCTCATCGCCTGCGGCAGCACGATCCGGCGCAGGATCTGCGACCGGCGCAGGCCGAGCGCCTGGGCGGCCTCGGTCTGCCCCTCGTCGACGGACTGGATGCCGGCCCGGACGATCTCCGCCATGTACGCCGCCTCGGAGAGGCCGAGCGCCAGCATGCCGGCGACGAAGCCGGTGAGGATGTCGACGGCGGAGAAGCCGAAGAGCCGGGCCTCGAAGTCGTCCACCCCGAAGAGCGCGCCGATCTGCCGGTCGAAGGGGAGCCCGACCTCGATCCGCGACCAGAGGATGCCCAGGTTGCCGAAGAGGATCGCCAGCACCAGCCGGGGCACCGCCCGGAAGAACCAGGTGTAGACCCAGGAGACGCCGCGCAGGATCGGGTTCTCCGACAGCCGCATGATCGCGATGACGATGCCGAGCCCCACGCCGATCAGCATCGCCAGCACGGTCAGCGCGATGGTGCCGCGCAGCCCCTCGATGATCGGCGGGCGGAACATCTCGTCGACCATGAACGACCAGTTGAACGCCTTGTTCGTCACCAGCAGGTGCACGAACATGGCCACCAGCACCCCGATGACGAAGACCGCGATCCACCGCCCGGGACGCCGCACGGGCACGGCGCGGATGGGTTCCGGCCGTGCCCGTTCGGTTGGTTCCGTTCCGACCGACATGGTCAGCTGGTCGGGTTCAGTGCGGAGGTCTTGATGCCGCCGCCCTCGACGCCCCACTTCTTCAGGGCCGCCTCGTACGTGCCGTCGTCGATGACCGCCTGCACGGCCTCCTTGAGCACCTCGGCGAAGGCCTGCTGCTCCTTGTTGACCGCGTAGCCGTACGGGGCCGACTCGTAGATGTCCCCGACGAGCTGGAGCTGGCCGTTGCTCTGCTTCACCGCGTACGCCACGGCGGGCGAGTCGGCGAGCATGGCGTCGTTCTTGCCGCTGACCACGGCGGCGGTGGCGTCGCTCTGCCCCTGGTACTGGTCGATCGTGATCGCCGGCTTGCCGGCGTCGGTGCACTTCTTCGACCGGGCGTTGAGGTCGTCGACCTGCACCGCGCCGGTCTGCACGGCGACCTTCTTGCCGCAGGCGTTCTCGATGTCGATCGAGGCGCCGGCCTTGGCCAGCCACTGCGTGCCCGCCTCGTAGTAGCTGATCATGTGCACGCTCTGCACACGCTCGGCGTTGATCGTGAACGACGAGACACCGATCTCGTACTTGCCGGAGGAGACGGCGGGCAGGATCGCGTCGAACGGGGCGGACTCGTACTCGGCCTTCAGGCCGAGCTTCTGGGCCACCGCGTTGAACAGGTCGATGTCGAACCCGATCACCGTCTTGCCGTCGGTGTCGAGGTACTCCGCCGGGGCGTACGTCGAGTCGGTACCGACCTTGATCACACCGTCGGCCTTGATCGCGTCCGGCACCTTGGCGGCCAGCGCCGCGTCGACCGACGCGCTGACCGAGGGGCCGGACCCGGGCTCGTTCCCGGTCTCCTCCTTCTCGCCGCACGCGGCGAGCGGAAGGGTGAGCAGCACCGCGCCGGCGGCGCCGAGCAGCGCGCGGCGGCCTCCGTTGGTCCTGAACATGTGTGGGCTCCTTGGGAATGAGGGGTGACGGGCCGGTCAGGCCACGCCGAGGTACGCCTCTTTGACGGCCGGGTCGTGCAGGAGTTCGGTGCCGGTACCGCTCTTGACGATCCGGCCGGTCTCCAGCACGTACGCGCGGTGCGCCCGGGCCAGGGCCTGCTGCGCGTTCTGCTCCACGAGCAGGATGGTGGTGCCCTGCTGGTTGATCTCCGTGATGATCGAGAAGATCTGCTGGATCAGCATTGGCGCCAGACCCATCGACGGCTCGTCCAGCAGCAGCAGCTTCGGCCGGCTCATCAGCGCCCGTCCCACGGCCAGCATCTGCTGCTCACCGCCGGAGAGCGTGCCGCCGGCCTGCTTGCGCCGCTCGGCCAGGCGCGGGAACAGCTCCAGCACCCGGTTCAGGTCCTGCGCGATCCCGGCCCGGTCCCGGCGGGTGTACGCGCCCATGTCCAGGTTGTCCAGCACCGTCATGCCCGGGAAGATGCCCCGGCCCTCCGGCGCCTGGCAGAGGCCCCGCCGCACCCGCAGGTCGGCCCGGAGCTTGGAGATGTCCTCGCCGTTGAACTTGATGCTCCCGGACGCGATCGGCCGGATGCCCGAGATGGCGCGCATGGTCGTCGTCTTGCCGGCGCCGTTGGCCCCGATCAGCGCGACGACCTCGCCCTCGTCGACGGTCAGGCTGATGCCGTGCAGTGCCTTGATCCGCCCGTAGAGCAGGCTCATGTCCTCGATCTCAAGCAGCATCGTCCGGCACCCCCAGGTACGCCGCGATCACCTTCGGGTTGTCCCGCACCTCGGCGGGGAGCCCCTCGGCGATCTTCTTCCCGAACTCCAGCACCACGATCCGGTCGGTGACGCCCATGACCAGGCGCATGTCGTGCTCGATCAACAGCACCGTCACGCCCTTGTCCCGGACCTGCCGGATGAGCTGGAGCAGTTCCTCCTTCTCCGCCGGGTTGAAGCCGGCGGCCGGCTCGTCGAGGCAGAGCAGCACCGGGTCGGTGGCCAGCGCCCGGGCGATCTCCAACCGCCGCTGCTCGCCGTAGGAGAGGTTGCGGGCGTACTCGTGCAGCCGGTGCGGGATGCCGACGAACTCCAGCAGCCGCTCGGCCTTCTCCCGGCCCTCGCGCTCCTCCCGGCGGTGCCGGGGCAGCCGGAACAGCGCCGAGATCACGCTGGTCTTGTGGTGCGCGTCCGCGCCGACCTGCACGTTCTCCAGGGCGGTCATCTCCGGGAACAGACGGATGTTCTGGAACGTCCGCGCCATGCCCATCTGGGTGATCTGGTGCCGCTTCTTGCCGCTGATCTTCTCGCCCCGGAACCGGATCTGGCCCTCGGTGGGCTGGTAGATGCCGGTCATCGCGTTGAAGCAGGTGGTCTTGCCGGCCCCGTTGGGGCCGATCAGCCCGAGGATCTCACCCTTGTAGAGGGTGAAGTCCACCTCGTTCAGCGCCACCACGCCGCCGAAGCGGAGCGTGACGTTGTCGACCTCCAGCAGCGGCTCGCGGTTCGGCAGCGTCTCGGCGGCCGGCGCGGTCGCCTGCGCCGGCACGACCGGCTTCTGCTCGTCACTCACCGACGGTCACCTCCTTGCGGCGATCCTTGAACTCCGCCGCTCGTCGTCGGTTCGGGATCAGGCCCTCGGGCCGGAAGATCATCATGACCACCAGGACCAGGCCGAAGAAGAGGAACCGGTACTCGTACAGCTCGACACCGAACAGCTCGATGCCACGGAACCGCTCGATCATGTACGCCACCAGGCCGCCGCCGACGATCGCGCCGAAGATGTTGCCCGAGCCGCCGAAGATCACCGCCGCCAGGATGATGATCGAGTTGAG
The DNA here is from genome assembly GCF_030269285.1 of Micromonospora sp. NBRC 101691. Taxonomy (NCBI): domain Bacteria; kingdom Bacillati; phylum Actinomycetota; class Actinomycetes; order Micromonosporales; family Micromonosporaceae; genus Micromonospora; species Micromonospora sp. NBRC 101691. The sequence goes on from NZ_BSTB01000001.1 coordinate 299,863, forward strand.
CAGCTCGAAGTTCTGCGAGTTGACGAAGTTCTGCTTACCGGCGAAGAGCGCCCCGGCCAGGCCGGCGATGGCCGCGCCCGCGGCGAACGCCCACAGCTTGAACTTGAACGTCGGCACACCCATCAGCTGGGCCGCGTCCTCGTCCTCCCGGATGGACACCCAGGCGCGGCCGACCCGGCTGCGCTCCAGGTTCCGCACCCCGATGACCACCAGGATGATCAGGGTCAGCACCAGCCAGTAGTACGGCCGGGCGTCCAGCACGCCGAAGACCGGGCGGCCGTCGGCGTACTGACCCGGCGGGTGCGGGATCTGGTTGAAGCCCCGCTGCCCCTTGAGGAACTCCGAGCTGACCGCGGCGATCCGGATCATCTCGGCGAACCCGAGGGTCACGATCGCCAGGTAGTCGCCCCGCAGTCGCAGGGTGGGCGTGCCGAGCATGACACCGGAGACCATGGTCAACGCGATCGCGAACGGCACCGCCAGCAGCCACGGCCAGAGCGTCTTCAGGTCGCTGCCCGGCGAGGTCAGCACCGCCACCGTGTACGCGCCGACGGCGAAGAAGCCGAAGTAGCCGAGGTCCAGCAGGCCGGCGAAACCGACCACGATGTTCAGACCGACGGCGAGCAGCACGTAGATCGAGACGGTGAAGAGCACCTGGGTGAAGTTCGAACCCGTGGTCGGGATCGGCCCGAGGTACTGGTAGAACTCCTTGTTCGGCAACGCGTAGAAGAACACGATCACCGCGGCCAGGACCATCCAGCGCACCCAGCGCGGCATGTCCCGCCAACGTTCCCCGGCCGCCTGACGGCCGGAGCGCACCCGCTCCAGAACGGTCGTCATGCCCGTGCCCTCCCCAGCGATTCACCCAACAGGCCGGTCGGCCGGAACATCAGCAGCACCACCAGGACGGCGAACGCCGCGAAGTCCTTCCACTCCGAGCCGAACAGGCCCGAGGCGTAGTTCTCCACCACTCCCAGCAGCAGACCACCGACGAGCGCGCCGCGCAGGTTGCCGATCCCGCCGAGCACCGCGGCGGTGAACGCCTTGAGGCCGAGGAGGAAGCCGACGCTGTAGGTCAGGTTTCCGATCCGCACGTCGTAGAGCAGGCCGGCGACACCGGCCATCGCGCCGCCGACGATGAAGACCATCAGGATGATCCGGTCCTTGTTGACGCCCATCAGGGCGGCCGTGTTCGGGTCCTGGGCCACCGCCCGGATGCCCCGGCCGACCCGGCTGCGGTTGATGAAGACGTCGAGCGCGATCATCATTCCCACCGCGGCGACGACGGTCAGGATCTGCACCTTGGTGATCGGCACCCCGGCGATCGAGAACACCGTGTCGTTCTTGACGATGATCGGGATGCCCTGCGGAAGCCGGCGGGTGTAGACGCCGAACGCCTCGGCGATCACGATCGACGCGCCGATCGCGGTGATGAGGAAAGCCAGCGGCGGGGCGTTACGCTTACGCAGCGGCCGGTAGGCGACCCGTTCGATCACCGTCGCGGTCAGCGCCGAGGCCGCCGCTGCCGCTAGCAGCGCCACCAGCAGGTAGAACACGATCGAGCCGAACCCGGTCACCACCGAGTCCTGGTTGAGGCCGAGCGCGCCCCACGTCCAGAGCGCCGCGAAGGCGCCGGCGATGAACACCTCGGAGTGGGCGAAGTTGATGAGTCTCAGCACGCCGTAGACCAGCGTGTACCCCAGCGCGACCAGGGCGTAGATAGCGCCCTGCGTCAGGCCGGTCGTGGTGAGTTCCCCGAAGTTGGAGAACAGGCCGTCGAAGTCCAAGGGAGGGACGCTCCATCAGGTCTGGAAACAGTTCGGGTGCGGCCGGGAGCGAGCTCCCGGCCGCACCCGCGATCACGAATCAACCGCTGTAGCAGCGACCGGCCGTCAGGACTTCGGGACCTCCTGGTCCGGGACGACCTTGCCGCCCGTGACCTTGAACGCCCAGACCTTGACCTGCGCCGGGTCCAGCTCGCCGCCCTCGACGAACTTGTAGCTGGCCGCGACGCCCTCGCCGCTGTAGCCCTTCACGAACTCCAGCAGCGCCGGACGGGTGGTCTTGCCGTCCTTGATGCCGGCGAGCAGGATGTTCGCCGCGTCGTAGGCGGTGTCGCTGTAGGTGCCCGGGTCGGTGCCGTTGAGCGCCTTGTAGTCCGCGATGAAGTTGCCCCGCGCCTCGGTGGCCGGCTGGCACGGGCAGGTGAGGATGGTGCCCTCGGCAGCGGCCTGACCGGCCGAGGTGATGTAGGCGGCGTCGTTCACGCCGTCCCCGGCCACCAGCGGCGCGGTGACGCCGGCGCCAGTGAGCTGCTTACGGATCAGGCCGGCCTCCTGGTAGTAGCCACCGTAGAAGACCGCCTGCACACCGGCGGCCTTGACCTTGGTGACCACGGCCGAGAAGTCGACCTGCTTGCCCTCGCCCTGGACCTTGTCCGAGCCGACGACCGCCGGGCCGAGGACCTTCTTGACCTCGTCGGCCAGGCCCGCGCCGTACGCCGACTGGTCGTCGATGACGTAGACCTTCTCGGCCTTGATGACGTTCTTGATGTAGTTGCCGGCCGCCGGGCCCTGGCTCAGGTCGTTGCCGACCGCGCGGAAGAAGGTCTTCCAGTTCTGCTTCGCCAGCGTCGGGTTGGTGGCCGACGGGGTGATCGTCACCAGACCGGCCTCGTTGAACAGCGGGCCGGCGGCCTCGGACTCACCCGAGTAGGCGGGGCCGACGATGCCGAGGAGCTTCTCGTCGTCGATGGCCTTCTGCGCCAGACCGGGCGCCTGGTCCGGGCTGCCCTGCGAGTCCAGCGGAACCAGCTCGACCTTGCAGTCGGGGTTCGCCTTGTTGTACTGGTCGACCGCGAGCTTCACGCCGTTGTTCTCGTTGATGCCGAGCGCGGCGGAGCTACCGGTCAACGCGCCGAAGAACGCGATCTTGTTGCCGCACGCGTCCCCACCGGACGCGGCGTCGTCGCTACCGCTGGAGCACGCGGCACCACCCGCGACGAGCGCCATCATGGCCACGCCGCCGATCACGCGTGCGAGCTTCTGCCTCAAGGCTCGAACCCTCCTCAGTCCCATGGCTCGAACCACCCGCTTCGAACTGGCTCTTGCGGGGACGGACGAACCAGACCGTCGTCGCCGGTCTGGGGCGGGACGTTATCCCACGCTGAGCTGTGGCGTAAGACCCGGAAGTTGTCGTTGACCGAACCGTTACAGACCGTGGTAAATCAAGGACGATAACTGTAAGAGTGGCCGTTTCACCTACCACGTACCCCTCCCGACCCGGGCACCGGGGCAGGCCGCCGACCTGCGCGGCTATCGACCGACGTCACGAACCGACGTGGACCAGACCCGGGACGACTTCCCGTCGTCGGCCACCACGACGACCCGGTCGCCGGCACCCGCCACGGCCACCGCCGAGTCACCGCCGTCGGGCACCGCCGCAGGCAGCCCCACCGGCCGCCAGGAGCCGCCCGCGTCCGGCGAGATCCACATCCCGTACCCGCCGCCGTCCCCGGTCACCGCGACCACCTGCTCCCCGGCCACGGCCAGCCCGTCCACCCAGGCAACCCCGGGCCCGGCCGCCGCGCCGAACGCGCCGGCCTCACGCCAGCCCGCCCCGTCCCACCGCCACGCGCCGAATCCGTCGCCCCGGGAACCGACCACCACCACGGCCGACCCCACCCGGGCCACCCGGTGCGCCTGGCCGTCGCCGGCCACGGCGGGCAGCATCCACCGCCGCCACGCCACACCGTCGGAGGAGGTCCAGGCGACCGGCAGAAGGGAAGTCCCACCGGTGGGAAGGAGGGAACCGGCGAGGAACCAACCGGCGGGTCCGGCCGCCGCGTCGTGGGCGGAGGTACGACCACGACCGTCGCCGGCCAGCTCGGCCGCCCCCTCCCGCAGCGCGAACCGGTCGGCGTCGGCCGACGACCAGACCGCCGCGCCGTCCCGACGGCTGCCCGCGATCAACCAACCCGACGGGCCGGCCGCGATCCGGGCCACGTTCACCGCCCGGGGACCACCGAACAACTCGAACGGGGCGGCCACCTCGGTCAGTGCCCCGTCCGGCGACTGCCGCCAGGTGGCCGTACGCGGATTGCCGTGCGCGCCGCCGCTCTTCGCCCCCAGCAGCGCGATCCGGCCGTCCCGGCAGGCGACCGAGTACAGCACGTGCTGCCGGCCGTAGTGCGAGATCGGCAGCATCCGCAGCGCCGCCCAGGTCACACCGTCCGGACTGGACCAGGCCGCCGGCCGGGTGTCGCCGACCGCGTCGGCGACCGCACCCACCACGTACCACCGGTCGGCGCAGGCCACCACGTCACGTACCAGCAGACGACCGGGCGGCCCCGGCGGCGCCGGTAGGGTCAGCGGCTGCCAGGCCAGCGTCAGCGGCCGGACGTCGGTGTCGGCATCGGTGTCCGGCGACCGCACGCAGCCGGACAGCAGCACGGCGACCAGAGCGAGCAGCGCCACCGCGCGCCGGCGAGACATGGACGAGATGCTATCGGTCCGGACCCCGCCGGGGCGGCCCCGACACCGCCGGGCTCAGGAGCCGGACGGCGCCACCTCACCGCCCGAGGTCTCCGTCAGGATCCGCTCGGCGACCTCCTTCATGGTCATCCGGTGGTCCATCGCCGTCCGCTGGATCCACTTGAAGGCCTGCGGCTCGCTCATGTTGTACGTGCTCATCAGCGCGCCCTTGGCGCGCTCCACCGTCTTGCGGATCTCCAGGCGGTCGGTCAGCCCGGCGACCTCGGCCTCCAGCGCGGCGATCTCCGAGTAGCGGGAGAGGGCGATCTCCACCGCCGGCACCAGGTCGCTCTTCTGGAAGGGCTTCACCAGGTACGCCATCGCGCCGGCCGCCCGGGCCCGCTCGACCAGGTCCCGCTGGCTGAACGCGGTCAGAATGATCACCGGCGCGATCCGCGCCCCGGCGATCCGCTCGGCCGCCGCCAGGCCGTCCATGATCGGCATCTTGATGTCGAGGATGACAAGGTCGGGCTTGAGTTCCTCGGCGAGCCGGACGGCGGTCTCGCCGTCGCCGGCCTCCCCGACCACCTCGTAGCCCTCCTCGACGAGCATCTCGGCCAGGTCGAGCCGGATGAGCGCCTCATCCTCGGCGATCAGCACGCGCCTGCGCTCGGCATCCGTCTGCGTCTCGGCCACCAGCCCAACTCCCACCGTCGATCATCAAACCGCTACCACCCATGTTCTCGCAGAAGCCTAGTCCGGTACAGTTGGGCCCACCCGCCGGGATGGTGGAACGGCATACACGGAAGTCTCAAACACTTCTGCCCGAAAGGGCTTGCGGGTTCGAATCCCGCTCCCGGCACTTCTGTCATACACACGTTCGATGATGTCGCCATGCATGCGCCCGAGATCGCGACCGTGCCCGGCACGCCGAACGGGCCGGGCCCTTCAGGCGAGCCACAACTGTCAGCAGCGGCCCAGCCGACCGCGCAGGAACCGGCGCTCGGCGTCGGTGGGGGCCAGGTCGAGGGCCAGCCGGTAACTGTCCACCGCCTCCACCGTCCGGCCGGCGCGGCGCAGCAGGTCGGCGCGGGTGGCGTGCAGCAGGTGGTAGCCGTCGAGCTGCCCGGTGGCGGCGATCGCGTCGACCAGGGGCAGCGCCGCCTCCGGGCCGTCGGCCATGCCGACCGCGACAGCCCGGTTCAGGTCCACGATCGCGCTCGGGGCGACGCGGGCGAGATGGTCGTACAGCCCGACGATCTGCGGCCAGTCGGTGTCGGCCGCGACCGGCGCGGTGGCGTGGCACGCCGCGATGGCCGCCTGGAGCTGGAACGGTCCGGCGCGCCGGTGACGCAGGGCGCGTTCGCAGAGGGCGACGCCCTCGGCGATCCGTTCCCGGTCCCAGCGCGAGCGGTCCTGGTCGGCCAGGGTCACCAGGTCACCGGCGGCGTCGGTCCGGGAGTCCCGCCGGGCGTCGTGCAGCAGCATCAGGGCGAGCACGCCGAGCGCTTCGGGTTCGTCGGGCAGCGCGGCGGTCAGCACCCGGGCGAGCCGGATGGCCTCCCGACTGAGCCGGGCCTTCTCCCGGTCGCCGTAGCCGGCGTTGAACAGCAGGTAGAGCACGTGCAGGACGGCAGGCAGCCGTTCCGGGAGCAGGTGCGCCGGCGGCACCCGGAACGGGACGCGGGCATGGACGATCTTCTGTTTGGCGCGGAAGATGCGCTGGCCCATGGTGCGTTCCGGCACCAGGAACGCCCGGGCTGTCTCGGCGGTGCTCATGCCGGTCAGGCTGCGCAGGGTCAGGGCCACCTGGGCGTCGAGGTTCAGCGCCGGGTGGCAGCAGGTGAAGATCAGTTCCAGACGTTCGTCCGGGATGTCGCTGTCGCTGCGGTAGGGCTCGGGCTCCGGGCCCGCCGCGGTCAGCTCCCGTAGCTTCGCGGCCTCGGTCGACGCGCGGCGGATCCGGTCGATCGCGCGGTTCCGGGCGGCGGTGGTGAGCCAGGCCAGCGGCTGGTCGGGTACGCCGGATTCCGGCCATTTCCGCAGGGCCTGGGTGAACGCGTCCTGGGCGCACTCCTCGGCCAGGTGCCAGTCGCCGCCGGTGAGCCGGATCATGGTGGCCACGATCCGGCTCCACGCGTCGGCGTAGATCCCGGCGATGCGTTCGGTCAACTCAGCCGGCACCGGCGTCTTCCGTTTCCGTGGTCAGTCCTCGTCGTCGAGCCAGAACGGGCGGAGTTCGATCTTCCCTCGCCACGCCATCGGGTGCCGGGACGCCACCTCGACGGCCTCGTCGAGGTCGGCGCACTCGATGATGTCGAAGCCGGCGATCTGGTCCTTGGTCTCGGCGTACGGACCGTCGGTCAGCAGCACCTGGCGGTCGCGGACCCGCACGGTGGTGGCGTCGCTGGCCGGCCGGGTAGGGCTACCCATCAGCCGGACGCCCCTGCCGTCCATCTCGGTGACCCAGTCCTCGACGTCCGGGACCGCGTCGTCCGGGCCGGGCTGGTGGTCCGGGTCGGTGCAGACCAGCATCAGGTACCTCATCGGGCGGTTCTCCTCGCGGTGTCGGTGGCGCTCGTGGCGACCGGGTCCATGGTCGTGCTCCTCTCGGTCTTCGTCGGCACGGGTGGCGAACGGGGTTCGCCGGTCCGGGACAACGAGGGCTTCGTCAGGTGGGTGACGAACGGGAGGGGCGTTCCACTACCACCGCCGCTTCAGAATTCTCGGCCGTCCACCGAGGCGAGCGCGCGGGCGAGGTCGGCGTGCAGGTCCTCCGGGTCCTCGAGACCGACGGAGAGGCGGAGCAGCCCGGCGGGCGGCTTGGCCGGGCCGTCGACCGGGCGGTGGGTCAGCGACGCCGGGTGCTGGATGAGGGTGTCGACGCCGCCGAGGGAGACGGCGTGGGTGATCAGCCGGCAGGCCGCGGCGACGGCGGAGGCGGCGGGCGCGCCGCCGCGTACCTCGAAGGAGAGCAGGCTTCCGGTGCCGCGCAGTTGCCGGCCGACGAGCCCGGTGGGGTCGGCGAGGCTGGGGTGGTGGACGCGGGCGACGTGGGGGTGGGTGGCGAGCCAGGCCGCGAGTTTCTCCGCGCCGGCCTGCTGGGCGCGGACCCGCAGTGGGAGGGTCTGGAGTCCCCGGTGCAGCAGGTACGCGCCGAGCGGGTGCAGGACGGCGCCGGTGAGCGCACGGACCTGGCGCAGTCGTGCCGCCCAGCCGCTGTCACAGGCGACGACGCCGGCGAGGACGTCGCCGTGTCCGCCGATGCTCTTGGTGGCGCTGTGCAGGACGAGGGCCGCCCCGTGCCGGACGGGCTGCTGGAGCACGGGGGTGGCGACGGTGTTGTCGACCAGCAGCGGGACACCGCCGGCGGCGGTGGCGAGGGCGGCGATGTCGACGAGGTCGAGGGTGGGGTTGGCGGGGGTCTCGACGACGACCAGGGCGGTGTCGGGTCGGACGGCGGCGGCCACCTGGTCGGGGCGGGCCCAGGTGACCTCGGTGCCGAGCAGGCCGCTGGCGAGCACGTGGTCGGTTCCGCCGTAGAGGGGCCGGACGGCGACGAGGTGACGTTTCCCGTCCCGGGTGGCGGCGAGCAGGGTGGCGGTGAGGGCGGCCATGCCGCTGGCGAAGGCGACGGCGTCGGTGGTGGCTTCGAGTTCGGCGAGGGCGGTCTCGAAGCGGGCGACGGTGGGGTTCCAGAGGCGCTGGTAGACGGCGTTGCCGCCGGCGGGGAGGGGTTCGCCGGTGGCGAGGGTCTGGTAGGCGTCGCCGCCGCTGTCGACCGAGGGCAGCGGGTTGGTGGTGGAGAGGTCGATGGGCGGGACGTGGACGCCGAGGCCGGTGAGGTCGTCGCGGCCGGCGTGCACGGCCCGGGTGTCCAGCGCGGTCATGGCGGAAGCCTCGAACATCCCGAGGATGTTGGGCAAGGTTTCCGTACAAGATTCTGTGTCGCTGCGCGCCTGTCGACGGATGTTCGATAGATCATGGATGGATGCCAGTCGCACCGAATGATGTACGGCGCTTCGCCGCCCTCGACGACACCGACCGGGCGATCCTCGCCGTCCTGGCCGGGGACGGCCGGATTCCGAACAACGCGCTCGCCGAACGGGTGGGGGTGGCGCCGTCGACATGCCTGAGCCGGGTCCGGGCGTTGCGGGAGTGCGGGGCGATCCGGGGGTTCCACGCGGACGTGGATCCGGCGGCGGTGGGGCTGCCGTTGCAGGCCCTGGTGTCGGTGCGGTTGACCGCACACGAGCGGGCGGCGGTGGACGCGTTCCGGGCCCGGTCGGTGCGGCTGCCGGGGGTGGTGTCGGTGTTCCACGTGGCGGGGGTGGACGACTACGTGCTGCACGTGCGGGCGGCGTCGGGGGACGCGTTGCGGGACTTCGTGCTGGACCACCTGGCGGTGGACCCGGCGGTGCAGCACGCCCACACGAGCCTGATCTTCGAACAGGTGCGCGGGCTGGGCTGAGGGGTGGTAGCAGGGGACCCCTGCTCATCAAAATGCGGTAACAGGGTGCCCTTGCAGGAACAAGGCGGGAGCGAACCGGGTTGGTCAGGCGTGTGATCGACGTACCGTTGTCTGTTCTTGATCTTGCTCCGGTCGCGGCGGGGACCTCCTCGGGGGCGGCGCTGCGACACACCACCGAGTTGGCCCGGCGCACCGAGGAACTGGGTTACCGCCGGTTCTGGGTGGCTGAGCACCACAACATGCCGGCGATCGCCAGTTCGGCGCCGGCGGTGCTGATCGCGCACCTGGCGGCGCACACCTCGACGATCCGGCTGGGCTCGGGCGGGGTGATGCTGCCCAACCACGCGCCGCTGGTGGTGGCCGAGCAGTTCGGCACCCTGGAGGCGCTGCATCCGGGCCGCATCGACCTGGGCATCGGCCGGGCCCCGGGCACCGACCAGGTGACCGCGCTGGCGTTGCGACGGACCATGGAGGGGTTGTCGGCGGAGGGGTTCCCCCGGGAGCTGGCCGACCTGATGAACTACTTCAGCGGGGAGCGGCCGGGGCCGATCGTGGCGACCCCGGGGCGGGGCGAGCAGCCGGCGGTCTGGCTGCTCGGGTCGAGCGGGTTCAGCGCGCAGCTGGCCGGGGCGCTCGGGTTGCCGTTCTCGTTCGCGCACCACTTCAGCGCGGCGAACACCGAGCCGGCCCTGGCGTTGTACCGGCGCAGCTTCCGGCCGTCGCAATGGCTGGACCGGCCGTACGCGATGGTGGCGGTGAACACCGTCTGCGCGGAGACCGACGAGCGGGCGCGGTGGCTGGCCGCCCCGGCCGCGCTGTCGTTCCTCAAGTTGCGTTCCGGGAAGCCGGAGCCCCTGGTCAGCCCGGAGGAGGCGGCGGAGTACCCGTACACCGAGCCGGAGCGGGTGTTCGTGGCGCAGCGCGGGGAGGGCCAGTTCATGGGCTCGCCGGAGACGGTCCGCCGGCAGGCCGGCGAGCTGCTGGAGCGGACCGGGGCCGACGAGCTGATGCTGACCACCCTGGTGTACGACGTGGCGGACCGGGTGCGGTCGTTCGAGCTGGTCGCGGAGCAGGTGGCCGGCGGACTGCGGCGCGCGGGCTGACCGACGGCCCACCGGGAGCACGGGGCGGGGTCGTCGGCCAACGGGCGGCACCAGACAGGCGGCACTGAACGGGCGGCACTGGACGGGCGGCACCGGACGGGCGGCACCAGGCCTGGCGGGACAGCGGTCCACCCCCACCGCTCCCCCGGTGTCCGGCGTTCCGCGCGCGGACACCGGGAGGGCGGTCGGCGGGGTCAGCGCGGGTAGATGTTCGGGGCGGGCGGGGTGGGCATGCCGTCACCGATGAAGAAGCCCGGGTGCGGCGGCTGGTTGTAGGCGGTGTTCTGCCAGGCGATCGCGGTGCGGTACTGCGGGTCGTGCATCAGCGTGTGGATCCGGGTGGCGGTCGGCGTCGGGGTGCTGTAGATGCGCAACGCGGTGTTGTCGCTGGTACGCCAGATCACCTCCTCCCGCCAGTCGCCGAGGATGTCGGCGGAGAGCGCCGGGGTGGCCTTGGTGCCGTTGTTGGCGGCCACGCCGCTGCCGGTGAGCAGCCGGGTGTCGCCACCGGTGCCGTACTTGTCGATCCGGGTGGCGTCGAGGAGTTCCCGGACCGGGTCGCCGTCCCACCAGACGAGGAAGTTGGTCGAGGAGGGCTTGCGGCCGACGTTCTGGCCCCGGGTGTTGGCGATCCCGCTGGCGACGGACGACCAGGACTCGGCGCCGGGGCTGCCGGCCCAGATGTCGCCGGAGACGCCCCGGCCGTTGTCGCCGGACGCCGGGGTGGACCAGATGATCTGACCGGTACGGGCATCGGCGAAGTACGAGCTGGGCTTGCTGGCGTCCTCGTCGACCTTGAAGACCTCCAGGCCGGCGCGCGCCGGGTCGAGGTCGCCGACGTGCATGGCGTCGCCGTGGCCGTTGCCGGTGGAGTGCAGCAGCCGGCCGTTGTCGTCGAGGGTGGCGGCCCCGTAGACGATCTCCTGGCGGCCGTCGGCGTCCACGTCGGCGACGGAGAGCTGGTGGTTGCCCTGCCCGTACGCGGCGCCGTTGCCGGAGGCGTTGGAGTCGAACGTCCACCGCTTGGTGAGGGTGCCGTTGCGGAAGTCCCAGGCGGCGACGACGGCCCGGGTGTAGTAGCCGCGCGCCATGATCAGGGACGGGCGCTGGCCGTCGAGGTAGGCGGTGCCGGCCAGGAACCGGTCGACCCGGTTGCCGTAGTTGTCGCCCCAGGAGGAGACGTTCCCGCGCGGCGGGTCGTAGGCGACGGTGGAGAGGACCGCACCGGTACGGCCGTCGAACATGGTCAGGTACTCGGGGCCGGCGAGGACGTAGCCGCTGGAGTTGCGGTGGTCGGCGGAGCCGGAGCCGATGGTCTGGCCGGTGCCGGAGCGGGTGCCGTCGGCGGTCTTCATGGCCACCTCGGCGCGACCGTCGCCGTCGTAGTCGTACACCTGGAACTGGGTGTAGTGCGCGCCGGCACGGATGTTGCGGCCGAGGTCGATGCGCCACAGCCGGGTGCCGGTGAGGGTGTACGCGTCGACGAACACCGGGCCGGTGTACCCGCTCTGCGAGTTGTCCTTGGCGTTGGTCGGGTCCCACTTGAGCACGATCTCGTAGCGTCCGTCGCCGTCGAGGTCACCGACGGAGGCGTCGTTGGCGACGTAGGTGTAGGCCTCACCGCTGGGGGTGGTGCCACCGGGCGGGGGCTGGATCGGCACGTCGAGGTGACCGCCCGCGAACGACAGCGCAGGCGCGGAGGCGGGCTGCTCGACGCCGTCCACCACGGCCCGCACGGTGTACGTGGCCCCGGCGGCGGCCCCGCTGTCGAGGTGGTTGGTCGCGCCCGTGATCGGCGTGCCGTTCACCTTCGTGCCGCCCCGGTAGAGGTTGAACGACACCCCGGAGGTCTCGGTGCCGAGCAGCCGCCAGGAGACGAGGTTCCCGGTGCCGGAGCGGACGCTGACCAGCCCCCGGTCGAGGTCCTCCACCTGCTTGGCCCCGGCCGGCGGCGTGGTGGGGGGTGGTGTCGTGGGCGGCGGTGTGGTGGGGGGCGGGGTCGTCGGTGGCGGGGTGGTGGGCGGGGGCGTGGTCCCGGGCGGGGTGGTGGGGGTCGCGCCGGTGCAGGTCGTGCCGTTGAGCGCGAAGCTCGCCGGTGCCGGGTTGGCGGTGCCGTTCCACGAGGCGTTGAAGCCGAAGCTGGTGGTGCCTCCGCTGCCGATCACGGCGTTGTAGCCGACGTCGCGGGCGGTGACCCGGTCGGCGGACTGGGTGACGGTGGCGTTCCACGCCTGGTCGACCTGTTGTCCGGTGGTGAAGGACCAGGTGAGGGTCCAGCCGGTGACCGGGTCGCCGAGGTTGGTGACGGCGACGTCGGCCCCGAAGCCGCCACCCCACTGGTTGGTCACGCGGTAGTCGACCCGGCAGCCGACGGCGGCGGCCGAGGCGACCACGGTGGTCAGGAGGCCGGCGGCGAGGGCGCCGGCGGTGGTGGCGGCGAGCAGGGCGGTGCGGGTGGTTCGGGTACGCATGCGGGCCTCTCGGGGAGGTCGGGCGCACGGCGGTGGCACCGTCGCCTTGCCCGGTCGACGGTCGCTCGCCGCGCTGCGGCTCCGGCCGGAACAGCACCGGCCGGGAGGAAAGGCCCCACGCACGATGGACGATAGAAGACCTCGTTGTGGGGCACAACACTCGCCGGCCGGGGCGGGCAAGATGCCCGAAACACGATCTTCACACCGGCTTCACCCACGGGTGGCGGGGGTCGCCTAACGTTGGTTCCGGTGGTGGTAGGGCATCCCCGGTCGGGACGGGTCGGGGGTGCTGCGGTGTGGTGCACCGGGCCGCAGCTGTGCGGATTCCGCGGCTGTGGCCCGGTGCCTGCCGTCGGGGCAGGTCACACCCCCTTGCCTGGCGTACGGATTGTTGATCGACTCGTCGGGTGGCAGCTCACATGGACCCCGAGGAGTTCCGCCGCGCCGGTCACGCGGTGGTGGACTGGATCGCCGACTACTGGTCGACGCTCGACGCGCGCCCGGTGACCTCGCAGGACCCGCCGGGGACGGTCACCGCCGCGTTGCCCGCCGGTCCGCCGACCGTCGGGGAGCCGATCGAGGCGGTGCTCGCCGACCTCGACACCGTGATCGCCCCGGGGCTCACCCACTGGCAGCATCCCGGGTTCTTCGCGTACTTCCCCGCCAACACCAGCGGTCCGAGTGTCCTGGGCGACCTGGTCAGCTCGGGGCTCGGCGTGCAGGGCATGCTGTGGGCCACCGGACCGGCCTGCACCGAGCTGGAGACGCGGATGCTCGACTGGCTGGCCGGGCTGCTCGGCCTGCCGGAGCGGTTCCACTCGTCCGGTCGGGGCGGCGGCGTGATCCAGGACTCGGCCTCGTCGGCGACCCTGGTCGCCACCCTGGTGGCGCTGCACCGGGCCGGCCGGGGCCGGTGGCGGGCCGTCGGCGTCGACCGCCGCTACCGCGCGTACACCTCCACCCAGGGGCACTCCTCCATCGAGAAGGCGGCCCGGATCGCCGGCCTGGGCGACGAGGGGGTGCGTCCGATCGAGGTGGACCCCGAGACGCAGGCGATGCGCCCGGCGGCGTTGCGCGCGGCGATCGAGGCCGACCTGGCCGCCGGGGTGGTACCGGCGATCGTGGTGGCGACGATCGGGACCACCTCCACCGCCGCCGTGGACCCGCTGCCGGAGATCGGCGCGATCTGCGCCGAGTACGGCGTCTGGCTGCACGTCGACGCGGCGTACGCGGGCGCGGCGGCGGTCTGCCCGGAGCTGCGCTGGTCGCACGCGGGCCTGGAGTACGCCGACTCGTACTGTTTCGACCCGCACAAGTGGCTGCTCACCGGCTTCGACTGTGACGCGTTCTGGGTGGCCGACACGGCGGAACTGGTCGAGGCGCTGACCGTGCTGCCGGAGTACCTGCGCAACGCGGCCACCGAGTCCGGAGCGGTGATCGACTACCGGGACTGGCAGGTGCCGCTGGGCCGCCGGTTCCGGGCGTTGAAGCTCTGGTTCGTGCTCCGCTGGTACGGCGTCGAGGGACTGCGGGCGCACGTCCGCTCCGGGGTGGCGTTGGCCGCCCGTTTCGCCGACCGGGTCCGCGCCGACGACCGGTTCGAGCTGACCGCGCCGCATCCGTTCTCGCTGGTCTGCTTCCGGCTCCGGGGCGCGGACGAGCCGAACGCCGCGCTGCTGGAGCGGGTCAACGCCACCGGCCGGGTGTACCTGACGCACACCCGGGTCGGGGGCCGGTACACGCTGCGCCTGACGGTCGGCTCCCCGCAGACCCGCGAGGAGCACGTCGACGAGGCCTGGGAACTGCTCCGGGCCACGGCGGAGCACCTGCTCGCCGGGGAGGCTCCGGCGCGGTGACGGCGAAGGGGGCGGTGACGGCGAGAGGGCGGGTCAGCTCCAGGCTCGGGGGTCGGCGGCGAGCTGGTTGACCCGCTCGGGCAGGGTCCCGGTGGCCACGTCGGCGATGGTGACCAGTTCGAGGATCTCCCGTTCGCTGGCGCGCAGGGCGATCCACACCTCCTGCAACGACCGTGCCGCACCGTGGTACCCGACCTGCTCGGGGCGCTGCCCCCGGACGTGCGCCAGCGGGCCGTCGATCACCCGGATCACCTCGGCGAGGGAGATCTCGGCCGCCGGCCGGGCCAGCCAGTAGCCGCCCTCCGGGCCACGCTGGGCGTGCACGACGCCGCCCCGGCGCAGTTGAAGCAGGATGCTCTCCAGGAACTTCGGCGGGATGTCCTGCGCCCGGGCGATCTGCTCGGCGGTGACCGGGCGGGTCCGTCCGGGTCCGTCACCGGCGACCGACGCGAGTTCGGCGGTCGCACGCAACGCGTAGTCGACCCGGGCGGAGAGACGCATGTCGGACAGGTTACCGGCCAGTCGGAACGGCCTGCCGGTCGCCCCGGCCGGTCAACCCGCCACCCGGCGCAACAGCCCCTCCTGCACGGAGCTGGCGATGTGCCGGCCGTCGGTGGTGAACATCCGACCGGTGGCCAGTCCCCGCCCGCCGGAGGCGGACGGACTCCAGCAGTCGTAGAGGAACCACTCGTCGGCCCGGAAGGGGCGGTGGAACCAGAGCGCGTGGTCGAGGCTGGCCCCGACCACGCCGCCGGGCCCCCAGACCTCGCCGTGCACCGACAGCACCGAGTCGAGCAGGGTCAGGTCGGAGGCGTACGTCAGGGCGCAGGCGTGCAGCAGTGGATCGTCGGGAAGCTTGCCGTCGATGCGCATCCAGACCCGCTGGTGCGGGTCCGGGGGCCGGTCGCCGGGGCGCACCCAGCCGGGCTCGCCGACGTAGCGCACGTCGATCGGGCGGGGGATCATCGCCCAGATACCGAGCCGCTCGGGGTAACGGGCGAGCCGGTCGGTCATGGTGGGGACGCCCTCGGGGCCGGGCACGTCCGGCGGGGTGGGGGCCTGGTGGTCCAGCCCCTCCTCGTAGCGCTGGAACGAGGCCGACATGAAGAAGATCGGCTTCTCGTGCTGGAGGGCCACCGACCGGCGGACCGAGAAGGAACGCCCGTCCCGGACGTTCTCCACCTCGTAGTCGATCGGCTCGCTCGGGTCGCCGGGGCGGACGAAGTAGCCGTGCAGCGAGTGCACGAACCGCTCCGGGTCGACCGTACGGCCGGCGGCCACCAGGGCCTGACCGGCGACCTGGCCGCCGTACACCCGCTGGGGACCGACCGGGGGGCTGATCCCCCGAAAGGTCGTCGCGCCGGTCGGCGCGAGGTCGAGGACCTCCAGCAGCTGGTCGACGGCGGCCTGGCCGGTCAGGACGTCGGTCACTGCAACGCCCGCGCCGAGGCCGCGTCCACGAGCGAGCCGAGCTGGTGCACCCGCAGCGTGTTGGTGGAACCGGGGGTGCCGGGCGGGCTGCCGGCGACGATCACCACGTAGTCGCCCGGGTTGGCTCGGTTGAGGCCGAGCAGCGCCTGGTCGACCTGGCGGAACATGTCGTCGGTGTGCTCCACGAACGGCATCAGGAAGGTCTGCACGCCCCAGGAGAGGGCGAGCTGCCGGTAGACCTCGGGGACCGGGGTGAACGCCAGCAGTGGCAGGTCGCAGTGCAGCCGGGAGAGCCGCTTCACGGTGTCGCCGGTCTGCGAGAAGGCGACCAGCGCCTTCGCGCCGATGGCCCGGGCGATCGACGAGGCCGCCGAGGTCAGCGCGCCACCGTGGGTACGCGGGTCGTGCTGGAGCCGGGGCACGGCGAACGAGCCGGCCTCGGTGGTGGTGACGATCTTCGCCATGGTGCTGACGGTCAGCACCGGGTACTTGCCGACGCTGGTCTCGCCGGAGAGCATCACCGCGTCCGCGCCGTCGAGCACGGCGTTGGCGACGTCGGAGGCCTCGGCCCGGGTCGGCCGGGAGTTCTCGATCATCGAGTCGAGCATCTGGGTGGCCACGATGACCGGCTTGGCGTTCTCCCGGCAGAGCTGCACCGCCCGCTTCTGCACCAGCGGGACCTGGTCCAGCGGCAGCTCGACGCCGAGGTCGCCCCGGGCGACCATGACCCCGTCGAAGGCCAGCACGATCGCCTCGAGGTGGTCGACCGCCTCGGGCTTCTCGACCTTGGCCAGCACCGGCCGGTGCACGCCGACCTCGCTCATGATCGTGTGGACGAGCTTGATGTCCTCGGCCGAGCGGACGAAGGAGAGCGCGATCATGTCGACCCCGAGGCCGAGGGCGAAGCGGAGGTCCTCGGCGTCCTTCTCCGACAGGGCCGGCACGCTGACCGCCACGTTCGGCAGCGAGACGCCCTTGTTGTTGGAGACCGGGCCGCCCTCGGTGACCAGGCACCGGATGTCGTTGCCGGTCACGTCGGTGACCTCGACGGCGACCCGGCCGTCGTCGATCAGCAGCCGGTCGCCCGGCTTCACCTCCTGCGGCAGCTTGCGGTAGGTGCAGGAGACCCGGTCCTTGGTGCCGAGCACCTCGTCGCCGGTGATCACCACCGAGTCGCCGGTGCGCCACTCGTGCGGCCCGTCGGCGAACCGGCCGAGGCGGATCTTCGGACCCTGGAGGTCGGCCAGGACGGCGACCGGACGGCCCGCCGCCTCGGCGGCCTCGCGGACCAGCCGGTAGACGGCCTCGTGGTCGGCGTGGCTGCCGTGGCTGAAGTTCAGCCTCGCCACGTTCATGCCCGCCTCGACCAGCCCGCGGATGCGTTCCGGCGAGGAGGTGGCGGGACCGAGAGTACAGACGATCTTCGCGCGGCGTGTCACGCCCATCAGGCTAGTCTCTCCCCCGGGCCGGGCTGGGTGCCGACCCTCTTGCGGATTGCGGAACAGTTGTCCAACGACGCGCTGGGCGCGTATGGCCGGCGGGCGGGGCCGCACCGGGACGTTGAGGTGGCGGGCATCGGCGACCGCGCGCCCGGAATCGTACTCCTCGCCGTCGCGCTTCGCTGGGTCGTCCCTCGGCCCGGCGGGATCGGTGTCCGGATCGTCATCCACGACCGGGCCGACGACGGACGGTGACCGACCCCCCGACGCCAGGTGAGTGACCGACCGACTACCGTCTGATCCATCGATCGCCGACCGGGGGTCCAGTGTGGAAGAGTTCGACTACGTGGTGGTCGGCGCGGGCACGGCGGGCTGCGTGCTGGCGCACCGGCTCAGCGCGGACCCGGCGACCCGGGTGCTGCTGGTCGAGGCCGGCGGCTGGGACAGCAGTCTCTTCGTCCGCATCCCGAAGGGCTTCTCGAAGCTCATGGACGACCGGAGCACGGCCTGGCACTACCCCGCCACCACCCCCTCCGGGCGCGAGGTGTGGCAGCGGGGACGGCTGGTCGGGGGCTCCAGCTCGATCAACGGCATGATCTACGGCCGGGGCGCCCCGGCCGACTGGGACGCGCTGGCCGACCGGGGCAACCCCGGCTGGGGCTGGGACGCGATGCGCCCGGTGTTCCAGCGGATCGAGGACAGCCCGTACCGCGCGGCGGGCGCCGGCACCGACGGTCCGCTGCGCCTCTCCACGGCCGTCGGCACGAACGAACTCTGCGAGGAGATGATCGACGCCGGGGTCCGGCAGGGGCTGCGGCGTACCGACGACCTCAACGACGGCGACGACGAACGGATCGGCTACACCACCGCGACCATCCGGGACGGCCAGCGGGTCAGCGCCGCGCACGCCTTCCTGCACCCGGTGCGGGACCGGCCGAACCTGACCGTGCTGGTGCGCACGGTGACCCAGCGGGTGCTGGTGACGGCGGGCCGGGCGGTCGGGGTGCGGGTGCACCGGGCCGGGCGCAGCGTCGACCTGTACGCCCGCGCCGAGGTGATCCTCGCAGCCGGCGCGATCGCCAGCCCGCAGCTGCTCCAGCTCTCCGGGATCGGGCCGGCCGGCACGCTGCGGGCCGCCGGGGTGACGGTGCTGGCCGACCGGCCCCGGGTGGGCGCCGGGATGCGGGAGCACCGGATGATGGCCCTCCAGTACCGGCTGGCCGGCCAGATCGGGTACAACCCCCTCCTCAACAACGTCCTCGGCCAGTCGCTGGCGGCGATGCGCTGGCTGGTCGCCAAGCGGGGACCGCTCGCCCTGCCGGTGCACGACGTGGCCGCCTGCCTGCGCTCGACGCCGCAGGGGGACCGGCCGGACGCGCACCTGCTGATGGCGCCGTTCTCGGCCGCCCCGCCCCGGCCGGGCCGGGCGCTGGAACTGGAACGGGAGGCCGGGCTGATGTGCCTCGGCGGGGTGACCCGGCCGGAGAGCGAGGGCAGCCTGGAGATCACCGGCCCGGCGCCGGCGACCCCGCCCCGGATCGTCATGCGCTACCTCACCGACCCGTACGACCGGTCGGTGGCGGTGGCGACGTTCCGCCGGATGCGGGAGTTCTTCGCGACCGGGCCGATCGCCCGGCGGATCGTGACCGAGACGCTGCCCGGCGCGGCCGTCCGGGGCGAGCGGGAGATCCTCGACGCGGCGCTGACGCACGGCTACTGCGGCTACCACGCCGTCGGCACCTGCGCGATGGGCCCGGACGACGCCGACGTGGTCGACCCGGACCTGCGGGTGCGCGGGGTGGACGGGCTCCGGGTGGTGGACGCCTCGGTGCTGCCGGTGCTGGTGTCGGCCTGGATCAACGGTCCGGTGGCCGCGCTGGCCTGGCGCGCCGCCGACGTCATCCTGGGCAGCCGCGTCTGAGATCGAGCGTCCCGCACCGGTGATGCTCCGCGGTGGTAGTGCGCTCTCCGCGGTGGTAGCGCGCTCTCCGCGGTGGTAGCGCGCTCTCCGCGGTGGTAGCGCGCTCTCCGCGGTGGTAGCAGGGGTCCCCTGTTCACGCTTTTTGCCGAGGAGGGGTCCCCTGCAACCACCCCAGCCTCCAGCCCTCGGCCGGCCGGACGGCCGACGATCACCTCACATCCGACGCGCGCGTCGGGAACGGCGTGTCGGGTAAGACCGACGGAGGAGCTGCACGGCGGAGCCGACCGCCGGTGGACGACGAGGTACGGAGGATCCGGATCATGGCAGTCGGGACGAGTGGTCAGCCGGCGAAGGCGTCGGGGCGGTACCGGATCGGTGGGGACCTGCCTGTCGACCGGCTCGGGTACGGGGCGATGCAGCTCACCGGCCCGGGGGTGTGGGGTGACCCGAAGGACCCGGCCGAGGCGCTCCGGGTGCTGCGCCGGGCGGTGGAGCTGGGCGTCACCTTCGTCGACACCGCCGACTCGTACGGGCCGTTCGTGAGCGAGCTGCTGATCCGCGAGGCGCTGCACCCGTACCGCGACGACCTGGTGATCGCTACCAAGGCCGGACTGACCCGCTCCGGCCCGGACGACTGGCGGCCGGTGGGCCGACCGGAGTACCTGCGCCAGCAGTGCGAGCTGAGCCTGCGGCACCTGGGCCTGGAGACCATCGACCTCTACCAGCTGCACCGCATCGACCCGCAGGTGCCGCTCGCCGACCAGCTCGGCGAGCTGGCGTTGCTGAAGCAGGAGGGCAAGATCCGGCACATCGGGCTCTCCGAGGTGACGGTGGAGCAGATCGAGCAGGCCCGGGCGACCGTGCCGATCGTCTCGGTGCAGAACCTGTTCAACCTGGCCGACCGGCGGGCCGAGCCGGTGCTGGAGCACTGCGAGCGGCACGACCTGGCGTTCATCCCGTGGTTCCCGATCGCCACCGGCACCCTGGCCCGCCCCGGCGGCCCGCTGGACGCGATCGCCACCGGGCACCACGCGACGCCCGCGCAGCTCGCGCTCGCCTGGCTGCTGCGCCGGTCGCCGGTCATGCTGCCCATCCCGGGTACGTCCTCGGTGGCGCACCTGGAGGAGAACGTGGCCGCCGCCGAGGTGACCCTGACCGACGACGAGTTCGAGGCGCTCAGTCGCGCCGCCTGAGCGGCTGATGGTGTGGCCCCGGTGCGGTTCGTCCGCGACCGGGGCCGCCCCATTGGCGGGTCAGGGCTCAGCACCGCACCACGGAACTGGAGTCGTAGTACCAGGTCAGGCCGAGCCACTCCCGGTGCCAGAACCGGAAGGTGATCTTCCCGAGGTACGGCCGCTGCCAGGCGACGCGCTGCCCCACGTACCGGTCGGCGTAGGCCGCCTGCGGCGGGTAGATGTCCCCGGCGCTGGTGCAGAACGGCGTGCCGAACCCGCTGGTCGGTGTGAGCGACGAGGTGGAGACCAGCAGGTCGCCGTCGCACTTGGCGACGTAGCTGCTCCGGTAGTACGGGCCCGGCTCCTCCACGATCCAGTACCGGTAGGTGTAGCCACCGTTGGATCGGCTCCCGATCCACGAGTAGGTCAGGGCGACCGGGTTGGTGACGCCCGGCGGCACGCTCCACCCGGCGGACCAGCAGTTGGAGTCGCGTTGGATGACCGGACCCGCCGACGCGGGGGTCGTCACCACCGCTGGGGCGACCAACCCCAGCAGCAGCCCGAACAGCAGGATCAGGGTCGACGAACGACGGCGGTGGCGGTGGCGGGACGTGGGCAGGACGTGGTCGGGGGGCACGGGACACCTCCAGGACGGACAGCCGACGCGGGCGACGGCGCCGGGAACGAACCACCACGAGCATAGAAATTGCTCTATTGGCTGGAGTGACTCTGACAGCGATGTGACACCCGCCGACGCGACCGGGCCGACGGGTGACCGCGCTGTCCGGCCGGCACCGGGCGTCGTGCTTCCGCCGGTACCGGCCGGTGGCGCGTCAGATCAGACCGCGAAGCAGTTCGGGGTGATCGCCCGGTCGGCGAGCGCGTCCTGGATGACGGTGTACGTGGTGCCGTCGAGCACCAGCCCGAGGTGCCCGACGATCCGCAGCGGGCAGGGGGTCTGGACCAGCACGTTGGTGGCCCCGTCGGCGAGGGTCGCGTTCTGGGTGGGACGGACCAGCTCGTCCTGGAGGGTCCGGACGGTGGTGTAGCGGACCGCGCCCGGGGTGTCGTCCCCGGCGTTGAGGTCGTTGAGGAACGCCGAGCCGATGGTCATCTGCTGGCAGGCGACGATCCCGATGCAGTCGCCGAGCCCGAGGAACTTCGCGATGTCGGCGACGTAGGTGCCGTAGTGCGGGCTGCCCAGGGTGACCAGCCGGCCGACCGAGCCGGTGCCGCCCAGGTACTTCAGGTAGTAGCGGGAGACCAGGCCACCCTCGGAGTGGGCGACCAGGTCGACCCGGGCCGCGCCGGTGGCGGCGCGCACCTGGGCGACGTACCCGCTGAAGGAGCGGGCGGAGGCGGCGATGTCGCCGAGACCGAGGCCGGGGAGCTGGTAGATCGAGACCCGGTGGCCGTCGCCACGCAGCCGGGCGGCGAGCGGCTCGTACGCGATGGCGACCCCGGAGAGGCCGCCGACGACGATCACCGGGTTGGTGGCGGACGCGCCGATCCCGGTCGACGCGGTCGTCGTGACGGTCCCGTCGGGCGCCGGGGCGGCGGCGGTGGCGGCGGTGGCCGGCAGCAGGAGCGCGGCGGCGGCCGTGGCGGTGACGAGGATCTTTCGGAGCAGCATGGCTGCGCCCTCCGTGGGGGTGGTCCCGGTGGTGGCGGGAGGCTGGCGGGGGACGTCCGATCGATCGTGGACACATGATGCCCGGGAAGATTTGGAGACGTCAATGAAAAGTTACGGGCGGGTAATGAGCCGCCACCCGGACAGCACGAAGGGGCCGCCCCGATCCGGGGCGACCCCTTTCGTACCGCCGACGCTCAGCGCACCACGCGCAGCCAGATGTTGGTGACCGGCGGCGCCTGGGTGACGCCGACCGGTTCGAGCCGGACGGTCGAGCCGCCGGGATGGTCGAACAGCCGCACCCCGTCGCCGAGCAGCACGGGCACGACGGAGACCAACACCTCGTCCAGCAGGCCCGCGGCGAGGCACTGCCGGGCGACGTCCGCGCCGAGGACGTTGACGTACCCGTCGCCGGCCGCCGCCCGCGCCTGCGCGACGGCCGTCGCCAGGTCGGAGACGAAGGTGACGCCGGGCACCGGGTCGGCCGGCGGGTGGTGGGTGAGCACGAACTGCGGCCCGTCCCAGCCGCCGCCGAACGCCTCCCCCTCCCCCGGCAGATCGCGGTACGGGTCGTCGCCGCCGAAGGTCCGCCGACCGACGAGCAGCGCGCCGGTACGCGCCGCGACGTCGTCGATCGTCGGGTTCGGGCCGAGGTACGGGGTCAGCCACGACATGTCGCCGCCCACCCCGGCGATGAACCCGTCCGTCGACGTCGACGCCGAGTACAGCAGTTTCGCCACCGTCAGCCCTTCGGGGCCGGATCGGTCGCCGTACGGGCCTGCGGGGCGGCCGTCGGGGCGGCGACGACCTGCCCGTTCTTGACGTACGTCGGGTGCAGGTGCACCGGCTTCGACTCCTCGCGCTTCTGCTTGGACCGGACCCGCAGGTTGAGGAACTCCACGAAGATCGAGAAGGCGATCGGGCCGTACACGTAGCCCTTCGGGATGTGCTGGTCGAAGCCCTCGGCGATCAGGCTGGCCCCGATCAGCAGCAGGAACGACAGGGCCAGCATCTTGACCGTCGGGTGCCGGTTCACGAAGTTGCTGACCGCGCCGGCCGAGACCAGCATGATGATCATCGCGATGATCACCGCCGCCACCATGACGACCAGCTCGTCGACCATGCCGACCGCGGTGATCACCGAGTCGAGCGAGAAGACGATGTCCAGGACGAGGATCTGCGCGATGACCGCGCCGAACGAGGCGGCCTTGCCCGACCGGGCGTGGTCGGCGCCCTCCAGGTGCTCGTGGATCTCGTACGTCGCCTTGCCGAGCAGGAACAGACCACCGACCAACAGGATCAGGTCCCGTCCGGATATCTCCTGCCCGAGGACGGTGAACAGCGGAGCGGTCAGGCCGATCACCCAGGACAAGGAGGCCAACAGGATGAGTCGGGTGATCAACGCCAGGGAGAGCCCGATGGTCCGCGCCCGCGCCTGCTGGTGCTCGGGCAGCCGGCCGGACAGGATCGAAATGAACACCACGTTGTCGATACCGAGCACGATCTCCAGCAGGAGCAGGGTCGCGAACGCGATCCACAGCTCGGGGCTGGCAAGAAACTCCATCTCACCCTCGACTTCCTGATCACCGCCGGGTCGTCCGCCCGGTCCAGGCGGATCCTGTCATGCGGTGCCGGGCCACGTCTGCACGGCGCGGCCCGACACCGTGCCGGCCCCCTGTACCCCGGGTGGATCGACGTCAACCGACCAGGCGACGACAGGGCAGCGCAGCTCTCGATCCACTCACCCGCCGGTCCAGCGTCAGGTGAGCGGATCGACCCCCGTGGCGACCGCCAGCAACTCCGGCTGGCCGCCGACCGTCGCGTCGAGCAGGACGTCGACCGCGACACCGGGCGTGACCAGCCAGAACGCTTCCGTCGCACCGACCAGGCCGGGCAGCTCGCCGTGGCGGAACTCGGTGAACGCCGCGTCGGCGGGGTCGCGCTCGTGGTACTCGGCGAGGAAGTCCCGCAGGTCGGCGAGGGTGGCGAGCCGGTCGCCGCGCAGCACGTGCACCCGCAGGTCGACCCGGACGCCCTCGGCGGTCTCCCGCTCCCACACCCGGGAGGCGAACCGGACGTCGTCCCACTCGGTGGCGAAGTCCGACACCAGGTCACCGACCCCGGCTGGCACGTGGCCGATCCGGAAGCCGCTCAACTCTCCGCCGTTGCGTCCGTCGCCACCGGATCCGCTCATGTCCGCCTCCACGGTTGTCGACCTTGGACAGTTACCGATCGCATACGACGGTAACTGTCCAAGGTCGCCGAACGGGCTTCACTCGCTGGCGGATCCGGCCTCCGGATCCGCCCTCGCCCGCGCGGGGTTCAACGGCCCACGGCGAAGAAGCTCGGCTCACCTCGCCGCCCGCCTCAGCTACCGGCGATCCGCATGGCACCCGAAGGGCGTACGGACGGACGGTGCCGGCCATCCGGAACCACCTGGGCAGTTGGCGTGCAGCGACAGCTTCGGTGGCATTGGCACCGACCCGGCCGACAGGTGTCGATCCAGTCGACCAGGAACAGTCTCCCCACACGACAGGAGGAATTGGTGTGCGCGGACTGAAGGACAAGGTCGCACTCGTGACGGGAGGTGGCTACAGCCCCGAGCAGGTTGGCTCCGGTCTCGGTCGATCCTTGTGCGTGGAGCTCGCCAGGGAAGGGGCGAAGGTCGTCGTCTCCGACCTCTCCCTGGAAAACGCCGATGCCACGGTCAAGCTGATCCGCGACACCGGAGGAAACGCGGTCGGGGTGGCAGCGGACGTCACCGACGAGGGTTCGGTCGCCGGTATGGTGAGCGCCGCTCTCGACGCGTACGACCGCATCGACGTGCTGGTGAACAACGCCGGCGTGTTCGGCGCCTACGTCCCGCTGCTCGAGATCGAGAACAGTCAGTGGGATCGGGTCATGGAGGTCGACCTCAAGGGCGTGTTCCTCGCGACGAAGGCCACGCTGCCCCACATGCTGGAGCGCGGCAGCGGCGTCGTCATCAACGTCTCCTCGGCATCCGGTCTGGTGGCCAGCGAGGTCGGGGCCGAGTACACCACGGCCAAGCACGGAGTCATCGGGCTGACGAAACAGATCGCCTACGACTACGGCCACCGGGGCATCCGCGCCGTGGGTATCGGACCCGGCGTCATCAAGACCGCCGCGTTCGAGGGCGCCGAGATCACCAGCGACTTCCCGTTCTACGACCTGACGATGCAGGCCCCCGCGGGTCGGTACGGCGAACCCGACGAGGTGGCCCGGGCGGTCTGTTTCCTCGCGAGCGACGACGCGTCCTTCATCCACGGCCACACCATCCCGGTCGACGGCGGCTCGCCGATCAGGTGATCGCCTCGCCTCGTCGATCATGCAGTTCGGGCACCAGACGAACACCCACAAAAGCCGCTAGTTGCGGCACCACAACTCCATGATCGACGGGCGACAGGTGGAGCGGGTGGGGCGTTCGATCCTGGTGGGAAACTCGTATCGCGCGACGGGCGCCTACCGATCGAGGGTGACGAACGGCACGTGGCGGAGGCGGCCGACAGCCGACGGCCCGGGTGGACCGTCGGCTGTCGGATTGGTGGTGGTGGGAAGGCTCGGGTTCAGCCGGTGACGGCGTTCAGGGCGGGCAGGTAGCCGAGGCGGTAGCCGTCGGCGTTCGGGTGGTAGGCCTCGATCAGCCCGGTGACGTCCTTGATCCAGGGGGCGCTGGCGCAGACGCCGTGCCCGGCGAAGTAGGAGCGGGTGTCGGAGAAGGTGGCCCCGGCCGCCGCCGCCCGGTCTGCGGTGACCTGGGCGAGCAGGTCGGCGGCCTCGTTGAGGATGATCCGCTTGGACTTGCTCATCCCGAGCAGGCCGCACGAGCCGGTCTCGAAGAGACGCGGGTAGCCGAGCACGATCAGGCGGGCGTTCGGCGCGCGGTTGCGGATCGCCGCGTACGTGGTGTCGAGCCGGCCGGGGAGCACGGTGGTGGCGAAGGTCTTCGCCTCGTTCACCCGGTTGGTGCAGTCCGACTCGCTGCCGAACCGGCAGTTCTCCAGGATGCTGGAGAAGCCGGCGTCGTTGCCGCCGATGGTGATGGTGACCAGCGTGGTGGTGGCGTCCAGCGATCCGATCTGCTCGTTGAGCACGTCGTCGGTCTTCGCCCCGCCGCAGGCCGGGAACTTGTAGCTGGCCACGGCGTGCTGCTGGGCCCAGAGCGACGTGTACGACTTGGAGCTGCGCAGGCAGGTGTTCGGGTCGTACGACCCGGCGCCGACGCCGGAGGAGTAGGAGTCGCCGAGCGCGACGTAGTGGATGGCGGCGGCCTGGGCGGCGCCGGGCACGAGCAGGACGGCGAGGGTGGTGGCGACCAGCGCGGCCAACGCGGTGACGGCACGGGCCAGCGAGCGGTGGGGCATGGACGGTCCTCCACGGGTGGGGGTGGTGGAACCTTCAGCCGCGCGCGTGGCCTGGGTCCGGGGGGGTTACCAGGCGGTAATGCTATCGAAACATAGCGATATATGGAAGAACGTCGAGTTGGGCCACGCGGGACGGGCGCACGGACGGGGCAGCTCGACAGCAGCCACGACAGGCACCAGCCCCGCGGCGGCGACACGCCGCGACCCGGGGACGGTCAACCGGTCGGCGGGGCGGAGGCCGCGCAGGGCGGGTCCGGCCGCCACGTGTCGGCCACCCCGCAGTGGAAGACCTCCACCGGCTCGTCCGCCACGTCGGGCACCCGCTCCACCCGCATCATCGCCAGCCGCTTCTGTGCCGGCACACCCGTGTCGACGTCCACCCGGAGCAGGCCCGAGATCCCCCGGTAGCCGTCCCCGTCGATCTGCCGGAGCACCTCGGCGTGCACGCCGACCGGGTTGACCGCCTCGGGCCGCCACCGTGGACTGTCGTCCCCGTGGTGCAGGCGGGTGGCGAGGCTCTCCACCGCGCGGACCACCATCGTCGTCGCGTCGTAGGCGAGGCTGACGCGCTCGCCGACCTGGTCGCCGCCGGGCGTGCAGCGCGGCCGGTCGAGCAGGTCGTCGCTGGAGATCCAGCGCAGGAAGGTGGCCCGGGGTTCGTCCCGGCCACTCGCCGCGGCGGCCCGCAGCACCGCGCAGGTGGCCAGCGAGGCCTTCGACACGTACGTCACCGGCAGGTTGCCCGGCGCGCTGCGACGCAACTGCCGGTTGGCCATGTAGCGGTTGACCGAGTCGTTGCCGACCAGGTTGCGCGGGGGGTTGTTCGCGCAGTCCCGCTGCAACGCCCGCAGGAAACCGTCGAACTCCGACCACCGGCCGGCGAAGACCAGCATGCCGGCGTAGCCGCACTCCCGGGTCATCGAGGTGCCGGGCTGCCACTGCACCGGCCGGGCGAGCCGGTCACCGAACCGCTGTTCGAGGTCCGCCACCAGGGTGGCGACGTAGATGTCCTCCGCCAGCGAACTGCCCTCGCCCGTCGTGTAGTAGACGTGCGCGTCGGTCAGCCGCCGCGCCCGGGCGTACTCGTGGAACAGCCGGGCCTGTTCGGTGTTCGGCGCCGAGACCTGGATGTAAAGCCGCGAGCGGCTGCCGATGCCGTCGCCGGAGATGTTCGGCGCGAT
Organism: Micromonospora sp. NBRC 101691; assembly: GCF_030269285.1. NCBI lineage: Bacteria > Bacillati > Actinomycetota > Actinomycetes > Micromonosporales > Micromonosporaceae > Micromonospora > Micromonospora sp. NBRC 101691. The sequence goes on from NZ_BSTB01000001.1 coordinate 327,395, forward strand.
CACCGGCAGGCCGACCCGGTTCAGCTCGCCGATCGCCTCGGCGGTGTGCCGCCGGCTCTCCACCAGACCGACCACGCCGAGCAGCGTCGGATCCTCGCGGGCCAGCTCGGCGAGCATCCGCACGGCCCGGCCGGCGTGGCGCATCTGCCGGCCACCGTTGGCGACCACGATCCGCAGCAGGGCGGCACCGGGGGCTCCGGCGGAGATCTGCAACAACGCGTACTGGGCGGTCGCCATCCCCTCCAGCTCCTCCCGCTCGGAGACGTACGACTCCTCGTCCTCGCGGGTCGGGTTTCCGGTCAGGGTGCCCAGGTAGACCAGGGTGAGGAAGGGCCGCCGCCTGCCGCTGCGCTCCCAGGCCCGCTCGGCCGCCCGGTTCTGCGCGAAGATCCGACGCTGGATCGCGCGCAGCCGGTCCTGCCCCGGGTCGTCGTTGAACACCTGTGCCTCGCTGTCGCTGTAGCCGACGCACTCCGACCCGACCAGCTCGACCTTCACCTGCCCGGCCAACGACGGCACGCAGCCCGCCCCCCACCGGGTGCCCACCCACGCGCCGCCCGCGGCGACCAGCACCAGGCTGAGCGCGGCGGGCAGGAACCGTCGGGACCACCAGGGTGGATCCGGCGCGGCGAACCCGCGCGGGGCACCGCGCGTCTGGGCGGCGGTGACCGGCGCGCCGACCTCCAGGGGGACCAGCCAGGCCGCCGGCCGGCGCAGCCGCCGCGCCTCCGGCACCCCCTCGACCCATTCGTCGTACGCCTCCTCGGCGTCGGCCAACGGCGTCACGACGGCGGGTTCCGGCGGCGGCTCCGCCCCGACCGCGAGCACCATCAGCGGGTCGTTGCGCCCGGTCTCGTTGCGGACGTCGTTGAGCAGACGGACGAGCCGGTGCCCCTGGTCGCCCGGGACCACGTGGTCGAGCAGCAGCACCACCGAGGTGGTCCGCCGCCACTCGGACGGCCGCCAGGGTCGCCGCCGGTACGCCCGCCGCAGGTCCTCCAGGAAGGCGTGCAGCACCAGCTTGTCCACCTGGTCCGGCTGCTCCCCGTCCCGCCAACCGGTGGTGAGTCGCTCGGCGAAGCCGAGGAAGGTCACCGACTGCTGGGGGGCGAGGTACTGCTGGCGCATGAACCACGAGTACGGCCGTCCGAGCACCGGGAGCCGGCCGGAGACCGCGATCCGGAACACCACACTGGGCACCGCCCGCCGGACGAGCCAGAACAGCACCTGGGAGACGACCGTGGCGGCGTCCCCGCCGGGGGCCAGCGGCTCCCCCGTCGTGCCCTGACCGCGCCGGTCGCGCAGTCGGCGCACCAGCGCCGAGCGGCCGTCCTCGGCCTCGACGCCGAAGGTCAGGCTCTGCTGCATCAACCAGTCGGCCAGCGGATAGTGCCGGAACCGGATGCGCTCGGCGCCGAACGCCTCGACGCAGAGCTGCCGGTGCAGTTCCCGCAGCACGGCCGGCAGGCCCGCGCCCTCGGGCAGCGTCCGGACGTCGACCACGGCGTGCGGCACCCGCCGGTGCGGGCTCTGCCCGACCAGCCGTCGCAGGACGGACATCAGGTCGGCGGCGCCGGTGGGGCGCACCAGCCAGAACACCGGCAGCCGCCGGTCGCCGCGACGCGGTCGGCGCAACAGTCGGGCGAGCAGGGCGAGGAAGTCCAGCCCACCGTCGGGGAGCGGGTCCCGCCCCGGGGTGGGCTGCTGCTCCTGAGCTGTGGACTCCCGCACCCGACACCTCCGACGTGGCCGTGCGTGAACACCGGAGCACCCAGTGTCGCGCGGACCGGCAAGCGCCGGATCCGGTGACCGGCGGCACCGGAGGGTGCCGCCGGCCGTACCGGGACAGGTCAGCGCGCGGCGAGCGGCCGGGTGGAGGAGGTCACCGGCGCGGGCAGGGTGCCCGTGCCGCCGAGGTAGCTGTGGATCGCGGCGGCGGCGGCCCGGCCCTCGGCGATCGCCCAGACGATCAGGGACGCACCCCGGTGCATGTCACCGGCGACGAAGACCCCGTCCACCCCGGCCTGCCAGTCGGGGCGGGCGTCGACCGCACCCCGGGCGTTGCGCTCCACCCCGAACTGGGCGAGCAGCGGCTGCTCCTCGGTGCCCTCGAAGCCGATCGCCAGCAGCACCAGGTCGGCCGGCAGCTCCCGCTCCGAACCGGGCACCGGCGTGACGATCCGCTGGCCGTCGCGCTTCTCCACGGTCACCTCGGCGATCCGGACCGCCCGGACCTGGCCGGTGCCGTCGTCGACGAACTCCTGCACGGCGACGGCGAAGACCCGCTGGCCGCCCTCCTCGTGCGCCGGGTAGTCACGCAGCAGCCACGGCCAGGTCGGCCACGGGTCACGCGCGGCGTCCCGGGTGTGCGGCGGCTCCGGGTACAGGTCGAGCTGGTGTACGCCGAGCGCGCCCTGCCGGTGCGCCACCCCGAGGCAGTCCGCGGCGGTGTCACCGCCACCGATGATCACCACGTGCCTGCCGGTGGCGTCGACCGGGGTCGCCGGGTCCCGGCCGGCGACCACCCGGTTCGCCGCGACCAGGTGCTCCATCGCCTGGTGGACGCCGCGCAGGCCACGTCCCGGGGTCTGCGGGGTGTCCCGGCCGGCGAGCGCGCCGCAGGCCAGCAGTACCGCGTCGTACTCGGCGCGGAGCTGCTCGGCGGTGACGTCCACGCCCACGTTCACGCCGGTGCGGAACTCCACCCCCTCCACGGTCAGCTGGGCCAACCGCCGGTCGAGGTGCTCCTTCTCCAGCTTGAAGTCGGGGATGCCGTACCGGAGCAGACCGCCGACCGCGTCGTCGCGCTCGTACACGGTCACCGCGTGACCGGCGCGGACCAGCTGCTGGGCGGCGGCCAGGCCGGCGGGACCGGAGCCGACCACGGCGACCCGGCGGCCGGTCGGCGCGACCGGGGCCGCCGGGGTCACCAGCCCCCGGTTGAAGGCGGCGTTGGCGATCTCCACCTCGACCTGCTTGATGGTCACCGGATCGTCGGCGATGCCGAGCACGCAGGCCGCCTCGCACGGGGCGGGGCAGAGCCGGCCGGTGAACTCGGGGAAGTTGTTGGTGGCGTGCAGCGACTCCACCGCCGCCGCCCAGTCCCCGGTGCGGACCAGGTCGTTCCAGTCCGGGATGCGGTTACCCAGCGGGCAGCCGTCGTGGCAGAACGGGATGCCGCAGTCCATGCAGCGGGTGGCCTGCTCCCGGACGAGGCCCTCGTCGGCCGGCGGGTAGACCTCCCGCCAGTCGCTGATCCGCACCGGCACCGGGCGGCGGTTCGGCAGCCGCCTCGGGTAGCGCAGGAAACCGTTCGGGTCAGGCACGAGCCACCTCCTGGGCCGCCACCGTCCGGGTCACCGGCACGGCCGGCGCGGACAGCGCGGTCATCACCGCATCGTCGACGTCGCGGCCGGCGGCTTCGGCGGCCCGCATGATGTCCAGCACCCGCCGGTAGTCCCGGGGGACCACCGCGGTGAACTCCTCCACCGCCTCCGGCCAGCGCTTGAGCAGATCCTCGGCGACCGTCGAGCCGGTCTCGGCCACGTGCCGGCGGACCAGGTCGTGCAGCAGCTCACGCTCCTCGCCGCGCAGCGGCGCGAGGTCCACCAGTTCGGTGTTGACCCGGCGCCGGTCCAGCCCGTGCACGAAGGCGAGGCCACCGGACATGCCGGCGGCGAAGTTACGGCCGGTGGGCCCGAGGACGACCACCGTACCGCCGGTCATGTACTCGCAGCCGTGGTCGCCGACGCCCTCGACGACCGCCGTCGCGCCGGAGTTGCGGACCGCGAACCGCTCCCCCACCCGGCCGCGCAGGAAGACCTCGCCGGCGGTGGCGCCGTACAGGATGGTGTTGCCGGCGACGATCTGGTCCTCGGCGCGTGCGCCCTGCGGGGCACGGGCGGCGACGAACGGGGCGGCCTGGTCCGGGGTGACGACGACCCGCCCGCCGGAGAGGCCCTTGCCGACGTAGTCGTTGGCGTCGCCGTACAGCCGCAGGGTCACCCCGGGCGGCAGGAACGCGCCGAACGACTGGCCGGCGGTGCCGCGCAGCACGAACTCGATCGTGTCGTCGGGCAGCCCGGCCCCGCCGTGCCGACGGGTCACCTCGCCGCCGAGCATCGCGCCGACGCTGCGGTGCTCGTTGCGCACCGCCACCTCGACCCGGACCGGGGTGCCGTCGCGCAGCGCCGGCCCGGCCAGCCGGATCAGCTCGTTGTCCAGGGCCAGCTCCAGGCCGTGGTCCTGAACCCGGACACCGCGCCGCGCCGCGCCCTCGGGCAGCTCCGGCAGGTGCAGGACGCGACCCAGGTCGAGCCCCTTGGCCTTCCAGTGCTCGACCGCCGGGGCGACGTCGAGCAGCTCGGTGCGGCCGATCGCCTCGTCGATGCTGCGCAGGCCCAGCTCGGCCAGGTAGCCCCGGACCTCCTCGGCGAGGAAGAGGAAGAAGTTCTCCACGAACTCGGGCCTGCCGTTGAAGCGCTCGCGCAGCACCGGGTTCTGGGTGGCGATGCCCACCGGACAGGTGTCCAGGTGACAGACGCGCATCATCACGCAGCCGGCGACGATCAGCGGGGCGGTGGCGAAGCCGAACTCCTCGGCCCCGAGCAGCGCCGCGACCAGCACGTCCCGGCCGGTCTTGAGCTGCCCGTCGACCTGCACGGTGACCCGGTCGCGGAGCTTGTTGATCAGCAGCGTCTGCTGCGCCTCGGCCAGGCCCAGCTCCCACGGGGTGCCGGCGTGCTTGAGCGAGTTCAGCGGGGACGCGCCGGTGCCGCCGTCGTGGCCGGAGATCAGGATGACGTCGGCCTTGAGCTTGGCGACGCCCGCCGCGACGGTGCCGACACCGACCTCGCTGACCAGCTTGACGTGCACCCGGGCGGCCGGGTTGACGCACTTCAGGTCGTGCACGAGCTGGGCGAGGTCCTCGATCGAGTAGATGTCGTGGTGCGGCGGCGGGGAGATCAGGCCGACGCCGGGGGTGGCGTGCCGGGTCCGGGCGATCCACGGCCACACCTTGTTGCCGGGGAGCTGGCCGCCCTCGCCGGGCTTCGCGCCCTGCGCCATCTTGATCTGGAGGTCGTCGGCGTTGACCAGGTATTCGCTCGTCACGCCGAACCGGCCGCTGGCGATCTGCTTGACCGCGGACCGGCGCTCCGGGTCGTGGAGGCGGTCGGGGTCCTCGCCGCCCTCGCCGGTGTTGGACTTGCCGCCGAGGCGGTTCATCGCCACCGCGAGGGTCTCGTGCGCCTCCGCCGAGATCGACCCGTACGACATGGCGCCGGTGGCGAAGCGCTTGACGATCTCGCTGGCCGGCTCGACCTCCTCGATCGGCACCGGCGGCCGGACGCCGCTGCGCAGCGTGAACAGGCCACGCAGCGAGCCGGAGCGCGCGGCGAGCGCGTCGACCTTGCCGGTGTACTCGCGGAAGACGTCGTACTGCCGGCTGCGGGTGGCGTGCTGGAGCAGGAAGACCGTCTCCGGGTTGAACAGGTGCAGCTCACCCTCGCGCCGCCACTGGTACTCGCCGCCGACCTCCAGCCGGGGCGAGGCGGGGGTGCCCGGGGCGGGCCAGGCCAGGGCGTGCCGGGCGGCGACCTCGGTGTGGATGCCGTCCAGCCCGATGCCGCTGATCGTGCTCGGGGTGCCCCGGAAGTAGCGCTGGACGAGCTGGGTGTCCAGCCCGACGGCCTCGAAGACCTGCGCGCCGCAGTACGACGAGACGGTGGAGATGCCCATCTTCGACATGATCTTCAGGACGCCCTTGCCGAGCGCCTTGACGTAGTTCCGGACCGCCTTGGCGGGTGCCACGCCGGGCAGCGCCCCGGTGGTGATCATGTCCTCGACGGACTCGAAGGCGAGGTACGGGTTGACCGCCGCCGCGCCGTACCCGATCAGCACGGCCGCGTGGTGGACCTCCCGGCAGTCGCCGGACTCCACCACCAGCGCCACCTGGGTGCGGGTCTGCTCGCGCACCAGGTGCTGGTGCACGGCGGCGGTGAGCAGCAGCGACGGGATCGGGGCCAGGTCGGCGTTCGAGTCCCGGTCGGAGAGGACCAGGATGCGGACGCCGTCCTCGATCGCCTCGGAGACGTGCCGGCAGATCTCGGTCAGCCGGGCCTTGATGCCCGCCCCGCCCTCCCGGATGCGGTAGAGCCCGGACACCCGGACCGCCTTGAAGCCGGGCAGGTCGCCGTCCTCGTCGATGGAGAGGAGCTTGGCCAGCTCGTCGTTGTCGATCACCGGGTACGGCAGGACCACCTGGCGGCAGCTCGCCGGCCCCGGGTCGAGCAGGTTGCCCTCCGGGCCGATGGTGGTCTGGAGGCTGGTGACCAGTTCCTCCCGGATGGCGTCCAGGGGCGGGTTGGTGACCTGCGCGAAGAGCTGGTGGAAGTAGTCGTAGAGCAGGCGCGGCCGGGTGGAGAGCGGGGCGATCGGGGTGTCGGTGCCCATCGAGCCGATCGGCTCCGCGCCGGAGCGGGCCATCGGCGCGAGGAGGATCTTCAGCTCCTCCTCGGTGTAGCCGAAGGTCTGCTGCCGGCGGCGCACCGAGTCGTGGGTGTAGACGGTGTGCTCGCGGGCGGGCAGCTCGTCCAGCTCGATCAGCCCGGCGTGCAGCCAGTCGCCGTACGGCTGGGCGGCGGCCAGCTCGGCCTTGATCTCGTCGTCGTGCACGATCCGGCCGGCGACGGTGTCGACCAGGAACATCCGGCCGGGCTGGAGCCGCCCCTTGGCGACCACCCGGGCCGGGTCGAGGTCGAGCACGCCCGCCTCGCTGCCGAGCACGACGAGCCCGTCGGCGGTACGCCACCAGCGCCCCGGCCGCAGGCCGTTGCGGTCCAGCACCGCGCCGACGACCGAACCGTCGGTGAAGGCCACCGACGCCGGGCCGTCCCAGGGCTCCATCAGGCTGGCGTGGAACCGGTAGAAGGCGCGCTCGTCGGCGCGCATGTCCGGGTCGTTCTCCCAGGCCTCGGGGATCATCATCAGCACCGCGTGCGGCAGGCTCCGCCCGGCCAGGTGCAGCAGTTCGAGGACCTCGTCGAAGTTGGCCGAGTCGGAGGCGGCCGGGGTGCAGATCGGGAACAGCCGGCGGATGTTGCCGGGCAGGTTCGGCGTCCGCAGCAGCGCCTCGCGGGCCTGCATCCAGTTCCGGTTGCCCCGGATCGTGTTGATCTCGCCGTTGTGGGCGATGAAGCGGTACGGGTGCGCCAACGGCCAGGACGGGAAGGTGTTGGTGGAGAAGCGGGAGTGCACCAGGGCGATGGCGCTGGTCACCCGCGCGTCCCGCAGGTCCGGGAAGTACGCCGGGAGCTGGTCGGGGGTGAGCATCCCCTTGTAGACCATGGTGCGCCCGGACAGCGACGGGAAGTACGCCGGGACGCCCCGCTCGGCGGTCTCCCGTTCGGTCTGCTTGCGGACGCAGAACGCCACCCGGTCCAGGTCGAGGCCGGTCAGCGGGGTGCCGGCCGGGCCGTCCGGGGAGTCGGTGAGGCGGTTCGCGGCGAGGAAGAGCTGGCGGACCCGGGGCATCGCGGCCAGGGCGGTCTCGCCGAGGTCGCTCGGGTCCACCGGCACGTCCCGCCAGCCGAGCACCTCGGCCCCCTCGACCAGGGCGTACTTCTCCAGCACCCGGCGGGCGCGGGCCTCGTCGGCGTCGTCGTCGGGGAGGAAGACCAGACCGGTGGCGTACTGCCCGGTCGGCGGGAGGGGGAAGTCCACCACGGCGCGGAGGAACGCGTCCGGCACCTGGATCATGATGCCCGCGCCGTCGCCGGTGTTGGGTTCCGCGCCCCGGGCGCCCCGGTGGTCGAGCCGGCACAGCGCGCCGAGGCCGTTCGCGACGACCTCGTGGGAGCGTCGCCCGTACAGGTCCGCCACGAAGGCCACACCGCAGGCGTCGTGCTCGTTCGCCGGGTCGTAGAGGCCCTGGGCGGGTGCCGCCCCGGCGCTCGGGCGCGGGCCGACGGGCGGGGCGGACTGCGGGTGGGGAGGGTACGGAAAGGCCACCGGGCCTCCTGTCGTCGCTCAGGTGTGGATCAGGTCGGGACGACGTCGGCCCTACAGGGTCTATTGAGTCTACGTTAGGGCTCGACACGCAAGACCAGTAAGGATTGATCACACTTCCAACATCTGGGACGTGTAGTCTCGCGCGGTGGATCACGTACCCGCTGAGTTGTTCGACCGGTTGGAACGCTTCTACGACGCGGTACCCCGTGACGCGGCCCGTGCCGAGGAGTTCGGCGCGCTGGTGCTTTTCGTCCGGGAGGGTGCCGGATGGCCGTTTTACGCACGCCCCCGACCCGACGCTACCCGACCGCCGTCGGTCGCCGACATCGACGACGTGCGGGCGCGGCAGCGCGAACTGGGGTTGCCGGAGGCCTTCGAGTGGGTCCACGAGACGACGCCGGACCTGCTGGCGGTGGCCCGTTCGGCGGGACTGGCCGTGCTGGAGGCCCCGCTGCTGGTCCTCGATCCGGCGGCGTGCCCGGACCCGGCCGGGCTCACCGACGTACCGGTCTGGCTGCTGGACCCGGCGGCGCCGGACTTCGCCGCCCAGGTGGCCACCCGCCGGGCGGTGGCCGCGGTCGGCTTCAGCGCGCCCGGCACCGCCCGCGGTGACGCCGGCCCGACCGAGCGGGACGCCGCCATCAACGAACTGGAACTCGCCGCGGTCGAGGAGGAGACGACCCGGACCGCGGACGGCCGGCGCATCTCGGCCCTCGCCGGCACGCCCGCCGACGGGGCCCTGGCCTGCGGGATGGCTATGCGCGTCGACGACGTGGCCGAGATCGCCGGAGTGGCCACCCTGCCGGTGGCCCGGGGCCGGGGCCTCGGCGCGGCGGTGACCGCCACCCTCGCCCACGCGCTGCGTCAGGCCGGCACCGACCTGGTCTTCCTCTCCGCCGGCAGCGAGGAGATCGCCCGGGTCTACGTCCGGGTCGGCTTCCGCCGGATCGGCACCGCCTGCATCGCCGAGCCCGCCCCCGTGCTGCCCTGAGGCAGCTCCCCGCCCGGGTCGGCCGACGCCGCCCTCCCGCGGGGGTGCGCCGACGCCGCCCTCCCGGGCCCGTCAGGCCGACGAGGAGGGCGGACGCCACTGGGCGGCCGACGAGGCGGCGCGGCCCAGCAGGCGGGTGGTGATCGGGCCGAGCGCGGCGTCCCGCGCGCGCAGGGCGAGCCGCCCCCGGGTCTGGAGCACCGCCGACATCCGGCGGGTCTGCCGGACCACGCCGGCCACCCGGGGCCGGCGCGTGCGGTCGTACCCGGTCACGGCGTCGGGCAGCCGGGTCTCCCGGAGCAGGGACTGGAGCGTCGCCGCGTCTTCGAAGGCCAGGCAGGCGCCCTGCCCGAGGTGCGGCGGCATGGCGTGCGCGGCGTCGCCGAGCAGCACCACCCCGCCGGGCCCGGAACGGAAGGCGTACTGGCGGGGCAGCGGACGTAGTTCGCGGACCTCCTGCTGCACCAGATCGGCGGGCTCGGCGGCGGCGAGCAGCGCCTCGACCGGCGCGGGCCAGCCGGCGAACCAGCGTCGGAGCAGGGCCAGTTGCGTCTCCGCCGACTCCGGGCGGGGCGCTCCCGCCGCGGTGGCCATCCAGTACACGCCGCCCCGGGCAGTCCCCCCGGCGGAGCCCCGCTCCCCCAGGGACGCGGAGACGAACCGGTAGCCCGCACCGAGGATCTCCCCGCCCAGCGGCTGGTCGGCCGGGATCCGGGGCGCGCGGTACCAGGGGATCACCGCCCGCCAGGTGGCGCTGCCGGAGGCCACCACCTTGGCCTCCGGGGCGAGCTGGCGACGGATCACGCTCTCCACGCCGTCCGCGGCCACGATCAGGTCCGCCTCGTACTGGTGGAGACCGTCGCCGACCGAGGGGCGCCCGTTCCCGCCGGCCCGCACCGTGCGGACGGTCACCCCGGTCCGCAGGTCCACCCGGTCGAGGCCGGCGACGAGGGCGTCGTGCAGATCCTCCTGGTGCACCACGACCGGCGTCCGCTCCGGCGGAGCGGGCCGGGGTTGCACCAGCCAGTGCCCGTCCGGCCGGCGGATACCGCCGTCGGGCAGCGGGGTGGCGACGGCGTCGAGGCCGGCGCCGAGGCCGAGGGTACGCAACGCCCGGACACCGTTGGGCCAGAGCACCACGGCGGTCGGCTCGGGGCGTACCCGGTCGGCCTGCTCCAGGAGGGTGACCTGCCAGCCGGAGCGGGCCAGCGCACCGGCGACCGCCAGGCCGCCGGTGCCGGCGCCCACCACCACGGCGCTCCGCACTGCCATGGTCGCCTCAGCCGTCGCGGTCGGTGGAACGCGGCCCGGTGTCGACGTCCCGGGAGCTGCCGGCACCGTCGCCGGCGGCGTCCGGCTCCGGGCCGTCCGATGCCGGTGCGGGGGCGTCCTCCCCGGCGGGTCCGTCGGGCACCGTGCCGGTCTCCCGGTACGCCCGGAACTGCTCCTCGCCGACCACCCGGTAGCCGCGCGGGGCGGCCAGGTCGGGGCTGGTCTCGGTGCGGGACAGGTCGCGCTGGGAGACGTTCCCGCCGCCGGTGGCCGGCACCGGCTCGTCGGCCGGGATCGGCACCACGTACTCGCGTGGCCCCCGGACCCGGAGGAAGTAGACCAGGGCGCCCAGGAAGACCAGGGCCGAGGTCCAGACGTTGAGCCGGACGCCGAGGATCTCGGAGGCCTCGTCGGTCCGCATCAGCTCGATCCAGAACCGGCCGGCGGTGTAGCCCATCACGTAGAGCGCGAAGGCCCGGCCCCGGCCCAGCCGGAACCGCCGGTCGACGGCGAGGACCAGCAGGGCGACACCGACGTTCCAGAGCGCCTCGTAGGCGAAGGTCGGGTGGTAGAGACCCGGTTCGACGATCGGCTGGCCGGCCTCGTCGCGGAGCGCCTGGCCGGGGTTGTCCGGGTCCATCCGGTGGATCTCCAGCCCCCAGGGCAGGGTGGTCCGGCCGCCGTAGAGCTCGTTGTTGAACCAGTTGCCGAGCCGGCCCACCGCCTGAGCCAGCGGCAGCCCGGGGGCGAGGGCGTCGGCCACCACGGCGAACGGGATGCCGAGCTGCCGGGCGGCGAGCCACGCGCCGACCGCGCCGCCGGCGACGGCGCCCCAGATGCCGAGGCCGCCCTCCCAGATGTAGAGGGCGGCCACCGGGTCGCCGCCGGTGCCGAAGTACTTGTCGGGAGAGGTGATCACGTGGTAGATCCGCGCGCCGATGATGCCGGCCGGCACGGCCCAGACCGCGATGTCCAACACCGCGCCCGGAGCCACCCCCCGGCGACGCAGCCGGTACTCGGTGACCAGGCAGGCCACCACGATTCCGGCGACGATGCACAGCGCGTACGCCCGGATCGGGACCGGACCGAGCTGCCAGACGGCGGTGCTGGGGCTGGGCAGGGCCGCCTGGGGTGTCAGCGAGGCGAGAGTCACGGGTGCACACGCTACCGCTGTGACCCGTGTCGGTGACATCCCGGTCCGGTGCCCATTCGCCACCGGGTGACTTCTGGTTTGGGTGGCCGTAGGCTGTTTGTCCATGAGGTCGCTCACCTGGGCGGTCGCCGCGGTGGTCACCGACGACGCCGGGCGGGTGCTGCTCTGCCGGCAGGGCCGGCGGGCGGCACGGTGGGCGCTGCCGGGCGGCCGGTCCCGGCCGGACGAGACCCCGGGCCAGGCGGTGGTACGTGACGTGCACGCCGAGACCGGCCTGACCGTCGAGGTCGTGGACCTGGTCGGGATCTACCACCTGCCGGCGGTGTCCGACGCGCCACGGGCCGGGCGGGCCGGTCCACGGCCGGACGTCCTGGTGCACGTGCTCCGGGCCCGGGTCACGGGCACCGCCCCGGCCGGCGCGCCGGGCGGGGGCTGCCGGTTGTCCTGGCACGATCCCGGCCGGCTGCCGGAGCCGGTCACCCCGGTCACCCGGTGGGCGGTGGCCGACGCGGCGGCCGGTCGTTCCGGCGTGCTCCGCGCGGTACGACCCCGCGCCGAAGCCGGACTGCCGGCAACCCATCCCGGACTGCCCACGGCCCAGCCCGGACTGCCCACGGCCCACCCAGGGCTGCCCGCCGCCCACCCAGGGCTGCCGGCGGCCCGTCCCGGAGATACGGCACCGGCCGCCTGCGGAGCCGGGCCGACCCGACGGGCGGCTGCGGCCACCCCGACGGCCGGTGACACCGTGGACCCGGCGGACGCCGCCTGAGTTCTGGCCGGGCGGGCGCCCCGGACCACGTCACGCTCCCTGCGGCCCCGCGCCGTGTCCGGTTCCCGGACCTGCGGTCCCGGTTCGCCACGTCACGCTGCGTCAGGCCGGCGGGGTGGAGGTAGCCCCGGACGCACGCTTTGGAGCTGCCCGCACAGACGGGGCAGCCCGCCCCACCCCGCGACGCGATGGGTAGGCACACAGACGGGGCAGCATGGCCCACCCCGCGACACGATGGTTGGACGCACAGACGGGGCAGCCCGACCCACCGCGCGACGCGGTGGGTGGGCGCGTGGACGGGGCAGCTCTAAAGCGTCCTCGGGCAGACACCTCCGCCCGGCGAACGGCGCGGGTGGGCACGGCCGACCCGGTGGTGGCCGGCAGGCCGGTCAGCGGGTACGGACGCCGTCGGCCAGTTCGGCGGACAGGGCACGCAGCGCGGTCAGACCGGTGGCCTGGTCGGGGGCGTCGAGCAGGCACCGGATCAGCGCGCTGCCCACGATCACGCCGTCGGCGTACCCGCCGACCGTGCCGGCCTGCGCGCCGGTCCCCACACCGAGTCCGACCCCGACCGGCAGGTCGGTGACCGCGCGGACCCGGGAGACCAGGGTCGGCGCGGCGTCGGAGGTCTGGGCCCGCGCGCCGGTGACGCCCATGACGGCGGTGGCGTAGACGAAGCCCCGGCAGTGGGCGACGGTCATGGCCAGCCGCGCGTCGGTGGACGACGGCGAGACCAGGAACGTACGGTCCAGGCCGTGCGCGTCCGAGGCGGCGAGCCACTCGTCGGCCTCGTCCGGGATCAGGTCGGGGGTGACCAGGCCGGTGCCGCCGGCGGCGGCGAGGTCCCGGGCGAACGCGTCGACGCCGTACTGCTCGATCGGGTTCCAGTAGGTCATCGTCACCACCGGCGCGCCGGTGGCCGCGACCGCCTCGACGATCCGCAGCGTGTCCCGGGTGCGTACGCCACCGGCGAGGGCGATGTCGCTGGCCTTCTGGATCACCGGCCCGTCCATCACCGGGTCGGAGTACGGGATCTCCACCTCGATGACGTCGACGCCCGCCTCGACCATGGCGGTCATCGCGGCGATGCTCCCCTCGACCGTGGGGAAGCCGGCCGGCATGCAGCCGACCAGCAGCGCCCGGCCCTCGGCGCGGGCCTTGTCGAAGGCGACCCCGATCCGGCTCATGTCACTCCTTGTCGAGGATGCCGAAGTACCCGCCGGCGGTGTGGACGTCCTTGTCCCCCCGACCGGAGAGGTTGACCACGATGACGGGCTCCCGGCCCAGTTCGGCGGCGAGACGGGGGGCGATCTTCACCGCGCCGGCCAGGGCGTGCGCGCTCTCGATCGCCGGGATGATCCCCTCGGTACGGCAGAGCAGCTCGAACGCGGCCATCGCCTCGTCGTCGGTGACCGGTTCGTACGTCGCCCGGCCGCTGTCGTGCAGCCAGGCGTGTTCCGGTCCGACGCCCGGGTAGTCCAGGCCGGCGGAGATCGAGTGCGACTCGATGGTCTGCCCGTCCTCGTCCTGGAGGACGTAGGTGCGGGTGCCGTGCAGCACGCCGGACGACCCGCCGGTGATGCTGGCGGCGTGCCGGCCCGTCTCGACGCCCGCGCCGCCGGCCTCGAAGCCGTACAGCCGGACGTCGGGGTCACCGACGAAGGCGTGGAAGATGCCGAGGGCGTTGGAGCCCCCGCCGACGCACGCGGCGACCGCGTCGGGCAGCGCTCCGGTCAGGTCCAGGCACTGCTGCCGGGCCTCCTCGCCGATGCCCTTGACGAAGTCGCGGACCATCGCCGGGAACGGGTGCGGCCCGGCGGCGGTGCCGATCAGGTAGTGCGTGTCGTCGACGTGGGCGACCCAGTCGCGCATCGCCTCGTTCATCGCGTCCTTGAGGGTGCGCGAGCCGTTGGTGACCGGGACGACGGTGGCGCCGAGCATCCGCATCCGAGCCACGTTCAGCGCCTGCCGCTCGGTGTCGACCTCGCCCATGTAGACGACGCACTCCAGGTCGAACAGGGCGGCGGCGGTGGCGGTGGCCACCCCGTGCTGCCCGGCCCCCGTCTCGGCGATCACCCGGGTCTTGCCCATCCGCTTCGTGAGCAGCGCCTGACCGAGCACGTTGCGCACCTTGTGCGCCCCGGTGTGGTTGAGGTCCTCCCGCTTGAGCAGCACCCGCGCGCCGACCTTGGCGGAGAACCGGTTCGCCGTGTAGAGCCGGGACGGCGTGCCGGCGTAGTCCCGCAGCAACGCGTCGAACTCGGCGAGGAACGTCTCGTCGGTCATCGCGTGCCGGTACGCCACGTCCAGCTCGTCCAACGCGGCGACGAGCGCCTCGGGGACGAACCGGCCACCGTACCGGCCGAAGTGGCCGGCCGGGTCGGGGAGCAGGCCGGCCGCGCCGGCCCGCGCGTTGGCGCTCATCGGTGGTCCTCTCGGTGCTGACGGGGAGTGGCGGGACCGGCGCGCCTCAGCGCGCCGGACGCGGGGTGGCCGGGTGGTTGCCGGCGTTGACCAGCTCCGACACCGCCTCGCGGGGGCTCTTCTGGGTGACCAGGCCCTCGCCGACCAGAACGGCGTCCGCCCCGGCCGAGGCGTACCGGATGAGGTCGTGCGGACCACGCACGCCGGACTCGGCGATCTTCACGACGTTGCTGGGCAGGCCCGGCGCGATCCGCTCGAACACCGACCGGTCGACCTCCAGGGTACGCAGGTCACGGGCGTTGACCCCGATCACCTGGGCACCGGCCTCCAGGGCCCGGTCGGCCTCCTCCTCGTCGTGCACCTCGACCAGGGCGGTCATCCCGAGCGACTCGATCCGCTCCAGGAGCCCGACCAGGGCGTTCTGCTCCAGCGCCGCGACGATCAGCAGCACCAGGTCGGCCCCGTGCGCCCGCGCCTCGTGCACCTGGTAGCTGGAGACGACGAAGTCCTTGCGCAGCACCGGGACGTTCACCGCGGCCCGGACGGCGGCCAGGTCGTCCAGCGACCCGCCGAACCACCGTCCCTCGGTCAGCACGCTGATCGCCCGGGCGCCGCCGGCGGCGTACTCGCCGGCCAGGTCGGCGGGATCGGCGATCTCGGCGAGTTGGCCGCGCGACGGCGACGAACGTTTCACCTCGGCGATCACCGCGACGCCCGGCCGCCGCAGGGCCGCGTACGCGTCCAGCGCCGGTGGCGCGGCGGCGGCGAGTTCGCGGATCCGCTCCAGCGGAATCTGCTCCTGCCGCCGGGCAACGTCCTCGCGGACGCCGGCCAGGATCTCGTCGAGCACGCTGGCGGGCGCCGCCGGACCGGCCTCGTCCCCCTCCGCGTGCGCATGCTCAGCAGTCACCAACGGACTCCCCTCTCCGGGTGTCATGGGCCGATGCTAGGTGGCGGCGCTCAACCCCAGGTGGGGGGGTATGGCGCGCCTCACGAGATGGGCTGGGGCATAATGACCGACTTCCGGTGAGCGGAAAAACACAGAGCGCAACCGGTCGGGTCGACCACCGCGATCGTCCCCACCGCCCGCCGCCACCGGGTCATCGATCATCCTCATCATCATGACACCACCGGCGGCGGTTGTCCGCGCGAGGCGTCGCGCCCCTGGTGGGGTGGTCCGGCCCCGGCCGTCCGGTGTGACGTAGGTCAAGGACGAACGGCCCTGAGCACGGCGTTCGTCCCCATGGAGTGTTGATGCGGCGGTCATCACGTCGAAACGTGAAGCCGACAGCATCAACGTCGGGCAGACTCGGAGAGCGGGTTCGCCCCACCGACCCAACGGACCCGTTGCGGAGTGATCATGAGTACTGGCCAGCCGGCATCGACCATCGGACTCACCACGATCTCCCGGACGGTCGCCTCGCTCGCCGTCGGCGTGGTGCACACCCTGGAGCGGGCGGTCGTCGGCGAGGAGCGGATGCGCACCGCCCGTGGCAACGCCTGGGAGGCGGTCTGCGCGGACCGGGCCCGCGCCGACCGTCGCGCCGAACTGCACCGCCTCGTCGAGGAACTCGCGGCCACCCGGGCCGCCGCCCGCGCCGACCAGCGGCAGCCGGTCAGCTGACCGTCGGGTCCTCGCCCCGGTCCAGCGCGTCCCACGCGTCGGTGGTGCCCCGCGTCGACGCCGCCGCGCCGGTGGCCTCCGGCCCGCCGGAGGTGGTGGCACCGCCGCCACGGGCCGGACGCTCGTAGCGGGCACCCATCGCCGGCCAGGCGGCCCCGCGCAGGGCCGTCCACCCCCCACCGACCGCCGCGAGCACGCCGCCGAGCAGGCAGAGCGCCGGCCACTGCCGGCTGACCTCACCGGCGAACGTGGCGGTCAGGGCGTACCCGCCACCCACCGCCACGGCCGCGCCGAGCACCAGGATCACCAGCCCGACCGCGCGGCGCAGCCCGCGCCGGGTGGCGAGCACGGCGCCCGCGCCGGCCAGCGCGACCACCGCCAGCGCGGGCAGCCAGGGCAGCAGGGCGGCCCCGGACCGCTCCTCCCGCAGCGCCGGCAGCGGCATCGGTCGCGGGATCACCTCGACCGCCCACGTCCGGGTCGCCGCCCAGACCGCCAGGCCCGCGCCGGCCAGGCAGAGCAGCACCGCGTACGTCAGTTCGCGCCGCCCGGCCCGCGCCGGGTTGCCGCCACCGACCGACGGGTCGGTCGTGCCGCTCACCGGTGCCGCCTTCCGTTCGCGACTGCGGGGCTCCGCTCCGCTGCACTCCTCGCGCTCACCGGGCCGGCCGGAGGGTCTCGGCGGCGGCGATGGCGGCAAGCACCGCGGCGGCCTTCGCCCGGGTCTCGCGGTCCTCGGCGGCGGGATCAGAATCGGCCACGATCCCGGCACCGGCCTGCACGTACGCCCAGCCGTCCCGGAGCAGGGCGGTACGGATCGCGATGGCCATGTCCAGGTCACCCCCGAAGCCGAAGTAACCGACCGTACCGCCGTAGAGGCCCCGGCGGACCGGCTCCAACCCCTCGATGATCTCCATCGCCCGGACCTTCGGCGCGCCGGAGAGGGTGCCGGCGGGGAAGGTCGCGGCGAGCGCGTCGAACGCGGTGGCGTCCTCCCGGAGCGTGCCGACCACGGTCGAGACGATGTGCATCACGTGGCTGTACCGCTCGATGGTGGCGAACTCGGGCACCTCGACCGTGCCCGGCCGGCACACCCGGCCCAGGTCGTTGCGGCCCAGGTCGACCAGCATGACGTGCTCGGCGCGTTCCTTCGGGTCGGCCAGCAGTTCGGTGGCGAGCCGGGCGTCGTGTTCCGGGTCGACGCCCCGGGGCCGGGTGCCGGCGATCGGATGCAAGAGCGCGCGACGCTGGCCGTCGTCGGCGCCGGTGACCTTCAGGTGCGCCTCCGGCGAGGAGCCGACGATGTCGAAGTCGTCGAAGCGGAGCAGGTACATGTACGGGCTGGGGTTGGTGGTGCGCAGCACCCGGTAGACGTCCAGCGGGTCGGCGTCGGTGCGCCGTTCGAAGCGTTGCGCCAGCACGATCTGGAAGCACTCCCCGGCCCGGATCGCCTCCTTGGCCGCCTCCACTGCCTTCGGGTAGTTCCCCTCGGCCGTCCGGCAGGCCACCGCGCCGGCCGGCGGTCGGTCGACCGTGGAGATCATCGGCGCGTTCGGCCGGGAGAGCGCCGAGGTCATCGCGTCCAGGCGGCCGATCGCGTGGTGGTAGGCGGCGGTCACCTCGGCGGCCCGGTCGGGCTCGTCCGGCGGGGGCAGGACCGCGTTGGCGATGAGGATCGCCGAACCCTCGTAGTGGTCGAGGACCACCAGGTCGGTGGCGAGCATCATGCCCAGTTCGGGCACCCCGAGGTCGTCCTCGCTGAGGCTGGGCAGCCGCTCGATCCGGCGGATCAGGTCGTACCCGAGGTAGCCGACCATGCCGCCGGTCAGCGGGGGCATGCCGCTGGTCGGGTCGAACGCCGGCCCGGCCAGCGCGGCCACCGTGTCGCGCAGCGCGCGGGCCGGGTCGCCCCCGGTGGGCACGCCGGCGGGCGGCTGCCCGAGCCAGGTGGCCTCGCCGTCCCGCTCGACCAGGGTGGCGCTGCTCCGGACGCCGACGAAGCTGTACCGGGACCAGGCCAACCCGGCCGACCCGACGCCCTGCTCGGCGGATTCGAGCAGGAAGGTGCCCGGGCCGCCGGCGAGCTTGCGGTAGACGCCGACCGGGGTCTCGCCGTCGGCCAGCAGCCTCCGGGTGACCGGGACGACCCGCCAGCGGGCCGCCAGTGCGGTGAAGGTGGCCAGGTCGGGGCTCACCACGCCGTCGGTCATGCCGCACCCGCCCC
The DNA here is from genome assembly GCF_030269285.1 of Micromonospora sp. NBRC 101691. Lineage (NCBI taxonomy): Bacteria > Bacillati > Actinomycetota > Actinomycetes > Micromonosporales > Micromonosporaceae > Micromonospora > Micromonospora sp. NBRC 101691. The sequence continues at coordinate 345,862 of NZ_BSTB01000001.1, forward strand.
GGGGTCGGTGGCCGTGAGGTCGCCGGCGGGGCCACCGAGGGGCGGCTCCCCGGGGTGGCCGGTCACGACCGGCAGGTCCGCGGAGAAGCAGCTGCGCCGGCCGGTGTGGCAGGCCGGGCCGACCTGGTCGACGCTGACCAGCAGCGCGTCACCGTCGCAGTCCAGGGCGACCGAGCGGACGTACTGGTGGTGGCCGGAGGTGGCGCCCTTGACCCAGTACTCCTGGCGACTGCGCGACCAGTAGGTGGCCCGCCCGGTGGTCAGCGTGCGGTGCAGCGCCTCGTCGTCCATCCAGGCGACCATCAGCACCTCGCCGGTGTCGTGCTGACGGACCACGGCGGCGACCAGGCCGTCGGCGCCACGGCGCAGTCGGGCCGCGATGTCCGGGTCGAGCCGGGACGGACGGACCGGCCCGGTGGGAGCCGGGCGGTTCGGGCTGGCGGGTACGCCGGTCACCGGCGCGTCAGGTACGGGCACAGTCACCGATTGTCCCGCACGCGGCGTGGAGGTCCCAGCCGCGTCCCGATGTGCCGGACGTCGCCGGCCGGTGGGCGTCCCGGCGGTCCGACGACAACTGATCGGAAACGGTCGACGGACGGCGCGCGGGACGGGAGCGTTGTGCCGGGCAGCCACCTCGTCTAGCGTTGAGTTCAACGGGTGATGAATTATCGGGAGGGTGGCATGGAGAGTGCGATCACCCTGGACGGCCTCGTGGTCGACCGGGGCGGGCGCCGGGTGCTGGACGGCGTGAGCTGCGCCGTGCCACGCGGCTCGGTGACCGGGCTGCTCGGCCCGAGCGGCAGCGGCAAGACCACCCTGATGCGCGCGGTGGTCGGGGTGCAGACGGTCAGCTCGGGGACGGTGACCGTGCTCGGTCGCCCGGCCGGGACACCGGCCCTGCGGCAGCGGGTCGGCTATCTCACCCAGGCGCCGAGCGTCTACGCCGACCTGACGGTCCGGGAGAACGTGCGGTACTTCGCCGCGGTGCACGGGCGTGACCGGGCCGACGCCGACCGCGCGACGGCCGAGGTCGGGCTCGCCGACGCCGCCGGCCAGCTGGTCGGGTCCCTCTCCGGCGGGCAACGCAGCCGGGTCTCCCTGGCCTGCGTCCTGGTCGGCCGACCGGAGCTGGTCGTGCTCGACGAGCCCACCGTCGGGCAGGACCCGGTGCTCCGGGCCGACCTCTGGGCCCGGTTCCACGAGATGGCCGCCGCCGGCACCACCCTGCTGGTCTCCAGCCACGTGATGGACGAGGCCGCCCGCTGCGACCGGCTGCTGCTGATCCGGCAGGGCAGGTTGCTCGCCGACGACACCCCCGACGGGGTGCGGGCGGCGGCCGGCGTGACCGACCTGGACGAGGCGTTCCTGCGCCTGATCCGGGCGACCGAGGCGGGTCGCGCCGGACGGGAGGGGTCGTGAACCCGCGCATCGTGGCGGCCACCGCCGGGCGGGTGCTGCGCCAACTGCGCCACGACCCCCGCACGATCGCCCTGCTGGTCGTGGTCCCCGGCGCGCTGCTCGCGCTGGTCCACTTCATGTACGCCGAGCAGCCCACCCCACCGGGACAACCGTCCACCTTCGACCGGGTCGCCCTGGTCATGCTCGGGTTCTTCCCCTTCATGGTGATGTTCCTGGTGACCAGCATCGCGATGCTGCGTGAGCGCACCACCGGCACCCTGGAGCGGCTGCTCACCGCCCCGCTGGGCAAGCTCGACCTGCTCCTCGGGTACGCCCTGGCCTTCGGGCTGGCCGCCACGGCGCAGGCGGTGGTGAGTGGCGCGGTGGCGTACGGGCTGCTCGACCTGGACACCGCCGGCAGTGGCGGGCTGGTCGTCGTCATCGCGGTGGTCACCGCCCTGCTGGGCATGGCGCTGGGACTGCTGTGCAGCGCCTTCGCCCGCACCGAGTTCCAGGCCGTACAGTTCATGCCGGTCGTGGTGGCTCCCCAACTCCTGCTCTGCGGGCTCTTCGTCCCACGGGAGCAGATGGCCGGCTGGCTCCGGGCGGTCAGCGACGCGCTGCCCCTGTCGTACGCGGTCGAGGCGTTGCAGGAGGTCGGCGCGCACGCCGAGCCCACCACCACGATGTGGCGGGACCTGGCGGTGGTGGCCGCGTCGGCGCTGCTGGCCCTGGTGCTCGCCGCGGCCACGCTGCGCCGACGCAGCGGTTGACGGCGGCGAGAGGCGGCGATGAGCGGACGCGGACGACGACCGGGCAACCCGGACACCCGGGAGGCGATCCTCGACGCGGCCCGGACGGCGTTCGCCGCGCGCGGGTTCGACGCGGCGTCGATCCGGGCGATCGCCGGCGCGGCCGGGGTGGACCCGGCCCTGGTCCACCACTACTTCGGCAGCAAGGACAAGCTCTTCCTGGCCGCGATGAACGCCCCGATCGACCCGGGACGGCTGCTGCCCGAGGTGCTCGACGGCGATCCGCAGGGGACCGGCGAACGACTGGTCCGGACCTTCCTGGCGGTCTGGGACTCACCGGCCGGGATGGCCGGGGTGGCGCTGCTGCGCTCGGCGGTGACCACCGAGTGGACCGCCCGGCTGCTGCGGGAGTTCCTGGTCACCCAGGTGCTGCGCCGGGTGCTCCAGCACCTCGACACCGATCCGGGCGAGCGGCCGCTGCGCGGCGCGCTGGTCGCCGCCCAGATGGGCGGGCTGGTGCTGATGCGGTACGTCGTCCGGCTGGAACCGCTGGCCTCCGCACCCCCGGAAGCCCTGGTCGCCGCGGTGGCCCCCGGCGTGCAGCGGTACCTGACCGGGCCGCTGGACGGAGCCTTCCCCGACTGACCCGGTCGGTCCTCTGGGCCGGGATGTTGTGTTTGCAGGGGACCCCTGCTCGGCAAAAAGCGGTAACAGGGGACCCCTGCTACCACCCGGGCCGCGCCGGGACGCGCCGGGAGCCGGGAGCCGGGGTCAGGCCGGACGGGCGGACGCGCGGTGCCGGCAGAGCACCGGGTGCAGCAGCCGGGCCAGGTCGGCGTGGTCGGCGACCGGCCGGGGGAACGACAACCGGGCCCGCTGCCGGGCACCGGGCCCGCCCAGGGACACCACCAGGCCGTACCGGTCGACGCGGACGATCCGGGGCGGCGCGCCGGCCCGGTCGCCGAGCCGGCCGAGCTGCCGGCGCAGGTAGGCGGCGATCTGGTCGCCGTGGTGCTCGGCGAGGTCGGCCAGGAGCGCCGCCTCGACCGGGTGCAGCGGATCCGGGTCGGCGGCGGCGTACTCGTCGCGCGGGACGCGCCGCACCTCTCCGGCGACGTCCAGCCGGGCCTCGGCCACCTCGAAGCGGTACAGCCGGAACCGGGTGCCGACGTCGAGCAGGTCACCGGTCGGCTCCACGGTGGCGAAGTCGACGGCGGCGTCACGGGCGGTCGCCCCGTCCAGCGGGGCCGCCCATCCGGAGACCCAGGCCCGGCCCAGGGACGGCGCGCCCGCCGCCGGGGGTAGGTCCAGCACGTCGAGCACCACCGCGGCGGCGTCCCGGGCCGCTCCGGCGGGGCGCAGCGCGGCGGCCAGGTCGCTGACCACCGGCACGAGCATCAGCACCCGCCCGTCGGGGTCGGTGACGTGCCGGACCTGGTACGGCCCCGGGCGGTGCGCCAGGTGCACCAGCCCGGGAAGGCGGCCGGCGACCAGGGTCCGGACCGTCTCGGCGCTGCTCGGTCGCATGACCGCCCCTTTCCGTAGGTTAGGCTAACCTAACCCAGGAGGTTAGAGCACCCGACCACCGGCGTCCAGCCGATCCGCCGCCCCGCCGGTCACCGGGTCTGCTCCAGCCAGGAGGCGTAGAGCAGCCCGTACACCGAGTCCGGTTCCCGGATCAGCTCGTCGTGCGGGCCACGCTGCACCACGCGCCCCCGGTCCACCACGATCACCTCGTCGGCCGCCTGGGCGGTGGAGAGCCGGTGCGCGATGGCGAGCGTGGTCCGGCCCCGGGTCACCGCGTCCAGGGTCCGCTGGAGCCGCACCTCGGTGGCCGGGTCGACCGCGCTGGTCGCCTCGTCCAGCACCAGCAGGTCCGGATCCGCGACGTACGCCCGGGCGAGCGCGACCAACTGCCGCTCCCCCACGCTGAGCGCCTCGCCCCGCTCCCCGACCGGGGTGTCCAGCCCGGACGGCAGCCCCTCCAGCCAGTCGACGAGTCCCAGCTCGGTGAAGGCCGCGACGATCTGCTCGTCGGTCAGCTCCGGCCGGGCGAAGCGGACGTTCTCCCCCACCGTCGCGTCGAAGAGGAAGCCGTCCTGCGGCACCATGACCACCCGGCTGCGCAGCGAGTCGAACCGCACCTGCTCCAGCGGCACGCCGGAGAGCAGCACGGTGCCGGTGGTCGGATCCATCAGCCGGGTCAGCAGCTTGGCGAAGGTGGTCTTGCCGCTGCCGGTCTCGCCGACCACCGCCACCCGGGTCTTCGCCGGGATCTCCAGGTCGATGTCGTGCAGCACCGGCGGCCCACCCGGGTACGCGAAGCCCACCTGCGCGAACCGGACGTCCAGCGGGCCCGGCGGCAACTCGCGCCCCTGCTCCCCCGGGTCGGCCACGTCCGGGCTCAGGTCCAGCACGTCGAGCACCCGCCGCCAGCCGGCGATCGCGTTCTGCGCCTCGTTCAGCACCTCGGTGGCGATCTGCACGGGCTGGATGAACAGGGTCACCAGGAACAGGAACGCGGTGATCTGACCGACCGACAGCGTACGGTCCGCGCCGAGGCTCACCCCGACCACGACCACGCCGGCCAGGGCGACACCGGCCGCCAACTCCCCGACGGAACTGCCCAGGATGCTGAACCGGATGGCCCGCTGCTGGGCGAGCCGGTGGTCCTCGATCGCCTCGTCCAGCCGGCGGGACGTCCGCCCGGCGACCCCGTACGCCCGGATGACCGGCGCGCCGACCACGCTCTCCGCGACCGTGCCGAGCAGCGCGCCCAGGCGCTGCCGGACCACCCCGTACGCGGCGCCGAGACGACGCTGGAGGGCCCGGATCACCAGCACGGCGGGCAGGAAGGCGGCGAAGACCACCAGGGTCAGCTGCCAGGAGTAGACGAGCATGACGATGGTGGTGACCACGAGCTGGCCGATGTTGATCATGAGGATCACCCCGCCCCACTGGAGGAACTGGGTGATCTGGTCGACGTCGCTGGTCACCCGGGACACCAGGGAACCGCGCCGCTCGGACTGCTGGTGCAGCATCGACAGGTCGTGCACGTGCCGGAACGCCCGGGTCCGGACGTTGGCCAACGCCGTCTCGCTGACCGTGAACAGCCGGCGCATCATCAGGTAGCCACAGACCGTGGTCACCACCAGCGTCGCGGCGGTCAGGGCGACCACCGTCCCGACCGTGCCGAGGTCGATCCCGCCGACCAGGCCCCGGTCGATGCCCTGCTGCACCGCCACCGGAACGGCCGCCCGGCCGATCATGAAGACCAGCGCCAGACCCAACGTGCCGGCCAGGCCCACCCGCAGTTCCGGGGAGAGCGCCAGGCCCCGGCGCATGGTGCGCCAGGCCGTCTCGGTCCGCTCCGGCGGCTGCCCCGACCCGCCCACCGGCTCCACCTTCTCCTCCACCACGACCGCGCTCACCGGCTCAGCCTCCCGTCCGCGACTGCCGGGCTCGCAAGCTCACTCCTCGCGCTCACCGAACCACCGCTGTTCGCGACTGCGGGGCTCGCAAGCTCACTCCTCGCGCTCACCGAACCACCGCTGTTCGCGACTGCGGGGCTCGCAAGCTCACTCCTCGCGCTCACCGGTCCATCTCCACTTCGAGGCCCGTGGCCACCGGGACCACCGGCGGATCCTCGTACGTACGGGCCTGCTCGCGTTCGGCCTCCGCCTGCTCGTAGGCGGTGACCAGGTCCACGTAGCCGGGCACGGCGGCGAGCAGCTCGGCGTGCGTGCCCCGGGCCACCACCCGGCCCTGCTCGACGTAGATGACCTCGTCGGCCAGGGCGATGGTGGCGCGCCGGTACGCCACCACCAGGATCGAGGTGCCCGCGCCCGTCCCGTCGGCCGCCGAGGAGCGCAGCCCGGCCAGGATGGCCGCCTCGACCCGGGGGTCGACCGCGCTGGTCGCGTCGTCGAGCACCAACAGCCGGGGACGGCCGGCGAGCGCGCGGGCCAGCGTGAGGCGTTGCCGCTGCCCGCCGGAGAGCGAGGTGCCCCGCTCGCCGACCCGGGTGTCCAGCCCGTCGGGCAGGGCCGCGACGAACCCGTCCGCCTCGGCCAGCCGCAGCGCCGCCCAGACGTCGTCGTCGCTGATGCCCGACCGGTCCAGGGTGATGTTCCCGCGTACCGTGTCGTCGAAGACGAACGGCACCTGGGCGACCAGCGCGACGTTGCCGGCCAGCGACGCGGTGGTCAGCTCCCGCAGGTCGACGCCGTCGAGGGCGACGGTGCCGCGGTCCGGGTCGACCAGACGCACCGCCAGGGCGGCGATCGTCGACTTGCCGGCCCCGGTCGGACCGACCAGGGCGACGGTGCGCCCGGCGGGCACGGTGAAGGTGACCGCGCCGAGCACCTCGGCGCCGGGCAGGTGCGCCTCGGCCGGCTCGTACCGGAAGGAGACGTCGGCGAAGGCGAGCGTGGCCGGCCCGCCGCCGGTGGGGTCGAGGACCCGGTCCCCGTAGGCCATCTCGCCGGTGGCGCGGAGCACCTGCTGCACCCGGTCCCAGCCGGCGACGCTGCGCGGCAGCTCGGCGAGGACCCAGCCGATGGCCCGCACCGGTACGGCCAGCACGGTGAACAGGAACGCGACGCTGACCAGTTCGGCGACGGTGATCGCCTCCTGGCGCAGCCGGATCGCGCCGACCACCAGCACGGCGAGGGTGCCGATGCTGGGCAGGGTCTCCAGCAGCGGATCGAACAGGCCGCGCAGCCGGCCGACGGCGATCAGCGCGTCGCGCAGCTCCGCCGCGCGGCCGGCGAACCGGCGGGTCTCCTGCGCCTCCCGGCCCATCGTCTTGACGACCAGCGCGCCGTCGAAGCTCTCGTGGGCGATGCCGCTGACCTCGGCCCGCAGCTGCTGGGCGCGGGCCTGGCGGGGGGCCATCCGCCGGGAGTAGACCACGTTGAGCGTGAACAGGGCGGGGAAGACGGCCAGCCCGACCAGGGCGAACGCCCAGTCGGTGGCGAAGAGCGCGATGATCGCCCCGGCCACCATCACCAGCGTGCCGACCGCGAAGGGCAGCGGCGCGATCGGGTACCAGGCGGCCTCCACGTCGGAGTTGGCGTTGGAGAGCAGGGTGCCGGTGGCGTGCCGCTGGTGCCAGGACAGTGGCAGGTCCAGGTAGCGCCGGGTCACCCGGCGGCGGTAGGACGCCTGGAGGCGGTACTGCATGTAGCCGGCGCCGAGCCGACGCCCGAAGATGCCGACCACCCGCAGCAGACTGATCCCGAAGAGGGCGGTGGCGGCCAGCGCCAGCACGCCGGTCTCCACCGAGCCACGGGCGATCGAGGGCACCACCACGTCCCCCACCACCGCGCCGATCACGTACGCGCTGCCGATCACCATCGCGCCGAACAGCACGCTGCCGGCGACCGCGACCGTGAAGATCCGTGGTTGTTCCCGAATGGCCCGCCCGAGTACCCGAAGGCCCCGGGCGAGCACGGCCGTACTCGTCCTGCTCGACACGCTCTACTTCCCCCGCCGTAAGCCGCAATTATCTCCCTCATCCTTACCGGTCGGTGTCCCGTGCGGCGACCCGGGTTCGGTTTTGTCCGCTCTGGCACGAGGCGGGTCGCGCCACGACGGGCCGTCCGGCGGGGCGCGGCCTACCATCGGAGGATGTCGCGGTACGCCCGATCGGAGCGCCAGGCGCTCGCCGACCTCATGCTGGCCCTCGGCCCCGACGCGCCGACCCTGAACGAGGGCTGGGTGGCCCGGGACCTCGCCGCCCACCTGGTGGTCCGGGAGCGCCGGCCGGACGCGGCGGGCGGGATCCTGCTGCCGCCACTGCGCGGGTACGCCGAGCAGGTGCGACGGCGGATCGCGGCGCGGCCCTGGGCCGAGCTGGTGGCGCAGGTGCGCCAGCCGCCGGTGTGGAGCCCGCTGAGCAATCCGCTGACCGACGAACTGGTCAACACCATGGAGTTCTTCATCCACCACGAGGACGTCCGGCGGGCCGCCCCCGACTGGCAGCCGCGTGACCTGCCGGCCGGGCTGCACGCCGCGCTCTGGAAGCGGGCCGCCCCGTTGGCCCGCCTCGCCCTGCGCCGGTTCCCGGCGAGCCTGCTCGTCCAGGCCCCCGGGTACGGGGAGGTGCGCTGCGGACGCGGCGGCGAGGCGGTCCGGCTGGTCGGCGCGCCCGGCGAGCTGACCCTCTTCCTGTCCGGTCGGCAGCGCGCGGCCCGGGTGCAGCTCGACGGGGCGACCGCGACCGTGGACCGGCTACGCACCGCCAAGCTGGGCCTCTGACGCCCCGGCGGCGGAGCGGCGACGGTTCGCGGTGCCGCCGGGCGGGAACGCCGACGACCGACGACCGGGCCGGAGGCGAACGGAAAGAACAAGTCCGATATCTTGCCCCCGCACAGATTTGTCGGTCCGCCCCGCCCGGGACGGTGTGGCAGGGGGTGGCATGCGGAGTTTCGCGCTTTCTACGCTACGGGAACCACCGTTCCCGGGCCGGTGCCACCCGGCGGTCGCGCAGGTCGCGCGGGACAGCGCCGACTGGGCGGAACGGCTCGGCCTGACCGGGTCCGCCGAGAGCCGACGCCGGCTGGCCGGGGCCGCCGCCGCCGACCTGGCCGGCCGGGCCTGCCCGGAGGCGTCGGTGGAGCGGCTCCGCCTGCTGACTGACCTGATCACCTGGCTCTTCGCGGTGGACGACGCCTGCGACGAGGACGGGCTGGGCGACACCCCGACCCGGTTGGCCCCCACCGTGGCGGGTCTGCTCGACGTCCTCGACCTGCGCGGTGACCCGGCGCCTCCGGCGCTGCTCGGCGCCGCCGGCCCGCGTGGGGTCGCGCTGCACGACCTGTGCCGGCGGGTCCGGGAGCACGCCCGCCCGGCGGTGCTGCTCGCCTTCACCGGGCAGGTGCGGGAGTACCTGCTGGCACTGCTCTGGGAGGCGGCCAACCGGGAGCACCAGCGGGTGCCCGGCGTCGCCGAGTACGTGCAGATGCGCCGGCACACCGGCGCGGTCCACCCGAGCTTCACCCTGACCGACCTGGCGTACGACGGACCGCCGCCGGACGAGCGGACCGACCCGGCCCTGGCCGCCCTGGAGACCCTCGCCGCAGACCTGGTGTGCTGGTGCAACGACGTCTTCTCCTACCGCAAGGAGGACCGGCTGACCGGCGACGGGCACAACCTGGTCTCCGCCATCGCCGGGGAGGAGCGGAGTCCAGAGCAGGCCGCCCTGCTGGCGGCGGCGGACCTGTTCAACCGGACGCTCGCGGACTACACGGAACGGGAGACCGCGCTGCTACGCACGGCCGACCCGGCCACCCACCGGTTCGTGGCGGCCCGGCGGGGCTGGATCCGGGCCACCTGGGACTGGTCGCTCAACGCCGACCGTTACACCTGACCACGCCGGGACACGGCAGCGCCGGAGGGGCCGGGGCTAGCCGATGACCGGGTGTACGCAATACCCTTCGGTAACCGCAGACCAGCGTGACCACGATCACGTCACCACCCCCTGAAGGCGGCTGCAGCGATGGCTCTCGATGTACCGTACCGTTCGATCCCGGACATGTTCCTCAAGCGCGTGGCGGCCACCCCGGACCGTCCCGCCTTCGCCCACCCCGCCCCCGACGACTCGGGACCGGTCTGGCTGACCTGGGAGCAGGTGGGACACCGGGCCAAGGCGGTCGCCGCCGGCCTGCACGGTCTCGGCATCGGGCTGGAGGACCGGGTGGCGATCCTGGCCAACACCCGGCTGGAATGGGTGGTCGCCGACCTCGGCGTGATGTGCGCGGGCGGGGCGACCACCACGGTCTACCCGACCACCGAGCCGGACGACACCTGCTACATCGTCGCCGACTCCGGCTCGCGGGTGCTCTTCGCCGAGAACCCCACCCAGGCCGCCAAGGTCACCGGCGCCGACCTGCCCGCCCTGACCCACGTGGTCCTCTTCGACGGCGCCGCCGACCCGGACGCGGCCGTCCCCCAGCTCACCCTCGCCGAACTGGAGGAGCGGGGAGCCCGGGCGCTGGCCGCCGAGCCGGGCCTGATCGACGGGATCGTCGCGCAGCTCGGACCCGACCACCTGGCCACGCTGATCTACACCTCGGGCACGACCGGCCGCCCGAAGGGCGTCCAGCTGCTGCACGGCGGCTGGTGCTGGGAGGGCGTGGCGCAGGCCGACGTCGGGCTGCTGCGCAGCGACGACCTTCAGTACCTCTGGCTTCCGCTGTCCCACTCGTTCGGCAAGACCCTGCTCTGCGGGGCGACCCACGTCGGCCTGCCGACCTACGTCGACGGCCGGGTGGACAAGCTGGTCGACATGCTCTCCGTGGTCCGCCCGACGCTGATGTGCGGCGCGCCCCGGGTCTTCGAGAAGGTCTACAACAAGTCGGTCACCACCGCGCGGGACGCCGGTGGCCTGAAGGCGAAGATCTTCGGCTGGGCGGTCCGGGTCGGCAAGGAGAAGGTCGCCCTGGAGCAGGCCGGCAAGCCGGTCCCGGGCGGACTCCGGCTGCGCCACCGGCTGGCCGAGAAGCTGGTCTTCAGCAAGATCCAGGATCGGCTCGGCGGCCGGATCCGGGTACTGGTGTCCGGTTCCGCGCCGCTGAGCCCCGACATCGCCACCTTCTTCGCCGCGGCGAACCTGCCGATCTCCGAGGGGTACGGGCTGACCGAGAGCAGCGCCGGCAACTTCGTGAACCGGCCGGACGGGCTGCGGATCGGCACCGTCGGCCAGGCCATGGGCGACCTGGAGTGCCGGATCGACACCGACGGGGAGATCCTGCTCCGGGGTCGGCCGGTGATGCGTGGCTACCACAACCTGCCCGAGGAGACCGCCGCCGCCTTCACCGAGGACGGCTTCTTCCGCACCGGTGACATCGGCACGCTCGACGCCGACGGCTACCTGAAGATCACCGACCGGAAGAAGGACCTGGTCAAGACCTCCGGCGGCAAGTACGTCGCGCCGTCGCTCATCGAGGGCATGTTCAAGGCGATCTGCCCGTACACCTCCCAGGCGATCGTGATCGGCCAGGCCCGCAACTTCTGCACGATGCTGGTCACGCTCGACCCGGACGCGATCAAGGGCTGGGCGGCGGGCGGTCCGTTGGAGGGCCGCGACTACACCACGATCGTCACCTCGCCGCAGGCGAAGGAGATGGTGGAGGGGTACGTCGCGGAGCTCAACAGCAAGCTCAACCGCTGGGAGACCATCAAGAAGGTCACCATCCTGCCGCGCGACCTGACCATCGAGGACGGCGAGATCACTCCGTCGCTGAAGATCAAGCGGAAGGGCGTGGAGACCAACTTCGCCAGCGAGATCGAGAAAATGTACGACGGCGCGCTCGCCGAGATCTGACCCGCCCGGCCCCGGGACGGCCCCGATCGCGGAGGCCGTCCCGGGGCCGGTCCGGGACCGTCACCCGTACGGTGCCGGGGTCAGGCGATGACGGAGGGCTCCCGCCACTGCGGTCGGCCGGCCCGGTCCAGGTCGTACCGGACGGCGGCGATCCGGTGCACCGCGTCGACCAGGTCGGCGGCGGGCAGGGTGAACGGCAGCCGCAGGAAACGCTCCAGCGTGCCGTCCAGCCCGAACCGGGGGCCGGGCGCGAGACGTACGCCGACCTCCTCGGCGGCCCGGGCCAGGGCGCTGGAGACGGGCCCGTCCAGTTCCACCCAGAGGGTCACCCCACCGCGCGGCACGGCGACCCGCCACTGGGGCAACCGGTCGGCCAGCGCGGCCAGCAACGCGTCCCGCTGGCGGGCCAGCTGCTCCCGCCGGGCGGTCACGATCGTCGACGCCTCGGCGAGCAGGTGGACCGCGACGAGTTGGTCCAGCACCGGGCTGGCCATGTCCACCCCGATCCGGGCGGCGGCAAGACGCTGCACCTGCGGGGCGGAGGCGCGTACCCAGCCGATACGCAGACCGCCCCAGTACGGCTTGCTCATCCCGCCGATGGTGACCACCCGTGAGTGCCGGTCGAAGGTGGCGGTGGGCGGGGGCAGCGGCGTGCCGTCCAGCGGCAGGTCGACGAAGGACTCGTCGATCACCAGGTCGGTGCCGGCCGCGTGGGCCGTGCCGACCAGCCGCTCGCGCAGCTCGACCGGCATGAGGTGGCCGGTCGGGTTCTGGAAGTCGGGGATCAGGTAGGCCAGCCGGGGTCGGGACTGGCGGATGCTGGCCAGCAGCAGGTCCGCGTCCCAGCCGGCGTCGACGGCAAGGCCGTGCGTGGCGATCCGGGCCCGCCGCGCGGCGAGCGCGGCGAGCGCGTTCGGGTAGGTCGGCGACTCCACGAGCACGCTGCTGGCCGGGGCGAGCGCCAGTCGTAGCACCAGGTCCAACGCGTGCTGGGTGCCGTTGGTGACCATGATCTGCTCGGGGCTGGTGGGCAGGCCGCGTTCGACGTACGACCGGGCGATCGCCTCCCGCAGCTCGATGATCCCGGTCGGGTGGTAGCCGGCGCTGCCCAGGTAGCGGGGCAGGTCCTCGGTGGCGGCCCGGGTGGCCGGGATCAGCTCCGGCGGGGCGGCCAGTGCGGCGATGCCGAGGTCGATCATGTCCAGGTCGTCCTGTGGGGTCCACAGGCCGGAGCTGGCCACCCGGTGGCCGCCCGGGAGCATGGTCCAGCTACCCGCGCCGCGCCGGCTGGTCAGGTGCCCGCTCTCGCGCAACTCGCGGTAGGCGGCGGTGACCGTGGTGCGGCTGATCCGCAGCGCCTCGGCGAGTTCCCGCTCGGCGGGCAGGCGTACCCCCAGCGGCAGCCGGCCGTCGGCGAGCAGGCCCCGGACGGCGGCGGCGAGGGCGGCGTAGTCCGGAGACCGGCGGCGGCCCGGCAGAGCATGCCACTGGCCGAGCAATCGGGCCAGTTGCCCTCCTCGTACCTGGCTGGTCATGGCCACTCCCTCCCGATTGGCTCTCTCACACCGCCACGATTGGCCCTTAGGTTGGCATGCATGGCCTCGACTGGCAACCTCCGTGACCGTCTGCCCCGGCGTCTGGTCCAGCTCTACGGCGGACTGGCGCTCTACGGCGTCAGCATGGCGTTCATGATCGAGTCCAGCCTCGGCCTGGACCCGTGGAACGTCCTCCACCAGGGCGTGGCCCTGCGTACCGGGCTCTCCTTCGGCACCGTCACCATCCTCGCCGGGGTCCTGGTGCTGCTGCTCTGGGTGCCGCTGCGGCAACGCCCCGGCCTCGGCACGGTGAGCAACGTCCTGGTCGTCGGCCTGGTGATCGACGCCAGCCTCGCGCTGCTGCCCGACGTGCGCCCGCTCGCCGCCCGGGGGGCTCTACTCGTCGCCGGTGTCCTGCTCAACGGCCTGGCCACCGCGCTCTACCTCGGCGCGCGGTTCGGTCCGGGGCCACGGGACGGGCTGATGACCGGGTACGTCGCCCGTCACCCGGGCCGGTCGGTCCGCCTGGTCCGCACGGTCATCGAGGTGACCGTGCTCGCGTTGGGTTGGCTGCTGGGCGGCACGGTCGGGGTCGGGACGGTCGCCTACGCGCTCGGCATCGGCCCGCTGACCCAGGCGTTCCTGCCACTGGTCACCGTCGCCCCGGTCGACTCGCCGGCGCGACCGTTGGCCGAACCGGCCTGAGCTGGGCGTCCCGCGCGCGTGGAACCGGATGTTTTACTCCGGGCCACTCAGCCGGCATCATTTCCCCATGGGGGCTGAGGGATGGCGTTGGTCGGACGCCTGGATCTTCGTGGCACTGGTGATCGCCAGCGGCGCCGGACGGCACCGCCGGGCCCCGTCGAGCCGACGGCCGGAGGGGGTCCGCCTCACCGACGTGCTCTCCACCGCCGACCACCTCAACCAGGCGATTCCGCAGCGGCACGAGGTGGAGACGGCGGTACGACGCCTGGTCGGCGCGGGTCTGGTGAGCGTCACCGACGGCTGGTTCCGGATCACGCCCGACGGTGAGCAGCTCTGGCGCACCCGGCCGCCGGCCGGACTCTCCACCGCCGTCGACACGGTGCAGACCGCGCTGAGCCGGCGGCACACGCCGGGGCACGCCGACTGGGCGCTGCCGGAGGAGGAACACGCCGCCGCCGTCCACGAGTACGTCAAACGGTCGATCCCGAGCCCGCGCCGCTCGCCGGAGGGCGGCGGTCCGGGCCGGAGCTGACCGCCGACCGAGCGGCCCGGTGCCGGTGAGCTGCCGGTATCCGGAGCGGGACGCAGCCGACCCGGTCGCCTCGATCCGGGTGCCGGCCCCGGCGTCGCTGCTGGTGATGTGGGGCCGCGACACCGTCCGCTCGCCGGCGCGCCGTCAGGCCTCGGCGGGCACCCCGGCCGGGGTCGCCACGGCCGGCGCGGCCGCGGACAGCCGGACCGGATGCCCGGCGGCGTGCAGGGCGTCCTTGACGTCGCCGATGCTCAACTCGCCGAAGTGGAAGACGCTGGCCGCGAGCACCGCGTCGGCGCCCGCCGCCACGGCCGGCGGGAAGTGGGCCACCGCCCCGGCCCCGCCGGAGGCGATCACCGGTACGTCGACCACCGCCCGCACCTCTCGGATCAGCTCCAGGTCGAAGCCGGTCTTCGTGCCGTCGGCGTCCATCGAGTTGAGCAGGATCTCGCCCGCGCCGAGCCCGGCCACCCGGTGCGCCCACTCCACCGCGTCCAGGCCGGTTCCCCGCCGGCCGCCGTGGGTGGTCACCTCGAATCCGCTGCCGGTGGTGCCGGCCGGCGCCCGCCGCACGTCGAGGGAGAGCACGAGCACCTGCCGGCCGAACCGCTCGGCGATCTCGGCGATCAGCTCGGGGCGGGCGATGGCGGCGGTGTTCACGCCGACCTTGTCCGCGCCCGCCCGGAGCAGCACGTCCACGTCGGTGACCCGGCGGACGCCCCCGCCGACGGTGAGCGGGATGAAGACCGTCTCGGCGGTCCGGCGGACCACGTCGAGCATGGTGCCCCGGTCGTCGGAGGAGGCGGTCACGTCGAGGAAGGTCAACTCGTCCGCGCCGGCCCGGTCGTACGCCGCGGCCAACTCGACCGGGTCGCCGGCGTCCCGCAGGTCGACGAAGTTGACGCCCTTGACCACGCGTCCGGCGTCCACGTCCAGACAGGGAATGACCCGTACCGCCACCGTCATGCCGCGAGCCTACCGCCCACCCGGACGCCCGCCCCTCGCCTCGGCCCGCCTCCCTCGTCCACCGGCGTCCACCGGGCTCCGCCCGGCACGCACCGCCCGCCGGGCCCGGGGTGCCTGCAGGGGCCCCCTGCTCCGCAAACAGCGGTAACAAGGGTCCCCTGCTACCACCTGGCACCCCACACCACCCCGCACGCACACTCCCCCGCACATCTCACCCCGCCCCTCGCCTCAGCCGGGCAGGGTGGCGGAGGTCACAGGCGGACGAGCATCTTGCCGAGGTTCTCGCCGCGCAGCAGGCCGAGGAAGGCCGCCGGGGCGTTCTCGATGCCGTCGACGACGGTCTCGTCGTGGTGCAGCCGGCCGTCGCGCAGCCAGCCGGACACCTCCCGGACGAACTGCTCGCGCAGGTGGCCGTAGGAGTTGACCAGGAACCCGCGCAGGGTGAGCTGCTTGCCGATCACCAGGGCCAGGTTGCGCGGCGCGGCCGGCGGCTCGGTGGCGTTGTACTGGGCGATCATCCCGCAGATCGCCGCCCGGCCGTGCGGCCGCAGCGCGCCGATCGCCGCCTCCAGGTGGTCACCGCCGACGTTGTCGAAGTACACGTCGATGCCGTCGGGCGCGGCGGCGCGGAGCTGGTCGCGTACCGGGCCGTCGTGGTAGTCGAAGGCGGCGTCGAAGCCGAGCGCGCGCAGGCGTTCGACCTTGGCGGGCGAGCCGGCGCTGCCGACCACCCGTGCCGCGCCCCGTAGCTTCGCGATCTGCCCGACCAGGCTGCCCACCGCGCCGGCGGCGGCCGAGACGAAGACCGTCTCGCCCGCGCGCATGCCGGCGACCTCCAACAGGCCGGCGTACGCGGTCAGCCCGGGCATGCCGAGCACGCTCAGGTACGCGTTCACCGGTGCGAGCGTCGGGTCGACCGTGCGGGCGGAGCCGGCGTCGACCAGGGCGTACTCCCGCCAACCGAGACCGTGCAGCACCACGTCACCGGGGGCGAACCCCTCGGCCCGGCTCTGCACCACCTCGCCGACCGCGCCGCCGTCGAGCGGGGCGTCGAGCCGGAACGGCGGGACGTAGGACTTCACGTCGTTCATCCGCCCGCGCATGTACGGGTCGACCGACATGACCAGGTTGCGCACCACGAGCTGACCGTCACCGGCGGTGGGGACGGACGTGTCGACCAGGCGGAAGTTCTCCGGGGTGGGCCAGCCGTCCGGCCGGGACGCGAGGTGGATCTCCCGGTTGGTCGTCATGCCGCGTCCCGGACGGTCAGCGTGGTCTCGATGTTGCCCCGGGTGGCGTTGGAGTACGGGCACACCTGGTGGGCGTGGGCGACGAGTTCCTCGGCGGCGGCGCGCGGCACCGACGGCAGGTCGACCAGCAGGGCGACGGTGAGGGTGAACCCGCCGTCGCCGTTCGGGCCGATACCGACCTCGGCGTCCACGACCGAGCCGCTGACGTCGGCCCGGGCCTTCCGGGCGACCAGGCGCAGCGCCGAGTGGAAGCAGGCGGCGTACCCGGCCGCGAAGAGCTGCTCGGGGTTGGCCGCGTCGCCGGCGCCGCCCATCTCCTTCGGTACGGCCAGGTCGAGGTCGACCGTGCCGTCGGAGGTGCGGACGTGGCCGTCCCGGCCGTCGCCGGTGGCGTGGGCGGCGGCGGTGTAGAGCACCTGCATGGTGGTCACTTCCCCTTCTGTCGGTGGATGGTCTCGGTCACCCGGGTGAGGGTGTCGCGGAGCGCGACCAGCTCGTCGAGGGTGAGGCCGGTGGAGGCGGCGACCCGGTGCGGCACGTCGCAGGCCGGCTCCCGCAGCGCGCGGCCGGCGTCGGTCAGCTCGACCTCCACCCGCCGTTCGTCGCGGGCCGCCCGGCGGCGGACCACCAGTCCGGCCCCCTCCAGCCGTTTGAGCAGCGGGGAGAGGGTGCCGGAGTCGAGCCGCAGCTCGGTGCCGAGTTCGGAGACGGTGGGGGCGGCGTCGCGTTCCCAGAGCACCAGCAGCACCAGGTACTGCGGGTAGGTCAACCCCAGCCGGTCGAGGATCGGCCGGTACACGTCGGTGACGGCCCGGGAGGCGGTGTAGAGCGCGAAGCACACCTGCCGGCGCAGAACCAGGTCGTCGTCCACCCGGAAAAGGTAGCTCGCAATTTGATTGTGCACAACTTGACGGGCCGGGCGGGACCCGGCCCGGCGCGTGCCGGGCCGGGTGCCGGGTCAGGCGTCGGCGAGCACCCGCAGCGCCTCGGCCACCGTGAACGCGCCGGCGTACAGCGCCTTGCCGGCGATGACCCCCTCCACCCCGACCGGCTCCAGGGTGGCCAGGGCGCGCAGGTCGTCCAGCGTGGAGACACCACCGGAGGCGATCACCGGGGCGTCGGTACGGGCACAGACCTCGCGCAGCAGGTCCAGGTTCGGCCCACGCATGGTGCCGTCCTTGGTGATGTCGGTCACCACGTACCGGGACGCGCCGGCCTTGTCCAGCCGCTCCAGCACCTCGTACAGGTCACCGCCGTCGCGGGTCCAGCCCCGGGCGGCCAGGGTACGACCCCGCACGTCCAGCCCGATCGCCACCCGGTCGCCGTACTCGCCGCAGATCCGGTCGCACCACTGGGGATCCTCCAGGGCGGCGGTGCCGATGTTCACCCGGGCCGCCCCGGTGGCCAGCGCGGCGCGCAGCGAGGCGTCGTCGCGGATCCCGCCGGAGAGTTCCACCTTGACGTCCAGCCGACGCACCACCTCGGCGAGGAGCCCGGCGTTCGACCCCCGGCCGAAGGCCGCGTCGAGGTCCACCAGGTGGATCCACTCCGCGCCGTCGTGCTGCCAGGCCAGCGCCGCCTCCAGCGGGTCGCCGTAGGTGGTCTCGCTACCGGCGGCGCCCTGCACGAGACGGACGGCCTGCCCGTCGGCGACGTCCACGGCGGGCAGCAGGGTCAGACTCAACGTGTTCTCCTTGTCAGGTACGACGGTCCAGGGCGATCACCACGATCGCCGGGAGTACGAGCAGTAGTAGCACCATCAGCAGCACCCGCAGCGCGGGATCGGGCACCAGCGTCCAGATCGACGCCAGCACGGCCAGCGTCAGCACCACGATGCCGGCGCGCTCGGCCCGGCTCCGGCGGGCCAGGAGGCGGCCGGTCCGCCGCCGCTGCCAGCGTGGCCGCAGCCCGCGCAGCAGGGCCCGCCGGCGTTCCCGGCGGGCCACCTTCCGGGCCCGGGCGGCCTTCTCCCGCTCGCGTTCGGCCTCTCGGACGGCCCGCAGTCGGGCCCGTTCCTTGCTCACCGCCCCGCCCACCCGCCCCGCGTGCCGGTGCCGCCCGGCGCGTCCACGCGGCTGCCGGTCACAGCGTGGCCAGCCAGTTGCGCAGCAGCAGCGCGCCGGTGTCGGCCGACTTCTCCGGGTGGAACTGGGCCGCCGAGAGGGCGCCCCGCTCCACGGCGGCGACGAAGTCCTCTCCGTGGCGGCTGGTGGTCACCACCGCGCCGGCGGCGGTCAGCGCCGCCACGTCGGCGACGGCGTACGAGTGGACGAAGTAGAACCGTCCGTCCTCGGGCAGCCCGGCGAACAGCGTCGAGTCGGCCGGCGGGCGCAGCGTGTTCCAGCCCATGTGCGGCAGCCGGGTCGCGGCCAGCCGGGTCACCCCGCCCGGCAGCAGGCCGAGCCCCTTGGTGACCACCCCGTGCTCCTCGCCGTGGGAGAAGAGCACCTGCATGCCGACGCAGATGCCGAGCACCGGACGGCCGGCGGCGACCCGGTCGGCGATCACCGGGCCGGCGCCGAGCGCCTCGATCCCGGCCATGCAGGCGGCGAACGCCCCGACGCCCGGCACCACCAGTCCGTCCGCGGCGGCCGCGGCGGCCAGGTCGTCGGTGACCGTCACGTCGGCCCCGGCCCGTTGCAGCGCCCGCTCGGCGGAGCGCAGGTTGCCCGACCCGTAGTCGAGCACCACGACGCGGGTCACGACGTCACCTCCGGAATCAGCCAGAGCACGCCTCCGGCGGTGGCGAGCAGGGCGAGCAGGCCGGTCACCACGACCACGCTCCGGGCGGCCCCCTGCCGGTGCAGGGACACCACCCCGCCGACCAGGATGCCGGCGAGGATCAACAGCAGCGAGGGCAGCACCGCGCCCATCAGCGGTGCCCCGTCCCGGCGGTCACAGCGCCCCCTGGACGCCCGGCGGTCACAGCGCCCCCTTGGTGCTCGGCACCACGCCGGCCGAGCGCGGGTCGATCGCGGTGGCCTCGCGCAGCGCCCGGGAGACCGCCTTGAACTGCGCCTCCACCACGTGGTGCGCGTCCGGGTGGCCACCGGGACGGGCCGCCCGGAGCACGTCCACGTGCAGGGTGATCCGGGCGGCCTGCCCGAACGACTCCCAGATGTGCCGGGTCATGCTGGTCGGGTAGACCGGCCCGATGTACGGGGTGAGCAGCGGCTCGTCGTGCACCACGTACGGCCGGCCGGAGAGGTCGACCGCGGCGCGGACCAGCACCTCGTCCATCGGGACGGTCGCCGAACCGTACCGCCGGATGCCGGCCTTGTCCCCCAGCGCCTGGTCGAACGCGCTGCCCAGGGCGAGCGCGGTGTCCTCCATGGTGTGGTGGGCGTCGATCTCCAGGTCGCCGACCGTCCGCACGGTGAGGTCGAAGCCGCCGTGCCGGGCGATCTGGTGCAGCATGTGGTCGTAGAAGCCGACGCCGGTGCTGATCTCCGCCGCGCCGGTGCCGTCGAGGTCGATCTCGACGAGCACCCTGGTCTCCTTGGTGGTCCGCTCCACCCGGGCGGTCCGGCTCATGCTGGATAACCTTTCGTTCGCGACTGCGGGGCTCGCAGGACCGGCTCACTCCTCGCGCTCACCCGGACAACCTTTCGTTCGCGACTGCGGGGCTCGCAGGACCGGCTCACTCCTCGCGCTCACCCGGACAACCTTTCGTTCGCGACTGCGGGGCTCGACACGTCGTCCTCACCGGATGTCCTCCATGGCGGCCAGGAAGGCGTCGGTCTCGGCCGGGGTTCCGGCGGTGACCCGCAGCCAGCCGGCCAGGCCGACGTCGCGGACCAGCACCCCCCGGTCGAGCAACGCCCGCCACGCCACGGACTGGTCCCCGCCGACCTCGAACAGCACGAAGTTGGCGTCGCTGTCGGCGACCCGCAGCCCCTGCCCCCGCAGCGTCGCGACGATCCGGTCCCGCTGGGCCATGATCGCCGTCACCGTGCCGAGCAGGGCGTCCCGGTGGGCCAGCGCCGCGCGGGCGGCGGCCTGGGTCAGCGCGGAGAGGTGGTACGGCAGCCGCACCAACTGCACCGCCGCCACCACGGCCGGGTCGGCGGCCAGGTAGCCGAGGCGTCCGCCGGCGAACCCGAACGCCTTGCTCATCGTCCGGGTCACCACCAGGCGTGGGTGGCCGGGGAGCACAGCGAGCGCGCTGACCGTGCCGGGTCGGGCGAACTCGGCGTACGCCTCGTCGACCACCACCATGCCGGGAGCGACGTCCAGGACGGCGGCCACCACCTCCGGGACGAGCGCGGTGCCGGTCGGGTTGTTCGGCGAGCAGAGGAAGACCACGTCCGGGCGGTGCTCACGGACCTGGGCCACCGCGTCGTCCACGGTCAGCCCGAAGTCCGCGCCGCGCCGGGCCGGCTGCCAGGCGGTGCCGGTGCCCAGCGCCAGCAGCGGGTGCATCGAGTACGCCGGGGTGAAGCCCAGCGCCAGCCGCCCCGGACCACCGAAGGCCTGGAGCAGTTGCTGCTGGATCTCGTTCGAGCCGTTGGCCGCCCAGACCCCGTCGACGGTGAGTCCGTGGCCCAGGTAGCCGGCCAGGTCGGCGCGGAGCGCCACCGCGTCCCGGTCCGGATAGCGGTTGAGGTCCCGCAGTTCGGCGGCGAGGGCCTTGCCGATCGCCTCGACCACCGGCTCGGGCACCGGGTAGGAGTTCTCGTTGGTGTTCAGCCGCACCGCCACGTCGAGCTGCGGCGCGCCGTACGGGCTCAGGCCCCGCAGGTCGTCGCGGATCGGCAGGTCGTCCAGGCTGGCCCGCACCGGCGCCTCGTCGGGTGCGGCGGCGACCGGCAGGTCGTCGGGGGCGGTCATGACAGGGCCTGCCCGGGGAAGCGGACCCGCACCGCCTGGCCGTGCGCGGGCAGGTCCTCCACGTTCGCCAGGGTGACCACGTGCCCGGCCACCTCGCGCAGCGCCTCCTCGGTGTACTCCACCAGGTGGATGCCGCGCAGGAAGGACTGCACGGACAAGCCGGAGGAGTGCCGGGCGCAGCCGCCGGTGGGCAGCACGTGGTTGGAGCCGGCGCAGTAGTCACCGAGCGACACCGGCGACCAGGCGCCGACGAAGACCGCCCCGGCGTTGCGCACCCGCAACGCCCACTCGCGGGCGTCGGCGGTCTGGATCTCCAGGTGCTCGGCGGCGTACGCGTCGACCACCCGCAGTCCCGCCTCCAGGTCGTCGACGAGGACGATCCCGCTCTGCTCACCGGTCAGCGCGGTGGTGACCCGCTCGACGTGCTTGGTGGCGGCCACCTGGCGGGTCAGCTCGCGGTCCACCGCGTCGGCCAGCGTCACCGAGCAGGTGACCAGGACGCTCGCCGCGAGCGGGTCGTGCTCGGCCTGGCTGACCAGGTCGGCGGCGACGTGCGCCGGGTCGGCGGTGTGGTCGGCGAGGATGGCGATCTCGGTCGGGCCGGCCTCGGCGTCGATGCCGACCACCCCGCGCAGCAGCCGCTTCGCGGCGGTGACCCAGATGTTGCCCGGCCCGGTGATCATGTCGACCGGCGCGCAGCGGGTCGCCCCGTCGGCGTCGGTGGTCGAGCCGTACGCCAGCATCGCCACCGCCTGGGCGCCGCCGACGGCGTACACCTCGTCGACGCCGAGCAGCGCGCAGGCGGCCAGCACGCGCGCGTCGGGCAGGCCGCCGTTGTCCTGCTGCGGCGGGCTGGCCACGACCAGCGAGCGGACGCCGGCGGCCTGGGCCGGGACCACGTTCATCACCACGGTGGACGGGTACATCGCCAGACCGCCGGGGACGTAGAGGCCGACCCGGTCGACCGGCACCCAGCGTTCGGTGACCGTGCCGCCGGGCACCACCCGGGTGACGTGGTCGGTGCGGCGCTGGTCGTCGTGGACCCGGCGGGCCCGGGCGATCGACTCCAGCAGCGCGGCACGCACGGCCGGGTCGAGCGTCCCCTCGGCGGCGGCGATGGCCTCGGCCGGCACCCGCAGCCGCTCCGGGGCCACCCCGTCGAAGCGTTCACTGGCCTCCCGGATCGCCGGGTAACCATGCTCCCGCACCGCCTCGACGAGCGGACGGATCCGCTCGACCGCCACGGAGACGTCGAGTCGGGCACGGGGCAGCAGGCGGCGCGGGTCGGTGTCGCTCCCCCGCAGGTCGATCCGATTCAGCACACTGCGAGTCTAGGCGGCCGCGCGCGGGAGCCCGGCGAGGCGTCCGAACGCCGGGACGGTGAGGCGAGCCACGCCCCACCGGATCGGGCTACCCTCGACGGCGTGACCGCACGGCTGCCGGTGTTCCCACTCCAGACGGTGCTCTTCCCCGGGCTGGTGCTGCCGCTGCACATCTTCGAGGAACGGTACCGCGCGCTGATCCGTCACCTGCTCGCCCGTCCCGAGGGCACGCCCCGGGAGTTCGGGGTGGTGGCGATCGAGCGGGGCTCCGAGGTGGCCCCGCCCGCGCCGGCCGACGGGTCGCCGCCGGGCCTGGCCGGGATGACGCTGCACGAGGTGGGCTGCACGGCGGAGCTGCGGCAGATCACCGAGCTGGCCGACGGGGGCTTCGACGTGGTGACCGTGGGCCGGCGACGGTTCCGGCTGACCGGGATCGACGAGCACGCCGCGCCGTACCTCACCGGCGACGTGGAGTGGCTGCCCGAACCGGAGGAGGCCGACGAGAGCACCGGGCTGCTCGCCGCCCGGGTGATCGCGGTGTTCCGGCAGTACCTGACGCTGATCCGGCCCGATCCGGAGGCGATCGCCGAACAGTTGCCGGACGACCCCACGGTGCTCTCCCACCTGGTGGCGGCGACCGCCGCGCTGACCGTGGCCGATCGTCAGCGACTGCTCGCCATCGACGACACCGCCGGCCGGCTCCGCGCCGAGCTGCGGCTGCTCAACCGCGAGGCGGCTCTGCTGCGTCAGGTGCGGGCGGTTCCGGTGCCGCTGCGGGAACTGGCGTCCCCGCCGGCACCCAACTGACCTCCTCCGGCTCCGGACGCAGCGACGGCCACCGCGACCAGCCGGCCAGCAGGGTGTACGTCACGGCGACGGCGAACGCCGGCAGCAGCAGGTTGCCGTGCGGCACCGGCAGCAGGCCGAGCACCTGGTCGACGCCGCCCGCACGCAGGTCGGCCGGCTTGTCGAAGTGCTGCCCGGTGGGGGCCTCGACCAGCAGCCGCTGAAACTCCGCCAACCCGACCCGCCGGCCCGACTGCCACGCCACCACGGCCGCGCCCAGGCTGCCGAGGACGCCCGCGAGCAGCCCCAGCGGGCCCCGGTGCCGACGCAGCAGGAACCACAGGCCGAGCGCCACGAGCACCCCGAAGCCGAGGCCGAGGAGACTGAACCAGCCGTCCGCCGCGATCGGCTGCTCCGGCTGGGCCTCGGCGTAGACCGCCCCGTCGGTGGTCTTGACCACCGGGGTGCCCGGGGCGAGGGTGGCCCAGAGCAGCCCGAGGGGGACGCCCAGCAGGGTCAGCAGCCCGACCGCGCCGGCCGCCCGGGTCAGCGCCCGCCGTACCGGTCCGTCGGCCCCGGTCGGCACACCGGTGCCGTCCGGTCCCGCAGGACCGGTCGGTCCGCCGCCGTCGGGCTGTCCGTCGGGCCCGGTCGACGCGTCGGCGTCCGCTGCCCCGTCGGACCCGGCTGGTGGGCTGGCGCCGGTCGGTGGCACGGCGGTCGACGAGCCGTCGGTGCCGGCGGGCGGAGAGTGCGCCGCGTCGGCGGGGTCGACGGGACGGTCGGGATCGGGAACTGCCGGGCTCACCCGGTGATCCTCTCAGGCAGCCCGACGTGACGGCACGCCGGTCGCCGACCACGACCTCACCGGGCGAAGGGCTCCAGCATCACCGCGGCGGCGCGCAGCCACGCCTCACGGGTCGCCGGCTGGAGCTGGTGGTACTCGATCGACGAGCCGGTCTCCAGGGCCGGGTCGTACGGCACCACCGCGACCGCCCGGGTCCGGGTGGCGAAGTGCCGCTGGAAGTCGTCCAGCAGCGACGAGCGCTCCGGGTTGGGACAGGAGAGCAGGGTGACCGCGTTGTCGGCCAGCTCGCCCATGCCGACCTCGTGCAGCCAGTCGAGCATCCAGTCGGCGCTGAACGCCGCGTCCTCCCGGGGAACGGTGGTCAGCACGAGCTGGTCCGCGGCGTTCATCACCGCCCGCCAGTTCGGGCTCTCCACGTTGTTGCCGGTGTCCACGCAGATCACGTCGTGGGTGCGCCGGAGCAGGTCGAGCACCCGCTGCACGGTGTACTTGTCGAGCTTCTGGGCGAAGCGGGGGCTCTCCTCCCCGGCCAGGACGTCGTACGAGCCGTCGGAGGCGTGCCGCAGGTAGTCGTCGAGCTGCTCCACCAGGTCGGGACCCTGGCTGATCTCGATCGAGGCCAGGTCGGCGATGAGGTGCCGGATCGTCCGCGCGTGCCGGGCGCTGCCGGCGCGCAGCCCGAGGGTGCCGCGCAGCTCGTTGTCGTCCCAGGCGAGCACGCCCCGCCCGCGCACGCTGCCCACCGTCGCGGCGGCCAGCACGGTGGCGGTGGTCTTGTGCACCCCGCCCTTCGGGTTGGCGAACGCGAGCACGCGCGGGGTGCCGAAGTCGCGGCGCAGGATCGCCGCGGCCCGCTCCTGCTCGTTCTCGGCGGCCTGCGGACGCCACTCCAGCCGGGCCGGGTAGCCCCGGTCGACGACTGCCGGCACCGCCGCCCGGGCCACCGGCGGCGGATACGCGGGCTCCGGCTGGCGGTGGCCGCTCTCCACCGCCGGCGGATAGGCGGGCTCCGGCTGGCGGTGGCCACTCTCCACCGCCGGGTAGCGGCTCTCGGCCGGGTAGGGGTTGTGCCGGTACTGCTCCAGCAGCGCGTAACGGGACTCCACCGGCGGGGACGGCTCCGCGCGGTACCCCGGCTCGACCGGGTGCGCAGGCTCGGGCTGGTAGGCCGGCTCCGGCTGGTAGGCCGGCTCGGTGTAGGCCGGCTCCGCCCGGTAGCTCGGCTCGGGCTGGTAGACCGGCTCGGGCTGGTACGCGGGCTCGGCCGGATACGCCGGCTCCGCCGGGTAGGCCGGCTCGGGCCGCCGGTAGGCGGGTGGGGCCTGGTAGCCGTCGTCGGGCCGGTAGGCGCTGTCGGACCGGTAGCCGGAACCCGCGCGGTAGCCGGTTTCGGCGTCGGCGCGGTAGCCGGGTTCGGCCCGGTAGGTCGGCTCGGGCGGGTAGGTCGTCCCGCCCTGGTACACCGGTTCCACGCGGTACCCGGGCTCGGACCGGTAGCCGGGATCCGCACGGTACGCCGACTCGGCCGGGTGACCGGCGTCAGCCGGATACCCCGGATCCGACCGGTACTCCCCGCCGTACACCGGCTCGACCGCCCGCGCCCGACCGGCGTAACCGTTGCCGCCACCCCGCCGGGGCAGTGGCTCCGGTGCCGGTGGCAGGAACGGTTCGTCCATCTCCCGGTCGGCCTCGACCTGCTCCCCGCCGCCGCGGCCACCGAGCCGGGCCCGGTCGAGCAGCGTGCGCCAACGCGGTGCTGGTTCGGCCGACCGACCCCAACCGGTCTCGGTGCCGTCCAAGGCTCGCCCTCCCAGCGCCATCGATCTCCGCCTGACAGGCTACGAAGCCAACCCTATTCGGACCACACCGGTACGCGCACCTCCCCGTCGCCGGTCTCACGGCGGCGGTTCGGAATCGCGCCCGTCGATCGGGGCGGACGTGCCGGCCCCGGACGGCTCCGGTCCTGCCGTGGTCGCCCCGCCCGGACCGGCCGGGCTGGGCGGCGCGGTCGGAGCCGGGGCGCTGGTCACGGTACCTTCCGGCGTCGTGGTGGGTGCGGGGCGGCCGGTCGGCGGGGGCGACGACGCGGTCGGCAGCCGCTCGTCGGCGGGCGGGCGGACCAGGTCCTCCTGCTCGGGCAGGGGTGGAGTGAAGACGGTCCGGTCCAACCGCTCGATCTCCGGGGCCGGGTCCACCGCCCGGACGCCCGGGCGGGCCGCCACCGTCCGCAGCCGGGCCGGCTCGGCCCGGACCACCGCCGCGTACACGCAGGAGCAGCCGGCGCGATAGGCCGCCGCCTCGACCTCCGCCACCTCGGCGCCACTGGCGTAGAACCCGCGCAGTTCCCGCTCCTGCGGGGTGTCGCCGGTCAGTTCCGCGCCACGGGCCCGGTAGTCGGCCGCCTCCCGGTCCTTGCGGCCGGCGAGCTCGACCATTCCGGCGCGCACGTCCTCGGGCACGCGCAGCGCCGGAATACGCACGATCTGGGTCTGTCGGCCGGGCAGCGGCACCCGGCCGAAGACCGCCGAGACCGGGACGTCCCCGAGCACCGGGGCGAGCCGCTCCGGCGGCAGGTACTCCGCCAGGGACACCAGCGCCCAGGTCGACCCGGCGGACGCCGACGGCGCCGGGTCGGGCAGCGCGGCGAGCTCGTCACCGGCGGAGCGGAGGTAGCCGGGGATCGAGTCGCCCTCGCCGACGCCGACCCGGGTCACCTCCCCCACCGTCCGGTCGCCGACCGGCGGGCGGCCGGTGGCCCAGGCCGCGGTGAGCAGGACCGCGCCCACCGAGGCGAGCGCGACCCAGCCCAGCAGTCGCGGCCGGGGGCCGCCCCGACCGGTCAGGGCGCGGACCAGCGGCGGCAGGCACCGCTGGTCCAGTCGGCGCAACAGCTCACCGGCGCGCACGGATGACCGTCCCCTCGTCGGATGGGTGACCGGTGGACCGCCGCCGTGGCCGGCACGTCAGTCGCGCAGGCGTCCCAGCGCGCGGTCCAGGTCGTCAGGGTAGTCGCTCACGAAGCGGACCTCGTCCCCCGTTCGGGGGTGCAGGAAGCTCAACGCGCGGGCGTGCAGCCACTGTCGGGACAGGCCGAGGCGGGCCGACAGGGTGGGGTCCGCGCCGTAGGTGAGGTCGCCCACGCAGGGATGGCGCAGTGTCGAGAAGTGCACCCGGATCTGGTGGGTCCGACCGGTCTCCAGCCGGACGTCGACCAGGCTCGCCGCCGGGAACGCCTCGATGGTGTCGTAGTGGGTGATGCTCGGCTTGCCACCGGAGACCACCGCCCAGCGGTAGTCGTGGTTCGGGTGCCGGTCGATCGGGGCGTCGACGGTGCCGCTCAGCGGGTCGAGGTGGCCCTGCACCACCGCGTGGTACTGCTTGTCGACCTCGCGGTACTTGAAGGCCCGCTTCAGCGCGGTGTACGCCTGTTCGCTCTTGGCCACCACCATGATCCCGGTGGTGCCCACGTCCAGCCGGTGCACCACGCCCTGCCGCTCGGCCGCGCCGCTGGTGGAGATCCGGTGACCGATCCCGGCGAGCCCGCCGATCACGGTCGGACCGGTCCAGCCGGGGCTGGGGTGGGCGGCCACCCCCACCGGCTTGTCCACCACCACGATGTCGTCGTCGGCGTAGACCACGCGCAGCCCCGGCACCGCCTGCGGCACCACGGTCGGCGGGGCGGCCGGCGCGGGCAGGGTCACCTCCAGCCAGGAACCCGCCTTGACCTTGTGCGAGTTCGCCCGGACCACGCCGTCGACCAGTGCGTCGCCCGCGTCGATCAGGGCCGCGGCGGCGGTGCGGGAGAGCCCGAACAGCCGGGCCACGGCCTGGTCCAGCCGCATGCCGTCGAGGCCGTCGGGGACGGGCAGGGAACGGTGGTCGCCGTCTCCGTACGCAGTGGTCATGCCCGCTCCCCCAGTTCGACGTCGGTGCTCTCCCGGCGGCCCTCGGTCGGGGGCGTCTCCCCCGACCGCGCGGCGTCCGTTGTCTCCGCCGGACTCCCGGCCGGTGCGGGGCCGTCCGCGCCGAGGCGGGTGCCGTCGCGTTGCCGGCCGGTGAGTTCGAGGAAGACGGCCAGCGCCACCCCGCAGACCAGCGCGCTGTCGGCGAGGTTGAACACCGGCCACACCCGACCGTACGGGTCGAAGAGGCTCACCATGTCGACCACGTGACCGACGAACGGCCCCGGTGCCCGGAAGATCCGGTCGGCGAGGTTGCCGAACGCACCACCGAGCACCAGCCCGAGCGAGAGCCCCCAGGGCACCGACCGCAGGCGCAGCGCCATCCAGCCGATCCAGCCGACCACCGCGATGGTGATCAGCGAGAAGACCCAGGTGTGGTCGGCGCCGAGGCTGAACGCGGCGCCGCTGTTGCGGGTCGAGGTGAGGTAGACCGTCCCGCCGAGCAGGCGGACCGGGTCGCGGTCGTCCAGCGTGGCCAACGCGAGGTGCTTGGTGGACAGGTCGGCCAGGAAGGCGAGCCCGGCGGTGCCGGCGAGCACCACGATCGCCCGGCGTCCGGGCCCGCCACCGCCCGGCTCGGCGGTTCCGGGCCCGTCCGGCCCTGCTGCCGTCATCTGCTCCCCATCGACGTTCCGCGGTGATCGCTCACCGACCTCGGCCCGGCCGCCGGGGAGCACGCGTCAGCGGCGCTCCTCCAGCTGCTTGCAGGTCACGCAGAGGGTGGCCGACGGGAAGGCGGCGAGCCGCTCCACCGGGATCGGGTTGCCGCACCGCTCGCACCAGCCGTAGCCGCCCTCGTCAAGCCGCTCCAGTGCCCGCTCGACCTGCGTGATCCGCTCCAGGATGCTGTTGGCG
This sequence comes from Micromonospora sp. NBRC 101691, assembly GCF_030269285.1. Lineage (NCBI taxonomy): Bacteria > Bacillati > Actinomycetota > Actinomycetes > Micromonosporales > Micromonosporaceae > Micromonospora > Micromonospora sp. NBRC 101691. The sequence goes on from NZ_BSTB01000001.1 coordinate 374,891, forward strand.
AGAGAGATCTCCTGCTCCCGCTCGAAGGTCCGGGAGCCGGTGTCGGCCGGGTCGTCACCGGCCGAGTCGGTCAGCCGGTCGCGCTGGAGCTCGGTGATCTCGCTCAGGGTCTGATCGTACTCGGCGCGCAACTCGTCACGCCGTGCCGCCAGGGCAGCCCGGATCTTCTCGGTCTCGGCCGCGCTGCGGGGGGACTTCGCCGTCGACTTCCGGCCGGCGGTCCTGGTGTCTGGCTTCGCCATCGTCACTCCCTCGGCCGCGGCACCCGCGGCGGTCCCCGGTGCCTGGACGGGGGTCGCCGGCGGTGGCGTCCCCCATGAACAAAAGGGGCGCGCGACAGGGCCGTCGCGCACTCCAGAGATTCGCAAGAATACGGAACGTACAGGCGTCCGACAACGTGCCGCACCGATATCCCGTATTTCATCCCCGAACAATCCTCAATCGGAGCAAAAGGACGATAGCAGGTCAATCGCCGCTATCGTTCCCGGTTTCGCCGAACCAGCGGGCCAACCGTCCCCGACGGCTGACCGCCCGCAGCCGTCGCTCCGTCTCGTCCCGCACCCCGGCCGTCGCCACGATCAACAGGCTGTCCCCGACCTTCAGCCGGGTGTCCGGGCCGGGCACGAAACCGGTGCCGTCCCGCAGCACCAGGGTCACCGACGCCCCGAGCGGCAGCCGCAACTCGTCGACGTGCACCCCGGCCAGCCGGGAGCCGGCCGGCACCTCCAACTGGAGCAGGTCCGCCCGCATCCGCTCCAGCGGGGCCGTCTCCACCCGGATCTCCGCCGGCTCGGCCGGCGCGGTCACCCGCAGCCGCCGCGCGACCGGGGCCAACGTCCCGGCCTGCACCACCGTGAAGATCACCACGAGCACGAAGACCGAGTCGAAGAGCCGGTCCGCACCGGGCACCCCAGCGGAGAGCGGGATGGTGGCGAGCACGATCGGCACCGCGCCGCGCAGCCCGGCCCAGGAGAGGAAGGCCTGCTCCCGTATCCCGAACCGGAACGGCGCCGCCGCGGCGGCCACACTGAGCGGCCGGGCGAGGAAGAGCAACGCCAGACCCGCCACCATGGCCGGCAGGATCGCCTCGTCCAACCGGGCCGGGGTCACCAGGAGCCCGAGCAGCACGAAGAGGCCGATCTGGGCCAGCCAGGCCAGCCCGTCGGCGAAGCCGAGGATCGCCTGCCGGTGCGGCAGCCGGGCGTTGCCGAGCAGCACCCCGGCCACGTAGACGGCGAGGAACCCCGAGGCGTGCACCGACGCCCCGACCGCGTACGCCAGCACCGTGAACCCGACCACCGCGATCGGGTAGAGCCCCGCCGAGGGCAGCGCGGCCCGGCGCAACGCCAGCCGGCCGAGGTGTCCGGCCGCGAAGCCCACCGCCGCGCCGGCGGTCAGCTCGTACCCGACCAGGAGCAGTTCGTACCACCACGGGTGCGGCAGCGGAAAGCCCCGGGACAGCAGCACCACCAGCAGCACCACCGGGGCGTCGTTCATCCCCGACTCGGCCTCCAGAGTGGCCACCAGACGGGGCGGCAGACGCAGCCGGCGCAGGGTGGCGAAGACCGCCGCCGCGTCGGTCGAGGAGAGCACCGCGCCGTAGAGGAGCGCGAGCCGCCAGTCCAGGTCGAGCAGGAGGTGGAGGGCGATCCCCACCACCAGGATGCTCACCAGCACCCCCACCGTGGAGAGCGCGGTGGCCAACCCGAGCACCGGACGCAGGGTGCTCCACCGGGCGGTGAGCCCACCCTCGGCGATGATCACGATGAGCGCGCAGAAGCCGAGCATCCGGGTCAGCTCGGCGTCGTCGAACCGGATGCCCAGGCCGGACCGGCCGATCAGCACACCGAGCGCCAGGTAGACCAGGAGGCTCGGCACACCCAGCCGGGTGGAGAACCGGACCGCCCCGATGGCCACCAGCAGGACCGCCGCGCCGACCAGCAGCGCGACGTCCAGGTCGTGCGTCACGGACGCCCGCCCGGGACGACCGTCACCCGTCCGGTCCGTCGCGCAGTCGGGAGAGCAACACCGACACGGCCGGTTCGGCGTGCGCCACCAGGAAGAGCTTGTCGCGGCTCGCCGCGCCGGCACGCAGGGACACCGCCGCCGGTCGTACGCCGAGCGCCTGGGCCAGTGCCCGCCGGGCCGCCTCGGTCGCCCGGCCGTCCACCGCGGGGGCGTTCACCGCGATGACCAGGGCCGGGCCGTGTGGGCCGTCGTACCGCCCGCCCACCCGCGCGCGGGACGTCCCGGGCTTGACCCGGACCGCGACGGTCAGTGCCTCCCCGCCCACGGCGACCGGTCAGGACGGGCGGGAGTCGGCGAGCAGGACCGTGTCCGGTGCGCAGTCCGCGCAGGGGGTGAAACCCAACTCGACGGCCTCGGAGGCGGGCAGCGGCTCGGGCTCCCGACCGAGCAGGTGGAGGCAGTCGGCGACGTGGTAGCGGGGTCGACCGTCGACCACCAGGACCTCGGTGTCGAGCCGGGCCACCCGGGCCGCGTCGGCCGGGGAGACCTCCTGCACACCGGGCTCGTCGTCGGCCGGCCCCGGATCGTCGTCCCGGATCTCGGCGGCCGGTGCACCGGGCGGGCCCGGTGGTTCCGACTCGGCCACCGGCGACCCGGGCGGTTGCCGCCACCCGCTGTCACCGGTGCCGTCCGTCGTGGGGGCGAACTGGGCCGCTACGGTCGGCCCGGCGGTGCGCCGGGGACCGGTCGCTGTCGCCCCGGCCGCCGCCGGCTCACGCCGACGATCGGTCGAGACTGCCGCATCCGCCGTTGCCCGGGCGGTGGCCACCTGGCGGGCACCCACCACGAGAGCCACGGCGGCCAGCAGGCTGGCCCCGATGGAGGCGACCAGCAGAACGCTGGAGCCGCCGACGAGACCAGCCACCAGGAGCACGACGGCGACGAGGATGAGCACGAGACTGCCGACTATCACGGCTCATCCCCCGTCGCGTCGTCCGATCCGGGTCAGCTGGTGACCGGGCTCAGTGGCCGGCTTCGAGGGCGTTGGAGCGGCCCCCGCTGTACGACCCGCCGAGGCCGGCGGCGGCCAGGCCACCGTTGCCGACGCTGCGGCCACCCTCGGTGCGGGTGATGTCCGCCTCCAGGTCCTGGCCCCGGGCGCCGAGGTCACGCAGCTGGCTCTCCAGGTAGGCCTTGAGCCGGGTGCGGTACTCGCGCTCGAACTGCTTGAGCTCCTCGATGTGCTTCTGCAGCGCGGTGCGCTTGGCGTCCAGCCCGCCCATCGCCTCCTGGTGCCGCTGGCGGGCGTCCCGCTCCAGCGCGTCCGCCTTGTTGCGGGCCTCGCGGGTGACCTCCTCGGCCTTCGTCCGGGCCTCGGAGAGAAGCTGGTCGGCCTCCCGGCGGGCGTCGGAGAGGTGGTCGTCGGCAGTGCGCTGGGCCATCATCAGCACCCGCAGCGCCTGCTGCTCACCGTCCCCGCCAGCGGCCGGAGCCCCCTGGGAACGGACCTGCTCCAGCTCGGCCTGCATCGCGCGGGCGGCCTGCTCGGCGGCGGCCTTGTCCCGCTGGATGCGGTCCAGCTGGGCCTTCACGTCGTTCAGCTCGGCGGCGAGCCGGGGGTCGGCGCCGGGGCCGGCCGGGGCGGCACCACGACCACCGCGCTCCACCTGGGCGCGGAGCTCGTTGTTCTCCTCGATCAGACGGGCCAGCTCGCGCTCGACCTCGTCCAGGAAGGCGTCAACCTCCTCCTCGTCATACCCCCGCTTGCCGATCGGCGGCTTTTTGAAGGCGACGTTGTGAACGTCGGCCGGGGTCAGCGGCATCGAAACTCCTCGGGTCAGTTGCGGCCGCGTAGCGGGCTGGGTCACCGGGTGTTCACCCGAGAATCAGCCGCCTTAACACGAACTCCATCAGCACGAACAGGATAACCAGGAGCACAAGGGAAGCCAGGTCGATGCTCACGGTACCAATCCGCAGCGGAGGGATCACCCGCCTCAACGCCTTGAGGGGCGGATCAGTGACGCTCCACACGGATTCCAGTCCTGCCGACGCTCCCCGACCAGGCTGCCAGCGGCGACCGTACTGGAGGACGGCGCTGAGCACGAAGCGGGCGAGCAGGAGGAGCAGGAAGACGTACAGGATCAGGTACAGCACCTGGAGCAGGATCGACAACACGGTAGGCGACGTCCCTCGGTCGGGGGGTGTTAACCCAGGCTGAAAAAGCCACCCTCAGCAATCTTGGCCTTGTCCTCCGCGGTGACCTGGACATTGGCCGGCGAGAGCAGGAACACCCGGTTGGTCACGCGCTCGATCGTACCCCGCAGCCCGAACGCCAATCCGGCGGCGAAGTCCACCAGACGGCGGGCATCCGCCTCGTCCATCTCGGTGAGGTTGATGATCACCGGGACACCGTCGCGGAAGTGCTCGCCGATGGTCCGGGCCTCGCGGTAGGTCGTCGGATGCAGCGTGGTGATCTGGTAACGCTGCTCCTCCTCGGCGACCACCGCCCGCTCCCGGGGCTGGGCCTGCGGCGCCAGGGCCAGGTTGTCCCGGGTGTGGTACGCCACGCCGGACGTCTCCCCGGCGCCGGACCGGGTGATCGAGCGGACGCTGGCCCGCTCCGCGCGCTCCGTCCGTTCGGTACGCTCCAGCCGGTCGGCGTCGGCCCGGTCGCTGTCCGCACGGGCGGACGCCCGCTCGGTCAGCCGGGTCCGCTCGCCCGCACGCGGCCGGGGGGCCGGCGGGTCGTCGCTGTCGTCGTCATCGTCGTCGGCGAACTCCTCGGCGTACCGGCTCTGCCGGTACCGCGACTCGCGGTAGCCACCCTTCTCGTAGCCACCGTCGTCGTAGCCCCGCTCGTCGTCCTCCTCGACGAGACCGAGCCAGACCCCCGCCTTGCGCAGTGCACCCATCGCCGCGCCCTTCCGTCCGCCGTGCGGCACGCGCCCCCGTGCCCGTGCCCGCGTGTCGCGTTGGGACTCCCCTTGCCCACCGGACCGGGCCGGCAACCGCAACGGACGATTCGCGGTCGTCCGCCTGACCCCCGACATGGGACGCCGGCCCAAACAACACTGATGTAATTTGCCTTCCCGCGAAGGCTACCGCAGCGTGGGACGCATTCCGAGCAACGCGCTGCCGACGCGGACATGTGTCGCGCCGTATCCGATCGCGATCTCCAGGTCGCCACTCATGCCGGCGGAGAGCGCGCTGGCTCCCGGATGGACGGCCCGGAACCCCTCGGCCACCTCGGCGAGCCGGGCGAACGCCCGCTCCGGCTCCCAGCCCAGCGGCGCCACCGCCATCAGCCCGGCCAGCCGCAGCGGCGCGGCCGAGGCCACCGCCCCGGCCACCCGGAGCAGGCCCCGGTCCGGGTCGGCGGAGTCCGGCAGGGCCCCACCCCGGGCCGGGTCACCGTCGATGCTGACCTGCACCAACGTGTCCAACGGCCGGTCCCGTTCCGAGCCGGCGGCAGCGCCGAGCGCGTCGGCCAGCCGGACACTGTCCACCGAGTGGACCACGTCGGCGTAGCGGACCACCGACCGGCACTTGTTGCGCTGGAGTTGCCCGATGAAGTGCCACCGGGGGTGCGCCCCGGCCGCCGCCACCTCGGTGGCCTTGGCGGACGCCTCCTGGTCGCGGTTCTCCCCCACGTCCGCGACGCCGAGCCCGGCCAGCGCGAGCACGTCACCGGCCGGGTAGGTCTTGGTCACCGCGATCATCGTCACCTCGGCACGGTCCCGCCCGGCGGCGGCGCAGGCCTCGGCGATCCTCGCCCGGACCCGGGCCAGCCCGGCGGCGAGGTCGGCACGGCGGTCGGGGCGTACCTGGGTGGTCCGGTCGGTCATGGGCGCGTCTCAGGACCCGTTCTTGAGGAAGTCGGGCACGTCGACGTCGTCGAAGAGCACCCGACGGGGCGACTGGCTGGGCGGGGGCATCGTGGCCTGCTGCGGGGTCGGCGCGGGCGGGGTGGTCGGCTGGTTCTGGTTGGTCTTGCGCCCCGAGTCGACCGCCTTGTACGCCGGCGCACCGCCGTCGAAGCCGGCGGCGATCACGGTCACCCGCACCTCGTCGCCGAGCGCGTCGTCGATGACCGCGCCGAAGATGATGTTCGCGTCCGGGTGGGCCGCGTCGGTGACCAGCTGGGCCGCGTCGTTGATCTCGAACAGGCCCAGGTCGGAGCCGCCGGCGATGGAGAGCAGCACGCCGCGCGCGCCGTCCATGCTCTGCTCCAGCAGCGGGCTGGAGATGGCCGCCTCGGCCGCCTCGACGGCGCGGTTCTCGCCCCGGGCGCTGCCGATGCCCATCAGCGCGCTGCCCGCGCCGCTCATCACGCTCTTGACGTCGGCGAAGTCCAGGTTGATCAGACCGGGCGTGGTGATCAGGTCGGTGATGCCCTGGACACCGGAGAGGAGCACCTGGTCCGCCTGGCGGAAGGCGTCCATCATGCTGATGCCCCGGTCACCGAGGGCCAGCAGCCGGTCGTTCGGGATGACGATCAGCGTGTCGCACTGGTTGCGCAGTTCCTCTATGCCGGCCTCGGCCTGCACCTGCCGCCGCTTGCCCTCGAAGGAGAACGGCCGGGTGACCACACCGATGGTCAGCGCACCGAGCTTGCGGGCGATGTTGGCCACCACGGGCGCCCCGCCGGTGCCGGTGCCGCCGCCCTCGCCGCAGGTCACGAAGACCATGTCGGCGCCCTTGAGCACCTCCTCGATCTCGTCGCGGTGGTCCTCGGCGGCGTTCTTGCCCACGTCGGGGTTGGCGCCCGCGCCGAGCCCCCGGGTCAGTTCCCGGCCGACGTCGAGCTTGACGTCGGCGTCACTCATCAGCAGCGCCTGCGCATCGGTGTTGATCGCGATGAACTCGACGCCCTTGAGCCCAACCTCGATCATCCGGTTGACGGCGTTGACCCCGCCGCCCCCGATGCCGACGACCTTGATGACCGCCAGGTAGTTGTGCGGAGGTGTCATCTCCGGTCCTTTCCCTTCGAGATTGGTCACGCCGACCGACGGCTCGCCCCGGATCGCCGTCGACGTCAACTATCACCCGTGAAGACGAAGGGTTAACCTTCACCCTCTACTAGAGGCTTACAGTTATGTCAACTATTGATCCTCTTCCGGGCAACGTAAGCGTCCCCGCCCGATGAGCCAAGGACCTGACCGGCGTGTCGTCGCGGAGAGCGGGCAGGCTCACCCTCCCGGCCACCCCGATCAGCGGAAGGTCACCACGTCGGGGGCACTGACGTCGATGGTGTCGGCATCCCGACCGAGCAGGGTGGCCGCCACCCGGGCCTTGTCCTCGCCCCGCGTCGCGTCGCCCCAGACGACCGTGCGCCCCTCGGAGAGTCGGACCGTGATCCGGGCCAGCCCCTCCACCGTGACGTCCACCAGCGCCTCGCGCAACGGCGGGGTGAGCACGGCGAGCACCTCCAGCGCCGCCCGGGTCTCCGGGTCGTCCGGGCCGGGGCGGGCGACCCGGGCCAGCGGCAGGCCGTCCGGGCGCGTCGGTTCCGTCCGGAACGCCACCCCGAACCGGTCCACCACGACGAACCGCTCGCCCTGCGGGACCACCGCCACCGGCGTCCGCTCCACCACCCGTACCACCAGCGCACCCGGCCAGTCCCGGGTCACCGTGGCCCGCTCGACCGGCGGCAGCTCGCCGATCCGGCCCGCCGTCGCCGCCAGGTCGACCCGGGCCAGCGGGACGCCGTCCGGCACCGCCGCCGCCTGCCGGACCTGCACCGGAGTGACCAGTTCGGTCCCGACCACCCGCACCTCGCGCACGCCGAACAGGCCGGTGCCGAGCAGCACCCAGGTGACCATCAGGGCGAGCACCAGCACCCCGCCCGCCACCGCCCACGGCAGTGCGGCACGCAGCCGGCGCTGCCGGGCGCGCTGCATGAAGCGACGGGTCGACGGCGGCACCGCGTCGGTGCCGGCCCGGACCAGCTGCCACCGGCGGACCGGGCCGCGCCGCCCTCCGGGCTCCGTGCCGGCCGTCCGTCCCCGCGCCGGGCCGGGACTCATCCGGCCGCGGGCGACACGCCGTCCGTGCCGGCGGCCGGGGCGTCCCGGGCGACGTCGGTCACCGGGGCGGTGGTGGTGCCGACCGGGGCCTCGGCGGCCGTCGGGCCGGCCGCGCCGGGGTCGCCGGTCCGGGCCAGCAGCGCGTCGAGGAGCTGGTCACCCATCAGGGAGATCGGCGGCGCGCCCATGGTGACCACCACGTCGCCGGGACGGGCCCGCCGGGCCACCTCCACCGGCGCCGCCTCCCAGGAGTCGACGAAGACCTTCCGCTCGGCGGGCAGGTCGATCGCCTCGACCAGGGCGGCCGACCCCTCCCCCGGCTGGCGCAGCTCACCCGGGCCGAAGACCTCCAGCAGCACCACCTCGTCGGCGATGGCCAGCCCTTCGGCGATCTCCGCCTGAAGGTCGCGGGTGCGGTAGAGCCGGTACGGCTGGAACACCACGAGCAGCCGTCCCTCGCCGGCCACCTCGCGCAGCGTCCGCAGCGCCAGGGTGATCGAGGTCGGGTGGTAGGCGTACTCGTCGTAGACCAGGACGCCGTCGGCGACGCCCTTGCGCTCGAACCGCCGCCGCACCCCGGGGAAGGCCGCGAGCGCGTCCGTGGCGGCGGTCAGCGGCAGGTCCAGCAGGTACGCGGTGAGCACCGCGGCGGCGCTGTTGAGTCCCATGTGGCGGCCGGGCACCGGCAGGCGGATCTCGCCGAGCGCGCGTCCGTCCACCTCGGCCAGGTAGCGGACGCCCCGGGCCGACGACGCCGTGCCGGTCAGCCGCAGGTCGGCGTCGGGCGCCTCGCCGTACGTGTACACCCGGCGGCCCTCGGCCCGCAGCGTCGCGGCCAGGTCCCGGGTGGCCGGGTCGTCGGCGCAGGTGACGATGAAGCCCTCCGGGTCGGTGAGCCGGGCGAACTCGGCGAAGGCCGCCTTCAGGGTGGCGAAGTCGCCGTAGGTGTTGAGGTGGTCGGGCTCGATGTTGGTGATCACCGAGACGAACGGCCGGTAGATCAGGAACGACCGGTCGCTCTCGTCGGCCTCCACCACGAAGTACTGCCCGGTGCCGTGGTGCGCGCCCGAGCCCACTTCGGAGATCTCCCCGCCGATGACGAACGACGGGTCCTCCCCGGCCTGCTGGAGCACCATGGTCACCATCGAGGTGGTGGTGGTCTTGCCGTGGGTGCCGGCGACGGCCACCGCCCGCCGGCCGGTCATCGCCGCCGCGAGGGCCTCGGAGCGGTGCAGCACCCGCAGGCCGCGCCGGCGGGCCTCCACCATCTCCAGGTGGTCCGCCGGGATGGCCGACGAGTAGACCACGGTGTCCACACCGTCGAGGTTGGCCGGCTCGTGGGTCATGTGGATGGTGCCGCCCAGCGCGCGCAGGCCGGCCAGCGAGGGCCACTCCCGCAGTTCGCTACCGGTGGTGCGGATGCCCCGGGTGAGGAAGAGCCGGGCCAGGCCGCTCATGCCGACCCCGCCCACGCCGATCAGGTGGATGGTGCCCAGGTCCTCGGCGGTCAGTGTGCCGGCCGGGGAGAACTGCGCGGTGTTCATGGATGGTGCCTTCCCGTCGCGGTCGCCCGGGGCACCGGGCCGGTCGTGTTCGCCCGGGGCACCGGGCCGGTGGTGGTCACCCGGCGCACCGGGCCAGTCGTGTTCGCCCGGCTCACCGGGCCACCGCCTCGTGGACGAACCGGAGCAGCGCCTCGTCGCCGTCGCGCCGGCCGTAGTTGGCGGCGGCGGCGCCCATCGCGGCGAGTCGGTGCGGGTCACGGATCAGCGGGATCACCGTCCGCTCCAGCCAGTCCGGGGTGAGCTCGGCGTCGTCCACCAGCAGCCCGCCGCCCGCCTCGACCACGGGCAGCGCGTTGCGCTTCTGCTCCTGGTTGCTGTGCGGGTACGGCACGTAGATGGTGGGCAGGCCGATCGCGGCCACCTCGGCGCAGGTCATCGCCCCGCCCCGGCCGAGCATCAGGTCGGCGGCGGCGTAGCCCAGCTCCATCTCGGACAGGTAGGGCAGGGTGACGTACGGCACCGGCAGGTCGGTGGGGATCGGCACCGGCTCGTTGCGGGCGCCGATCACGTGCAGCACCTGCACGCCGTAGCGGGCCAGCTCCTTCGCCGCCCCGGCCACCGCCAGGTTGATCGAGCGGGCGCCCTGCGAGCCGCCGGCGACGAAGAGCACCGGCAGGTCGGGACGGAGCCCGAAGCGGGCCCGCGCGGCGTTGCGGTACGCGACCCGGTCCAGCCCGGCGATGCCCCGCCGCAGCGGCACCCCGACCACCCGGGCCTCGCGCAGCGCCTCGGCCTGCACCGGCTGGTGCGGGAAGCCCACCGCCACGTGCTGGGTGAACTTCATGCCGAGCCGGTTCGCCACGCCCGGCGGCACGTTGACCTCGTGGATGACGATCGGCAGGTCCCGCCGCCAGGCGGCGAGGTAGCCGGGCACCGAGACGTACCCGCCGAAGCCGACGACCACGTCGGCGCGTACCTCGTCGATCACCTTGCCGGCGGCGCGGGCCGCGGTCCACATCCGACCCGGGGTACGGACCAGGTTCATGTTGACCGAGCGCGGCAGCTGGTAGGCGGGGATCGTGCGCAGGTCGTAGCCGTGCGGCGGGATCAGCTCGTTCTCCAGGCCCTTCGGTGTGCCCAGGCAGGTGATCCGGACGTTCGGGTCGTGCCGGCGGAGGCAGTCGGCGAAGGCGAGCAGCGGGTAGATGTGTCCCCCGGTGCCCCCTCCGCAGAGCACCACCGAACGCAGCGGACCCATCAGCGTCTCCTCTCACTGGCCGACCCGGCGCGGGTCCGGGTGCCCCGGGCGCCGCGCGGAGCGGTCTCGTCGTCGTCCTTCCGCCGCGTCCGCGCCCGGGGTACGGACCCACGGTCGGCCGGGGGCGTCGCCGGCCGGCGACGCCGGCCGGGAAGCGGCGGCAACGGGGCCCACACTAGTCGGACCCATCGGGCGGGCGGACGGGCGTGCAGGGCTCGCGCGGCGTCCGGCTCGGCCCGGGCGAAGGAGGCGAGCATCCCGATCGCGGCGAGGGTGACCACCAGGGCGCTGCCGCCGTCGGAGATGAACGGCAGCGGCAGGCCGGTGATCGGCAGCAGCCCCACCACCCCACCGATGTTGATCACGGCCTGGCTGACCAGCCAGGTGGTGACGGCGGCGGCGGCGAGCCGCCGGAACGGGTCCTCGACCCGCCGGGCGATACGCAGGCCGGTGTACGCGAGCACCGCGAACAGCACCAGCACCACGACGCACCCGACCACCCCGAGCTCCTCGGCGATGACCGCGAAGATGAAGTCGTTGTTGGCCGCGGGCAACCAGTCCCACTTGGTCCGGCTCTGGCCCAGCCCGGTGCCGAACCAGCCGCCCAGGTCGATCGCGTAGCGGGCCTGGGCGAGCTGGTAGCAGCCGGCGATCTTGCACTCCTCGGGAGGAGGCGGGTCGATGAACATGGTCAGCCGGGCCAGCCGGTAGTTCTCCTCGCCCTTCACCCCGGAGCCGGCGCCGAGCGAGGCGACCGCCACCAGCAGGCCCACCCCGACCAGGCCGACCACGGAGAGCACGGCGAAGACCCGCTTGCGCACCCCGGCCGCCCAGAGCAGGCCGATCACCAGCGCCAACAGGCAGAGCATGGTGCCCAGGTCGTTGTAACCGACCAGGACGAAGAGCAGCCCGACCACCGGGAACAGCGGGGTCGCCAGCTCCTTCCACCAGCCCAGCTTGACGCCCTTGCGGGCGACCACGTCGGCCCCCCAGAGCACCATGGCGAACTTGGCCAGCTCGGAGGGCTGCAACCCGATCGGTCCCAGGTAGAGCCAGAGCAGCTCCGCCTCGAACGGGCCGATCCTCGGGTCGGTGTCGAACAGCCGGCCGTAGACCAGCAGCAGGTTGAGCAGCACCAGCAACGCCACCGACAGCCCGAGCACCGGCCCGCCGAGCACCCGGAAGGTGCGGGCCGGCAGTCGTTGGCAGGCCCAGAAGGCGACGATGCCGATCACCGCGAAGATCGCCTGCTTGGTGAGCGCGGCGAAGGCGTTCCCCTCCTCGGCGTACGCCTTCACACTGGTCGCGGAGAAGACCATGGTCAACCCGATGACCAGCAGCAGGCCGGCGCTGGAGATCAGCAGGTAGTAGGAGGCCAGCGGCCGGGCGAGCAGGCCGCGCAACGCCGCAAGCCCACCGGCGGCGTCCAGGCCGCGCAGCGGCGCGGGCGGGTCGGTGGTACGCCCCGCGGCGGCTCCCCGCGGCTGCCCGTCGACCGTCCTGGTGTTTCCTCGGTCCTCCCCCACCCGCCCATCATCGCCGCTGCCGCCGCCCGCTTCGCGCGGAACCCCCGACTCTCGGCGTGTCGGCTTGCCGCCTGGGTGGTAGCAGGGGTCCCCTGCTACCGCTTTTTGCGTAACAAGGGACCCCTGCTACCACCCGACGGGCGTCAGCCGACGTTGGCGAGGAACTCGCTGTAGAAGAGGCCGAGCGCGATGGCCACCCCGATCCCGGCGATGATCCAGAAACGGACCACGATGTTGACCTCGCTCCAGCCGGCCAACTCGAAGTGGTGCTGGAGCGGGGACATCCGGAACACCCGCTTGCCGGTGGTCTTGAAGGAAATGATCTGGATGACCACCGACATGGTGATGATCACGAAAAGCCCACCGATGATCGGCAGCAGCAGCACGGTACGGGTGGACATCGCCATGCCGGCGATCAGCCCGCCCAGGCCGAGCGCGCCGGTGTCGCCCATGAAGATCCGGGCCGGCGAGGTGTTCCACCAGAGGAAGCCGACGCACGCCCCGGCCGCCGCGCCGGCGATCAGCGCGATCTCCAGCGGGTCCCGGACGGTGTAGCAGTAGTCCTCGGTGTAGTTCGGGTCGGCGCACCAGTGCCGGTACTGCCAGAACGCGATCAGCGCGTAGGCGGCCAGGACCATCACCGACGCGCCGGTGGCGAGACCGTCCAGACCGTCGGTGAGGTTCACGCCGTTGGTGGCCGCCATCACCACGAAGATGAAGATGACCACCGAGGCGACCTTGCCGACCTCCAGCGCCGGGATGTCCCGGATGAAGCTCAGGGTGGTGCTGCCGACGGTCTCGACGTTGGTGATCGCGCCGCTCGCGTCGGTCATGCTGCTGGGGAAGTAGAGCGCCACCACGCCGAAGACCGCGCCGACCAGGATCTGGCCGATCAGCTTTGCCCGCGCGCTGATGCCGCCGCTGTTGCGCTTGCGGACCTTGACGAAGTCGTCGACGAAGCCGACCGCGCCGGAGAAGACCATCAGCCCCAGCAGCACCAGCGCGGTGATGGTCGGTTCGACCTGGGCGATCTGCTGGTCCGGCAGGGTGGTCAGGGCGAGGTGCCCGGCGACGTACGCGATGACCGTGGCGATGATGAACACCACCCCGCCCATGGTGGGGGTGCCCTTCTTGCCCTGGTTGCTGGCGAGCCCGATGGATCGGATCGGCTGTCCCGCCTTGAGCCGGGTGAACACCTTGATCGCGATCGGGGTGGTGAGGAGCGAGACGAGGAAGGCCACCCCGATGGCCACGATGACGGCCCTCATGCGGCGTCCCCACCCCCGGTGTCGACGCGCAGCGCGTCGGCCACCTCCCAGGTGCGGTACCGGGAGCCCTTGACCAGGACCACGTCCCCTGGCCGTAGCTCACTGCGCAGCACCTCGACGGCCGCTGCCTGATCGGTGAGCAGCACCGATTCTCCTCCCCAGTTTCCTACCGCTGTCGCGCCTGCTTGGATCGGTGCCGCCGCCGCGTCCACCACGAGCAGCCGGTCGACACCCAGTTCGGCCGCGAGCCGGCCGACCTCCCGGTGCCCGTCGACCTCGAACGGGCCCAGTTCGGCCATGTAGCCGAGCACCGCGATCGTCCGCCCGTCCCGCCGCATGCCGGCCAGCGCGCGCAGCGCCACCGCCATCGACGCCGGGTTGGCGTTGTACGAGTCGTCGATCACCGTCACCCCGTCGGGGCGGTCGAAGACGTCCATCCGCCGGGTCGACACCAGCCCCAGCCCGCCGAGCGCCTCGGCCAGGTCGGCCAGGGGCATGCCCAACTCCCGGGCCACTGCGGCGGCGGCCAGCGAGTTGGAGACCTGGTGGCGGCCGGTCAGCCCGAGCCGCACCGGGACGCTGCCCTCCGGCGTGACCAGGGTGTACGAGGGGCGCCCGCGCTCGTCCAGCGTCACGTCGGTGGCCCGCACGTCGGCGTCGACCGCCTCGCCGTAGCGGACCACCCGCGCCCGGGTGCGGTCGGCCATCGCCGCGACCAGCGGGTCGTCGGCGTTGAGCACGGCGAGCCCGTCGACCGGCAGCGCCTCGACCAGTTCCCCCTTGGCCAGGGCGATGGTCTCCCGGGAGCCGAACTCCCCGATGTGCGCCACCCCGACGTTGAGCACCACCGAGATCCGGGGCGGCACCACGTCGCAGAGGTAACGGACGTGGCCCAGCCCCCGCGCGCCCTTCTCCAGCACCAGGAACCGGGTCTCCGGTCCGGCCTGCAACGCCGTGTACGGGTGGCCCAGCTCGTTGTTGAACGACCCGGGCGGAGCCACCGTCGGGCCGAGCCGGACGGTGAGCTGGGCGATCAGGTCCTTGGTGGTGGTCTTGCCGGAGGAGCCGGTGATGCCCACGACGGTCAGCCCCGGCAGCCGGTCCACCACGGCACGGGCGAGCCGGCCCATCGCGGCGAGCGCGTCGGCGACCAGCACCATCGGCACGCCGGGCACCTCCCGGGTGCCGAGGACGGCGACCGCGCCGCCGGCCACCGCGCGGGCCGCGTAGTCGTGCCCGTCGACCTTCTCCCCGTCGAAGGCGACGAAGAGTCCGCCGGGGCGGACCTTACGGGAGTCGAACTCGACCGGACCGCGCACCGTGGCGGTCGGGTCGGCGCCGACCAGCCGTCCGTCGACGGCGGTGGCGAGTTCGGCCAGCGTCAGCGCGATCACGACTGCTCCACCCGGTCTCCGAAGCGGGCGCGCAGCGCGTCCGCCAGTTCCGTCCGGTCGTCGAACGGCAACACCTCGCCGCCGACCTCCTGGCCACGTTCGTGGCCCTTGCCGAGCACGGCCACCACGTCACCCGGACCGGCCGTGCGGACCGCCTCGTCGATGGCGGCACGTCGGCCGGCCACGTCGCGAACGGTCACCGGCCGGGCGGCGGGCGCGCCGGCCGCCGTCTCGGCACCGGCCCGGACCTCGGCCCGGATCGCCGCCGGGTCCTCGGTGCGGGGGTTGTCGTCGGTCACCAGGACCACGTCGGCCCCCTGCGCGGCGGCTGCCCCCATCACCGGACGCTTGCCCCGGTCCCGGTCCCCGCCGGCCCCGATGACGCAGATCAACCGGCCACCGTCGACGGTCAGCTCCCGCAGGGCGGCCAGGGCCGCGACGATCGCGTCCGGCTTGTGCGCGTAGTCGACCACGCCCTTCACCGGGCCGGGCGCCCGGACCAGCTCCAGCCGCCCCGGCACGCCCGGGCAGTCGGCCACTCCGGCCGCGGCGGTACGCGGGTCCACCCCGACCGACACCAGGCTGGCGATGGCGAGCAGGGCGTTGGCGACGTTGTGCCGGCCGGGCAGCGCCACGCCGGCGGCGACGGTCAGCCCGTCCGGGCCGTGCGCGGTGAACCGCTGGGCGTAGCCGGCCTCGTCGACGTCCGAGGCCCACCAGGTGGCGGTCGGGTCGCCGGCGGCCGAGTAGCTGACCGTGGCCGGCGTGAAGAGCGGACGCAGCGCCGGGTCGTCGAGGTTGAGCACCTCGGTCGCGCAGCGGCCGTCGAAGAGGCGGGCCTTCGCGGCGAAGTAGTCGGCGGTGTCGGTGTGGAAGTCCAGGTGGTCGGAGCCGAAGTTGGTGTACCCGCCGACGGTGAACCGGGCGCCGCCGACCCGCCCCATGGCCAGCGCGTGGCTGGAGACCTCCATGACCACCGCGGTCACCCCGCGTTCCCGGGCGGCGGCGAGCATGGCATGCAGGTCGGTGGCCTCCGGGGTGGTCCGGACGCTGTCCACCACCAGGTCGCCGAGGCGGGTCTCGACGGTGCCGATCAGGCCGGTGGTGTGGCCGGCGGCGCGCAGTCCGGACTCGACCAGGTAGGCGGTGGAGGTCTTGCCGGCGGTGCCGGTCACCCCGATGACGGTGAGCCCCTCGGTCGGATCGCCGTAGACGGCGGAGGCGAGCGGGCCGAGCGCGTCCCGTGGGTCGGCGACGACCAGTGCCGGCAGCCCGGCGGCGGCCACCGCCGCCCGCCCGGCCTCGTCGGTCAGCGCGGCCACCGCCCCGGCCGCCGCCGCAGCGGCGGCGAACTCCGCGCCGTGCCGGCGGGCGCCGGGCAGCGCGGCGTACAGGTCGCCGGCGCGAACCTCCTGGCTGGCGTGGGTCACCCCGGTCACCGGCACGTCCGCGGCCTGCGCCGGCGGCTCGACACCGAGTCGCGCGGCGAGCGCGCCGAGCCGGATTCCGATCACGGTACGGGGGCGTGGATTGCCGGGCACGGCGTCAGACCCTACCCGGTCGGTCGGCGGGGGCCGCACAGCCGCCCCGGTGGTTCGTCCCCACTCACCGATGATGTCCCGGTCTGCCTGGTCAGCGCGGATAGACCGTGAACTCCGGTCACTTCTCCCCGGTCGGGGGCACCTTGTAGTGACGCAGGGTGAACCCCATCATGTCGCGGAAGGCGGGGCCGGCGATCGCGCCGCCCCCACCGCCCGGGGTGTGCGCGAAGACCGCGATCACGTAGCGCGGGTTCTCCGCCGGGGCCATCCCGATGAACGAGGCCACCTCGCCGGGCTGCTTCTTCCCGTCCACCAGCCGCCAGCCGGTGCCGGTCTTGCCGGCGACCCGGTAGCCGGGAACGGCCGCGGTGACGCCGGTGGCGCCCGCCTCGGTGGTCACCGCCTCCAGGATGGCGCGCAGGGCCTTGGCGTTCTCCGGGCTGAGCACCGTCCGGGTGACCGGCGGCTTGGTGGGGGTGCGCTTCCCGTTCGGGTCGATGGTCTCCTTGACCAGGCGGGGCTGGACCCAGGTGCCGTTGTTGGCGATCGCCGCGTACACGGCGGCCATCTGCAACGGGGTGGCGTCCACGCTGTGCCCGATCGGCACCGAGCCGGCCGACGAGCCGCTCCACTCCGACGGGGGCAGCAACTGGCCGGGCGCCTCGCCGGGCATGCCCACCCCGGTCGGCTTGCCCAGCCCGAACCGCTGCTGGTACTCGTACAGCTTCTCCTTGCCGAGCTGGTCGGCGATCTTGATCGTACCGACGTTCGAGGAGTAGGCCATCATCCGGGCCAGAGTCATCGGCTGGCCGTTCGCCGGGTGGGTGTCCCGGAACGGGGTGTCCCCCTTGACGATGTAGTTCTCCACCGGGAAGGTCGTGTCGGGCGTGATCACCCCCTCCTGGAGCGCCGCGCCGAAGGTGATCGCCTTGTGCACCGAGCCGGGGTCGACCACGAAGCTGGTGGCGGCGTCCTCCCGGTCGGTGGGCTTGCTCTTCTCCGGGGCGGCGGCGTTGTAGGTGGGGTGGCTGGCCTGGGCCAGGATCTCGCCGGACGGGATCTCGATGACGACCGCCGCGCCGGTGCTGCCGTTGACCTTCGCCATCCGGTCGCTGAGGATCTCCTGGTAGCGGTACTGGAGGTCCCGGTCGACGGTGAGCGCGAGCGAGCTGCCCGGCTTCGCCTCGGTGGTCTCGCGGTAGCCACCGGGGATCGGCGCGCTGAGGTCGCCCGCGCCGATCTCGAAGACCCGCTTGCCGTCCTCACCGGCGAGGAGGTCGTCGTAGCGGGCCTCCAGACCCTCCAGCCCGACCATGTCCTGGCTGGTGAATCCGATCAGGTTCGCCGCCAGGTCGTCCCCGGGCACCTCGCGGCGCTCGTCCCGGTGCGCGCCGATACCGGGCAGCTCCAGCTCCAGGATCTTCCTGGCGGTGCCGATCTCGACGCCCCGCGCGAGGTACTCGAACTCGGACTCCTTGCCGTCCTCGCGGACGCGCGGGGCCATCCGCTCGGCCAGGTCGGAGACCGGGATGCCGAGCAGCGGGGAGAGCGCCTTGGCGGCGGCCGGGATGTCCTTCACCCGGGTCGGGTCGGCGAAGACGTACCGGGCCTCGACGCTGTGCGCCAGCGGGTTGCCGTCCCGGTCGTAGATCGCCCCGCGCGGAGCGGGCAGGTCCACCTTACGCAGTCGGTCGGTGACGCCGCCGCCGGCGTACGCCGGGGCCTCCACGGCCTGGAGCGCGACCAGGCGGATACCGATGACGGCGAAGAGGGCGAGGGTCAGGACGGTGCCGAGCCGCAGCCGGCGGCGCGGGTCGGCGAGCAACGGCGGACGGCGCGGTCTGCGGACGGGCCGCCGCGCGGCGGTCGCCGGTCGCCGGTCACGACGACGGGGCGGTGTGGGCTCCTCGTCCGGCGGGCCGCCGTCTCGTGCCGTCCCCCGCGCGCCGGCCCGGGTGCCGGCGGGGTCGACGGTCCGGATCACGGTGGTCCGGGCGGCCGGCGCGGCCCGGCGGCCGGTGCGCCCGGCTCCGGTCCGGCCTCCGTCGAGCACCTGGAGGGCCGGGCGGAACGGGTCGGCGGAACGCGTGCCACGCGGGTTGCGTCGCTGGTCAGCGCCGGTGGTGCGGCGGGCGGCGGCGGTACGTTCCTCGCGCTCGCTGCGGCCCGGCAGCCCCGACTGCCGGGTGACGCGCTCGTCCCGGCCGGTTCCCCGGGCGGTGCCGGCGCGCTCGTCGTGGCTCTCCCGGACGGTACGGCCCCGGGGCGTGTACGACCGCGCGCCGGAGATCCCGCCGACGCCCGGCTCACGCGGCTCGCCACCCCGGTCACCGGAGGCACGTGACGAACCGCGCCGGGAGCCTGTGGCGTCCCGGCGCGGTTCCTCTGGTCTGGGGGCCACGGGTCAGTCTCCCGTGCCCTGCTGGCTCGTGATGGCCGGCTGGCCACTCGCCGGGCGGGGTACGCCGATCATCTGCCCGTCCGGCAGCTGGATGAAGGCCGGGTCGTCCGACTCGACCAGACCCAGCTTGCGTGCCTCGGCGGTCAGGTTGCCCGGCGCCTCCGACTCGGCGATCCGCTTCTCCAGCTGCTGCTGGTCGACGTCGAGCTTGGCCTGCTGCTGCTGGAGCTTCTCCAGCCGGAAGGCGTTCTCGTTGATCTTGGTGTTGACCAGCAGGATGCCGAGCACCCCGCCGACGACCAGGACCAGGACCAGGCCGACGAACGGCGCGCGCGGCACGGAGACCGGCGGCGGCGGCGCGACCCGCAGGCGCGGCGCGGTCGGCCGGGTGGCGCTGCCGCTCCGCGGCGCCGGTTGCAGCGCGGCACTGCCCTGGGTCGGGAACTCGCGCGCTTCCCGGGCGCGGTTCTCACCCTGTCGCCGGGTACGGTCCGGTCCGGTGGCACCGGTGCCCACCGACGCGGTCCGCGCCGCCACGGTCCGGCCCCCCGACCGCGGTGTACGCTGCCCCGCGCCGGGAGAGTCCCGGCGGTCGCGCTTGTTGACGTTCATGATCCCTCCCCCTCTTCGTCGTCCGTCGTCGTGCCGTCGTCCGGGGCCACCCGCAGGTCCACTGTGGAACCCTTGGGCAACCCCACCCCCTGGTGCATCGCCCTGACCCGCCGGCGGTACCGTTCGCGTTCGGCACCGCCCGGGCGTTCCGCGTCGGGGTCGATCCGCTCCGCGGCACGCAGTCGCACCGACGCGGCCCGTGGGTTCGCCGTGACCTCCGTCTCCCCGGCTAGCTCGGCGCCCCGGCTGAGCAGCCGGAACGTCGGGCCGGTGCCGGGCAGTTCGACCGGGAGGTCGACCGGACCCTGACGTCGGGTCCGCTCGGCGAGCGCCGCCTTGGTGAGCCGGTCCTCCAGTGACTGGTAGGACAGGACCACCATGCGGCCACCCACGGTCAGTGCGTCGAGCGCGGCCGGCAGCGCCGTCTCCAGCGCTGCCAGTTCCCTGTTTACCTCGATCCGTAAAGCCTGAAACGTTCTCTTCGCCGGGTGACCGCCGGTTCGTCGGGCCGGTGCCGGAATGGCCTCTTGGACCAGTTCCGCCAGCCGGGCCGTCGAGGTGATCCGCTCCCGCTGCCGCTCCCGGATGATCGCCGAGGCGATCCGGCCGGCGAAGCGCTCCTCGCCGTAGGTCCGCAGGACGCGGGCCAGGTCCGAGTGGGAGTAGGTGTTGACCACCTCTTCCGCGGTCGTCCCCCGGGTCTGGTCCATCCGCATGTCCAGCGGGGCGTCCCGCGCGTAGGCGAACCCACGGTCGGGTTCGTCCAGTTGCAGTGAGGAGACCCCGAGGTCGAAGAGGATCCCGTCGACGGCCGGGACACCCAGCCGGTCGAGCACCTCGGGCAGTTCGTCGTAGACGGCGTGCACGAGGTGGACCCGGTCGGCGAACCGGGCCAACCGGGCCCGGGCGTGCGCCAGGGCCTCGGTGTCCCGGTCCAGACCGATCAGGGTGGTCCGGGGATGCGCCTCGAGTACCGCCTCGGCGTGCCCGGCCAGCCCCAGGGTGGCGTCGACGTGGACCGTCGACCCGGGCCGGTCCAGCGCGGGGGCCAGTAGCTCGAGACACCGCTCGAGCAGTACCGGCACGTGCGTGCCGCGTAGCTCCCCCATGTCGACCCCCACTGGTACCGGACCTTCTCTCTCGTGTTGTCTGCGTCGTCGCCACGACGCCCCGTCGTACCGCCAGATCCCCATCCGCTCCCGCCCGCTCCCCGACCGCGGCTCGGAGAGACCGGATCGTGCCCCTGGCACCGGGGAAGGGGTGCCAGGAACGCGAAGCGGCTGGAGATCTCGCAGTACGCCGGGCGTCGTCACGCCCTACAGACCGCCGGGCAACACCCCCTCGGAGATGTCGGAGAAATCCTCCTCGCTCTCCGCGAGGTAGGTTTCCCAAGCGGTCCGGTCCCAGATCTCCACCCGGGTGTGCGCGCCGATCACCGCCAGGTCGCGGTCGAGACCGGCGTACTCACGCAGGTGGGCGGGGACGGTGACCCGCCCCTGCTTGTCGGGAACCTCGTCGTGCGCGCTGGCGAAGAAGACCCGGCTGTACGCCCGCGCGGCCTTGTGCGTCATCGGTTGCTGACGCAACTGGTCGGCGATGCGCTGGAACTCGGGCGTCGGAAAGACGTAGAGGCAGCGTTCCTGCCCTTTGGTGATCACGACACCCCCCGCCAGCCCGTCCCGGAACCTCGCCGGGAGAATCAACCGGCCTTTGTCGTCCAGGCGTGGAGTGTGGGTGCCGAGGAACACGGCCCAACCCCCTCGCCCTTCGGCGGCGTTCGCGGCGCCGCTGACCCCCCGGGCCGGTGGGCCCTCCCGGCCTCACCATTGCGCTCCACTCTACTCCACTTCCCTCCACCTGCAACCGGAAACGACCCTTCGGCGCGCCGCGCCGAAAGACAAAACCGCACGTCAGAAGGGGTGGAGCGGAGTGGAGGGCCGGAACGTCCCCCAGCCGGCGTCCGTTTTCCGACATAGATCGACTCCATCCGGTGGACCAAGATCCACCCGGCCGGCGCACCGACCGTCCCCGGCCGGCGGGTGCCGCGCGTCCGCCCGGCCGCCCGGTCGCCCCGGCGGGTGGAGCCCCCCGCCCGAACGGTTCGCCGTCGGCGGCGATCTGACGGAGCGGGCGGTCCGGTAACCTCGCTCGCGTGACGGACGCGAAGATGCCCCTGCGGGCAAAGGTGGCCAGCTCCGTGTCGCGTACGGCCGCGGCACTGTCGCGGGCCGCGGGCCGTGGGGACGGCTCGGTGATCGGCGGCTGGATCGGTCTGAAGATCGACCCGGACCTGCTGGCCCACCTCTCGGCGGGCCGGGCGATCGCCCTGATCTCCGGCACCAACGGCAAGACCACCACCACCCGGCTCACCACCGCGGCGGTCGGCGTGCTCGGCACGGTCGCCACCAACTCCTTCGGCGCGAACATGCCCACCGGCCACACCTCCGCGCTGGCCAAGGCCGGCAGCACCCCCTACGCGGTGCTCGAGGTGGACGAGCACTACCTGGCCCAGGTCATGGAGGCCACCGAGCCACACGTGGTGGCCCTGCTCAACCTCTCCCGCGACCAGCTCGACCGGGCCAAGGAGGTCGCCATGATGGCGCAGCTCTGGCGGGCCGCGCTGGTCCGCCACCCGGAGATGCGTGTGGTGGCGAACGCCGACGACCCGATGGTGGTCTGGGCGGCCACCCCGCCGGCCAGCCACGACCACCGGCTCACCCCGCCCACCGTGGTCTGGTTCAGCGCCGGCCAGCGGTGGCACGACGACTCCTGGGTCTGCCCCGAGTGCGGCTCGTCCATCCAGCGCTCCGGCGAGCAGTGGTGGTGCACCGGCTGCCCGCTGCGCCGCCCCCAGCCGCAGTGGGTGGTCGAGGACGACGGCGTGGTCGACCCGACCGGCGCGTGGCACAAGGTCTTCCTCCAGCTGCCCGGCCGGGTCAACCTCGGCAACGCGGCCACCGCGCTCGCCGTCGCCGCCGAGTTCGGCGTCCGTCCGGTCGACGCGGTCTCCCGCCTCGGCCAGGTGACCTCGATCGCCGGCCGGTACGCGCAGGTCGACCGGGACGGGCGCAACATCCGGTTGCTGCTGGCGAAGAACCCGGCGAGCTGGCTGGAGGCCTTCGACATGGCCGACCACGCCCCGACACTGCTCTCCATCAACGCCCGCGACCCCGACGGCCTGGACACCTCCTGGCTGTTCGACGTCGACTTCAGCCCGCTGCGCGGCCGGCAGGTGCTGATCACCGGCGACCGGGCCTTCGACCTGGCCGTCCGTCTCGACGTCAACGACGTGCCGTTCCAGCACGTCCGGTCGTTCGACGAGGCGGTCCGCGGCGTCCCACCGGGCCGCCTGGAGGTCATCGCCAATTACACCGCGTTCCAGGACATCCGAGCGGAGTTGGACCGTGTCAACTGAGAGCCTGCGCATCGTCTGGGTCTATCCCGACCTGCTCTCCACCTACGGCGACCGGGGAAACGTGCTGATCCTGGCCCGCCGGGCGCAGCAGCGCGGGATGCCGGTCGAGGTGCTGGAGGTCCGCTCCGACCAGCGGCTGCCCACGGCCGCCGACATCTACCTCATCGGCGGCGGCGAGGACGGCCCGCAGGCGCTCGGCGCGCAGCGGCTGCTCGCCGACGGCGGGCTGCACCAGGCGGTCGCCCAGGGTGCGGTGGTCTTCGGGGTCTGCGCCGGCTACCAGTTGCTCGGCACCTCGTTCTTCGCCAAGGGCACCCGCTGCCAGGGGCTGGGCCTGCTCGACCTGGAGTCCGACCGGGGTCCGTCGCGGGCCGTCGGCGAGCTCGCCGGGGACATCGACCCCCGGCTGGGCCTGCCCCCGCTGAGCGGCTTCGAGAACCACGGTGGACGCACCCACCTGGGGCCGGGCGTCGCGCCGCTGGCCCGGGTCACCGCCGGAGTGGGCAACGACGGCCAGACCGAGGGGGCCTGGCGGGGCAAACTGCTCGGCACCTACTCCCACGGTCCGGCGCTGGCCCGCAACCCGGCCCTGGCCGACCTGCTGCTCAGGTGGGCCACCGGGGCGCACCAGCTTCCCCCGCTGAACGACACCTGGCCCGACCGGTTGCGCGCCGAACGCCAGGCCGCGGTGGCCGCCGCCCGGCCATGATCCCGGCGGCCCGGCGGCTGCTCGCGCAGCGGTCGGCCGTCCGTTTCGCGTCCCTGCTGCTCCTGCTGGGGTGCCTCGCGCTGCTGCTGGTGCTGGTGCCCCGGCCGGAGCTGGCCGAACTGCCGGCGCACGCCGACCGCCTCGGCCGGGCCGCCCCGGTAGCCGCCATCGCCGGCGGCGCGTTGTTGCTGGTCGCGCTGGTGCCCCGCACCTTCGTCACGCTGGCCTCGGGGGCGCTCTTCGGCGCTCTCGAAGGAGCCGTCTACGCCCTCGGCGCCGCGCTGCTCGCGGCCGCGCTCGGCTTCGCGGTCGGCCGGGCCCTCGGGCGGGAGTTCGTCGCCGAACGGGTCCGGGGCCGCCTCGCCCGGCTGGACGGCTGGTTCGCCCGGCAGAGCGTGCTCGGCGTGATGACCGTACGGCTCCTGCCGATCTCCGGGTTCGGGCTGGTCAGCTACGGCTACGGCACCACCGGCGCGCGGCTGCTGCCGTTCCTGGTCGGCAGCGTGCTCGCCTCGACCCCCACCGCCTTCGGCTATGCGGCGCTCGGCGCGGCGGTCAGCACCCCCGACGAGGTGAACTGGCTGACCGTCGCTCCCGCCGGACTGGGCCTGATCGCCACCGTCGTGCTCGGTCACACCTGGTGGCGGGCGGAACGACGGCGCCGTCGCGCCACCGGTGGGGCGGCCGGCCCGCCCGGGTGACCGGCCAGAGGTCGGCCGGTTCCGGCGTCCGGCGGGTCAGCCCGCCGGGGTCACCAGTCCGGCGTCGTAGGCGGCGATCACCAGGTGCACGCGGTCCCGGGCGTCGAGCTTGGTGAGCAGGCGTCCGACGTGCGTCTTCGCGGTGGCCACGCTGATCATCAGTTCGGCGGCGATCTCGCCGTTGGACAGGCCACGACCGACCAGGGTCAGCACCTCCCGTTCCCGCTCGGTGACCCCGTCGAGAGGTCGGGGGCGGGCGGCCGGCGCGGCGCGGCGGGCGAACTCGGCGACCAGCCGGCGGGTGACACCCGGTGCGAGCAGGGCGTCCCCCGCGGCCACCACCCGGACCGCGCCGAGGATGTCGTCGAGGGCCATGTCCTTGACCAGGAAACCGCTCGCCCCGGCCCGCAGCGCGGCGTGCACGTGGTCGTCGTCGTCGAAGGTGGTGAGGACGAGAACCCGGCTCGGCCCACCCTGGGCGATGATCTCCCGGGTGGCCCGGATGCCGTCCATCCCGGGCATCCGCAGGTCCATCAGCACCACGTCGGGCCGGACGTCCCGGGCCAGCCGGACGGCGTCCGTCCCCGTGCCCGCCTCACCGACGACCTCGATGTCGGGCGCGTCCGTGATGAGCACCCGCAGTCCGGCGCGGACCAGAGGTTGGTCGTCGACGAGCAGCACCCGGATCCGACCGGCGGTCTCCCCCGACACGGTCACCGTTTCACCGCCGCCGGCAGGGGCAGCCGTACGACCACCCGGAAGCCGCCCTCGGGACGGGGAGCCGCAGTGAACCGGCCGCCCAGCAGCGCGACCCGTTCCCGCATGCCGACGATGCCGTGTCCCTCGCCGCCGACCGGCCCGCCCCGACCGTCGTCCGTCACCTCCACGCCCAGTTCGTCGGGACGTTGCTCGACCACCACCCGGCAGGTGTCGGTGCCGGCGTGCCGTACCACGTTGGTGACCGCCTCCTGCACGATGCGGAACACGGCGAGGCCGATGTCGTCCGGAACGGCTCCCCGCCCGACCCGGCGCAGGTCGACCCGGATCCCGGCGTCCGCCCCGGCGGCCACCAGCCGGTCCAGGTCGTCCAGACCGGGCGTCGGGTCCAGTGACGACGCGGACTCCGGGCGACGCAACGCGCCGAGCGTGCGCCGGAGCCCGGCGAGGGTGTCCCGGCTGGTGGCCTCGATGGTCCGCAGCGCGGCCCGCGCCTGCGCCGGCTGGGTGTCGATGACCCGGGCGCCCACGCCGGCCTGGATGGCGATGATCCCGATGCTGTGGGCCACCATGTCGTGCAGTTCCCGGGCGATGCGCAGCCGCTCGGCGGTGACCGCCTCGGCCGCGGCGTGCGACCGCAGCGCGACGGCGTAACGGCGTCGGGCGCGAACCGAACTGCCCACCGTCGCGGCGGTGACGACCGCCAGGACCGAGAGGACGGCGCGGTTCACCGGGTCCGTGCCGGGATTGACGAAGGCCACGACGACCTGCACCACGAGCACCAGCGCGGTGGCCGGCAGGGCGAGCCGGCGGGAACGGCTCGCCACGACCACCCCCACCGTCACGTCCACCACGAGGAACTGCAGGTACCAGATGTCGGAGAGGTAGCTGTCCTCACCGGAGTTGACCGTCGCGGTGACCATGGTCGCTCCGGCCAGCATCATCCCGAGCGCCACCAGGGGGCGGCGCGGCAGCAGGCCGGCGGGAAGGGCGACCACCAGGGCCGGCAGCAGGTAGCGCAGCGGGATCCACCAGCCGCCGAAGCCGAGCCCACCGCCGCCGGACTCCGCCACGGGGGCGTAGAGCACCGCGACGGGCTGCGCGGCGACGCCCACCCAGGGCAGCACCGACGACAGGAGCGCCGGCAGGCGGCGCGGCGGTACGGCGGCAGGCATGCCGCACACGGTAGCCAGGCGGGAAGCGGGTGGACATCGGCCCGGGGGCGTACGCCCCGGGGCGTACCGCCGGTGGTCGGGTGTGGCCGCCGGCACGACGACCGGGCGGAGGCGGCCCGACAGCCTGGACCGCATGATCCGACTGACCTCGCTGACCAGACGGTACGGCCGCACCACGGCCGTGGACGACCTGACCCTCACCGTGCGCCCCGGTCACGTGACCGGGTTCCTCGGCCCCAACGGAGCCGGCAAGTCCACCACGCTCCGCATGATCCTCGGTCTCACCGCGCCGACCAGCGGCACCGTCACGGTGGACGGTGTCCGGTTCCGGGACCGGCCACGCGGGCTGCGTCACGTCGGCGCGCTCCTCGACGCGGCCGACGTGCAGGGCGGACGCGGCGCCGGGGCACACCTGCGGGCCCTGGCCGCCAGCAACGGCATCCCGCGCACCCGCGTCGACGCGACGCTGCGGGAGGTGGGCCTCGCCGGGGTGGCCCGGCGGCGGGTGGGTGGATTCTCGCTCGGCATGCGGCAGCGGCTCGGAATCGCCGCCGCGCTCCTCGGTGACCCACCGGTGGTGCTGTTCGACGAACCGTTCAACGGGCTGGACCCGGAGGGGGTGCGCTGGGTACGCGGCCTGTTCCGGGAACTGGCCGGCCAGGGACGGACGGTCTTCGTCTCCAGCCACCTGATGAGCGAGATGGAGCACTGCGTCGACCGGCTCGTCGTCATCGGCCGGGGACGGCTCCTCGCCGACCAGAGTCTCGCCGAGTTCGCCGCGGCGAGCGGCCGGACCACGGTGTCCGTCCGTACCCCGCAGCAGACCACGCTCACCGCCCGGCTGACCGCCGAGGGCGGTGTGGTGCGGGCCGAGGACGACGGGTCGGTCACGGTGACCGGCCTCAGCGCGGCGCGGGTCGGTGATCTCGCCGCCGCCCACCGGATCCCGGTGCACGAGCTGGTGACCCGTACCCCCTCGCTGGAGCAGGCGTTCATGGCGCTGACCGCCGCCAGCGTCGAGCACCGGGCCGGGGAGGTGGCCCGATGACCGCCGCCGGCCACCGGACCGGCGACGCCGGCCGGGGTGGCCTCGACGCCGCTCCCGGCCACGGCGACGCCCGTCCGGCCGTGCCGACCGGGCCGGTCCGCTTCCGGGACCTGGTCGCCGCCGAGTGGATCAAGCTCTGGTCGCTCCGGTCGACCTGGGGCGCCCTCGGGCTGATCCTGCTCGCCACGGTCGGGTTCGCCGTCCACGCCAGCCTCGACACCCGCCGGCAGTGGACGGACTGGCCCGCCGACCGGCGGAACGTGCTGAACCCCCTGTGGGATGCGTTCCCCCAGCAGACACAGCTCTTCGTGGTGCTCGCGGCGAGCAGTGTCGGCGCGGTCGCGATCGGCGGTGAGTACGCCTCCGGGCTGTTCCGGACGACCTTCGCGGCGGTCCCGGCCCGGGGGTCCGTGGCCGCCGCGAAGCTCGCCGTGCTGACCGCCGTCACCACGGTCCTGGGCCTGCTCGGTTCGGCCGCCGCCTTCGGCGTCTCCCAGGCGATCCTGGCGGGACGGGGCGGAATGTCGCTCGGTGAGCGGGGGGCACTGCGGGCACTCGTCGCGTCCGCCCTGCTGGTGCCGCTCTGCACCCTCGTCGGCGCCGGGCTCGGCGCGCTGGTCCGCCACACCGCGCCCGCGATCGTCACCGCCGCGACGGTCCTGCTCCTGCTGCCGACCGTGGTCGACGACGACGAACGCTGGACCGCCCTGATCCGGCACGCCATGCCGGTGCCCGCCTGGCAGCGCCTGATCGAACGCGGCGAGGCGCCGCCCTGGGTGGACGTCGCCCACCGGGCCACGGTCGGCGGCGCATGGGTCACGTACGCCGGCTGGGCGGCGCTGGCAACCCTGGTCACGGTGCTGGTCGTCCGTCGACGCGAACCCTGACCGGCCGGACCGGACCAGGACGGCGGCCGACGGGTCGCACGCCCCGGCGCGCCCCCACGTCACCACGGTGGACGGTGGTGTGGCCGTGCCGGGGCGGCGCGGCGGTGGTCTCAGCGGCCTCCGGGTTCGGCGGTCCGTTCCCAGATCGAGCTCATCTCGCCGAAGGCCTGCTCCGTCAGCTGCACCATCGCCTGGCGGGCCCGGTCGCCGTCGCGTCGCTGGATCGCCTGGGCCACCTCGGCGTGCAACTGGAGAGCCTGCTCGTGCGGGTGGTGCGGCATGAGGTGGTGCTGGTGGCGGCCGGTCAGCACCTCCGCGACCAGGTCCTGCAGCCGGACGAACATCTCGTTGCCGGAGGCCACCAGGAGCCGCCGGTGGAAGTCGATGTCCAGTTCGAGGAAGCGCTCCTCGTCCCCGGCCTTGCCGGCGGCCCACATCTTGGCCGCGAGCCCGACGAGGTCGCTCGCCTCGTCGTGACCGACGCGTTGCGCGGCGAGCCAGGCGGCGTGCGGCTCGACGGCGGTGCGCAGCTCGGTGATCGAGCGGAGCTGGGCGATGCGGCCGGACGAGGCGAGCCGCCAGCGGATCACCTGCGGATCGAAGACGTTCCACGCCTCGCTCGACCGGATCATGACGCCGACGCGACGCCGGGTCTCGATGAACCCGATCGAGGCGAGCACCCGCAGCACCTCGCGGACGACCGATCGGGACACGGCGTACCGGTCGACCAGCTCGTCGATGTTGAGGACCATCCCGGGGCGCAGCTCGCCCCCGCAGATGGCCGTGCCGAGGTTGTCGAGGACCCGGGCGTGCAGACCAGCCTCGACCGGGGCGACGGGGGCGAGTGCGACCCCTGGGGCAGGCTGTTCCACGGCTCGGAGCATATCAGTTAGGTCTACCCCTTGAATAAATCTGCTTTTTCGGCCTAGCATCCCGATGTTAAGCGGACGTAAAACGCCAGGTGGCGACCGTCGAGACGACGGACACGTCCCCGCGGCAGTCGGCCGGCCCCCAACGGCCACGGCATAAGGAGAGATGGACGTGAAACGTCGAGCAGTCATCGGCACCACCCTGGCGGCGGCCGTCACCCTCGGCCTGACCGCCTGCGGTGGCGGGGACGACGCCGCAGCGTCGAACACCGTGCGTGTGACGCTGGTGAACCACGTGTGGAGCGAGAACATCAAGCAGGCCCTGCCGGAGTTCGAGAAGCAGTCGGGCCTGAAGGTGGAGGTCACCCAACTCGGTGAGGACCAGCTCTCCGACCAGTACAACGTCAAGCTGAACGCCGGGTCCAGCGACCTCGACGTGATGATGTACCGGCCCCTCCAGGAGGGGAAGCTGTTCGCCTCGAACAAGTACCTCGCCGACCTGACCGACAAGGCCAAGTCGGACGGCGCGTTCGAGTTCGGCGACTTCCAGGCCGGACCGGTGCAGGCCACCACGCACGAGGACAAGGTGGTCGGCGTACCGATCATCACCGAGCAGGAGGTCCTCTACTACCGCAAGGACCTGCTGGAGAAGTCGGGCTTCACCGCCCCGCCGAAGACCCTTGACGAGCTCAAGGCGCAGGCGGCGAAGGTCGAGGCGGACAACCCGGGCGTGGCCGGCTTCGTGTCCCGCACCGGCAAGGCCGCCGCCGTGACGCAGTTCTCCAGCTTCCTCTACAGCTTCGGCGGCGACTTCGTCGACGGCAGCGGCAAGGCCTCGGTCAACACCGAGCAGGCCAAGCAGGCGTACGCCTACTACGGCGGGCTGCTGCGGGAGCACGGCCCGGAGAACATCAGCACCGACATGAGCTGGTCCGAGGCGATGGCGATCTTCACCCAGGGCAAGGCGGCGTTCTACACCGAGGCCAACTCGCTCTACAAGAACGCCACCGACCCGGCCAAGTCGAAGGTCTCCGACACGGTCGGCTTCGCGGCCTTCCCGGCCGGCCCGGCCGGCTCCAAGCCGTACAACATCCCGTCCTGGGCGCTCGGCGTGAACGACGCCTCCGAGAACCAGGACAACGCCTGGAAGTTCATCCAGTGGGCGGCCGGCAAGGAGCAGGCGCTGGCACAGCAGAAGGCCGGCGTGCCCAGCGCCCGTACCTCGGTGTGGGCGAACCCGGAGGGCACCGCGACCTACCCGAAGGACCTCGCCGAGGCCACCACGGTCAGCACCGCCAACGGCGTCGGACACGACCGTCCGCTGGTCGTGAAGGTCGCCCAGGCGCGGGAGATCGTCGGTCAGCCGATCGTCGACGCGATCACCGGCAAGGACGTGGCCGCCTCGGCGGACTCGGCCAACGAGGCGTTCCAGAAGTTCCTCGACGACGAGGCGAAGTAGCCCGAAGCGCAGGTGGCGGGGCCGTCCGGCCCCGCCACCTGAGCGCCGGGACCTGGCCCTGACCCACCGGGAGACCTCATGTCAGCCGTCACCACACCCGTCACCAGATCACCCGGGAGCCCTCCGGCGTCCCCGGAGACGTCGGCCTGGTCGCGCTGGGCCAACGAGCACCGCAAGTGGCTCTTCGCGGCACCCGCGATGGCCTTTGTCGCTGTTCTGATCATCTTCCCGGTGGCGTGGACCGGATACCTCAGCCTGACCGACGCCGAGGGTTCGGTCCGTGCCGAGAGCGAGTTCATCGGCTTCCAGAACTACCTCGACGTCCTCGGCGACACCGACCGGTTCTGGCCGGCGGTGTGGCGTACCGCCGCCTTCACCGGCGTCGTCCTCTTCTTCGAGGTCGTGCTCGGCATGGCGATCGCCCTGCTGCTGTGGCGACCGTTCAAGGGTGAGAAGTGGGTCCGGGTCGCGATCCTCCTGCCGCTGGTGGCCACCCCGGTCGCGGTCGGCATGATGTGGCGGCTGATCTTCGACCCCAACATCGGCATGGCCAACCAGGTGCTCGGCTGGTTCGGGATCGGCCCCCAGCCCTGGCTGGCCGGTCAGGGCTCGGCCCTGCCGACGACGATGTTCATCGACATCTGGCAGTGGACCCCGATGGTGGTGCTGATCCTGCTCGCCGGCCTGACGTCGCTCTCCGACGAGCCGCAGGAGGCGGCGCTGATCGACGGCGCCAGCACCTGGCAGCGGTTCCGGCACGTCACCCTGCCGCTGCTGATGCCCACCGTGATCGTCGCGATCCTGCTGCGCGGCATCGACGCGCTGAAGACCTTCGACATCCTCTACGCCACCAAGGGACGCGGGGGCGGCTCCTTCCACGAGGTGGAGACCCTCAACGTGTACGCCTACGGCCTGAGTTTCGACTACAACGAGTACGGCGTCTCATCGACAGTCCTCATCATCTTCTTCCTGATCATCATCGGGGTGATGTGGGCCCTGACCTACCGCAAGAAGGGGCTGGACCGATGAAGCTGCGCAGGCCGTACAGGATCTTCCGGACGGTGGCGCTCACCCTGGTGGTGCTGTCGCTGATGGCGCCGCTGATCTGGATGATCGCCGCGTCGTTCAAGACGAACGTCGACATCTACGACACCGACAAGGCGTTCGTCTTCTCCCCCACGCTGGACAACTACAGCAACGTGCTCCAGCAGGCGAACTACGTCCAGTTCATCGGTAACAGCCTCTGGGTGGCGTTCGCCGCCACCGTGCTGTCGCTCCTGCTCGGGGTGCCCGCCGCGTACTCGATGAGCCGGTTCAACATGAAGAAGTCCGCGCTCGTCGTGCTCATGGCCCGGGTCATCCCCGGCGTCTCGCTGCTGGTGCCCTGGTACTACGTCTTCTCGAACCTGCAGATGGTCGGCGGGTTCACCGTGCTGGTCCTCAGCCACATGTTCGTGTCGCTGCCGCTGATCGTCTACATCATGATGGGCTACTTCGACGGCCTGCCGACGGAGCTGGAGGAGGCGGCGCTCGTCGACGGACTGACCCACATCGGCGCGTTCCGACGGATCACCCTGCCGCTGTCGGTGCCCGGCATCGCCACCGCGGGCATCCTGTCCTTCATCTTCTCCTGGAACAACTTCATGTTCGCCCTGGTGCTCTCCGGCGCCGACACCAAGACGCTCCCGGTGGCGATCTTCGACTTCGTCGGCTACGCCAGCATCGACTGGGGCGGCCTGATGGCGGCGGCCACCGTGGTCACCCTGCCGATCATGCTGATCGCCCTGTTCGTGCAGAAATACGTCGTCTCCGGCCTCACCGCCGGCGCCACGAAGGGCTGAGGTCACCATGACGCGAATCGCACGGGTGGAGACCTTCCTGGTCGCGCCGCGTTGGCTGTTCGTCCGGGTCGAGACCGACTCCGGCATCGTCGGCTGGGGCGAGGCGACCTGCGAGGGCCGGTCCGAGACCGTCCGCACCGCCGTCGAGCAGCTCAGCGAACTGCTGGTCGGCCGGGACGCGCTGCGCATCGAGGACCACTGGCAGGTGATGACCAAGGGGTCGTTCTACCGGGGTGGGCCGATCCTGGCCAGCGCCGTGGCCGGGCTCGACCAGGCGCTGTGGGACATCGCCGGCAAGCGGTACGGGGCACCGGTGCACCAGTTGCTCGGTGGCCCGGTCCGGGACCGGATCCGGGTCTACGGCTGGGTCGGCGGCGACGAGCCGAACGAGGTCCGCGACCAGATCAGCGCCGCGATCGAGACGGGCCTGACCGCGGTGAAGATGAACGCGTCCGGCCGGATGAGCGCGGTCGCCTCGGTCGCCGAACTCGACGGGGTGGTCCAGCGGGTGGCCGCCGCCCGCGAGGTGCTCGGCGACGGGCGGGACGTCGCGGTCGACTTCCACGGCCGGTTCAGCCTCGCCACCGCCCGCCGGGTCGCCCCGCTGCTGGAGCCGTACCGGCCGTTCTTCCTGGAGGAACCGGTGGTGCCGGAGAACTCGCACCTCATCGGCGAGTTCGTCCGGTCCACCACCACGCCGGTGTCGACCGGCGAGCGGCTCTACAACCGGCAGGAGTTCCTTCCCGTGCTCCAGGCCGGCATCGCGGTGGCCCAGCCGGACCTCTCGCACGCCGGTGGCATCACCGAGGTACGGAAGATCGCCGCGCTGGCCGAGGTGTACGACGTACAGCTCGCTCCGCACTGCCCGCTCGGGCCGATCGCGCTCGCCGCCTGCCTCCAGGTCGGTTTCGCCACGCCGAACTACCTGATCCAGGAACAGAGCATCGGCATCCACTACAACCTCGGCGCCGAGGTACTCGACTACTGCCTCGACAAGGCCCCGCTGACGTTCGTCGACGGGTACGTCGAGCGACTCACCGGGCCCGGCCTCGGCATCGAGATCGACGAACACGCCGTCCGGACGGCCGACAAGCGGGGGCACGCCTGGCGCAGCCCCACCTGGCGGCACTTCGACGGCTCCTACGCGGAATGGTGACCGACATGACCCTCGACCTCGGCGCGGAACTCGCCGCCGCCCGTCTCCTCGCGGTGATCCGGGGCACCGACACCGCCGGCGCGATCGCCGCGGGCACCGCCCTGCTGGAGGAGGGCGTACGCCTCGTCGAGGTCGCCCTCACCACACCGGACGCGGTCCGGGCCGTCGCGGCGCTGCGCGCGGTCGCCCCCGCCGGGGCCCTGGTCGGCGCGGGCACCGTGCTCACCGCCGCCGACGTGGCCGACGTGGCCGCCGCCGGGGCGCAGTTCGTGGTGACGCCGGCCGTGGTCGAGTCGATCGCCGAGGCGGCGGGCCGTGGGCTCCCGGTCGCCGCCGGGGCGCTCACCCCGACCGAGGCGTACACCGCGATGCGGATGGGGGCGTCGGCGGTCAAGCTGTTCCCGGCGTCGGTCGGCGGACCGGCGTACCTCCGGGCGGTGCGCGACCCGTTCCCCGACATCCCGTTCGTCGCGGTCGGCGGCGTCGGCCTGGCCGACGTGCCCGGCTACCTCGGGGCCGGCGCGATCGCGGTCGGCGTCGGCGGGCCGCTGGTGGGCGACGCCGCCTCCGGCGGCGACCTGGCCGCCCTGCGGGTACGGGCGCGGACCTACCTCGACGCCGTCGGGGAATCGGCCGGATCATGAGCGCGCCGGATCTGCTCACCCTCGGCGAGTCCATGGTGTCGCTGCGCTCGACCGGACCGCTCGCCGCCGGGGGGTCGCTGACCATGCACCTGGCCGGCGCGGAGTCCAACGTGGCGGTGGGGGTGGCCCGGCTGGGTCACCGGGCCGCCTGGGCCGGCCGGGTCGGCACCGACGAGTTCGGCGAGTACGTGCTGCGGCAGCTACGCGCCGAGGGCGTCGGTGTCGACGGCGTGATCCGCGATCCCGACCGGCCGACCGGCCTGATGATCCTGGAGCGGCGCACCGCCGACCTGACCCGGGCGGAGTACCGCCGGGCCGGATCGGCCGGGTCCGCGCTCCGCGTCGACGACCTGCGCGCGCCGCTGGCCGCCGGAGCGCGGCTGCTGCACCTGACCGGGATCACCCCGGCGCTCTCCGACACCGCCCGCGCGGCGACCCGGTGGGCGGCCGAGACCGCCGCGAACGCGGGGATCCCGGTGTGCCTCGACGTCAACTACCGCGCCCGGCTCTGGTCCCGCGACGCCGCCCGTGCGGTGCTCACCCCGCTGGCGGACCACGTCTCGACCGTCGTCGCCTCCGCCGACGAGCTGGACCTCCTCGGCGAGCCGGGGGCCGACGAGTCCACCGTCGTGGCGGACCTGTTCCGGCGGGGCGTGCACACGGTGCTGGTCAAGCTGGGCGCGGACGGCGCCCGCGCGCACACCCCGGACGGCGTCCGGCACGCCGGGGCGCTGGCCGTGACCGCCGTCGACACCGTCGGTGCCGGGGACGCGTTCACCGCCGGCTACCTCTCCGGCTGGTTCGACGGACTCGACCTGCCCGGTCGGCTGCGCCGCGCGGCCACCCTCGGCGCGTTCGCGGTCTCCAGTCCGGGCGACTGGGAGGGGCTGCCGCGCCGCGCCGAACTGTCCCTCCTGGACGGCCACGAGGCGGGAAGCGTCATCCGCTAGCCGCGCCCGCGCACCCCTCAAGGAAGAAAGGCATCCCGTGAAGATCGTCGCAGTCGACGTCATCGTCTCCAGCCCTGACCGCAACTTCGTCACCTTGAAGATCACCACTGACGAGGGTGTCACTGGTCTGGGCGATGGCACGCTCAACGGCCGGGAGCTCTCGGTCGCCTCGTACCTGCGCGACCACGTCGCTCCGTTGTTGGTCGGCCGGGATCCGCACCGGATCGAGGACACCTGGCAGTTCCTGTACCGGTCGGCGTACTGGCGGCGCGGGCCGGTGACCATGGCCGCCATCGCCGCGGTGGACGTCGCCCTGTGGGACATCAAGGCCAAGGCCGCCGGCATGCCGCTGTACCAGTTGCTGGGCGGGGCGTCCCGGACCGGCATCATGGCCTACGGGCACGCCTCCGGCCGGGACCTGCCGGAGCTGTTCGACTCGATCCGGCACCACCTCGACCTCGGTTTCCGGTCGATCCGCGTGCAGACCTCCGTGCCCGGCATCAACGCCGTGTACGGGGTCGCCGCGCAGCCCAGCAGCGGCGGCACCCGGTACGACTACGAACCGGCCCAGCGCACCCCGCTGCCCGCCGAGGAGGACTGGGACACCCGCTCCTACCTGCGTCACCTGCCCGGCGTGTTCGAGGCGGTCCGCAACGAGTTCGGCCCGGAACTGCCGCTGCTGCACGACGGCCACCACCGGATGACCCCCATCCAGGCCGCGAAACTGGGCAAGGCCCTCGAACCGTACGACCTGTTCTGGTTGGAGGACTGCACCCCGGCGGAGAACCAGGAAGCGCTGCGCCTGGTCCGCCAGCACACCACCACCCCGCTGGCCATCGGCGAGGTCTTCAACACCGTCTGGGACTACCAGACCCTCATCCGCGAACAGCTCATCGACTACGTCCGGTCCGCCGTCACCCACACCGGCGGCATCACCGCCATGCGCAAACTGCTCGACTT
Source organism: Micromonospora sp. NBRC 101691 (assembly GCF_030269285.1). NCBI lineage: Bacteria > Bacillati > Actinomycetota > Actinomycetes > Micromonosporales > Micromonosporaceae > Micromonospora > Micromonospora sp. NBRC 101691. Next base: position 410,921 of record NZ_BSTB01000001.1, read on the forward strand.
CGCCGCCCAGTACCAGATCAAGTCCGGCATCCACGGCCCCACCGACATCTCACCCGTCGGCATGGCCGCCGCCCTGCACCTGGACCTCGCCATCCACAACTTCGGCATCCAGGAGTACATGCAGCACGGGCCCCTCACCAACGAGGTGTTCCGGCAGTCCTTCACCTTCACCGACGGCTACCTCCACCCCGGCGACCAACCCGGAATCGGAGTCGAACTCGACGAGGCCACCGCCGCGAAGTACCCGTACGTGCCGGCCTACCTGCCGTTCAACCGGCTTCAGGACGGCACCGTCCATGACTGGTGACGGTCCTCCGGAACGCCCGTCCCGGACCCGCCACGTGGTCGTGATGGGGGTGTCCGGGGCGGGCAAGACGACCGTCGCCCGGGGGATCAGCGCCCATGCCGGTTTCGTCTTCGCCGAGGCGGACGAGTTCCACCCGCCGGCCAACGTGGACCGGATGCGGGCCGGCGTGCCGCTCGACGACGCGGCACGCCTGCCCTGGCTGCGTGACCTGGCCGGCTGGATGGCCGGCCGCGCCGCCGACGGCGTGTCGACGGTGCTGGCCTGCTCGGCGCTGAAGCGGTCGTACCGTGACGTGCTCCGCCAGGGGCCGCCGCACGTCGAGTTCGTCCACCTCGACGGGTCGGCCGAGGTGATCCGGGAACGGATGTCCCGGCGGGCCGGGCACTACATGCCGACGAGCCTGCTGGAGTCCCAGCTGGCCACCCTGGAACAGCCCCACTCGGACGAGTCGGTGCTGGTGCTCGACGTGGCGCTGACCCCGGACGAACTCGTCGCGGCGGCGCTCGCCGGGCTCGGCCTGTCGACCGAAGTCGCCGTCGACGGGTAGCCGTGGCCGGTCGCGGTGCCGCCGTACGGTCGGCCACCGCGCCGGCCGCACCGGCCGGATCAGCGGCTCGCGCGGGGCGACCGCCGGTTGCCGAACGACTCCATGGTGGTCGCCCCACGGGCCGGCGTCCCCGTGGTCGTGGAAGCGGGGGCGGCCTTCTTCGCCGCCGTCTTCCGGGGCGCCTTCTTCGCCGGCGCGATCGTGGCCGGCGCCTTCTGGCTGCGGGCGGGCGCCGCGGTGGCGGAGGTGGCCTTCTTCCGGGCGACGCGGGGCGTCGTCGGCGTGGGCTTCCCACCCGGGGACTTGGCCGCGGTCGCCCCGGCGGCGCGCTTCGTGGCCGTGGCCACCTTCTTCGCCGCCGTAGCCCGTTTCATCGGGGCCCTGGGTGCCCCGGTTGCCTTCCTGGCCCGTCCTGCGTCCGCCATCGTCGCTCCTCGGGAAGCTGACCTGAGCGCAGGGTCTTCCCCCGCCCCCGGCGGTCAAACGCCGGCTGGACGCGGGGCGTCGGACGGGAGGGGCCGGCGGACCCGCCGCCCCCTCCCGTACCGGGTCAGGCGACCACGCTCACCATCCGGCCCCGGACCACGATGACCTTGCGGGGCTCCTTGCCGGCCAGCGAACCGGCCACCGTCTCCAGGGCCGCCGCCCGGACCGCGTCCTCGGAGGCGTCGGCGGGCACCTCGACGCGGCCCCGGACCTTGCCGTTGATCTGCACCGGGTAGGTGACCGTCTCGGCCACCAGCAGGGCCGGGTCGGCGGTCGGGAAGTCCACGTACGCCAGCGAGCCGGTGTGCCCCAGCCGCTGCCACAGCTCCTCGGCGACGTGCGGGGCGAACGGGGCCACCATCAGCACCAGCGGCTCGGCCACCTCACGGGGCGTGGCGGACAGCCGGGTCAGCCCGTTGGTCAGCTCGATCAGCTTGGCGATCGCGGTGTTGAACCGGATCCCCTCCATGTCGGCGCGGACCCCGTCGATCACCTTGTGCAGCAGTCGGCGGGTGGCCTCGTCGGCCGGGTCGTCGGTGACCCGCAGCACGCCGGTGGCCTCGTCGACCACGGTGCGCCAGACCCGCTGCAGGAAGCGGTACGAGCCGACCACCGCCCGGGTCTCCCAGGGCCGGGAGACCTCCAGCGGGCCCATCGACATCTCGTACACCCGGAAGGTGTCCGCGCCGTACGCCGCGCACATCTCGTCCGGGGTGACCACGTTCCGCAGCGACTTGCCCATCTTGCCGTACTCCCGGCGCACCTCCGTCTCGCCGTGGACGTACCGGCCGTCGACCTCGACGACCTCCTCGGCGGGCACGTACACGCCCCGGGCGTCGGTGTAGGCGTACGCCTGGATCATGCCCTGGTTGAACAGCTTGCGGTACGGCTCGAACGACGACACGTGGCCCAGGTCGTGCAGCACCTTGTGCCAGAAGCGGGCGTACAGCAGGTGCAGCACGGCGTGCTCCTGGCCACCGACGTACAGGTCGGTGCCGCCGCAGTCGCCCGCGCCGCGCGGCCCCATCCAGTACCGCTCGTTCTCCGCGTCGACGAACCGCTCCGAGTTGGTCGGGTCCACGTAGCGCAGCTCGTACCAGCAGGAGCCGGCCCACTGCGGCATCACGTTGGTCTCCCGGGTGTACCGCTTCGGCCCGTCCCCCAGGTCCAGCTCGACCTCGACCCAGTCGCGGCGGCGCGACAGCGGGGTCTCCGGGTTCGAGTCGGCGTCGTCCGGCGCGAACGTCTTCGGGGCGAAGTCGTCCACCTCGGGCAGCTCGACCGGCAGCATCGACTCGGGCAGCGCGACGGCGGCGCCGGTCTCGTCGTAGACGATCGGGAAGGGCTCGCCCCAGTAGCGCTGCCGGCTGAACAGCCAGTCGCGCAGCCGGTAGGTGACCGCGCCGGCGCCGTGCCCGTTCGCCTCCAGCCACTCGACGATCCGGGCCTTGGCGTCGGCGACCCCCAGGCCGTCCAGGTCCGGGCCACCGTCGGGGGCGGTGCTGTTGATCGCCGGCCCGTCCCCGGTGTACGCCTTGCCGTCGAAGCCCTCCGGCGGCTGCACGGTCCGGACGATCGGCAGGTCGAAGGCCTCGGCGAAGTCCCAGTCCCGCTCGTCCTGCGCCGGCACCGCCATGATCGCGCCGGTGCCGTAGCCGGCCAGCACGTAGTCGGCGATGAAGATCGGGATCTGCCCGCCGGTGACCGGGTTGGTGGCGTACGCGCCGACGAAGACGCCGGTCTTCTCCTTCGTCTCGGCCTGCCGCTCCACATCGGTGCGGGCCGCCGCCGCCTTCCGGTACGCCTCGACCGCCGCACGCGGGCTGGCGTGCCCACCGGTCCAGACCTCCTTCGTCCCCGCCGGCCAGGCCGCCGGCACCAGCGCGTCGACCAGCTCGTGTTCGGGGGCCAGCACCATGTAGGTGGCGCCGAAGACGGTGTCCGGCCGGGTGGTGAACACCTGGATGCGGGCCGTGTCCGCGTCGGCGGAACCACCGGTCGGGAAGAAGATGTGCGCGCCGGTGGAGCGGCCGATCCAGTTGCGCTGCATCAGCTTGATCGGCTCCGGCCAGTCCAGCGCGTCCAGGTCGTCGACCAGCCGGTCGGCGTACGCGGTGATCCGCATCATCCACTGCTTCAGGTTGCGCTTGAAGACCGGGAAGTTGCCCCGCTCCGAGCGGCCGTCGGCGGTGACCTCCTCGTTGGCCAGCACGGTGCCCAGCCCCGGGCACCAGTTGACCGGCGCCTCGGAGACGTACGCCAGGCGGTGGTCGTCGACGATCCTCCGCTGTTCGGCGGCGGTCAGGCCGGTCCAGGGGCGGCCGTCCGGGGTGGGCCGGGTGCCGGCGGCGAACTCGGCGACCAGCTCGGTGACCGGACGGGCCTTGCGCGCCTCGGTGTCGTACCAGGAGTTGAAGACCTGCAGGAAGATCCACTGGGTCCAGCGGTAGAAGTCGGTGTCGGTGGTGGCCACCGAACGCCGGTCGTCGTGGGCCAGGCCCAGCCGGCGCAGCTGCGTCCGGTACCGCTCGATGTTGGCCTCGGTGGTGGTACGCGGGTGGGTGCCGGTCTGCACCGCGTACTGCTCGGCGGGCAGGCCGAACGCGTCGAAGCCCATCGTGTGCAGCACGTTGCGCCCGGCCATCCGCTGGTAGCGGGCGTAGCAGTCGGTGCCGATGTAGCCCAGCGGGTGCCCGACGTGCAGGCCCGAGCCGGACGGGTAGGGGAACATGTCCAGCACGTAGAGCTTCTCCGCGCCGGCCCGGGGGTGCCCGGGATCGGCCAGCGGCCCGGTCGGGTTCGGGGCGTGGAACGTCCCCTCCCGCTCCCAGGTGTCCTGCCAGCGCTGCTCGATCTCACCGGCCAGCGCCGCGGTGTACCGGAACGGGGGGATGTCGCTCGCGGCTGCCTCAGTCATCGCGTGTCCTCGCTTCGCTCGTGGCCGCCGGGGCCGACGCCTCGGCCGTGCTGGTGACGCCCCGGTGGGGACGCCGTCCTCGTCGACGTCCGGTGGGGACGCCGTGGTGGTGACGCTCCGTCGCGGGGACGGGCGCCGGGTCGGTGTTCGTGGTGGTCGGCCCGTGGGCACAAAAAAGCCCCTCGCGCAGGAGGGGCAGCCGTGCCGTCGCGCGTTCAGCGCATCAGCACGGCCCGGTAAGGAGCAGCACGAAACCGGCCATGACCCGGAGTGTACCGCCTGGCGACCGGACCGCGTCGGGGGCTTCCACCCGGCGGGACGGCCACGGGCCCGCGCGGGCGGTTCGTCCGGCACCGGCACAGATCCCCCGTCGGACGGTTATTCGGTACGTAACCGACCGTCTACCTGCGGCGTTCGGCGCAGGCGGGAAACATGGTTAGCCTGAGATATCAGTGATTCCTGCGGCATCAGAGGCTCGACGCGCGAACCCCACGGCGGGTCCAGGTGCTCTATACAGAGCTGCCGTCCAGGCGACGAGAGGGAGGCCCGTTGACACAACAGACCTGGGACGAGGTGGGCGGCGTGCTGCCGCACGACGAGTTCCGCGCCGCCAGTGAAGCCATCGTCGCCAACATCGAGCAGGTCATCGAGGGCAAGACGGCCACCGTGCGGCTCGCGCTCGCGGTGCTGCTCGCCGAGGGGCACCTGCTGATCGAGGATGTCCCCGGGGTCGGCAAGACCAAGCTCGCCAAGGCGATGGCCCGGTCCATCGACTGCTCGGTACGACGCATCCAGTTCACCCCCGACCTGCTCCCCAGCGACGTCACCGGGGTGAGCGTCTACAACCAGGAGACCCACGACTTCGAGTTCCGTCCGGGTGCCGTCTTCGCCAACCTGGTCGTCGGCGACGAGATCAACCGGGCCTCGCCGAAGACCCAGTCGGCGCTGCTGGAGTGCATGGAGGAGCGCCAGGTCACCGTCGACGGCGTCACCTACCAGCTCCAGACGCCGTTCATGGTGATCGCGACGCAGAACCCGATCGAGATGGAGGGGACGTACCCGCTCCCCGAGGCGCAGCGCGACCGGTTCACCGCGCGGATCGCCATGGGCTACCCCGGCCCGGAGGCCGAGCTGGCCATGCTCGACGGACACGGCGCGGTCGACCCGCTGAACGACCTGCGGGCGGTCTCCGACGCGGCGACCGTACGGCAGCTCATCGCCACGGTCCGCGAGGTGCACGTCGCGGACGCGGTCAAGCAGTACGCCATCGACCTGGTCACCGCCACCCGGGAGGCCCCCGAGCTGCGGCTCGGCGCGTCCCCCCGGGCCACCCTGCAACTGCTGCGCACCGCCCGCGCGGTCGCCGCGCTGGAGGGACGCGACTACGTCCTCCCCGACGACCTCCAGGCCCTCGCGGTGCCGGTGCTGGCGCACCGGATCATCCCGACCGCCGACGCGCAGCTCGCCCGGCGCACCACCGACGCGATCGTCTCCGACCTGGTGCACCGGCTCACCGTGCCGCAGGACCGCAGGCGCTCGCCGTACGACACCCGGCCGGCGGGCGGGAACGGTCGCTCCGCGTACGAGCCGCGGAGGCGGTGACCGTGCGCGACGGGCTGCGCGGGCTCACCACCCGTGGCCGGTCCTTCCTGGCCGCCGCCGTGGCCGCCGCGATCTCGGCGCTGCTGCTCGGGGAGCGGGACCTGCTCCGGGTGGCGGTGCTGCTGGCCGTGCTGCCCCTGCTCGCCGCCGCCTACGTCGGGCGCAGCCGCTACAAGCTCGCCTGCGTCCGGTCGCTGGACCCGCACCGGGCGCCGGTCGGGGCCAGTTCCCGGGTGGTGCTGCGGTTGCAGAACATGTCCCGCCTGCCCACCGGCACGCTGCTGATCGAGGACCGGCTGCCGTACGCGCTGGGCAGCCGGCCCCGGGTGGTGCTGGAGCGGCTCGGCGCGTTCCAGGCCAGTTCGGTGGCGTACACCGTCCGCGCCGACGTGCGCGGCCGGTACGCGGTGGGGCCGCTCGGGGTGCGGATGACCGACCCGTTCGGCCTCTGCGAGCTGAGCCGGGCCTTTCCCAGCACCGACCGGCTCACGGTGATCCCGCAGGTCACGCCGCTGCCGTCGATCCGGCTGCCCGGTGAGTACGCCGGCAGCGGCGACAGCCGGGCCCGCTCGGTGGCGGTGCACGGCGAGGACGACGCGGCGACCCGCGAGTACCGGATGGGCGACGACCTGCGCCGGGTGCACTGGAAGTCGACCGCGCGCACCGGGGAGCTGATGGTGCGGCGCGAGGAGCAGCCGTGGGAGAGCCGGGCGACGGTGGTGCTGGACACCCGTGCGTACGGACACCGGGGCGACGGGCCGACGGCGAGCTTCGAGTGGGCGGTGTCGGCCGCCGCGAGCATCGCCGTGCACCTGCGCCAGGCCGGCTACAAGCTGCGCCTGGTGACCGGCTCCGGAGCCGACGTCGACGCGACCGAGGCCGCCGGTGACGGCGTGCTCCTCGACCATCTCGCCGAGGTCCGGCTGGAGCAGCGGGGCGAACTCACCACCCTGGTGGAGCGGGTCCGCCAACGCGCCGACGGCGGGCTGATCATCGCCCTGCTCGGCTCGCTCAGCACCGCCGAGGCGCAGTTGCTGGCCGCGTTGCGCGGCAACGGCGCCACCTGCGTGGCCTTCCTGCTGGACAGCGCCGGTTGGCTCAACCTGCCGGAGCGGGCCCGGGCCGAGGCGCAGCAGGCCCACGCCGCCGCCGCGCTCGCCCTGTTGCAGAGCGGATGGCGGGTGATCGGGGTGGAACACGGCAGCCAGCTGGCCGCGCTCTGGCCGCAGGCGGCCCGTGGCTCGCAGGGGTTCGCGGTGCGCGCCGCGCTGGCCGAGACCGTGGCCGGTGGCGTGAAGTGAGGGGGGACGAGTGATCGCGAACCGTGGGCTCGGCCTGGTGGCGGCAGCCGCGACGCTGCTCGCCGCCGCGCCGCTGTCGGCGATCTTCCAACGCTGGACGTGGCTGGTGCAGGCGGCCATCGCGGTGGCGGTGGTCGCCGGGGCCGCCGCGCTGCTGCGGCTGGTCCGGGCGCCGCTGTGGGGTCAGGCGCTCGGCATGGTGGCCGGGCTGCTGATCGCGCTGACCTGGATGTTCCCCAGCGGCAGCGAGCTGGCCGCCGTGCTGCCCACGCCGGGCACCATCGCCCACTTCGGCGAGCTGGTCGGCGGCTCGGTGCAGGACATGCGCTCGTACGGCGTGAAGGTGCCCGACACCGACCCGCTGCTCTTCATCACCGTGCTCGGGGTGGGCGGGGTGGCCGTGGTGGTCGACCTGCTCGCCGTGGGCCTGCGCCGGCCCGCCCTGGCCGGTCTGCCGATGCTCGCCATCTACTCGGTGCCGGTCGCGGTCTACGTCGAGAGCGTCCCGCCGGTGCCGTTCGTGATCGGCGCGGCCGGCTACCTGTGGCTGCTGGTCAGCGACAACATCGACCGGGTACGCCGGTTCGGCCGGCGGTTCACCGGCGACGGCCGGGACGTCGACGTCTGGGAGTCCTCGCCGTTGGCCAGCGCCGGGCGTCGGCTGGCCGTGGTCGGGGTGGTGGTCGCGGTGCTCGCGCCGCTGGCGGTGCCCGGGATGACCGGCGGGCTGCTGGACAGCCTCCAGTCGGGCAACGGCGACGGCAACGGACGGGCCGGCGTCGGCGGCAGCCCCGGCCGGGTGGACCTGTTCGCCTCGCTCAGCGGCCAGCTCAACCAGTCCGAGGTGGCCGACCTGGTGAAGGTGACCACCACCGAGGAGAACCCGTTCTACCTGCGGTTCGGGGTCGCCGACGAGCTGCGCCCGAACGGCTTCCACGTGCGCAACCCGTCCGGGCGGCCGGTGACCCGCAACCTGCCCGACCCCACCGAGGGCGTGGCGCCCCAGGTCCGGCAGGAACGCCACCGGGCCACCGTCGAGGTCACCCGGGACCTGAACATGCCGCTGATGCCGGTCTACGCCGAACCGGTCCGCACCGACGGGCTCAACGGCAACTGGCAGTACGACCCGAACCTCCAGATCGTCTACTCCAACCGGGACAACTCACGCGGCAAGCGGTACGAGTTCGACTACGTCCGCTCCCTCTACACCCCCGAGCTGCTGCGCCGGGCCCCGTCGCTGCCCGCGGCGGACCCGATGGTGCAGCAGTTGACCGACACGCCGCCGGCTCCCGAGGTGGACGCGCTGGTCGAGGAGCTGGTCGACGGGCGCGAGACGGACTACGACCGGGTCCGGGCGATCTACGACCACTTCTCCGCCCGGAACGGGTTCCGCTACTCACTGAGCACCGAGGGGGGCACCAGCGGCCGGGACATCGTCGACTTCCTGAACAACAAGGCCGGCTTCTGCCAGCAGTACGCCGCCGCGATGGCCTGGCTGGTCCGGGCGGCCGGCATCCCGGCCCGGGTCGCGTTCGGGTTCACCAACGGCACCAGCAAGGACGGGAACACCTACGTCCTGACCAACCGGAACCTGCACGCCTGGACCGAGGTCTACTTCGGTGAGGCCGTCGGCTGGGTGCCGTTCGACGCCACCCCGGCGTACGGGGTGCCGGGCAACGCCCGCTCGGACTGGGCGCCGGACAACGACGCGCCCGACCCGGTCACCCCGTCGGCCGGTGCTCCGGCCGCCCCGGGCGAGACCGACCCGTCGGCCGGACCGGCCGGGCCGGACGAGGCCGACCGGAACATCGAGGAGGGGGTCGTCCCGACCACGGGTGCCCCGACGGAGCAGGCTCCGGTCTGGCCGTGGTGGCTGGCCGCCGCCCTGGCGGTGCTGGTGCTGCTGGCCGTGCCGGCGATGCGCCGGTCGGCGCTGCGCCGCCGACGCGGAGCCGCCCCGGCCGACCCGCCGGTCGCCACGGCGGTCGACGCGGCCGGTGGGCCGGCCGGCGGGACCGGTCCGCTGGTGGTGGTCGAGGCGGACGCCGACAGCGCCCGTGCCCGGGCACACGCCGCCTGGGACGAACTGCTCGACACGCTGGTGGACTACCGGGTCCGGGTGGACCGGACGGAGACCCCCCGGGCCACCGCCGACCGGCTGGTCCGGGATGCCCTCGCCCAGGACGAGCCGGCGGCCACCGCGGTCCGCCTCCTCGGACGGGCCGAGGAGCGGGCACGCTACGCGCGGGACCCGTTGGCCGGCGGCGAGCTGCACCCGGCGCTCGGGACGGTCCGCAACGCGCTCGGCGCACGGGCCGACCGGCGCACCCGGGTCGTCGCGGCGATCCTGCCGCCGTCGGTGCTGCTGCGCTGGCGTGCCGCCGTCACCGACGCGTCGTCCCGGCTGGTGGCGGCGACCGGTCGGACCCGGACCCGTCTGCTGCGGTGGAACCCCCGGCGGCTCCTGGCTGGCCGACCGGCCCGCTGACCCGGCTACGGCAACCGACGCCCGGTCGGCCCCCTGACGGGCCGACCGGGCGTTCGCGTCACGCCCCGCCCCGCGTCACCCTGTCCCCGTCGCCCCCGGTCGTCCCTCTCGTCCCCGGTCGTCCCCGGACACCCCGACATCCCGCATGTCGCCTCCTCCGCACGCCCGAACACCCCGACATCCCGCATGTCGCGGTGACGGATCAGGGGGCCGGCGCTGCGGGTGATGACGGGGTGGCGGGCGACGAGGGCGGTGCAGGTGACGGCGGTCAAGAGGGCCGCCAGGTGCGGAAGCCAGATCCGCGAGGTGCGGAAGCCAGATCCGCGAGGTGCGGAAGCAGGGCCGCAAGGCACAGGGCAGGGCCGCAAGGCGCAAGGAGGCAGGGCCGCAACAGGGGCCCTGCCATCAACCAAGAGCCCAGGGTCCCGGGGCCGCAACGGGCGGGCGCAGCCATCGACGAAGCGCCCAGGGCCCCGGCAGGACGCCGCCGGACTCTGGGCACGGTGATGCGACGCGGGGCGGGACGGCGCTGGCCCCACCCCCGTCAGCCGTTGGTCAGCGGTGCCCCTCCGGGCGCTGCCGCCACCGGTCCTCCAGCCGGTCGAGGAGCGACGACCGGCGGCCGGCGCGGGCCGTCCGGGGACGCCGCCGGCTGGTGGTGCCGCCGACCACGTGCAGGTCGGGCGACTGTGCCCGGCGGTGCGACTGCACCGCGAACGCCGCTGACGCCAGCATCACGACGAAACCCGCCACCGCGAGCGGCGGGGTCTTGATCACCGCGCCGTAGACCACGAGGGCCAGGCCAGCGATGATCACGCCGGCAGCGACGAGCAGGCGACGCCGCGTGTGGAAACGCGGGTCGCTGGCGCGCACGGCCGAGGCGAATTTGGGGTCCTCGGCAAGCGACCGCTCGATCTGCTCGAACAGCCGCTGCTCGTGCTCCGAGAGCGGCACGGCACTCCTCCCCGGTCACGTTGGTCGGCCCGTTCGGACCGACAGACCGTGGCAGCCAACCGGCTGCTTACCCGCAAGTCTACGAGGGCCCTCGCGCGTCGGAAAGCGGGACGACCTATGGGTGGGGCGGATTTTCCCGCCGACGCCGATCACGGGTCTCCAGAAGACTGGCCGGACCTATGACGGACCGCCCGAAACGGGCAGCCGCGGCGTCCGCCGCCGCTTCCGCCTCACGCCATCCGTGTTCGGGAGCACCCAACGCGAGCTGTTGCGGGGTGGCCTCGGCGGCACTGAGCCCCTCGATCCGTACGCCCACCAGCCGGACGAGCTGCCCCGGGTCGAGAGCGGTGAACAACGCCCAGACCGTGTCGAAGATCTCCCGGGTGACGTCCGTCGGCGCGCCCAGGGTGCGGGACCGGCTCACCAGGGAGAAATCGGCCAGCCGGACCTTGAGGGACACCGTCCGCCCCACCTGACCGGCCCGGCGCAGCCGGACGCCCGCCTTCTCGGCGAGGGCGAGCAGGGCCCGGCGGATCTGCCGGGGGTCGTCGACGTCGGTGTCGAAGGTGGTCTCCGCGCCGATCGACTTCTCCACCTGCTCGGGGCTGACCCGGCGCGGGTCCCGCCCGTGCGCCAGCTCGCGCAGGTGCGCCGCGGCGGCCTCCCCCACCGCCCGGCGCAGCATGCCCGGCGGCGCCTCGGCCAGGTCGCCGATCGTGGCCAGGCCGAGCCGACGCAGGGTCGCGGCGGAGCGCTCGCCGACGCCCCACAGCGCGTCCACCGGCAGCGGGTGGAGGAACTCCAGCACCCGGGCGGCCGGGACGACGAGCATCCCGTCCGGCTTGGCCCGGGTGGAACCCAACTTGGCCACGAACTTCGTCGGTGCCACCCCGACCGAGCAGGTGAGCTCCTGCTCCTGCTCCACCCGGGCGCGGATCAGCCGGGCGATCTCGGCGGGGCGACCGAAGAGGCGTCGCGCGCCGGCCACGTCGAGGAACGCCTCGTCCAGGGAGAGCGGCTCGACCAGCGGGGTGACGTCCCGGAAGACCTGCATCACCGCCCGGGAGGCCGCCGAGTAGGCCGGGAAGTCCGGCGGAAGGAAGACCGCGTTCGGGCAGAGGGACCGGGCCCGCGCGGTGGGCATGGCGCTGCGGACGCCGTACCGCCGGGCGGGGTAGCTGGCGGAGCTGACCACCCCGCGCGGGCCGACGCCGCCGACCACCACCGGCCGACCGCGCAGCTCGGGACGGCGGCGGACCTCCACCGAGGCGAAGAAGGCGTCCATGTCGACGTGCAGGATCGGGCAGCCGGCGTCGTCGGCGTCCGGGCCGAAACGCGGATCACCGCCGCGCGGCAACGACTGGCTACGCCCCATCCCCGCAGGCTAGCCGGCGGGTACGACGTTCAGCCGCGGACCACCAGCAGGGGGATGGTCATCTCGGTGGCGGTGTCCGAACCGTGGTAGCCGACCAGCCGTGACTCCATCGGGTGCTCCGAGCGGGTGGCCACGACCACCCAGGTGTCCCGGCAGACCACCACCACGTCACCGATCCGCTGGAGGTGGGACTCCGGCACCGGCCCGAACCAGCCGGTCGCCACCGCCTCGTCGCGGGTCAGCACCCGGGCGGCGTCACCGAGCACCGCCGACCAGGTGTCCACCACGTCGGGGACCGCGCCGGGCGCCACGTGCAGGTAACGGACCCTCGGCTCGCCGGCCACCACCCGCACCCCGGCCAGCAGCCGGGAATCGGCGTCCAGGTCGACACGGTGCTCCTCGGGGACGTTCAGCTGCCCGTGGTCGGCGGTGACCAGCAGCGCGGCGTCACCGGGCAGACCGTCGACCAGGCGGGCCAGCAGCCGGTCGACCTCGGCGGCGGCGATCCGCCAGGGCGGCGAGTCCACCCCGTGCAGGTGGCCCTGCCGGTCCAGGTCGGGGTGGTAGCCGGAGACCAGGGTGGGCCCGTCCCCGGCGGTGAGCGCGGCCAGCATCTCGGTGGCGAGCTCGTCCGCGCCGGCCGCGCCCCGGTAGTCGCCGCCCCGGTTCGCGGCCACGGTCAGGCCGCTGTCGTCGTACTCGGGGCGGCTGACCACGGTCACCGCCACCCCGGCCGCGCGGGCCCGTTCGAGCTGCGTGGGGACCGGCTGCCAGTGCCGCGGCTCCGGCTCCCGGCCCCACTCGATGTGACTGAGCAGCCGGTCGGTCTCCGGCAGCCGGACCCGGAAGCCGAGCACCCCGTGCGCGCCGGGCGCCGCCCCGGTGCCCAGACTCACCAGGCTGACCGGGGTGGTCGACGGGAAACCGGCGGTGAGCCGCCGGCCGAGCAGGGCATGGAGCCCGAACAGGGTCGGGGCGTACGGGCGCGCGGTGGGGATCTGGTACCAGCCGAGACCGTCGACGAGCAGCACGGCCACCCGGCGGATCCCGTCGAGGTCGGCGGTGAGGCCCAGCGGGTCGGGGCTGCCGGGCACGCCGAGCACGGCCAACGCGCTGGGCAGCACGTCGGCGAGGCTGCCCGAACCGTACCGGGGGGCGACCGGGTCCAGCGGTCCGGTCCCGCCCGGACTCGACGCTCCGGTCATGCCGGGGGCCGGACGGGTCGGCCGGACGGGCCCGCCGGCCGACGGGCGAAAAGGTGCAGCTGGGCGGCGAGATCACGGTAGGGCGGCTGCGCCGCCAGGGCCCGTTCCAGCTCCAGCAGGGCGGCCGGCTGTCCGTCCGCGACCGCCGCCGGGAGCAGGTCGGCGAGGACGCGTACCCCGTGGATCTCCTCGACGGCGAGCCCGGCGGCGCGCAGCAGCGCGGCGGCCGTGTCGGCGTCGTAGCGTCGGCGCAGGGTGTCCCGTGGGCCGGTGCTGCCACCGGGGTCGGCGGCGAGGGTCGCCGCAGCGGTCAGGTGGCCGTTCATCGCCCGGCCGAGCACCGCGGCGGCCCGCCCGGCGACCAGCACGCTCGCCGCGCCGCCCGGACGCAACGCGGTCGCCAGCGACGCCACCACCGGCGTCGGGTCGTCCACCACCTCCAGGACGGCGTGGCAGAGCACCAGGTCGACGCTGGCCGGCTCGACCAGGCCGGCGAGCGCGTCGCCGTCACCCTGCACCGCGTGCACCCGGTCGCCGACCCCGGCGTCGGCGGCCCGCCGGGTCAGCGCGGCGAGCGCGTCCGGGCTGGCGTCGACCACGGTCACCCGGTGCCCGGCGTGGGCCAGCGGCACGGCGAACCCGCCGGTGCCGCCGCCGACGTCGAGCACGGTCAACTGCTCGTCGCCGCGACGGTCCAGTTCGGCTCGGAGCACCGACCAGATGACGGCGGTACGGGGGGTCAGCGGCGGCCCGGTGAACCGGCCTCGTGTCTGCTCCACCCGGTCGAGCCTAGTGCTGCCGGACGGTGCACGCAGGAACCCCCTCCGCCGCCGCCGCGGTGTGTGCAGAGCCGCCGTCCGCCGCCGCTGCGATGTGTGCAGAGCCGCCCTCCGCCGCCGCTGCGATGTGTGCAGGGGTCCCCTGTTCGACAAAAAACGTGAACAGGGGACCCCTGCTACCACCCCGGCGGGTGGGTCAGCAGGACTCCGTCGCCCCGATCTCGTCGTCGACGACCTGCGCCCGCCGGTCGTTGGCGACCGGGCCGGCGGTGACCGGGTACTCGCGCGGTTCGGCGTGGTGGCTGGGCACCCAGCCCGCGCCGAGGCGGGTCCGGCGGGTGTTCGCCACGGCCTGTGCCGACTGGCGAATCATCATTGATCCCCCTGTGGTAGACGAAGGTTGCTGAACCAGCATGATCACAAAGAACGCTGGGGATGTTCTCCACCGGGTAGGCCCCGAAACGTCCGCCAGGTGTGTTCTTCGCCGCTGAGCTGCTCTCCAGCAACGCTCGTTGCTCGCCGTATGTCGATGCGTCACGCTCTGCGGGTGCTTCTGCTGATCGCCGCCTTCGGCATCGTGCTCCTCGGCGCCTTCGCCCAGTCGGTGAGCGGCTTCGGGTTCGCCCTGGTGGCCGTACCCCTGCTGGCCACGGTCATCGACCCGCGTACCGCGGTGGTGGTGACCGCGCTGACCAACATCTGGCTGACCGTGGTCGCCGCCGCGCGGGACCACCGGCACGTGCGGTGGCGGATGACCGGCGTGGTGACCGCCACCGCCCTGATCGGTGTGCCGATCGGTCTGCTGGTCCTGGTGACCTTTCCGGAGCGGCTGCTCAGCGCGCTGATCGCGGTCGTGGTGCTCGGAAGCGTCGTCCTGGTCTGGTCGGGCGCACGGCTGCGCACCGGGGCGGTCGGCATCGGCGCGGTCGGCGTCCTGGTCGGGGTGCTCACCGCCGCCACCGGCACGAACGGGCCACCGCTGGTCGCCGCCTTCCACTCCCTCGGCTACGACCCGCGCACCTTCCGGGCCACCCTCGCGGCGGTCTTCTCCGGCGCCGGGCTGATCGCGCTGGCCGGGTTCGCCCTGGCCGGCCGGATCGACGCCGAGGTGCTCCGGCTGAGCCTGGCGGCGCTGCCCGCCGTGCCGCTCGGCTGGTGGCTGGGGAACCTGGTGTTCGACCGGATCGCCCCGGCGGTGTTCCGCCGGATCGTGCTGGTCGGCCTGCTGGGCAGCGCGGGCGCGGCCCTCGCCGCCGTCGCCGCCTGAACCGAGGCCCTCGGCGTGACGCCACCCGGAACGGACCGTCCTCAGGAGTTGGCAGCTGGTCAGTTCTTCGGATCCGGATGTCGGCTGGCCGACCTGCCACTGCCGCAGGTTGTGCCGCCGCCCGGTCCGGATCCCACGCCCCGCCACCAGCGGGCGTCCGAGGCTTAGTGGCTACCTGAGCTGTAATCCGCTCGGCGTGTCGTACAGCTGAGCTGCCACGACTGCGTGCGGGAGGCACTAGCCAGAGTTCGCCCCGAAGGTCACCGACGAGGGCCGGTGGCGGCGACACTGATCAAGCGCGGGTGGTCACCCCCGGTGCGCGGCGGGGTTGGGGAGGTTCCATCAGTCTCCGCAGCCCCGCCGGTTGCACGAAGAACGACCTCCGGGCCACCGCGTCGCCCCTGGCGTCGAGCTGGTACCCGTCTCCACCCGTCGAACGCCGGCCGGTCGAGCACACGGATGAGGCGAAACATGCTCGGCTCGTGGAACTGCTTTAGGGTAGGTCAGCCCGTGCCTACCGTCATGCGTACGGGTGAGCCGGAGGTCCCTGGGCCCCTCGTCGGTCCGGGCGAGATCATGGACATGCTCGGCGTGGCTCGGTCGCGGTTCAGGCAGGTCATCATGCAGCCGCACTTCCCGCACCCGTTCCAGACCTTGCAGGCCGGCTCGATCTGGTTACGGTCCGACGTTGAGGCGTACATCCGGGATCACCGCCGTCCGCGGCCGGCGGCGGACGAGGACACTCCGGGCTGACCGACGCCCACGAGCGAGGCGTCCTGCCGCTGCCCGTTGCCGTGCCCCTGCTGACACCCCCTCCCCCGGAGGGACGCCGGGTCAGCGGAAGTCGCGGGAGGCGGGGGTGACCGGGGCGTCGATCGGGTCGAGGCGGTCGGCGGTGAGGCTGGTGACCCCCTCGTGCCGGTGCAGGATACCCCGGACCACCAGGGCGTTGCTCGTCTTCGCCACCCGCCGGTAGCGCTGCCACAGCCCCGGTGAGCAGCTCACGTTGAGCATGCCGGTCTCGTCCTCCAGGTTGAGGAAGGTCACCCCGCCGGCCGTGGCGGGGCGCTGCCGGTGGGTGACGATGCCGCCGACCCGGATCCGCCGACCGGGCTCCACCTGACCGAGCCGGGCAACCGGCACCGCGCCGAGCGCGTCCAGCCGGTCCCGGAGGAAGCGGGCCGGGTGGCTCTCCGGGGAGAGCCCGGTCGCCCACACGTCGGCGACGAGGCGGTCCACCGCGTCCATGCCGGGCAGGGTGGGCGCGGTCACGCCGGTCACCGTGCCGGGCAGCCGGTCGGGCCGCTCCTGGGCCGCCGCGCCGGCCGCCCAGAGCGCCTCCCGCCGGCTCAGCCCGAAACCGGCGAAGGCGTCCGCGGTGGCCAGGGCCTCCAGGTGCGCGGCGGTGAGACCGACCCGCCGGGCCAGATCCGGCATGTCCCGGTACGGCCCGTGCGCCGCCCGGTCCGCCTCGATCCGCTCGGCCACCCCGTCGCCGAGGGTACGCACACCCGACAGGCCCAGCCGGACCGCCGGACCGCCCAGCCCCCAGGCGTGCGGCGGCTCCCCCGGTCCGCTCCCCCACCGGGTCTGCGGGGTGGACTCCAGGGTGGCCTTCGCCCCGCTGGCGTTGACGTCCGGGCGGCGCACCTCGACGCCGTGCCGGCGGGCGTCCTCGACCAGGGTCTGCGGCGAGTAGAAGCCCATCGGCTGGGCGTTGAGCAGGGCGGCCAGGAACGGGCCCGGGTGGTAGCGCTTGAGCCAGGAGCTGGCGTACACCAGGTAGGCGAAGCTCATCGCGTGGCTCTCCGGGAAGCCGTAGCTGGCGAAGGCGGAGAGCTTGCGGTAGACGTCGTCGGCCAGTTCGCCGGTGATGCCGCGTTCGGCCATGCCGGCGTAGAGCCGCTCGGCGATCCGGGCCATCCGTTCCGCCGAGCGTTTCGCCCCCATCGCCCGGCGCAGCTGGTCGGCCCCGGCCGCGTCGAAGCCGGCCAGGTCGATGGCGAGCTGCATCAGCTGCTCCTGGAACAGCGGCACGCCGAGGGTCTTCTCCAGCGCGTTGCGCATCAGCGGGTGCGGGTAGGTCACCGGCTCCTGGCCGTTCTTGCGCCGGATGTACGGGTGCACCGAGCCGCCCTGGATCGGGCCGGGACGGATCAGTGCCACCTCGACCACCAGGTCGTAGAAGCAGGTGGGTTTCAGCCTCGGCAGGGTGGCCATCTGGGCGCGGCTCTCCACCTGGAACACCCCGACCGAGTCGGCCCGGCAGAGCATGTCGTAGACCTCGGGGTCGTCCAGCGACATGTCGCCCAGGTCCAGGCTCATGCCGATCATGTCGTACCCGTAGTGCAGGGCGGAGAGCATGCCGAGGCCGAGCAGGTCGAACTTGACCAGGCCGACGGCGGCGCAGTCGTCCTTGTCCCACTGGAGGACGCTGCGGCCGGGCATCCGCCCCCACTCCACCGGGCAGACCTCGATCACCGGACGGTCGCAGATCACCATGCCGCCGGAGTGGATGCCGAGGTGCCGGGGGAAGGTCTGGAGTTCGTTGGCGTACGTCACCACCTGCTCGGGGATGCCCTCGACGTCGACGGCGGCGACCGACCCCCAGCGGTCGATCTGCTTGCTCCAGGCGTCCTGCTGGCCGGGGGAGAAACCGAACGCCTTCGCCACGTCCCGCACCGCCGACCGGGGCCGGTACGAGATGACGTTGGCGACCTGGGCGGTGTGCTCCCGGCCGTACCGGGCGTAGACGTGCTGGATGACCTCCTCCCGGCGGTCGGACTCGATGTCCACGTCGATGTCGGGCGGGCCGTCGCGTTCCGGGGCGAGGAAGCGTTCGAAGAGCAGCCGGTGCCGGACGGCGTCCACGTTGGTGATCCGCAGCGCGTAGCAGACCGCCGAGTTGGCCGCCGAGCCCCGCCCCTGGCAGTAGATGTCCTGCTCCCGGCAGAACGCGACGATGTCGTAGACCACCAGGAAGTACCCGGGGAAGCCGAGCTTCTCGATCATGCCCAGTTCGTGGTCGAGCTGCGCGTACGCCTCGGGGTGTGCCGCGCGTGGCCCGTAGCGTTCCCGCGCGCCCTGCTCGGTGAGGTGGCGCAGCCAGCTCATCTCGGTGTGCCCGGCCGGCACCGGGTACGCCGGCAGCTGCGGCGCGACGAGCTGGAGGTCGAAGGCGAGTTCCCGGCCGAACTCGGCGGCCCGCGCCACCGCCCCCGGGTAGGCGGCGAACCGGGCGGCCATCTCGGCCCCGCTGCGCAGGTGCGCGGTGCCGGCGGCGGGCAGCCAGCCGT
This sequence comes from Micromonospora sp. NBRC 101691, assembly GCF_030269285.1. Lineage (NCBI taxonomy): Bacteria > Bacillati > Actinomycetota > Actinomycetes > Micromonosporales > Micromonosporaceae > Micromonospora > Micromonospora sp. NBRC 101691. The sequence goes on from NZ_BSTB01000001.1 coordinate 429,445, forward strand.
CGATCTCGTCGAGGCTGCGCCGTGCCCGTACGGCGGCGAGCGCGGTGGCCAGCCGACGCCGCCCCGGCGTCGCGTAGTGCACGTTGTTGGTGGCGACCGTGGGCAGGCCGGCGACGGCGGCCAGGTCGGCGAGGGCGTCGTTACGGTCGGCGTCGACCGGGTGCCCGTGGTCGGTCAGCTCCACCGCGACCGTGTCCGCGCCGAACAGGGCGGTCAGCCGGTCCAGCTCCCGGGCGGCGGCGTCGACGCCGGAGGTGAGCAGGGCCGCCGGCACGTGCCCCTTGCGGCATCCGGTGAGCACCAGGACGTGGTCACGCAGCCCCTCGGCGACCTCCTCCAGCGTGCCGTAGACCGGGCGGCCCTTCTCGCCGCCGCGCAGCTGGGCCCGGGAGATGGTGGCGGCGAGTCGGGCGTACCCCTCGGGGCCGTGCGCGAGCAGCAGCAGGTGACGGCCGAGCGGGTCCGGTTCGCCGTTCTGCGGGCCGGGCAGGTCGAGGGAGAGTTCCGCGCCGACGACGGTGGGCAGCCGCAGGGCGCGGGCCGCCTCGGCGAAGCGGACCACCCCGTAGAAGCCGTCGTGGTCGGTGACCGCGAGCGCGGTGAGCCCGAGCCGGGCGGCCTCCTCGGCCAGCTCCTCCGGGTGGCTGGCCCCGTCGAGGAAGCTGAAGTTGGTGTGCGCGTGCAGTTCCGCGTAGGGCACCTCGCCGTCGGGGCGGGGCATTTCGGGCGCCTCGTAGTGCGGGCGCTTCCGGGTCCAGGCGGGGGCGTCCCCGCCGTCGCCGTCGACGGCGAGGGGATCCACCACGTGCAGGTGCCGTTCCCCAGGGCGGCCGTCACCGCCGGGCCGCCCGGAGAGCACCCGCTCCAGCTCCGACCAGGGCAGCTTCGGATTGTGGAAACTCACCGTGCCCCGTTCCCCGTCGGAAGGTGCGGGCGGCACCGCTCGCCGCCACCGATCGTGGTGGGTTCCGGCCCCTCCCGGGGCACCAACCTGCCACGATCCACTCCCCGCTCAGTCATAGATCGCCTCCACCAGCCACTGGCCGGCCTCGACCGCCAGCAGGAGTGCGGCACCGTCGGCGAGGAGGAGCTGGAAACGGGCCGCGCGCCGTGCCTCGGTCGGGGCCCACCACCGTTCGTCGACCGGCCACGGCCCGGCCCAGCCGACAATCTCCACCGGCGGGGCGGAGCCGACGGCCACCCGGGCGGGCGCGGCGGTGAGCTGGAGCCGGGCGCTGACCCCGACCGGCCCACCGGTGGCGTCGTGCACGGTCGCGGCGAGCGGGGCGGGCAGCACCACGGCCGGCGCGGGCGGCGGCAGTCGCCCCGGCCACGGCGGCAGCTCGGGACGCGTCGGGGTCGCCCCTCCCGGACGCGCCCGGCGGCCCTTGGACCGGCCACCCGAACCCGACCGCCGCCCCGCCATACCGGCAGGAACGGAATCCGGCGCACCGGCCGGTCCGGAGCCCGTCGACCCGTCGGAGCCCGTCGGCCGGTCGGCGGCCGGCCAGCCCGGTTCACCGGGACGCGCGGGGAGCCGCTCGTCGCCCCACGGCACCAGACGGACCTGGTCGGCCGGGGAGCGTCCGCCACCGAGCACCGCGGTCACCACCGACTCCGGGCCGAGCAGACCCTGCACCCGGCTCAGCGACCGGTGCGCCCGCTCGCGTTCCTCCCCGGTGGCGCCCCACAGGCCGGGCTGCAACCCGACCTGGGCGAGCACCCCGTCCGGGACCAGCCGGAGCCGGATGATCCCGGCGGTCGGACGGCTCGGACGACCGGGGCCGCCGGAGAGCCACCCGTCGAGTTGCCAGCGGAGCCGGTCGGCGATGGCCGTGGCGGTGAGCAGGCCGTCGTGCCGCCAGACCCGGTGCAGTTCCTGGCCGTGCGCGGTGACCGCCTCGACCCCGAGCCGGGTACAGGCCAGGCCGTGCGCGGCCAGCCGGTCGTGCAGCCGCTCGGCCAGCGCCCGGGCGGCGAACGCGGCGGCGTCCACCCGGTCGAGCGGCTCGTCGTAGTCGGCGCTGACGGTCAGCTCGGCCGGGGGCACCCGGACGGCGAGCGGGCGGTGGTCCCGCCCGGCGGCGAGGCGGTGGGCCAGCGCCGCGTCGAAGCCGAAGCGGGCCAGCACGTCCCCGGCGGGCAGCGCCGCGAAGTCGCCCAGCGTCCGGATGCCGAGCCGGCGCAGCAGGTCGGCCAGGGCCGGACGGCCGAGCGCCTCGACCGGCAGCACGGCCAGGAACCCCGGCGTGCCGCCGGGCGGCACGACCTGCCCGGTACGGGCGGCCAGCCCGGCGGCGAACACCCCGTCGGCGATGCCGACCTGGCTCTCCACCGCACACGTCTGGGCGACGTGTTCGATGATCCGCTCGGCCGCCGCCTCCTCGCCGCCGAAATACCGGGTGGGTCCCCGGGCGGCCACCGCGCAGGCCCCGGGCCGGACCACCTCCACCCCGGCGACCAGGTCCTCCATGGCGGCGACCACCGGCTCGAACGCGCGGACGTCCCGGGCCGGGTCGTAGTCGACCACGGTCAGCCCGGGGCAGCGGCCCTGTGCCTCCCGTTTACGCAGACCGCGCCGGATCCCGTCGGCGCGGGCGCGTTCCGAGCAGGCGACCACCCGGTTGGCGTGCAGGACGACGACCGGCCCGGTGGCGGGCACCCCCTCGACGATCTCGGCGGCGACCACCGGCCAGTCCGGGCACCAGAGCAGCAGGGTCCGGGTGGCGCGGGACGGGTCGGTGGCCGGCTGGCCGACCGCGCGGGACGGATCAGCGGCCGTCGACTGGCCGACGGCGCGGGACGGACCGGCCGCCGGCTGGTCGACGGCTCCGGCCGCCGCTCGGGCGGGGTGCCGGGACGCCGGGGTCACGCCGACCCGACCAGGGTCAACGGGCCCCGCCGGGGCACCGTGGCGGGCGCGGCCGGACGGGAGGTGGCGGACCGGGGCACGATCCGGGTGCGGCCGTCGCCGGGCAACCAGACGGTGATCTCCTTCGGCCGGGCCGCCGCGCCCCGGCCTCGCGCCGAGACGGTCACCTCCCGCCGGCGGAGCCGGCCCCGCCCCGGCCCGATCCCCTCCCAGACGCCCCGGACCACCTGCAACGTGACGTCGGCCCCCGCCCATCGGCCGTACGGGACGAGGACGCTGCCGCGCTGCCGCGCCCGGGCGGCCAGTCGACCGGCGACCGAGGCGGAGACCGTGGCGGGGACCGCGGTGACCACGACGTCGACCCCGTCGATCAGGGCGGCGACGACGGTGGCCCACTCCGGACCGGGGTACGGCACCAGGGCCAGCCGGTCCAGGGCGATGCCCGCCTCGGCCGCCGCCACCGCGCCGAAGGTCGGCACCCCGACCACCGCGCACCACGAGCCGGCCCGGGACGCCTCGGCGAGCAGCGCCAGCATCAGGGACGTCCCGCCGCTGCGCCGGGGCTGGCCGGTGGCGACCGAGACCGTGCTGCCCCGGCGCAGGCCCCGGTTGGGCAGCAGCCCGGTGAGTTCAGGCAGGACCGGCAGCACCCGCTGGGCGTCCGCCGGGTCGGGCGCGCTGGCCGGTCGGACCAGCCCGGCCAGCGCGGCGGAGCCGAGCACCATCCGGCCCGCCATGGACAAGCCCCCCGTCGTGTCGTACTGGATCAGTGGTGTGTGGCCGGCCGACCGGGTCGGATGGCGGACCGGGTCGGGGCCGGGTCAGGCGGCGAGGCCGTCCAGGGCCGGCTGGTGGCTCAGGCCGAGCGCCGTCTCCACCACCAGGACGAACTGTTCGGCGGCACGGAGCAGGTCGTCGGCCTCGCGGGCGGTCACCACCCGGGGGATGCCGGCCTCGGCGGCGGCCCGCTTGCCGGCGCCGGCGGCGAAGAAGGTGGCCCACTCGCCCAACTCCGGGGCGACCCCGGCGAGCAGGACCCAGACGCTGGTGATCCGGTTACGTCGGGCGGGGGCGGGACGGGCCCGGGCGGCCAGCAGGGCCGCCGCCGCACGCAGCGCGGCCAGGTGGGCGGCGGCGTAACGCAGGCCGTCGGGGCGGGTCTGCGCGGCCTCGGCCAGCCCACCCCGGGCCACGGCGAGAAGCTGGGTCGGGGTGCGGTGCGGCAGCACGTGCGTGGGCACCGTGGGTGCCGGATGGGACGGCATGACTGTCTCCTCCGCGTCGCCGAGACGGCCGCGCCACCGGCGGAGGCGGATCCGTCCGGCGGCGGGGCCCGGTTCTGGGATGGTGCGGAGGAAGACGCATCCGGTGCGGCCGGCCGGGTGTGGACGCTTCCCCACACCACACCCGGCCGGCTTGACCGGCGGGTTCGCCGTCCGCCGCCCGGGGGTCGTGGGCGGCGGACGGCGATCCTGCCTTGACGGGACCGGGCGCGCGACTGCCCGGTGCCCGGTGCGGTCCGCGTCACCGCACCATCCCGGGAGCAGCGCCGCGAAACACCCCTCCCGGGCAGTGGGAACCGGTGCCCGACTCAATCGAACACCCGTTCTAACCACTGCTGACAGTACACCCTGCCGCCGGGGAAAACGCAACGTGTGACACGACCCGGACTCGGTAACCTCCCAGTCGTGATCAGCCCCCGCCCCGCCCTGGGTGTCGTGATGGTGCTCGCCTCGGGCATCCTCTTCGCCGTCAACGGCACCGTCTCCAAGCTGGTGCTCCGCACCGGCATCGACGCGCCCCAACTCACCCTGCTCCGCGCGGCCGGCGCGTTCACCGTCCTGCTGGCGCTGAGCGTGCTGGTCCGTCCCGGCGTCCGGCGGCTACGGGTCACCGCCCGGCAGGTCCCGCTGCTGGTCGGGTACGGGCTGACCGGCTTCTTCCTGGTGCCGATGCTCTACTTCGTCGCCATCTCCCGGCTGCCGGTCGGCATCGGGCTGCTCTTCGAGTACTCCGCCCCGCTGCTGGTCGCCCTCTGGGCCCGGTTCGGCCAGCGGCACCCGGTCCGGCCCCGGCTCTGGTCCGGCCTGGCCCTGAGCCTGGTCGGGCTGGCCTGCGTCGCCGAGGTCTGGGGCGGGTTCAGCCTGGACGGGCTCGGGGTGCTGGCCGGTCTCGGGGCCGCGTTCTTCCTCGCCATCTACTACGTGCTCGGCGCACGCGGAGTCGAGGGACGGGACACCGTCTCGCTCTGCACCTGGGCGTTCGGCGCGGCCGCCGTGGCCGGCCTGCTCACCCGGGCGGTCACCGGTGTCGGCGACTGGACGCCACTGGCCGGCACCAGCCGGGGCGTACCGGTCGTGCTGCTGCTCGGATACGTGGTGGTGCTCGGTTCGGTGGTGCCGTACCTGCTGGTCGCCGGGGCGATGCGGCACCTACCGGCGACCAGCGTCGGGATCATCGGCATGGTCGAGCCGGTGATCGCCTCGGCGGTCGCCTGGGTGACCCTCGGCGCGACCGAGGCGCTCAACGCCGCCCAGCTCGGCGGGGGCCTGCTGGTGCTGGTCGGGGTCGCGCTGGCCGAGACGGCCCGGGTCGCCCCGGGTGGCCCGCCCCCAGCGGCGGAGACCGACCAGCCCGGTCCACCGGACGTGGTCGCCGTGGTCACCACCGGTCCGGTCGGTTCCGGACCGGGGAACCGCGCCTGACCCGCTCCGGACTCCCCGGAGCGGCCGGGCCACCCCGGAGCGGGCACGCCACCCCGGAGCGGGCACGCCACCCCGGAGCGGACCGGCCCGTCCCGGCCTGGCGTGGCCGATGCGACGGGCGGCGGCCTACCGGGGAGAATATCGGCATGCAGTCACACCCCAGCGTGCGGATCACCGCCGGCGTCCCGGCCGGGGTGGCGTGAGCCGGCCGGATCCCGTCCCCGAACTGGTCACCCTGCACGTCTGGCGGGTGGGTCGGACCGACCTGCCCCGGGTGCTGCCCCGGATGGCGTCCGGCCCGCGCCGGCTGCGCGCCACCGAGGGGGTGCGCTTCGCCAAGCTGCTCGGCACCGGAACGGGCACCGGGTTCGGCCCCGGCGACGTCGACCCGACCCGCTGGGCCGCGCTGACCGTCTGGGCGTCGGCGGAGGCGGCGACCCGGTTCGACGACTCCCCGGTCGGCCGGTCCTGGGCCCGGCTGGCCCGCGCGGCCGTCCGACTCGACCTACGGCCGGTGACCAGCCGGGGCGCGTGGTCCGGCCGGCAGCCGTTCGGCGAGCCGGCCGGCGGTCCGGTGACCGGACCGGTGCTGGCGCTGACCCGCGCCCGACTGCGCCCCCGGCGGGCCGCCACCTTCTGGCGGGCGGTCCCCCCGGTGGCCGCCGCGCTGCGCCACGCCCCCGGCCTGCTCGCCCGGTTCGGCGTCGGGGAGGCGCCGCTGGGCTGGCAGGGCACGGTCAGCGTGTGGCGGGACCCGGCGAGCCTGGTCGAGTTCGCGTACCGTCACCCGCAGCACCGGGCCGCGATCACCCGCACCCCCACCGAGGGCTGGTACGCGGAGGAACTGTTCGCCCGGTTCGAGGTGCGTGCCGTGGTGGGTGACCGGGCGGTGCTGGGCTGGACCGGTGACGACGACACGGAGACGGTGGAGGGCGCATGAGGTTGGTGCGGTGGACCCCGGACGATCTCGTCCGGCGGCTGGACGACGTGGTCGCCGTCTACGGCGAGGCGATGGGGTACCGCCCGGACCTGCTGGAGTCCCGGCGCGGCTACATCGCCACCCACGTCCGCCGGCCGGGCTTCCGCGCGGTGGCCAGCCTCACCTCCGAGGGCCACCTGGCCGGCTTCGGGTACGGCTACCTCGGCACCCCCGGGCAGTGGTGGCACGACCAGGTCAGCCGGGCGCTCGACCCGACCCGGCGCGAGATCTGGCTGAGCCACTGCTTCGAGGTCGTCGAGTTGCACGTCCGGCCCCCGGCGCAGGGGCACGGCCTCGGCGCGGGGCAGCTGCGGGCACTGCTCGCCATGGCCGAGGGGAGCAGCACGCTGCTGTCCACCCCGGAGGCCGACGAGGAACGCTCCCGCGCCTGGCGGCTCTACCGTCGGTTCGGCTTCGTCGACGTCCTGCGGAACTTCCACTTCCCCGGCGACGAACGCGCGTTCGGCGTGCTCGGCCGCCCCCTCCCCCTTCCACCGCCGGCCCCCTCCGGTCCGGCGGCATCCGCCGGCCCGGCCGTCTCCGGCCCGCCCCCGGTGACCGGCCCCGTCCGTCATGACCGGTGACCGGCCCCCACCCGTCGTGACCGGCCGCTCCGCACCCGTCGCGCCCGACGGCCGGCCCGCCGCCGCGCTCCGGCCGGGACGGGGCGACGGGGCCACCCGGCCGCCCCGACTGACCTGGGTGCTGCTCGGCGTCCTCGTCCTCGCCCAGATCGGCTACCCGCTCACCAGCGGGAGCACCCGGGCGGCGCTGACCGTGGCCACGGTCGTCCTCGGCTACCTCCTCTCGGTCGGCCACGCGCTGCTCACCCGGGGTCCCCGGACGGCGGCGGCACTGGTCGCGGTCGCCACCGGCGGCGGGTTCGCCATCGAGGCGCTCGGCGTGGCCACCGGCTTCCCGTTCGGCAGCTACGACTACTCCGGCGAACTCGGGCCGAAGCTCGCCGGGGTTCCCCTGATCATCCCGTTGGCCTGGACCTGGATGGCCTGGCCGGCGTGGCTCGCCGCGACGCGCCTCGTCCGGCCCGGCGTACGGCGGATCGCGCTGGCCGCCGTCGGCCTGGCCGCCTGGGACCTCTTCCTCGACCCGCAGATGGTCGCCGAGGGGTACTGGCGCTGGCGGGACGCCACCCCGGCCCTGCCCGGCCTGCCCGGTATCCCGGTCAGCAACTACCTCGGCTGGCTTCTGTTCGGGGTGCTGATGATGACGCTGCTGCGGCCGCTGGCCGGAGCGTCGGCCGACCGGACCGGCCCGGCGGACCACCCGATGTACGCGCTGTACCTGTGGACGTACTTCTCCAGCGTGCTGGCCCACGCGGTCTTCCTCGGCCTGCCCGCCTCGGCGCTGTGGGGCGCCGTCGGCATGGCGGTGGCGGCGGTGCCGCTGGCGGTCACGCTCGCCCGCGGCCACCGACGGCAGCGGCCACCGACCGGCCGGCAGGACGGGTCCGACCAGCGGCGGGTGGACGCCACCACATGACCGTCCCGGTCGTCGCCGTGCTGGTCCTGCTGGTCGTGCTCGCCGCGTTGACCGGGCACACCCTGGTCAACGCCACCCGCTGGCTGCGTCGCCCCGCCGACCGGCCGGTCGTCGTCGGCGAGCCGGTGGCGGTGCTGCTGCCGCTGCGCGACGAGGCCGACCGGGTCACCCCGTGCCTGCGGGCGCTGCTCGCCCAGCGGGGCGTGCCGGGACTGCGGATCGTGGTGCTCGACGACGGCTCGACCGACGGCACCGCCGAGGTGGTGCGCGCCGTGGTCGAGGACGACCGGCGGCGCCGCGCCGGGGACCACCCGGTGGACGGCGACGACCGGCGGGTCACCGTGCTGACCGGGGTCGCGCCGCCGCCGGGCTGGCTGGGCAAGCCGCACGCCTGCCACCAGCTCGCGCAGCACGCCGACCCGGCGGCCAGCGCGCTGGTCTTCGTCGACGCCGACGTCGTGCTCGCCCCGGACGCGGTGGCGGCGGCCGTCACCGAACTGCGCGCCGCGCGGGCGACGCTGCTGTCGCCGTACCCGAGGATCCTGGTGGCGACGGCGGGCGACCGGCTGGTCCAGCCGCTGTTGCAGTGGCTGTGGCTGACCTTCCTGCCGCTGCGCGCGATGGAACGCTCGCCCCGGCCGTCGCTGGCCGCGGCGGGCGGGCAGTTCCTGGTGGTGGACCGGGCCGGCTACACCGCCGCCGGCGGGCACGCGGCCGTGCGGGACCGGGTGCTGGAGGACATCGAGCTGGCCCGCGCGGTCAAGCGGTCCGGCGGCCGGATCGCCCTCGCCGACGGCTCCCGGCTGGCCGACTGCCGGATGTACGACACCTGGCCGCAACTGCGCGACGGCTACACCAAGTCACTCTGGGCCTCGTTCGGCCACCCGGGCGCGGCGGCCGTCGTGGTGGCCATGCTCGGTCTGCTGTACGTGGCGCCGCCGCTGCTGGTCGCCACTACGCTGCTGGTCGGCGCGCCGACGGTCGCCGCGCTGGCCGGAGCCGGCTACCTGCTCGGCGTCGCCGGACGGGTGGTCAGCGCCCGGGCGACCGGGGGCCGGTGGTGGCCCGACGCGCTCGCCCACCCCGTGTCGGTCGTGGTCCTCGGTTGGCTGACCGTCCGGTCGTACCATCTGCGGAAGCGACGCCGTCTCTCCTGGCGGGGTCGTCCGGTCGGCTAGGAGGGCGCGACACATGGCTCGGGTTGTGGTCGTCGGTGCCGGGATGGGTGGGCTGGCCGCCGCCGCCCGGCTGGCCGCCGCGGGGCACGAGGTGACCGTCTTCGAGCGCGCCGACACGGTCGGCGGGAAGCTCGGCCGGTACACGCACGACACGCCCGCCGGGTCGTTCCACTTCGACACCGGTCCGAGCCTGCTCACCCTCCCCGAGGTCTTCACCGAACTGTTCGAGGCGACCGGGGCGAAGCTCGACGAGTACCTGGACCTCGTCCCGCTGGACCCGATCGTGCGGCACGTCTTCCCCGACGGCGGGCCCGGCACGGCGGCCGGCGGCACCATCCTGGACTCCTGCGCCGACCCGGTGGAGTTCACCGAGCGGATCGGCGCGACGTTCGGGGACCGGGCGGCGGCCGACTGGCGGGGACTGTGGCGGCGCGCCGGCCGGGTCTGGGAGGCGTCCTGGCGGGACATCCTGCGCCGGCCGATCGACTCCCCACGGGACCTGGCGACGCTGGCCTGGCGGCTGGGCGACCTGGCCGCGATCGCACCCGGTCGTACCCTGCGCGGACTGGGTCGCCGCCACCTGCGCGACCCCCGGCTGCGGATGCTGCTCGACCGGTACGCCACCTACACCGGCGCGGACCCGCGCCGCGCCCCGGCCGCGCTCGTCGCCGTCCCCTACGCCGAACTGGCCTTCGGTGGCTGGTACCTGCGCGGCGGCCTGGGCACGCTCGCCGACGCGCTGCTGTCACGCTGCCTGGACCTCGGCGTGGTCGTGCAGACCGGCGTCACGGTCACCCGGATCGACGCGGCCGGTGGCCGGGTCCACGGGGTACGCCTGCACGGCGCGGCCACACCGGTCCCCGCCGACGTGGTGGTGGCCAACGTCGACGCGCTGACCCTCTACCGCGACCTGCTGCCCAGCCCCGGCCGGCTGGCCGGGCTCGCCGACCGCAGCCTGGCCGGGTTCGTGCTGCTGCTCGGGGTACGCGGGCCGACCGGCCTCGCGCACCACAACGTGTTCTTCCCCCGCGACTACGACGCCGAGTTCGACGCGGTCTTCGGCGACCCGGGGCGGGGTCGGCGCGCCCGGCCGGCGGTCGACCCGACGATCTTCGTCACCGTGGCCGACGACGCGATGGTCCGCCCGGCCGACCACGAGGCGTGGTTCGTGCTGGTCAACGCGGCCCGGCACGGCACCGCCACGTCGGCCGTCGACTGGCGTCGACCGGGACTCGCCGAGGCGTACGCGGACCGGATCCTGGACGTGCTCGCCGAGCGGGGCGTCGACGTACGGGACCGGCTGCTGTTCCGCGAGATCCGCACCCCGGCCGACCTGGACAGCGCCACCGGGGCGCCGGGTGGCGCGATCTACGGCACGGCCGGCGGACTGCTCCGGCCGGCCAACCGCGCCCCGGCGCACGGCGTGCACCTGGTCGGCGGCTCCACCCATCCGGGCGGCGGCCTGCCCATGGTGACCCTCTCCGCCCGCATCGTCGCCGACCGGATCGGCCCCGCCTGAGGTGGCGGCGCTCCGCTGGTAGCGCTTCGCTGCTGCGCCGCGTGGAGTCGGCGATCCTGCGCTTTGCCGGTAGCAGGGCTTTGCTGGTAGCAGGGGCCCCCTGTTACCGCTTTTTGATGAGGAAGGGCCCCCTGCAACCACCGCTGGAGACCGACCACCGACGGAACCCGACCACCGCTGGAACGCAACCGCCTCCCCTCCGGCGGGCGGGCGACCTCAGCGGGTCCGGGCCGGCGTGGGGGTGTCGGCGGCGAGCAGGGCGCGGCGGACGGCGGAGAGCAACTGCCCCAGCCCGAAACCGGCGAGCAGCACCCAGACGGCGGTGGCCAGGGTGATCGTGCCGGCGGCCAGCTCCGGCCGGACCAGTCCGGCCAGCCCGGCCACCAGCAACCCGACCAACGCGACGCTGACCCGGGTCGGCCGCTCCCCCACCGTCACCGCGCCGATCTCGCGCATGCCAGCGGCGACGGCGCGGGCGCGCACGTACTCGTGCAGCCAGGAGAGCGCGCCACCGGCCACCACCAGCGCACCCGGCGCTCCCACCAGCCAGAACGCCAGCAGCCAGGCGATCTCACCGAGCCGGTCGGCCAGCGAGTCGTAGACGTAGCCGAGTCGGGTGCTCCGGCCGGTCACCACCGCCACCGCGCCGTCCACGCTGTCGGCCACCGCGGCGAGCAGGACGAAGAGCGCGGCGAGGAACGGGCCGTCGGAGGGGCGTACGGCGAGCAGCGGCACACAGAAGCAGAGCAGCACCCCGGCGGCGGTGACCGCCGTCGGGGTGACCCGCAGCCGGCCCAGCAGGTAGCCGACGTGGTACGCGAAACGCAGCCAGCCGCGGACCACCGGGGCGGCTGCCCGGGGATCGAAGCCCCCGTGCAGCCGGGCCCAGGCGGTCGCGTAGTCGTCCCATCTCAGCGGAGTGCCCACCACGGATCAACCGTAGGAGGGCCCGTCGGGTGTCGCGGCGGCGGGACCCGGTCGTGAGCCGGGCCAGGACAACCGGGGTCGGGCCCACCGGGGCGACGACGTCCACCACCCGGTCGCCCGCCCGCGCGCCGGCCCCGACGACCGGCACGGCAACGAGACGGCGGGGGATCCTCCCGTCACACCCGCGCGCCGACCTGGAGGTTGCGCCAGACCTCCCGGGTGGCGGTGGAACGGTTCAGGGTGATGAAGTGGATCCCCGGCACGCCCTCGTCGAGCAGCCGTCGGCACATCTCGCTGGCCTGCTCGATGCCGAGCCGGCGGACCGCCTCCGGGTCGTCACCGACCCGCTCGAACCGCTCGGCGAGCGCGGGCGGGAAGGGCGCGCCGGAGAGCTGCTCGGACCGGGCGATGGTGGCGAGCTGGGTGACCGGCATCACCCCGGGCAGGATCGGGGTGTCGCACCCCGCGGCCGCCACCCGGTCGCGCAGCCGGAGATAGTCGTCGGCGTCGAAGAACATCTGCGTGATCGCGAAGTCCGCTCCCGCCCGGCACTTGCGGACGAAGTGCTCGGTGTCGGAGACGACATCCGGTGAACGGGGATGCCGGTACGGGAAGGCGGCGACCCCGACGCTGAAGTCACCGGAGTCGCGGACCAGCCGCACCAGGTCCTCGGCGTAGTGCACCCCCTCGGGGTGCGGGATCCACTCGCCGGTGGGATCGCCGGGCGGGTCGCCCCGCACCGCCAGCACGTTGCGCACTCCCACTCCGGCCAGCCGCCCGATCACGTGCCGCAGCTCGGCGACGGAGTGGTTGACCGCGGTCAGGTGCGCCATCGGCAGCAGGGTGGTCTCGGTGGCGATCCGTTCGGTGACCGCCACGGTGGTGTCCCGCGTCGAGCCGCCCGCACCGTAGGTGATCGAGACGAACGAGGGACGCAGCGACTCCAGCTCGCGGATCGCCTGCCAGAGCAGGGTCTCCCCCGCCGCGGTCTTGGGCGGGAAGAACTCGAACGAGAAGGTCGGCTGGCAGTCGCGGATCAGCTCCCCGATCGACGGCTGGGAGCTGGGAAGGACCGAGGGAAGACCGAGCGCCACTCCACGACTCTACCGGGCGGGGGCGGTTCCGGCGGTCCGCCGATGTGCGGTCCGGTCGAGAGACGCCGGACTCCCGGTCGAGGAACGCCGGACTCCCGGCGGGGCGACGCGGCGGTACACCGGTCGGAGGGAGCGGATCCTTTCGCTGCGGAGTCGTCGTACCCCTCCGGTATGCAGGAGGCAGCGCGGTGAGCGGGTGTGGGGTCGGCCGCCCGCCGTGCGGGGGTCCGCAGTCCGATCGACGGCGCACCGGTCCGGGTCTCCCCGGCCGCCGGGAGCCGCCGTGACCCTCCCGGAGGCCCCATGATCCCGCCATCGCCGCACGGTCCGGAGCTGTCCGGGCCCCTGCTCGCCCGGTTCCGGCTGGCCCGTGGCTGGAGTCAGGCCCAGCTCGCCGCCCGGCTCTGCGCCGCCGCCGGGGTCGCCACGCTCAGCCGGCACGAGGTCTCCCGCTGGGAGCGGCAGGTACGCGTGCCCGGGGAGTTCTGGCTCGACTGGCTCGCCGTCGTGTTGGAGATCCCCCGAGCACGGCTGTCCGGGGCCGCGGCGGCGAGCCGCCACACCGGCGCGTACCCGGCGACGGACGGGTCCCGGGCCCGACGGGCCCTGCTGGCCCTGGCCCAGCGGTGGCTGGCCGACCCGGACGGGTCCCTTCTGCCGCCCGGTCCGCCAACCGTCCGCACGCCGACCGCCCCCACGTCGGCCGTCCGCACGCTCACCGCACGCACGCCGACCGCCCACAACCCGACCGCCCGCACCTCGATCGGTGACACGCCGACCACCCACGCGTCGACCGACGAGATGCCGGGCCGCGCCGAGGTCACCCACGTCTCCGGTCCGACGTGCGGAGACCGCCTGACATCGGACGACCCGGCGGGATGGCTGGCCGGGTTGCGCCGGCTCGACGACCTGTCCGGCGGCGCGGACCTGGCCGGGCTCGGCGCGTCCCGGTTGGGGCGGGTGGCCCGCGCCGTCCGACTGGCCGGCCCGTCCGGGCGGCGCCGGTTGCTGCCGGTGCTGGCCGAGGCGGCGCAGCTCGCCGGCTGGCTCGCCGCCGACGCCGGTGACCCGGCCGGTGGGCTGACCGCGTACCGGTTGGGGTTGCGGGCCGCCACGGCGGCCGGTGACCGGATGCTGGCCGGACACGTGCTCGGCTCGGCGAGCCACCTGCTCGCCGGGGTCGGTGACCCGGCCGGCGCGCTGTCGCTGGCCCACGCCGCGTACACCGGGGCCGGTCCGGACGCCCCGGCCGGACTGCGGGCGGTGCTGCTGCACCGGGTCGCGCTGGCCGCCGCGCTCGACGGCCGGCACGCCACCGCCGGGCAGGCGCTCGCCGCCGCCGGGCGCGTCGCCGACCGGTACGACCCGCGCCGGGAGCCGCCCTGGCTCTACTGGCTCGACCCGACGGAGCTGGCCGCGATGACCGGCCGGACGCTGGCCGTGCTCGGTCGACCGCTGCGCGCCGAGCCGCTGCTACGCGCCGGCTGCCGGCCCGGTCAGCCGCGTGCCACCGCCGTCTACGGGGGCTGGCTGGCCCGCGCCTACCTCGATCTCGGCGAGGTCGAGCAGGCCTGCGCGGTGGCCGGGGACGCCCTGCTCGCCGCCGTCCGGGCCGGATCCGTCCGGGCTACGGGTCAGCTCGCCGAGGTGGGGCGGCGGCTGGCCGCGCAGCGGGCGGAACCCGCCGTACGCCGGCACGCGGCGCTGGTCACGGCGGCCCGTCCGTACCTTCCCCGGCGCGTCACACCCCCGGTGGTGCGCGGTCGTCGACGGCGACCGGCTAGCGTCGACACGTGACCCACGCAGCTCCCGTATCCCCTGTCGACCGTGCCGGCCTGCGACAACGCGTCGACAAGGCCCTGACCGGATTCCTGGCCAACCAGCGCGGCTGGCTGACCGGGGTCGACGAGGCGCTGACGCCGGTCGCCGAGGCGGTCGAGGAGTTCGTGCTGCGCGGCGGCAAGCGGCTGCGGCCGGCGTTCGCCTACTGGGGTTACCGGGGTGCCGGAGGGGTGGATTCCGACCAGGTGGTCGCCACCCTCGCCGCGCTGGAGTTCGTCCAGGCCAGCGCGCTGATCCACGACGACCTGATGGACCGGTCGGACACCCGGCGGGGTGAGCCGGCGGTGCACCGGCGGTTCGCTTCCCGGCACCGCGCCGCCGGGTGGACCGGGGACGCGGAGGGCTTCGGCGACGCCGCCGCGATCCTCCTGGGCGACCTCTGCCTGGTCTGGTCCGACGAGATGCTGCACGGCGCCGGCCTGGACGCGCGGACCCTGGCCCGGGCCCGGCCGGTCTTCGACGAGATGCGCACCGAGGTCACCGTCGGGCAGTACCTGGACGTGCTGACCCAGGCCACCGGGGACACCTCGTTGGAGCGGGCCGGGAAGGTGGCCCGCTACAAGTCGGCCAAGTACACCGTCGAGCGGCCGTTGCTGCTCGGCGCGGCTCTCGCCGGCGCGACCACGGAGGTCGAGGCGGCCTACTCGGCGTACGGGCTGCCGCTGGGCGAGGCGTTCCAACTCCGTGACGACGTGCTCGGGGTGTTCGGTGATCCGGCGCAGACCGGCAAACCGGCCGGCGACGACCTGCGCGAGGGGAAGCGGACCTACCTGGTGGCGGCGGCTGTCGCGGGGACCGACGACGCGGGACGGACGATGGTCGAGCAGCATCTCGGCGATCCCGAACTGGACGAGGCCGGGGTGGCCCGGCTCCGCGAGGTGATCATCGCCAGCGGGGCGTTGGCGCGTACCGAGGAACGGATCGCCACTCTCACCGAGACCGCGCTGGCCGCGCTCGCCACCGTCGACCTGGAGACCGAGGCCCGCCAGGCCCTGGTCGACCTCGCCATCGCCGCCACCCGCCGCGCCGACTGATCCCGCCGCCCCCGGAGGTCAGGAGCGGGGGCGGCGCAGCAGGCGCAGCAGCCGGCTGCCCTCGCCGGCGGTCGGGGTGCGCTGCACGCCCCGGCGACCGAGCCAGACCCACACCGACAGGGTCAGCAGGACCAGCGCGAAGCCGAAGACCAGGTCCTCCACCGGCGCGTACACGAGCCGGAGGCCGATGATCGCCTCGGGGTCGTACCGGACGATGTTCCGGCCGGTCAGGATGCCGTTGGAGATGAGCTGGAAGAACACGATGATCGGGTAGGTGGCCCAGAAGACCGGCCGCAGCAGCAGCCGGGTGCGCAGCACGTACAGGTCGACCACGGCCACGCAGGCCGCACCGATCAGGGCGGCGACGGTGTACGTCATGCCGGCCCCCCGGTTCCCGGCGGCACCCGGTCGGACGGCCGTCCGGTCGGCGGCTCCGCGCCGTCCGTCACCGCTCTGCCGGGCCGGACCGTCGGGCCGGCGGGTTCGTCCCCCGCCGGCCAGCGGTTGACCGCGCGTACCGCCTCGAAGCCGAGGATCGTGCAGACCGGTACGACGACGAAGAAGAGCAGTTCGTCCACGGGCAGTTCGCCGGGGAGGAGCACTCCGGTGGTCTGCTCCGGGTCGAAGGTCCAGTGCCCGGCGGCGATCGCCGCGAGGTCCCAGAGCACGAAGACCAGCACCACCGGCACCAGGGTCAGCAGCAGCCGACGCCAGCGACGCAACACGTTGACCCGGAACACCGGCTCCAGCCAGAGCGCGCAGACCAGGCACCCGGCCAGCACCCCGAGGTAGGCGAACTGCCGCACGTCAGAAACCGAGCGCCTGGGCCCGGCGCTTGACCTCGCGGGCCAGGTCACCGCCGAGGGCCACGGCGGGGGTGCCCGGCAGGGTGTCGTCCGGCTCGTACAGCCAGCGCAGCGCGGCGTCGTCGTCGTAGCCGGCGTCGGCGAGCAGGTTGAGCACCCCCGGCAGGTGCTTGAGCACGGTCTTGTTGGCGACCAGGTCGACGGGGATCTTCCGGATGCCGTCACGGCGGACCGCGACCAGCTCGCGGTCCCGGATCATCTGGTGGACCTTGCTGATCGACACGTCGAGGCGTTCGGCGACGTCGGGCAGGGTCAGCCAGGCGTCGTCGGCGGCGGGACCGGGGCCCGGAACAGCCCGGTCGGCGGGTACGGATTCACTCACCCGATCACCCTGCCACGTCGTGCCGTCCACCGGCCAACGGGGCGTCCAGCCGGTCGACGGGGCTGGCGACGCCGGGTGCGTCAAGGTGACGATCCGGCGGCACTGTGGCATCCTGTTCTGCCGTCGCCTCCCGGAGACATAGACTGCCCCCCGATGGACACACAGGTCGCCGACACGTTGCTGGGCTCGCTGATCGAGGGACGCTACCGCATTCGCGGTCGCGTCGCCCGGGGCGGCATGGCGACCGTGTACACCGCCACGGACGAACGTCTCGAGCGCACGGTCGCCGTCAAGATCATTCACCCCACCCAGGCGCCGGACCCCCGGTCCCCCCTGGCGGGCTTCGTCGAGCGGTTCACCGACGAGGCCAAGACCATCGCCCGGCTCACCCACCCCAACGTGGTCGCCGTGTACGACCAGGGCACCCACCGTGGCCTGCCCTACCTGGTCATGGAGTACGTCCGGGGCCGGACCCTGCGGGACGTGCTGGCCGAGCGCCGCCGACTCAACCCGGACGAGGCGCTGGCCATCACCGAGCAGATGCTCGCGGCGATCGGCGCGGCGCACCGGGCCGGTCTGGTGCACCGGGACGTGAAGCCCGAGAACGTGCTGGTCGCCGAGGCGCCCACCGGCGGCGCGGCGAACCTGGTCGACAGCGTGGTGAAGGTGGCCGACTTCGGCCTGGCCCGCGCGGTCGAGGCGAGCGGCAGCGAGGAGCAGGGCAACCAGCTGATGGCGACCGTCGCGTACGTCGCGCCGGAGCTGGTCACCGACGGACACGCGGACCCGCGCACCGACGTCTACTCGGCCGGCATCGTGCTGTTCGAGATGCTCACCGGTCGCGTGCCGTACGACGGCGACCGCCCGGTCGACGTCGCCTGGCAGCACGTGGACCGGGATGTGCCGGCCCCGTCCACCCTGGTGCCGGGGCTGCCGAAGGCGCTCGACGAACTGGTCGCGCGGGCCACCCGTCGCGAGCCGGGGGCCCGTCCGACGGACGCCGGGGCGTTCCTGGCCGAGGTGCAGATGGCCCGGGAGGACCTCGGCAGCAACGCGCACACCGCCGTGCTGCGCCGGTTCACCGACGGCGTCGTCCCGGCCGTCGCCCAGCCCACCATGGCCGTCGCGCCGGTCCAGCCCGCCGAGCGTCCCTCCTGGGCCCGGCTGCCCGAGCCGAAGACCGGCCGCCGGTCGCGGGACACCACCGCGCCGGACCGACCGCACCGGCGTCGGGCCGTTCCCGAAGGGGACACCCCGTGGACCCGGCTGCGCCGGCAGCTGTCGGAGGCCACGTCGGGCCGGCTGCCCCTGATCGCCGCCGTGGTGGTGGTCGCGCTGCTCCTCGCCGGTGGTGGCTGGTGGTTCGGCGTCGGGCGGTACACGGCCGCCCCCGCGCTGGTCAGCCTGACCAAGGCCGAGGCGGAGGCGCAGGTCTCCCGCGCCGGGCTCTCCCTCACCTACGCCGAGCCGAGGTACGACGCGAAGGTGCCCCGCGACAGCGTCCTCACGCAGGACCCCCCGTCGGCCGACCGCATCGTCCGGGGCGGCACCATCACCCTCACGCTCTCCCTCGGGCCGGACCGTCTCCCGGTGCCGGACGTGGTGGGCAAGGAGTACGAACTCGCCGAGGCGGACCTGCGCCACCTGGGCCTGGAGGTGGTCAAGGGCAAGGCCCGCTACGACGACAACCTGCCGGCCGGGGTGGTGCTGGACACCGACCCGAAGGCGGGTGCCGAGGTCAACGTCGGCGCCAAGGTCACCGTGGTGCTGAGTCGGGGACGCGCCCCGATCACCGTGCCGAACCTGGTCGGCAAGAGCGTCACCGACGCCCGGAAGGAACTCCAGCAGCTCGGCCTGTCGCCGGTGGAGACCTACCGCGACTCCGACCGGCCGAAGGACGAGGTGATCGGGCAGTCGCCCGCCGACGGCTCCGGCGTGGAGAAGGGCACCGACGTCAAGCTGGAGGTCAGCAAGGGGCCGGCCCCGGTGGCCGTACCCCGGGTCGTGGACATGCCCTGCCCGCAGGGCAAGCAGGTGCTGGAGAGCCAGGGCTTCCCGGTGGTGGTGCAGTTCAACCCCAACGGGGTGGTCCGCTTCCAGAACCCGGGCGAGAACTCCCAGGTCGCTCCGGGCACCCCGATCACCATCGGGTGCTTCTAGATGGCCGGCACCGACCGGCCCGTCGGATCGCACACCCCCACCTCGGGCGGGCTGGCGAAGGCGGCCCTGCCGTACGCCGCCGCCGCCGGCTCCGAGGTGGTGCAGGTCTACGTCTCCAACTCGCGAGGCTGGGCGCTGCCACCCGGTGACCCGGCCCAGGACGTCCTCTTCGCCGAGGGCTGCGCGGCCCGGGGCATCCCGGTCTTCATCCACGCGTCGCTGCTGGTCAACCTCGGCTCCCCCACGCCGGCGACGGTGACCCGTTCGGTGGAGACCCTGGACCACGCGCTGCGGCGGGGCCGGGCGATCGGCGCACGGGGGGTGGTGTTCCACGCCGGCAGCTCGGTCGACGCCGCCCACGACGCCGCCGCCATGCGGCAGGTCCGTGAGTCCCTGCTGCCGCTGCTGGACGCCGCCGAGGCGGCCGGTGGGCCGATGCTGCTGGTCGAACCGAGCGCCGGGGGCGGCCGGTCACTGGCGTCCCGGGTGGAGCATCTCGGGCCGTACCTGGACGCGGTGGACCGGCATCCCGGGCTCGGGGTCTGCTTCGACACCTGTCACGCCTGGGCGGCCGGACACGACCTGGCCGTCGAGGGCGGGATGACCGCGACCCTGGACACCCTGGTGGCCACCGTCGGAGCGGACCGACTGCGGCTGGTGCACGCCAACGACTCGAAGGATCTCTGCGGCTCGACCCGGGACCGGCACGAGAACATCGGCAAGGGCACCATCGGCGAGCCCGCGTTCGCCGAACTGATGACCCACCCGGCCACCGCGGGCGTCCCGGTCGTCGTGGAGACCCCGACCGAGAAGCACGTCGGCCACGCCGCCGACATCGCCACCCTCCGCCGCCTGCGCCCCTGAACCACCCGTACTCCCCCGTCGCGCCGCGTCGCGTCGCGTCGATCATGGAGTTCGGGCACCACCCAAACCCGACAACCGTCAATAATCGCCCGCCACAACTCCATGATCGATGGAGCGGTGGGGCGTGGCCGGGGGGTCGGGTTCGCGGGACGCGGGAGGCCGGAGCCTCCGACGCGCTGGGCCGAGAGGCCCCGGACCGCCCCGCGTCCGCGCCCGTCCGGTACGTCAGCCGGCCAGGATGCGGGTCAGCACGGCGATGGCCCGGTCGATGCCGGCGTCGTCCACGTCCATGTGGGTGACCAGGCGGGCGGTACGCGGCCCGAGCACCGACACCAGCACCCCCTCGGCACGGGCGGCGGCGGCCAGCGCGTGCGCGTCCAGCGATGCCTTGGTCAGATCCAGCGGGACGATGTTGGTGCGGACCGTGGTGGCGAGCAGCCCGAACGGGGCGATCGCCTCGGCCAGCCGGGCGGCCTTCGCGTGGTCCTCGGCGAGCCGTGGCACGTGGTGGGCCAGCGCGTACCGGCCGGCGGCGGCCAGGATGCCGGCCTGCCGCATGCCACCACCCATCCGCTTACGGATGAAGCGGGCCCGCTCGATCTGCTCCGCGCTGCCGATCACCAGCGAACCGACCGGCGCGCCGAGCCCCTTGGAGAGGCAGACCGACAGGGTGTCGAAGAGCGCGCCGTACTCGGCCAGGGGCACCCCGTCGGCGACGTGCGCGTGCCAGATCCGGGCGCCGTCGCAGTGCAGGGCCACCCCGGCGTCGTCGGCGACCCGACGCAACGCCTGGAGGGTGGTCAGCGGAAGCACCCCGCCACCGCCCCGGTTGTGGGTCTGCTCCACGGCGATCGCCCGGGTGGGCACCGCCCAGTAGCCGTCCGGGCGGACCATCGCGGCCACCATGTCCGGGTCGACGTCCCCACCCACCGCCGGCCAGGTCCGCGACGAGATGCCGCCGTACGCCGCCGCCGCGCCGATCTCGTACGTGACCACGTGCGCGTCGGCGTCGCAGAGCAGCTCGTGGCCGGGGGGCACCACCAGTTGCAGGGCAATCTGGTTGGCCATCGAACCGCTGGGGGCGAAGAGCGCCGCCTCGTGCCCGAAGAGCGCGGCGGCCTCGGCCTCCAGCGCGTTGACGGCCGGGTCCTCGCCGTAGACGTCGTCGCCGACGTCAGCGGTGGCCATCGCCTCCCGCATCCCTGCGGTGGGCCGGGTGACGGTGTCCGACCGGAGGTCGACGATCGTGTCCACAGGCTCACTCCTCGCGTCAGCCACGGTGCCTCCTCCGGCCGCCGACTGCGGGGCTCGCAAGCTCACTCCTCGCGTCAGCCACGGTGCCTCCTCCGGCCGCCGACCGCAGAGCTCGCAAGCTCACTCCTCGCGTCAGCCACGGAGCATCTCCGCCACCAGGAAGGCCAGCTCCAGCGACTGCTGGGTGTTCAGTCGCGGGTCGCAGGCGGTCTCGTACCGGCCGGGCAGGTCGAGATCGGCGATGTTCTGCGCACCCCCGAGGCACTCGGTGACGTCCTCGCCGGTCAGCTCGACGTGCAGCCCGCCCGGGTGGGTGCCCAGGTTGCGGTGCACCTCGAAGTAGCCGAGCACCTCGTCGACGATCCGGTCGAAATGCCGCGTCTTGTAGCCGTTGGAGGACTCGTGCGTGTTGCCGTGCATCGGGTCGCACTGCCAGACCACCTTCGCCCCGGCGGCGTCGACCTTGGCGACGATCGGCGGCAGCGCGTCCCGGACCTTGTGGTTACCCATCCGGCTGATCAGGGTGAGCCGGCCCGGGACGTTCTCCGGGTTGAGCTTCTCGCAGAGTTCCAGCGCCTCGTCCGGCGTGGTGGTGGGGCCGAGCTTCACACCGATCGGATTGGCGATCCGGGAGATGAAGTCGACGTGCGCGCCGTCGATCTGCCGGGTCCGCTCGCCGATCCAGAGGAAGTGCCCGGAGAGCCCGTACGCCCGGCTGTCGGAGACCCGGGTCAGCGCCCGGTCGTACTCCAGGGCGAGGGCCTCGTGGGAGCAGTAGAGCGTGACGGTACGCAGCGCCTCCTCGTCGGTCATCCCGCAGGCGCGGATGAAGGCCAACGCCCGGTCGATCTCCCGGGCGATCGCCTCGTAGCGCTCACCGGCCGGGGAGTGCTTGACGAAGTCCTTGTTCCAGTCGTGCACCGCGTGCAGGTCGGCCAGCCCACCGGCGAGGTACGCCCGGAGCATGTTCATCGCGGCGGCGGAGTTCGCGTACGCCCGGATCATGCGCTGCGGGTCGGCGACCCGGGCCTCCGGCGTCGCCTCCAGCGAGTTGATCATGTCGCCGCGGTAGGCCGGCAGGCCACGCGCGTCGGTCGGCAGCGACCGGGGCTTGGTGTACTGCCCGGCGACCCGGGCGACCTTGACCACCGGCAGGGACGCGCCGTAGGTCAGCACGATCGCCATCTGGAGCAGGGTGCGGGCGTTGGCGAGCAGGTGGCTCTCGGTGTTGTCGGCGAAGGTCTCCGCGCAGTCGCCGCCCTGGAGCAGGAAGGCCCGCCCCTCGCAGACCAGCGCCAGCCGGTGGCGCAGCTGGTCGACCTCGTACGGGGCGACGACCGACGGGACGGTGTCGAGCACCGTGCAGACCTCGGCGACCGCCGCCGGGTCGGGCCACGGCGGGGTCTGGGCGCGCGGAAGGCTCCGCCAGTGGTCCAGGCCGAGCGCGGCGTCCTCGGCGGAGTCCGCGGTCGGGCGACTGGTCTGGAGTCCGGGGCCGCCGACGGCGGGGTGGGTCAGCTGATGCCACTCTTGGCGCATGCCGGAAAGCCTACGGCGACAAGGGCGGCGGGTCCCAGCCGAGGGGGCGGGTTCCGGTGGTTGGGAGCCGCCCCGGCGGCCCGCCCGGCGGGCCGGGAGGCACTGCCGGGCAGCCCTGGGCCGGCGGGTGCGGGCCCGGCCGCCTGGCCCGACGGCCGACCGCCGGTGCCCATGCCCGGAACCGCCGCCGCAGCCAACCGCGGGACGACGCCCAGGGGCAGCTACGGCGCGGACGAGGGGCTCGGCGCCACGGTCGGCGTCGACGAGGCGCCCGGGGCCGTGGGGTCGCCCGGGACCTCGTCGGCGATGCACCAGTCGGCGCCGGTGCGGGTCACCGTGAACACCAGCGCGCGGGTGGTCGACTGACCGCCGACGGAGACCGTCACGGAGGCGCTGACCTCCTGCCCGCGCGCCCCGGGCCGGACGTCGGTGACGGTCGCGGCCGGAACGGTGAAGTGCTCGGCGAAGTCGCCGTTCGGGCTGGTCGCGGCGGCGTCGAAGGCCGCGTGCGCGGTGGCGCAGAACTGGCTGCGTCCGGCGGCGACGTCCTTCGCGACCATCGCGTCGAGGTACGCCTGCACGCGCTCCCGGGACCGGGTGGCCGCCTCCTCGGCGGGTGCGCGGTCCGGCTCCTCGGCCGGCTCGTCGCCGCCGATCCCGCAGCCGGACAGGGCGAACGTCAGCGCGGCCAGTACGACCGCCAGGGGCAGCGCCCCCCGCTTCACCGCCATCAGAGCCTCCTCGCCCGCCACGTCGAGCCGACCGAGCCGCGAGTCTGTCACATCGACTCCCTTGCATGGCCACGTCACCACCGACCCGGGTGTCCGGCCACCTCCGCCCGCCGCCGGCCGGAGCACCTGACAGATCAACGACCCAGCACCCCGCACCGTCGCACCACCGGCCGGCGCCGCGCCACGTGGTAGCAGGGGTCCCCTGTTACCGCTTTTTGCGGAACAGGGGACCCCTGCACACACCCGGGGCAGCACGCCAGCCACCGGTACGGCGTCGGGGGTGGGGATTCGGCCCGGCCGAATCCCCACCCCCGACGGGTGGTGCGGTCGGGTCAGCCGAGGCTGCCCTTCATGGCGCTGATCAGTTCACCGTTGCTGGTGTCGCCGGAGAGTTCCCAGAAGAACGCCCCGCCGAGGCCCTGGTTCTTCGCGTACGTCATCTTGCCGCCGAGGGTGGCCGGGGTGTCGTAGCTGTACCAGTTGTTGCCGCACTTGGCGTACGCCGTGCCGGCGATGGTGCCGGTCGACGGGCAGGTGTTCTTGAGCACCTTGTAGTCCTCGATGCCCTGCTCGTAGGTGCCCGGCGCGGGGCCGGTGGCGGTGCCGCCCGGGGCGGCCTGGGTGACGCCGGTCCAGCCTCGGCCGTAGAAGCCGACACCGAGCAACAGCTTGTTGGACGGGATGCCCTTGCCCTTCAGTTTCTGGATCGCCGCGTCGGCGTAGAAGCCCTGCGTCGGGATGCCGTTGTACGAGTACAGCGGCGAGTGCGGGGCGGTCGGCCCCTGGGCGTTGAACGCGCCGAAGTAGTCGTAGGCCATCACCATGATCCAGTTCAGGCTTCCGGCGGCGCCGGCGTAGTCGGCGGCGTCGATCTTGCCGCCGTTGGTGCCGTCGGCGGTGATCGCGGCGGTGACCAGGTTCGAGGAGCCGAACTTCGACCGCAGCGCGGAGGCCACGTTCTTGAACGCGGCCGGACCGCTGTTGTCACAGGTCAGGCCGCAGGCGTTCGGGTACTCCCAGTCGATGTCGATGCCGTCGAAGACGTCCGCCCAGCGCGGGTCCTCGACCAGGTTGTAGCAGCTCTCGGCGAACGCGGCCGGGTTCTGCGCGGCCTGGGTGAAGCCGCCGGACCAGGTCCAGCCGCCGAAGGACCAGACCACCTTCAGGTGCGGGTACATCTTCTTGAGCTTGCGGAGCTGGTTGAAGCTGCCGCGCAACGGCTGGTCCCAGGTGTCCGCCACGCCGTCCACGCTGTCCGCTGCGGTGTACGCCTTCTCGTAGTCGGCGTAGCTGTCACCGATGGTGCACCGGCCCCCGGTGGTGTTACCGAAGGCGTACATGATGTGGGTCAGCTTGGCGGCCGAGCCGCTGGTGTGGATGTTCTTGACGTGGTAGTTCCGGCCGTAGACGCCCCACTGGGCGAAGTAGCCGACGAGCTTCTTGTCCCCGGTCGGCGGCGGCGTGGTGGGGGGCGGGGTCGTCGGGGGCGGGGTGGTCGGCGGGGCCGTGGTGGGCGGCGCGGTGGTCGGCGGCGGGGTGCCACCGCCACACGGGGCGCCATTGATCGTGCAGCTCAGCGGGGCCTTGTACGCCCCGGTGCCGTTGTAGCCCCAGCTGAAGGTGGCGCCCGGCGCGATGCCGCCGGCCCAGCTCTTCTTCACTGCGACGTACCGGTTTCCGCTGCGGGTGACGTCGGCGTCCCAGGAGCTGCTGACGCTGGTGCCCGAGGGGAGCTCGAACTCGATACGCCAGGTGCTGACCGTGGCGTCCGAACCGTTGGTGATGGTGACCCGCGTCTCGTGGCCGGTGCCCCAGTCCGAGGCCTTGGTGAAGCTGGTGGTCACGCTGCCGGCGCCGAAGGCCGAGGTCATCGGGACCGCGGCAACGGTCACGGCGACCACGGCGCTGGCCCAGAGGGCTCGGCGGAGTGATCTTCTCATGCGGCGTCTCCCTAAACAGTTAGGAAACTTTCCAGATGGTGGTTGAGACGCTACTCACGCCGTCATCACTTCGTCAAGATGCGCATCTATCGATTTACATCTGGGATCCCTGCCGGTCAGCGGGGCGGGCCCGACCCGTACGGGTTGTCGACCAGCCGTCACCCGGGGTTCACCACCCCGGCCGGCCCGTCGTCCGCCCACGTACGTCTACGCGGCGGTAGCCTCGCCGGCATGAGCGTCTTCGACATCGAGATCAACGCCCTCGCCGGCGGCGCGGCCAACCTCTCCGGCCACCGGGGGCGTGCGCTCCTCGTGGTGAACGTGGCCTCCCAGTGCGGCCTCACCCCGCAGTACGCCGGCCTGCAGAAGCTGTACGACGCCTACGCCGGACGCGGGCTGGTGGTGCTCGGGGTGCCGTGCAACCAGTTCGCCGGACAGGAGCCGGGCACGGCCGACGAGATCGGCGAGTTCGGCCGGATCTCCTACGGGGTGACCTTCCCGCTGACGGAGAAGGTCGAGGTCAACGGTCCCGGCCGGCACCCGCTGTACGCGCTGCTCACCCAGACGACGGACGCCGACGGCCACACCGGCGACGTTCGCTGGAACTTCGAGAAGTTCCTCGTCGCGCCGGACGGCACGGTGGCCGCGAGGTTCGCCCCCACGGTCGAGCCGGACGCTCCGGAGCTGCACGCGGCGATCCAGCGGGTCCTGCCGGCGACGGACTGAGGTCCACGCCCTGTCCGGTATGCCCGACCTGCGGACCGGGGCACCCCGCCCCCAACACGCCTCGACCGGGTCGATGGCGCGTCCGTCCACACTGCGGACCGACCATCGTCCCCCACGTCGAGCGACCGGGAGTGCCATGAAACCGACCAGCCGGCCCATCGGCTACTGGCTGCGACACCTGCACGATCTGATCGAGGCACAGTTCGAGGCCGCCCTCGCCGAGGACCGGCTCGGCCGGCGGCACTGGCAGACCCTGCACCTGCTGCACGAGGCCGCGCGAACCCCGGCGCAACTGGATGCCGCCCTGGCCCCGTTCGGCACCGACGGCGACGGCGCCGTGGACGATCTGGCCCGGCGCGGCTGGGTGGCGCGGGGCGACGACGGCCGGTTCGACCTGACCACCGCCGGTCGAACCGCCCACGCGCAGATGGCCGCCCGGGTCGAGGAGGCCCGCGCGTTGCTCATGTCCGGTCTCACCACCGAGCAGTACGTGGAGACGGTACGGGTGCTCGCGGTGATGGCCGGCAACCTGGAGTCGGCCTCGCCGGCAGCCGGGGCAAAGAGCCGATAGGGGCGTACCGACGCACCGGGCCCGCCGCGTCGGTGCGCGGCGGGCCCGGTGCGGACGAGGTTCCGGTTCAGCCCGCGACGGAGCGGAAGACCGGGTAGTTGCCGCCGGACTGACCGGCCGCGGTCGGGTGGTACGACACGCCGATGTCGAGGATGTTCAACGCGTGCAGCCACTTCTCGCCGTAGCTGCACAGCTGGTGCCCGATGAAGGCGTTGCGCACGTCGGCGAAGCGGAAGCCGTGCGAGGTGGCCCGGCTGCGGATGATGTCGTCCACCAGGTTGATGCCCTCGTTGATCTTCGCCCGCGCGGTGTCGGTGAGCCCGACGCAGGGGGTGTTCAGCTGGTAGAACACCGGGTAGCCGACGACCACGACGCGGGCCGAGGGAGACCGGGTCTTGATGCCGTTGTAGACGTTGTCCAGCAGGCGCGGCAGGTCGTTGCGGGCCTTGACCATGGCAGCGTCCACCGAGGCCACGCACTGGCTCGTGCCGTAGAGCACGCAGGTGGTCATGATGTTGGCGAAGCCGACGTCGTTACCACCGACCTGGACGCTGACCAGGGTGGTGGTCGAGGTGAGCGCCGAGAGCTGGGTGTTGATGACGCTCGTGGTGGTGGCCCCCGAGCAGGCGACCGACTTGTAGGAGGCCGGCTTGATGTTGGCGGCGTACAACGCGGGGTAGGCGTTGGTGCTGCGCTTGCAGCTGCCACTCTCGCTCGTGTAGCTGCCGGCGCCCACGCCGGAGGCGTACGAGTCGCCGAGGGCCACGTAGCGGTCGGTGGCCGCCGCCTGGGCGGGAACGGCCGTCACGATGGTGGCGCCGAGAGCCGCTGTCAGGCTCAGGGCGAGGGTTACCAAGCGGGATCTCCGCACGTCGCACACTCCCGGGGGCTAGGAGAAAGATCAGCAAGAGATAGATATCACTTAATGGCCGCGTCCGGAAGACCAAGTAGGGGTGTACGTCGATATTTTTCGATTCCCAACCCCTAGCCGAAGATCGTCGTCAGGGTGCGCCACCCCGGTCCGGGCATCCCCGACCGGCACGCGTCGAGCAGCAGACGCGGCAGCTGGACCGTCGGACGGCCCACCGACAAGCAGCCCCGAAATCCGCAGACATCCGACCACCCCCGAGCAGCTCCGCTCCACACCCGACGGTGGATGTTCCGGTGGCCCGAAACGGTCTGGCCGGCTCGGTGACAGGCCTTGCCGGACACCGCGTACTGTCCACAAAGGCCGCCAGTCGGCCTGTTCGGCCGCGCCACCATCGCGCTTCGACCGGTCACCATGATCCGGTTCCCCGTGCGCGGCGGCCGGAACGGCCCCACGTCACCAGCCCCACCAGGAGACAACAGAACGTGATCAACAAGTACGGCGGAAGCTGCGGCACGTGCCGCACCTGGGTCGAGGCCGGAGCCGGCCAGGCCATCAGGGTCGGTGGCCGCTGGAGTTCGTACCACCACGGGTGCGCTCCGGCACGGACCGCGCCGCCCCGGGGCACCCATCCCGGCTGGCACGACCTGCCGCTGGTCGGCTTCGACCTGGAGGCGACCGTGCCGCAGCCGATGCGGACCCGGATCGTGTCGGCGGCCCTCACCTACCCCGACGGCACCCAGGACACCTGGCTCGTCGATCCCGGCATGCCGATCCCGCCGGACGCCACCGCCCTGCACGGCATCAGTGACGACATGGTCCGGGCGCACGGCCGGCCGGCCCGCGAGGCGCTGGCCGAGATCGGCACGGCCGTGGCGAAACTGATCGCCGACGGTTCGCCGCTGGTCGCGTTCTGCGCGTCCTACGACGTCACCGCCCTGCACACCGAACTCGCCCGACACAACCTGCCGTCGATCCCGTGGGACCGGGCCCTCGTCGTCGACCCGTCCGTCCTGCACCGGGAGGTGGAACGGTACTGGTCGGGCGGACGGCAGCTCGGCGACCTCTGCCCCTACTACGGGGTGGAGCTGGACACCGCCCACGAGGCGGCCAGCGACGCCCGCGCTGCCGTCGGCCTGGCCCGCTCCATCGCCGCCCGGCACGAGCGGATCGCCCGGATGCCACTGCCCGAACTGCACCAGGCCCAGATCGACTGGTACGCCGAACAGGGCCGCGATCTCCAACGCTACTTCGACCGCACCGGCCAGAACCGAACGGTGAGCCTGGAGTGGCCGCTGGAGACAGCAGACCGCGACTGACCGGTACGCCGCGTCACCCGCCCGGACGGCGACCCGTGATGCCTCGGGTCAGAGCTGACGGGCGGGATCCGGCAGCGGCACCATCCTGTCGAGCCGCTTGTTGAGGGCAAACGGATCGTCGAAGAACTCGACGTCGCTGACACTGCGCATCTCGGTGACGATCTCGTTGGACCAGTCCCGCGCCGATCCGGCCAACCGGGTGTCCGAGGCTTCGTGGCTGCCTGAGATGCAGTCCGCTCGGCGTGTCGTACATCTGAGTTGCCACCACTGCGTGCGGTAACGGATTTCCGCCGCCACGCAGTGACCTCCCTTCACTCCGGACGGCGACCGGAGCGCTGCTCACCGCACACGAATCCATTTCAGCGCGCCGGCGGTCGGCTGCACCGCGCGCTGCTCGCCGACCGTCCCGAAACGCGGGCGACGCTGCTCGTCGAGCCCGACAACGAGTTCGCGCGCGGGGCGTACTCCCGATGGGGTTACCGACCGATAGGAGAACTCCGGCCGGGCTGGGAGCACTCCCCCACCTATCTCGCCATGCTGTCGACCACCCTCTGACCACTCGGAGTCCTCGCAACAGCGTCCGCGTGCTCGCCGAGACCGTGCGGCCTCCGGCGCAGGGGTGGCTGCGCCGGAGGCCGTCGGCCCGGACCGGCCGGCTCGGCGTGGTTCGCGCGGTTACCGGTCGATGCCGAGGTAGCGGGCGACGTGGACGATGATCTCCTGGGTGTGGGGCGTGAGTCGGTACAGCTTCTTGGTGACGATCTCGGTGGTGGCGGCGGTCAGGTTCGCGAGGCTGGCGAGGTTGGCGGGGCTCTTCCTGACGTCGGGTTCGATGGTCTGGATCAGGTCGTAGATGCTGCTGAACCCCTCGCTCTGCAGTGCCTTGGCCAGGGATGCCGGGGCGTTGGGGGAGGCGGCGACCGGGTCGAGGAGGCGGCTGACGAAGGTGACCCGGTGGAAGACGCGCCAGCAGGGCGGTTTCTGGTCGGCCTGGTGCGCCTGGCGGAGGGCGGCAGCCTGGGGTGAGGTGGCGAGCCAGATCGGGTCGATGACCTTGCCGTAGAAGTCCTCGAAGTTGTCCTTGGTGACATCGAGGTAGAAGGTCATGAACCGGTAGGCGTCGACCCTGCCGGGGCTGGTGACGGGCTGCTTGGTGGCAGGGTCGTAGACGGGGGCGCCAGCGTCGGTGTAGCGCTGGAGGTCCCGGCCGCCGGTGCAGGCGACGTCGAGCCCGAACGTCTTCGTCGACGACTTGGCCCTGGTGCGGGTGACGCTGGTGCCGCCGGCGATGCTGGCCTCGAAGCCCAGCTTCATGCCGCCGGCGGCGCCCTTGACCTCGAACATGCCGCCGCCGCTGATGGTGCCCTTGACCGAGTAGGAGCCGCCGGTGGTCTCGGTCACCGTGTCGGTGGTCTGGGTCGACTCGGCGAAGAAGCCGCCGCCGGCGGTCCAGACGTAGGTGTTGACCAGGTTGCGCCGGGCCGACGACTTGTTGGCGATCTCCTTGGCCTTCTCGGCGGTCCGGTCCGGAGCGTGGGTCTGGGTGGACACCGAGTCGTAGTAGCTCTGCAACTGCTGGGCCTGCCGCTCGACCCGGCGTTTGAGGGCGTACGCCTCGCGGGGTTTGAAGTAGCTGTACTCGGCGCCGTCACCGGCGGTCGGGTAGTGGGTGGGGTCGGGGAAGGGACCGGCCAGTCCGTTGCCGACGAGGCCGTCGAGGGTGCCCTGTTTGGTGTAGAGCGGGTTGATCTGGAACTCGATGATGTTCCAGTCCCGGGGGATGTCGGGATTGGGCATCATGCGGTACGCGACCAGCGCACCGGTGTGTCCGAGGCGCAGGGCGAAGACGTCGGCGGTCTCGGACTGGACGAGGGCGTAGCCGGTGTTGGCCGGTATCCACCGCTGGCCGGCGGCGGGGTTGATCGGGTTGTTCGGGTCCTCCCACGCGCCGCTGAGGGCGACGGTGCTGGTGCGGGTGGTGTTGCTGCCCTCGGACACCTCGGTGTCCCTGGTCCAGCCGTTGGAGTAGTCGAGGCCGAACTCGAGGTTTCCCTCCTTGGAGAGCTTGGCGAGCGGTTGGGCGGTGCCGATACCGAGGGGTGCGGTGATGTTCAGGACGTCCGCCGAGACCTCCCAGGAGAACTTGAGTTTCGCCGAGACGTCCATGCTGGACTCCTGGCTGGACGACAGCGTGTTGGTGACCTCTTCGGCCTGGACGAAGGAGACCGTGGCTGCGCCGACGTAGTCGTCGGTGCCCGGACGCTTGACGAGGTTCTCGGACGGGACCGGCGGCGCGCCCTCGATGTAGCCGACGAGTTGCGGGTCGAACTGGGCCTGGCCGACCCACTTGCTGACCAGGTTGCCGACCTTGTAACCGGTGATGAGATACCAGCGTCCGGCCTGCTGGTAGGTGTAGCAGCGCTTCATCACCCCCCGCACGCCGCGGTGCGGGACGCGTTGGACGTCGGCGTACTCGGCGACGGCGGGAGAGTTTCCGACGAGGCCGTGGAAGGCGGTGCGGATACCGGTGAGCGCCGAGCGGACCTCGGCGGTGTCGGTGGAGATGGGCGCCGTGGAGAGCACGATGACGGGCTCGCTGCCGGCGGTGGCGGTCAGGTTGTTCCCGCGTGGGCCGGCGTCGAGGATCGGGGCGCCGGTGGCGGTGGAGGCGGCGTCGAACGGGTAGTAGCAGACGAGGTCCTCCGACTCGCCCCGCAGTCGGCCGAAGGTGTTGTCGAGGATCTGTTCGCCGGTCCGCGCGGTCTGCCACACCCGGATCTCGTCGAGAGTGCCGGCGAAGCCGTCACGCAGGGTGTTACCGGTGGTCGTGCACCCGCCGATGGTGAACTGTTCCGGCCCGTAACCGGCGGTGACGACGGCTTCGGTGGCCGGGACCGGGTCGGCGGGGGTCGCGTCGCCGTTGCAGTACAGCCGGAACCGGTTGCCGTCCGGGTCCGGGGTCTTGACCCACGCGGCACCGTGCAGCCTGCCGGTGTAGGTGCGGGCGACGTCGGCGGTGGTGTTCCCGGCGTCCTCCGGGAACGTCCACCGGGCGACCAGGCCCGGCGTGCTCTCGCTGACCGCCGCGCCGATCTTCGCCGCTTCCCGGGCGACGTTCCAGAGTCGTACCTCGCTGAGCACGCCGCGCAGCCCGTGGCCGGTCTGGCCGCTGCGGTAGCGGCCGATCTCGAGAACGCCGTCGTTGCCCGTCGGCGCCGGTCCGGTGAGTGTGGCGCTGCCCGCCTGCGCGCCGTTGACGTAGAACACGATCTCCTGCGCGTTCAGGTTGGCCGGGCTGGGTCTGCGGGTCACCGCTACCCGGGTGAAGGTGCCGGCCGGCACCTTCGTCGTCGAGACGGCGGTGCCCGGCTGGGTGCTCGCGGTGTTCTCGTACCGGAACGCCAGCGCCCCGTCGGGCTGCACCCAGAAGGCGTACGGCACCGTGCCGCCGGCACCGTCGGCCAGCCCGCCCTTGCAGACCAGTCCCTGGGCGCTGCCCAGCGTGTCGATCCGGAGCGCGACCTCGATCGTCAGGTCGCCGGTGACGTTGAGGGCGGCGGCGCGGCCGGTGTCGAGCCACGCGGCGCCGTCGAAGCGCAGCGCCCAGTCCTGCTCGAAGACCGCCGCCAGGTGGCCCCACTGGCCGGCCGGGTAGACGTCCCGGCTACGCACCAACTGGTCGCCCACCCCGGCGAGGATCTTGTAGCCGGGGAACTGGGAGTCGACGACCCTGGGGTTCCCGGCGATCGTGGCGTCGTTGCCCCGTCCGGTCAGGTCCGTGGTCCGCCGGCCGAGGAAGTTCCAGTAGCCGAGCAAGCCGGTCTCCCGCCCGGTCAGCCGACGGTCCTTGTCCGCCGTCAACTCCTGGGCGGAGCGGGCGCGGCCCCAGATCCGCACCTCGTCGAGCTGGACGTACGCCTTGTTGGCACCGACCGGGGCATGGCCGAGCAGGAGTTTGCCGGTGCCGGCGAAGTGTCCGGTGGCGGGGCGGCGGGCAACCTCCACGCCGTCCCGGTAGACGATCTGGTTACGGTTGGTGCCCTCCCGGTCGTACACGCACGCCCAGTGGTGCCAGTTCTGGTCGCTGTAGGAGCTCGACACGTCCAGGTCGTCGCCCCAGAAGGCCAGCGTGAAGTTGTTGTTGGAGCGGAACCCGATGTGCAGGCTCTGGTCCACCGAACTCGTGCCGCCGAGGCCGACGACGTAGTCGTCCCGGCCGCTCGCCAGACGCTTGGCCCAGAACTCCACGGTGAAGGAGGTGCTGGTCAGGTCGATGCCGGCGCCGCAGTCGAGATAGTCGTTGCTCCCGTTGAACTCCAGGGCCGAGGGGTAGGGCGCGCCGGAGACGCCGAGGGTGTACCGGGTGGTGGGGGTGCCGGGCAGGTTGGCGTGCAGGATGCGGCTCTGCGTGCCGACGAAGCCCGGGTTGGCCCAGGCTTCCAGGGTGAGGTCGCCGACCATCGTCGCCCGGGGGCGTTGGGCTGCCGGGAGAGCGAGCCGCTTGGTGCCGTCGAACGCGTACGCCCGCCCGGGGGCGTGGCCCTGCCACCGGTTGCCCCGCCCGGCCACCACGTCGGCGGCGGTGCCGTTGGGCACGGCGGCGGTGGCCGTACCGGCATCGACCGCGACGAACAGGGAGCCGCGGTCCAGCCGCGCGCCGGGGCGGCTGGACGTGGCCGAGGCGTAGTCGTAGACGACCCTGCGCACCTCGGAGCCGGCCGGCACTGCGGCCGGGGTGGCGGTCAAGGTGAAGCTGGAGACGGAGGGCACGGAGTCCCGCAGTTGGTAGACCGACCCGGCCATGCTGATCCTGGTGCCCGCCGCCAGTCCTGCGGCCAGCGGCGCGGCGAGTATCACGGTGTTGCCCTGGATCGAGGCCACCCTGCCCAGCAGATCCCCGACCGGGGTGCCGTTGAGGACGGCCGCGAAGTGGTCCGCGCGCCTCGGCACCGCGTTGAACGTCTCGGTGTGGGTCGTGTTGTTCGCCGCACGGGTGACCACCACCGTGCAGCGGTCGGCGTCCGGACCGTCCGAGACGGTGAGACCCAGCTCGGACAGGGCGACCCCGGTGTCCCGGCTGGTCACCTGGAGCCGGCCGGAGGCAAGCGTGATCTTCTTGGTCGCCCGGGAGGCGGTGACGTCGTAGTAGACGGAGAAGAACTGCCCGTCGACACCACGGAAGTACAGCACCACCTCGCCGGTCGCGCTGTCGAGCAGGACCGGGGCGTTCCGGCTCCACGCGAAGGCCAGCAGAGCCCCGAAGATGCTCAGCCCGGTGTTGTCGACGGCGACCGTCGGCATCGCCAGCAGCACGTCGTCGCCGCCCTGCAATCCTCCGCTCAGCGCGGCCAACGCGGCCTGCCGGTCCGCCAGCAGCGTCTGGTCCCGGGCGAGTTGCGCCTTCGCGTCCCCCTGAGAGCGGAGGGCGGCCTGGTAGGTCGAGGATGCCGAGCCCAGCGCTGTGAGCAGATCGTTCGCCCGACCCGAACGTTCGTGGGGCCACACGAAGTTTCCCTGGTCGTAGCAGTAGCCGGAGTTCACGAAGGCCCAGTACCTGTCGTTCCAGTACTGGTGCTCCGGGTAGGAGTTCCGTACCGCCTGGTCCGCCTGGTCGAGGAGATGCTGGTCCATGACCAGTTTCGCCTGCGCGTCCGTGACCGCGGCCTGGGCCGCGCTGAGCGCGTCCATGTCCTTGGTCGGGTCGGGGCGCCCGATGGTGGCCAGGGTGACCGACCGGGGCACCTGCGCGAGCCGGCCGTCGGCGGCGAGAGCGAGGTCGAGGGTCGCCAGCAACGGAGTGCCGCCCGGGGCGGCGGAGTCGACCGTCGGAAACGCCAGCAGGACCCGCGCCTGCCGCTTCGCCGGGCTGGGCTGCTCGGCGTAACCGGCGGCAGTCTCCTCCTGCTGGAAGTACAGCACCGCGGCCACGCCGGAGGCGAGCGACCGGCCCGTGACACCGAAGGTCTCCCGGGACAGTCCCGGGCTGTCGCCCACCGGCGCGCCCGAGGTCACCCAGGCCGCGCCGCCCCGGACGGTGCCGTTGAACCCGTTGTCGGTGTGGTCGGCGACGCTGGTCCCTCCACCCTCGTCGAAGCGGTAGTAGGCGACCAGACCCGGCTCGACCCCGGCGAGGCGGCGACGGACGTCGCGGGCCAGGTCGGCGGCGGACCGTGCCTGACTCCAGATCCGCACCTCGTCGACGTCGCCCCGGAGGAACTCGCCGAAACCGGGCCCCGACCGCCGCGCGCCGACGTAGGTCACCACCCCCGAGGAGGACGGGGCGAACGACATCGCGAGACTGCCCACCTCCACGCCGTCGACGTACAGCCGGCCCATGGCCGGCGTGCCGCCGAACACCGCGGCGACGTGGGAGTAGCGGCCGACCGGCACCACGCCGTCGGCCGAGCTGACCGTGTTGCCGCTGCCGGGATGGGCCAGCACCAGCGCCCCGGCGGTGGTCAGGCGCAGCGTGAACGACCCCGCCTGCGACCCGTCCCCGGCGGCCACGACGACCCCACCGGCGGCGGCCGGGTTGATCCACGCCTCCACCGTGTACGCGCCCGTCAGCCGCGCGTTCGCGGCACTCCCCAGCTCCAGGTAGTCGTCCTGGCCGTCCAGCCGCAGTGCGGTCCCGGCGCGGTCGGTCGGCAGCGGGACCGGCACCAGCGGCTTCTTGGTGAACGGGTCCGCGCCGGGCTCGCGTTCGAACACCGAAGCGGCGTACCTCGGGTCCGGGCTGGTGTAGAACTGGGTGCCCGCCAGGTTGAACAGCCCGTCGTCGGCCCGTTCGACGTTGAACCCGTCGATGCGGCCGGTCACCGCGTTCGCGGTGAACAGCTGCCACCGCGACACGTCGTTGACCTGCGTCGGCAGCAGCATCACCGCGAACTGGCCGTCGGTGACGTTCCGGACGAACGACAGCTGCCGGGTGGGCTCGTAGAAGGGATTGCCGTCCAGGTCCCTCGTCCCCAGGGTGTCACCGGTATAGGCGGGCGACGTCTTGCTCCGGCTGCGGCGGTAGCGCACCTCGAGCACCGGCTTGACCGCCGCGCCCACCTGCACGAACCGGTCACAGAGGATGGTGCGGGACACCAGCGGCACCTTCGCCCCGCCCGCCTGGGCGTAGTCGGTGCGGCCCGCGTCCCCGGAGACGCCGCCGCCGGCCAGCCGGAACAACGCGTCCGGGTGCGCCGCGTCGAGCGCCTGACGGAACAGCAGCAGGTACCGGCCGTCCGAGACGACCTGGAACGGCGCCTGGGCGCCCAGCCGGGCCGTCGTGGACAGGAACGCGTCCAGATCCTCGGGCTGGAGCTGCGTACCAGCAGCAGTCTCGGCCCGCCCACCCAGTCGTACCGGCGGCACGCCAACCGTCTCGCCACCAGCGAAACCGACCTCGGTGATCTCGCTCGGGAACACCAGCAGCGGCGGGTTGTCGTTCCAGTACGAGCTGTCGATCTCGCCCCGCTCGCGGCTGCCCAGGTCCAGATTCAGCACGTTGTAGTAGATCCGCCGCGAGTCGTCCATCGCGAAGGCCACTGTCGCGCCCTGGTGACGGACCATGGTCGTGTACACGTACTTCCGGTCGCTGTACGTCCTGACCACGTTCTTGTTCGGCACTCACTTACCCCCAGGTCGATGGACCGCTGATGTGAGAAGCACAGGAAAACGCCGGGACCGTTCCGGACGCACCGAACCGATCCTTTTCGGGTAGCACGGTCCGCCTCGGAATCCGGGCGGTCGAGTTCTGCGGGATTACGACGCGGTCAGTGCGGCGA
Organism: Micromonospora sp. NBRC 101691; assembly: GCF_030269285.1. Classification (NCBI taxonomy): domain Bacteria; kingdom Bacillati; phylum Actinomycetota; class Actinomycetes; order Micromonosporales; family Micromonosporaceae; genus Micromonospora; species Micromonospora sp. NBRC 101691. The sequence continues at coordinate 466,030 of NZ_BSTB01000001.1, forward strand.
TACGAGGAGGTGACGCCACCGGAATAGCGCTCACCGGCGGATCGTCGTGCCGGAAAGGCGCTCCGCGGCGAGACCTGCCGCAGATGAGGAGGGTGTGTGGTGGTCGGCCCGCCCCGGCACAGGGTGACTGGCGCTCCGGTCGGCAGGGGCTCCATCAACAGCAGGACCCTGCCCCAGTGAGCTAGGTCCCGTGGACGGGACTGCGTGCCGCACCGTTGACATGCCTGTCCTTTCGAGAGCCACGGCACACCTGCGCCATCCGGCAGCGGACCTCCGCCGGCCGGATCAGGAAGGATGCGCGAACAGATCCCCAGCCCACATAACGAGCCGTCTTTCGGCGGCCCGACGATTCCGGGGACCAATCCACCATACACACAGAGCAAGATTAATGTAACTGGCCGAACGGCAGGCTCACAAAACTCACCGAATCGGCGACCAAGCCACTAAACCTGATGATAGTTGCCGAGCATCGCCGACCGACCACCAAAACAGCCATTCCGGACGCGGCATGCGGTCGAACAATAACGAACCGGTGACCAAGTCGAGACACCCTGACGGAAACACAGTCCGCCGAGGCGGCGAGTCGATCGCCTTCGTCCACCACACCGGCAACCGCCGATGGAGACCGAGGGGCAGCACGAGACGCGGACCGGGTGGCCCACCCAGGCGGGCCACCCGGTCGATGCCGTCGTCAGACGGCGGCCGTCTCCCTGCCGCGCACCCCTTCCCGCCGCCGGCCGAGCAGGGCGTCCAGCGACCAACGGCCCGCGCCGACGACCGCGATGAGCAGGAACGACCAGCAGAACAGCGCGGCCAGCTCGCCCCGGTTGTTCATCGGCAGCAACGCCGTCGGCTGGTGCACCACGAAGTAGGCGTAGGCCATCGATCCGGAACAGATCACGGCGGCCGGGCGGGCCCAGAGCCCGACCAGGACGAGCAGACCCCCGACGAGCTGGATCAACGCGGCCCACCAGTGCGGCCAGACGCCGACCTCGATGGCTTCGCCGCTGCCCTGACTGCCCCCGAAGACGCCGAATATCGAGGACATACCGCGTATCAGGAACAGCAGTCCGACAACCATGCGGAACAGGCTGATCACCGGGTCGGTAAGGCGGTTGACAGTCACGATCGTCCCTCTCCGTTGACAGGTACCTGTGGGCTTTGCACGGACCGGTGCCGGGTCTCGCGGCACCGACGGACTTCCCGTCCGCTCCCCCACACCGCGGGTGGCACCCGGTTGCGGCCCGGCACTACGGGAGGAGTCGATTTTTGACTGGGCAAGAAGTCCGCTAAACCCTTTATCACCCATTGATGGCGTTAAGTCAATAGATGTCTCACTGAGAGTTGCGGGGCCCGCGCCGGACCAGGACGACCGACCACAAGGGACCTGATCGGCTTCCGGTGATATGCACGAGCGGATCGGGCGGACGGTTCAACGTCCAGGACGCCAACCTCCACGGATGCCGTCGCCGGCCCACCGCAGGTCCGTCCACCGGACGTCCGACGCCACCCCGTCCGGGAACCGGCTCCTACCGACATGCCGGATTCGCTCGTTGTCACCGCAGGAGCGGGCACGGGCGAGCGGGGTCAATCACCCCGACCCCGGCAGCAGACCCGATAACGGTGTGAAGCCCGGCCACGGCGCGACCCGGACCGACGGGTGCGGTGACCATCGGCGCGGGCCGGCCCGCCGGCCGGAGCCGAAGGCAGGCTCAGGTGGCCTGGGCGGCCAGTTCCCGGGCCCGGTCACGGGCCGCCTCGAGGGCGGCGAGCAGCGCCGCCCGTACGCCGTGCTTCTCCAGCTCGCGCACGGCGGAGATGGTGGTACCGGCCGGCGAGGTGACCGCCTCGCGGAGCTTCACCGGGTGTTCGCCCGAGTCGCGCAGCATCACCGCCGATCCGATGGCGGTCTGCACGATAAGCTCGTGGGCCACCTGACGGGGCAGGCCGAGCAGGATGCCGGCGTCGACCATCGCCTCGACCAGCAGGTAGAAGTAGGCCGGTCCGGAGCCGGAGAGGGCGGTCACCGCGTCCTGCTGCGACTCGGGCACCCGGATCGTCGCGCCGAGCGGCTTGAACATCTCCTCGGCCAGGGCGAGGTGTTCCCCGGTGGCGTGCGCGCCGGCCGAGATCGCGGTCATCGCCTGGTCGACCAGGGCCGGGGTGTTCGTCATGACCCGGACGACCGGGGTGCCGGCGGGCAGCCGCCGGCTGAAGAAACCGGTGGGCAGGCCGGCGCAGAGCGAGATGACCAGCTTCCCGTCGGGGACCTTGGGGCCGATCTCGTCGAGCAGCACTCCCGCGTCCTGCGGCTTGACCGAGACCGCGAGCACCTCCGCGTCCTGCACCGCGGTGAGGTTGTCGACCACCCGGACGCCGTAGCGGGTGGCGATCTCCTCGGCGCGTTCCCGACGCCGCGCGGTGGCCAGCAGCCGGTCGGCCGGCCAGCCCGAGCGCAGCAGCCCGGAGAGCATCAGCTCGCCGATCTTGCCGGCGCCGATCACCGCGACCGTGTGCACCCCAGTCGACATCCCGCCGTACCCCTTTCCTGTCCCGCCCGCGCCGACGGCGACGGCCGTCGGACCGCGCCGACCCGGTACGCGGGGCGGCGGACGCCGGAACGTCCGCCGCCCCGTGCCGGTCAGCTGCCGAAGAAGACCTCGGCCTCGGCGTACCGCTCCAGCGGCACGGTCTTCAGCTCGCGGGTGGCGTCGGCGAGCGGAACCCGGACGATGTCCGTGCTCTGCATGGCGACCATCTTGCCCCAGTCGCCCTCGTGCGCGGCGTCGATCGCCTGGAGGCCGAGCCGGGTGGCCAGCACCCGGTCGAAGGCGGTCGGGGTGCCGCCCCGCTGGATGTGGCCGAGCACGACGGTGCGGGCCTCCTTGCCGGTCTTCGCCTCGAGCTGCTCGGCCAGCCACTGGCCGATGCCGCCGAGCCGGACGTGCCCGAAGGCGTCCAGCTCCTGGTTGTGCAGGACCATCTGGCCGTCGAGCGGCTGCGCGCCCTCGGCCACCACGACGATCGGGGCGTACTGGTGCTGGAAGCGCTTCTCGACGTAGCCGGCGACCTGCTCGACGTCGAACTGCCGCTCCGGCAGCAGGATCACGTTGGCGCCACCGGCCAGACCGGCGTGCAGGGCGATCCAGCCGGCGTGCCGCCCCATCACCTCGACGACCAGCGTCCGGTGGTGGCTCTCGGCCGTGGTGTGCAGCCGGTCGATCGCCTCCATCGCGATGTTGACGGCGGTGTCGAAGCCGAAGGTGTAGTCGGTGGCGCCGAGGTCGTTGTCGATGGTCTTCGGCACGCCGATGACCTTGACGTCCAGCTCGTGCAGCTTGGTGGCCACACCGAGGGTGTCCTCACCGCCGATCGCGATCAGGGCGTCGACACCCTGCGCGGCGAGGTTCTCCTTGATCTTCTCGACGCCGTTCTCGATCTTGAACGGGTTGGTGCGGGACGAGCCGAGGATGGTGCCGCCCCGGGGCAGGATGCCGCGGACCTCCGCGATGCCCAGCGGACGGGACAGGCCCTCCAGCGGACCCTTCCAACCGTCCCGGAAGCCCACGAACTCGTGGCCGTAGCTGGCGACGCCCTTGCGGACCACCGCCCGGATCACCGCGTTGAGACCGGGGCAGTCGCCACCGCCGGTGAGCACGCCGATACGCATGATCTGCTCATCCTCCTGGAGCCTCGGTTAGCCCAACAAAGCCCCAGGATATGGGTCAGATCCGACCACGGCGCCGTTGCCGGCCCGGGGCGGGCCGTCAGAGCGCACTGTAGTCGGCACGGCTGTGCCCCGACAGCGCGCCCCGGAAGGTGTCCACCCACCGCCCCGCGCCGTTCACGGCTCAGTAACCGACCGTGCGGTTCTCACCCGGCCGTGGTGGCCGGCCGGTCACCGCCGCCCGGGCGGCGCCGAGCAGGTTGACCACGGTGCTGCCCGGCGAGTCCCAGTACTCGGCCGAGCTCGCGTGCAGCCTGATCAGGGTCAGTCCGGGCGTGTCCGGTCCGTCCGGGAACCACACCCGCAGCGCGGGATGCCAGAGCCGCTCGACGTCGGCCCGGTCGTTCTCCTCCCGGGCGGTGCCGGAGACGGAGATCCAGGTGTGTCGCCGCTGGTCGCCGAAGGCCGCGTTGACCTCCGGATTGACCCGGATCTGACGGATCTTGGCCGAGTCCGTCCGGGCGAAGAACCACAGGTCGCCGTCGAACTCCACCTCCTGCAACACCATCGGACGGCTGACCTGCCGCCCGTCGACGGCGATCGTGGTGAGCATGCAGACGCCCGCGGCGCGGATCAGTTCGGTGACCCGGTGCCGCGCCTCGGCGTCCGTGGTCGGCTCAGGACTCATGGTGGCACTCCCTCGCGTCGGTTCCGCGCGGGCCGGGGTGCGGTGCCCGGCACCGGATCGAGAACCGGTGCCCGGGACGGAACCGCCCAAACCTGGTACGACCGACCCGACGCCGGAACGGTGCGGAGATCCCCGACCGGCGCGACGGGGAGCCTCCCGGTTCAGTCGCCGGTCATCGCCCGCCACCGGGCGAGGTTGTGCCGGGCGTCGACCAACGCGTCGTGCCGGGCCGCCTCGGCGGACGGCAGCGGCGGACGGCCCCGGTCGTCCCAGAGCTGACGGAGTTCCTTGGTGAACCGGGGGATCTCCCGGGGCAGGGTGATCATCGAGCCCCAGAGCTGGGCGAGCGCCACGTGGTCGTAGGCGGCGTACCACGCCCAGAGTTCGATCTGCTCGCCCGACCGGCCACGCACCGGCTCGGCCAGGAACTCGAGCAGGTCCTCCCGGATGCGCTCCCGGGAGCGCCACGCCCGGTCGGCGGGCGAGGGCAGCTTGTCGAGCACGTTGCGACGCACCCAGGGCACCGCGCGGGAGTCGTCGAACTCGGTGGAGACCGCGTAGAACTCACGGCCGTACTCGTCGACGACGCCGATCGACACGAGGTCGATGGTGCGGCCGTCCTCGATGAACTCGCAGTCGTAGAAGTAGCGGTAGACCATCCCGGTCATCCTCGCGCACCGTCGGGGCGGCCCGACCGGCGGGGGCGGTCGGCGCGAGGGTGGTCCCGCCCCCCGCGCCGGCCGGTCGCGGCGATCCGCGACCCGTTCCACCGCGCCCCCGTACGGTCGTCGCCCGCCGGTGGTCCGGTCCTCTCACCTTGGCATCCTTCGCAGCTCAGGATTGTCACGGAAGTGATTTCAGGGGTGTACAGCAAGCGACATGGACGTCATGATCTGATGTGTACCGCTACCGGACGCCGAACCGGTGTCAGTTCACCTCCACCCGGGGGCTGTCAGGTTCACCCGGCTGCGAGTTGTGGTCCTTGACCGGGGAGGGGTTGGGCCGTGGAGATGCGCCTGCCGGAGCCGGGTGACGCGCTCACGGGAGTCGAGATGTTCGCCGGCCTGGAGCCGGAGGTCCGCCAGCGGGTGATCGCGGCGGCGGTGCCGCGCACCTACCGCAAGGGGCAGCTGCTCTTCGTGGAGAACGACCCCGGCGAGTCCCTGATCGTGCTCCGTCGGGGCGCGGTCGCGGTGTTCCGCACCGCCCCGACCGGAGAGCGGGCCGTACTGTCGGTGATCCGACCGCCGGACGTGCTCGGCGAGGTGTCCCTCCTCGACGCCTCGACCCGGTCGGCGTCCGCTGAGGCGATCGAGGACTGCAGCGCCTTGGCGCTGTCCCGACCGGCCTTCATGGAGCTGGTGCACTCCAACCCGCGCATCCTGGACGCGGTGATGCGGTCGCTGGGCGGCCTGATCCGCCGGCTGACCGAGCAGAACGCCGACCACGTCTTCCTCGACCTGCCCGGCCGGGTCGCCAAGACGCTGGTCCGGCTGGCCGGGGAGAGCCAGGCTCCGATGATCACGATCGAGCTGAACCAGTCCCAGCTGGCGGAGATGGCCGGGGGCTCCCGGCAGAGCGTCAACCAGGCGATCGGCTCGTTCGCCAGCCGGGGTTGGCTGCGGACCGAGGGACGCCGGATCGTGGTGACCGACGTGGCGGCGCTGCGCCGCAGGGCCGGCATGGCCGACCGCTGACCGGGTCGCGACGCCCGGTCCGCCCCGCCCGACGCGTGTCGGCGGCGGGCACGGAACCGCGTTCCGGGCCGCACCGGGGCGGGCTGCCGTGCCCCCACGTGCCGCAGGGGCACGACGGCACCGGGCACGCCGGAGGCGGACACGACGGTGCCCCGCACGCCGGGTGGCAGCGGGGCACCGTGTCGGGTGCGTCGGTCAGGGCTTCGTGCTGGTCGGCCCGACCCAGTCGGTGGTCGCGTCGCCGCCCGACTTCGGGACTTCGGTGACGATGCCGGCAGCCTGGAGCTCGGCCAGGGTCGCGGCGTCCACGTCGACGGTCTCCCCCGCGGCGTGGTTCACGCCGTCGATGTCGGTCCACTCCGCTTCCAGTCGGACGTACACCATGGAATTCTCCCCCTGTGTGATCGAATCTGGGCTGACTGAATGTAGCCGTTGCCAGCAACAAAGACACTGTCCGTAAGCCAACAGGCGGGTACCCGACAGCAGCTTGTTACCGGGATACTGACGGTGGACGGCCCCCGTGGGCCGTCGACGGCCACTTTCGGTCACCGCCGCCGGCGTGACGCGCCCGGCCGGCTCGCTCAGCTCGGATCGTCCCGGGAGGTTGGCATCGCCGCCCACTGTGCCCAGTGCGGCCGCCCCACCGCGCCCGACGACCGCTTCTGCGGTGGCTGCGGTGCGGAACTGGCCCTCACCTGCGAACACTGCGACCGGCCGCTCGCCTCGGACGCGGCCTTCTGCACCGGTTGCGGACGGGCCCGCGCGGGCCGCGACACGCACCCGACGGTGCGGGTCGGTGGTGCCACCCCGACCGCGCCGCCGCAGGAGGACCGCCGCCGGGTCAGCGTGCTCTTCGTCGACCTGATCGACTTCACCCCGTACGTCGAACAGTCCGATCCGGAACTGGTCCGGGGGTTGCAGACCGGCTTCTTCTCCGCCGCCCGCCGGGTCATCGGCCAGTACGGCGGGGTGGTGGAGAAGTACATCGGCGACGCGGTCATGGCGCTGTTCGGCGCGCCCGTGGCCACCGAGACCGACGCGCTGCGCTGTGTCCGGGCCGGGCTGGAGCTGCAACGGGTGCTGGCCCGCTTCGCCCCGGTCGGCGCCGACGGGCTGCGCTTCCGGGTCGGGGTGGCCACCGGGGAGGCGCTGGTGGACGTGGCCGCCGCGCACCACGGCGGTCAGGCCATCGTGGCCGGTGACGTGGTCAACACCGCCTCCCGCATGCAGTCGGTGGCTCCGCCCGGCGGCGTGCTGGTCTGCGGGACGACGTACGGGCTCACCCGGGGCGCGGTCCGGTACGAACAGCAGCCGGCGGTCACCCTCAAGGGACGCTCGTCGCCGACCGAGGTGTGGCTGGCGCTCGGAGCGGCCCAGCGACGGCAGCCCGACCGGGAACCGGACACCACCCCGCTGATCGACCGGGAACACGAGCTGGGCCTGCTGGTCAACGCGCTGGACCGGGCGGCCCGGGAGCGGATGCCGCAACTGGTCACCGTGTTCGGCCGGGCCGGGATCGGCAAGAGCCGGCTGGTCCGGGAACTCTACCGGCACACGCGCGCCAGCGCGGACGCGTCGCTGACCTGGCGGACCGGCCGGTGTCCGCCGTTCGGCGAGAACGTCACGTTCGCCGCGCTGGCGGACATCGTCAAGTCCGAGGCCGGCATCCTCGACACCGATCCGGCCACCGCCGCCGCGCCCCGGCTGCGGGCGGCCGTGGCCGACCTGGTCGGTCCCGGCGAGGCGGACCGGCTGGTCGACGCGTTGCGCCCGCTGGTCGGCCTGCCGGGGCCGACGCTGCCGGCCGAGGAGACCCAGTCCGCCTGGCGGCGGTTCCTGCTGGCGCTGGCCGCCCGCCGTCCCACCGTGCTGGTCTTCGAGGACCTGCACTGGGCCGACGAGAAGATGCTGCGCCTGGTCGAGTTGCTCGGGGCGTCCGCCCGGGACGTGCCGCTGCTGGTGCTCTGCACCGCCCGACCGGAACTGATCAACCGCGACCCCACCTGGGCGGGCACCATCGCCGGGTCGCTGACCATCACCCTGCCACCGCTGCGCCCGAGCGGGATCACCTCGCTGTACGCGCACCTGTTCGGCCAGTCCGCCTTCTCCCCCGATCTGATCAACCCGCTGGTCGAGGTCGCCGACGGCAACCCGCTCTACGCCCACGAGTACGTGCGGATGCTCATCGAACAGGGCTTCCTGCGCCAGTCGGGGCGGGGTTGGCTGCTGAAGAAGCAGGACGGGCTGCCGATCCCGGACAACGTGCACGCGGTGATCGCCAACCGGGTCGACCTGCTCGACCCGGCCGACCGGGCGGTGCTGCTGGCCGCCTCGGTGGTCGGCACCCAGTTCTGGCCCGGTGCGGTCGCCGCCGCGCTCGGGCAGCCGGTCGAGGCGGTGGAGCGGGCCCTGCGCCGGCTCGGGCAGCGGGACTTCGTCGTCGAGCTGCCGGCGTCCACGATGGCCGGTCAGGCCGAGTACCAGTTCCGGCACGTCCTGGTCCGGGACGTCTGCTACCAGCGGCTGCCCCGCACCGAGCGGGTCGCCCGGCACGAGCGGACCGCCGACTGGGTCGACGCGCTGGCCCGGGGGCGGGACACCGACCTGGCGGAGGTGCTGGCCAACCACCGGTGGGCGGCGCACGAGATCGCCCGTACCCTCGGGCTGGACACCCGGCGGTACGCCACGGCGGCGCGCGAGGCGCTGCACCGGGCGGCGCGGCGCGCGTACACGCTGCACGCCCTGGACGCGGCGGCGCACCACACGACCCGGGCCCTCGGCCTGGCCGACGACGCCGACCTGGTGGGCCGGCTCCAGTTGGAGCTGCTCGGCGCGGAGATCTCGTTCTTCCGCGACGGCGCGGCCTTCCTCGACGCCGGCGGCACCGAGACGCTGACCGACCTGGCCGAGCAGCTCTTCACGCAGGGCGACGTCGGCTGTGCCGCCCGGGCGTGGACGCTGCTCGGGCGGGCGGCGTGGATCCGGACCGACCGGGACACCGCGCTGGCCCGGCTGGCCCGCGCGGTGGAGCTGTTCGAGGGACTGCCCGACAGCGAGCAGAAGGCGGACGCCTACGCCGAGCTGGGGCGGCTGCACATGCTCAACAACGAGAGCGCCGAGGCGGTGGCGGCGGCCAGCACCGCCGCCGGCATCGCCGAGCGGCTGGGCCTGGTGGAGGCCCGGGTGGACGCGCAGATCACCGCCGCCACGGCCCGCTACCAGGCCGGGGACCGGACCGGGGTGGACGAGCTGCACGCCGCGTTCGAGACCGCGCGGGCGCAGCAGTTGCTCGCCCTGCCCCGGGCGATGCAGAACCTCGCCTACGTGGTCTGCGAGGAGGGCGACTGGATCCGCTCCAACGAGCTGCTCACCGAGGCGGCAGAGCTGTCCGGCTCGCCCGGGCTGACCACGGGATACTCCGGCGACGCGATGCGGGCGTACTTCGAGGGCGAGTTCGGGGCGCTGCTGGCCGCGGCGGACGCCTTCGTGGACACTCCGACCGGCCGGTGGGACATGCAGGTACGCGGGCTGCGGGCCTGCCTGCGGATCCTGCGGGACGAGCCGGTGCCGGGGGAACGGGGCGGTGCGGGTGCGGTGCCGGCCGAACGGGGCCGTGCGTCCGGCGCCTCGCCGGTGCTGACCGCGGTCGGCAGCCCGGCGCCCCGGCCGGTCGACGACGTGAGCGACGCGTTGGACACCGCCCGGCGCAGCGGGTTCCGGCGGCTGCACTGGACGACGCTGGGCATCAGCGCGCTCTGCCGGGCGTTGCAGGGGCGTACCGGCGAGGCCGGGGAGCTCCTGGCGGAGCTGGACGACTCGTGGTCCGCGGTGCCGGCGTTGCTCAGCGGTGAGTGGATCGCGGCGGCGGCGTACGCGGCGGTGATCTGCGGACGGGACACGGCGGTGCGGGTACGCGGGATGCTGGAGCGGGCGCCGCACCGGACCCCGTGGACCGACGCCGCGCGGCAGACCGTCACCGCGACGCTCGCCGCGACCGACGGCGACCACGGTCGGGCCGGTCAGCTCTACGGCGCCGCCGCCGAGCTGTACGGACGGATCCCGGCGGTGACCGACCGGATGCTCGCGCTCGTGCTCGCCGCGAAGGAACTGGAGCGGGCGGGCGACCCGGCGGGGGCGGCCACCGTGCTCGGTGAGGTGCGCGCGTTCGCCCTGCGCAACCGCGCCCCCGGTCTGCTCCGCCTCGGCGACCCGGACGTGCCCACCTACTCCTCCCCCACCCTCGCCTCCTGACCCGTCCCGGCCCACCGGAGCGGCGGGCCGGGGCGGGGGTCAGGCGGGGACGGGGGTGGCCGGCTGGTTCTTGATCTTCTGGGCGTAGATGTCGACGTACTCGCGGCCGGAGAGTTCCATCAGCTCGTACATGATCTCGTCGGTGACCGCACGCTCGACGAAGCGGTCACCGGCCAGGCCGGCGTACCGGGAGAAGTCCAGCGGGGCACCGAACCGGATGCGCACCTGGGCCACCTTGGGGACGAGCTTGCCCGGGGGCTGGATCTCGTCCAGGTTGAGCATGACCACCGGCACCACCGGGGCGCCGCTCTCCAGGGCCAGCCGGGCCACGCCGGTCTTGCCCCGGTAGAGCCGGCCGTCCGGGGACCGGGTGCCCTCCGGGTAGATGCCGGCGACCCCGCCGGCCCGGAGCACCGCGAGCTGCGCGTCCAGCGCCGCCTGGGCGGCCCGTCCGCCGGAGCGGTCGATCGGCAGGGTGCCGGTGCCCACGAAGAACAACCGGGTCAGCCAGCCCTTGAGGCCCCGGCCGGTGAAGTACTCGGCCTTGGCCACGAAGGTCACCCTCCGGGGGACGATCAGCGGCAGGAAGATCGAGTCCGAGAAGGAGAGGTGGTTGCTGGCCAGGATCACCGGACCGGTGGCGGGCAGATGGGCGAAACCCTCGACGTGCGGTCGAAAGATCAGCCTCAGCCAGGGGCCGAGGATGACGTACTTCATCAGCCAGTACAGCACCGCTGTCCTTCCCGAAGGGTCCGTGACGGCACCGCCGAGCGTCCGGGGCGAACGCCGAGCGTCGGCCGGGGGCCCACGAACCGTCGGCCCTGAGCCTACGAACCGGAAGCCAAGCCTCACAACGCGCGCCCCGCACGATCGGGGACGGGTAGGTCACACTCGGGCGGCCCGGTCCCGCCGCATGCTCGCACTTCCCGCACAAACAGACAAAAATCCATGCCCCCGACCTGCGGTGGCGTCGTTGACTTTCGGCAACGCGCCACAACGCACTCCCGGAACCGGGGGCGGACGTGTCACGATTCAGGACACGGCGTGCGGGCGGGGGCGCCGGAGGACCTGCGCCGCCAGGTGCGAGGAGGAGGACGCCGGTGTCAGCGGGTGGGGCACGCCGGGGACGGCGGGACAACGGGCTCGACGCGAGCGAGTACGCCGTGGCGGGCGACGTGGATCCACGTGTCGGTGAGCACCTGCTCGACGTGCTCGCCGCCGGCGGCATCGCCGCCTACCTGCAACCGTCGGCCGACCTGAACCCGGTGACCCGGACGACCACCGTTCCCGCCCGGCCGGTCGACCGGCTCTACGTCGACCGTTCCCACCTGACCACCGCCCGGGACTACCTCACCCAGCTCAGTGACGAGGGCATCAGCGGGCAGACCCGCCCCGGCGAGCCTGACGTCGAGGCCGAGTGGGCCCGCATCGTCGCCGGCTTCCACCGTGACCCGACCCCCGGTCCCACGCCCTGGCCGGCCGCCGAGGAACTGGACGAGCCCCCGCAGACGCCGGGCGGCACGATCGGCCGCACCGAGGAGGGCACCGCCCCGACCGTCACCGGGGTCCGTCCGCTTCCCTCCGCCACCGACTTCTCCGGCGTCTCGGTCGGGCGGCGGCACGACGAGCCGTCCCTCCTGGACGGCCTGGACACCTTCGGCGCGGACCTGCCCGACGACCCGGACGACGAGGGCGGCTACACCCCGCCGCCGCCCCCACCGCTGCCCGCGGTCTCCAAGTACGCCGTGGCCGGCGTGCTCTCCGTCGTCGTCGGCTTCGTGCTCTTCCTCTTCCCGTCGGTCCTGCCGGCAGACCGCGCGGTGGTGACCCTGCTCGGCTTCACCGGCATCCTCGCCGGTTTCGTCACCCTGATCTGGCGGCTCCGCCCCGGCGACGCCGAGGACCACGACCCGGACGACGGCGCGGTCGTCTGATCGACTTCGGTCGCCGACGCGCGTCCGTCCGAGCGTCCGGATGACGGGACGCCCACCACCCCGGACATGGGAAGTAACAGTGGTGTAACTTACGGTCAGTAGGAATACGGCTGTAACGTCACTTCCCTTGCTGGCTGCCCGTTTCCTCCCCGCACGGGTGGTCATCCCTCGGCAGATCGGAATGACCGAGATGCGACAGAGCTCCCTCGTGGTGGTGGCCAACCGCCTTCCCGTCGACGACAGCGTGGCGCCCGACGGCGCCTGCGAGTGGCGCCGCAGCCCCGGTGGCCTGGTGAGCGCCCTGCACCCGCTGCTGAAGCACACCCCCGCCACCTGGATCGGCTGGGCCGGCGGCACCGGACCGGCCCCCGCCCTGCCCGACGTGGACGGCGTCCGGCTGCACACCGTTCCGCTCACCCCGGAGGACTTCCGGGACCACTACGAGGGCTTCGCCAACGCGACCCTCTGGCCGCTGTACCACGACGCGGTCGAGCAGCCCGAGCACCATCGGCGCTGGTGGGAGGCGTACCAGCGGGTCAACCGGCGGTTCGCCGAGGCCGCCGCCGCGGTGACCGAGCCGGGCGGCGTGGTCTGGGTGCAGGACTACCACCTGCAACTGGTGCCCGCCCTGCTCCGCGACCTCCGCCCCGACCTGCGGATCGGCTTCTTCCTGCACGTGCCGTTCCCGCCGCCCGAGCTGTTCATGCAGCTCCCCCGCCGGGCCGAGCTGCTGCGCGGGATCCTCGGCGCGGACCTGGTCGGTTTCCAGCGCGCGCAGGCCGCGCACAACTTCGCGCAGCTGGTGGCGAAGGTCTTCGGCGTGCCCGCCACCGACCGGCAGATCGAGGTGGACGGCCGCACGGTGCGGGTGGGAGCCTTCCCGGTCTCCATCGACACCGCCGAGATGGCCGCGCTGGCCGCCCGGCCGGACGTGGTGGCCCGCGCCGAGCGGCTCCGCAACGACCTCGGCAGCCCGGAACACGTGATCCTCAGTGTCGACCGGATGGACTACACCAAGGGCATCGAGCACCGGCTCAAGGCGTACAGCGAGCTGATCGCCAGCGGTCACGTCAAGGTCCGGGACACGGTCATGGTGCAGGTGGCCGTGCCCAGCCGGGAACGGGTCGGGCAGTACCAGATCCTCCGGGACCGGGTCGAACGCGAGGTCGGACGGATCAACGGCGAGTTCGGCCGGGTCGGCGAGCCGGCCATCCACTACCTCACCCAGCCCTTCGACCGCGCCGAACTGGCCGCCCTCTACCGGATGGCGGACGTGATGGCGGTGACCCCGCTGCGGGACGGGATGAACCTGGTCGCCAAGGAGTACGTCGCCGCCCGGGTCGACGACTCCGGCACGCTGCTGCTCAGCGAGTTCGCCGGAGCCGCAGCGGAGCTGCCCGAGGCGTACCAGGTCAACCCGCACGACCTGGAAGGGCTCAAGCAGGGGCTGCTCGCGGCCCTGGAGGCCGACCCGGAGGACGCGGCGACCCGGATGCGGGCGATGCGCGAGCACCTGCACCGGTACGACATCCGGTCCTGGGTCCGCTCCTACCTCAGCACGCTGGACGAGACCGTCTCCGCGCCCACGGGGTGACCACCGGCCGAACGGGCCGCCCGCGGACCGTCGGACCGGTACGACCGGGCGGGCCCGCGAACCGTCAGACCGGTACGACGGCCGGCGCCGGCTCCTTGACCAGCCAGTCGAGGACCGCGTCGATCGGCTCCCGCCACCGCGCGTCGAGCATCAGGTCGTGCCCCATGCCGGGGAAGAGCAGCGGGGCCGAGCCGTACCGCCGGGCGGCGCGGGTCAGCGCCGTCGCCGGGACCACCCGGTCGTCCGGGCTGCCGAGCACCAGCATCGGCGGGCGGCCCACCGCCGGTTCGAGCGCGCCGGGAAAGAGCAGCCGCCACTGGGCGCGTCGACCGGCCCGGCCCAGCCGGGCCAGGTGGCCGCCGGCGACGGTCTCCGGCAGCTCCGCGCTGAACAGCTGCCGCCGGTTCAGCCGCAGCCGGCCGCCCCAGAACGCGGGGATCGTACCGACCGGGTTACGGCGCAGCGCCGCGCCGAGCGTGCCCCAGCCCCCGAACACCGGGGCGGCCAGCACCCCGGCCCGTGCCGGGTAGCGGGCCAGCGCGTGCGCCACCACCAGGGCCCCCGCGCCGTGCCCCACCAGCACCGCCTGACGCGGCAGCTCCGCCGCCACCTGCACCACGTCGTGGGCGTACGCCCGCAGCGACGCCTCCGGCGCCGGTTCGCTGCCGCCGTGCCCGCGCAGGCTCACCGCGTACGCGGGGAAGCCCCGGGAGGCGGCGTGCTCCAGCCAGTGCTCGGCGAACGCCCACGCGCCGTGCCCGAAGCCCGGGACGAAGAGCAGCGGCGGTCGCCCCTGCTCCAGCTCGGGCAGCGCGCTGAGCACCTCGCGGCGGACCGGGCGCACCGGCCGGGCCCACTCCCGACCCCGGACGATCCGCACCCGCCCGCCACTCATGAGACCGCCTCCAACTCGTTCAGGGCGCGCTGGACGGCGCGCAGGTAGTCGACGTGCCCCACCTCGAACCAGTGCCGGCTGCTGTCCTCGACCCGGCCGGAGTAGCGTTTCCCGGCCCGGGCGGCGACCGCCGCGGCGAACGCCTCCGCCCGCTCCGGACGGTACTGGCGCAGCCGCAGCAGCCGGGCGACCAGCACCGCCTGCCAGTGCGAGATCGGAAAGAGTCCCGAGTCCGGCTGGACCAGTCCGACCACGGCGAGCGTCGGGTGGTTGCGGGGGAAGGCGTTCAGGTGGAGCGTGGGACGTCCGATCCCGGCCTCGTCGCCGAGGAGCCGCGCGTCGAGGAACTCGAATCGGGGCAGGTAACCGGTGGCGAAGACGACCAGGTCCGGCTCGATCTGCCGGCCGTCGGTCAGCTCCACGGCGTACGGGTGGAAGCGGCGGACGTCCGGCGCCGGGGCGATCCGGCCGTGCCCGACGTAGTAGACGAGCTGGCTGTTGGCGATCGGGTGGGTCTCGTAGACCCGGTGGTCGGGCCGGGGCAGCCCGAAGCGGGTGAGGTCACCGACGGTCAGCCGCAGCGTCCGGTGGTAGAGCCACTGCCGCACGCGCAGGGGCACCCGGAGCGCCAGCAGCAGGTCGTTGACCTGGTCGGCGGGGCGACCGAGGACGTACTTCGGCGCGTACCAGTAGCCGCGCCGGGTGGAGTGCCAGCAGGTGGCGGCCTGCTGGGCGGCCTCCACCGCGATGTCGCAGCCGGTGTTGCCGGCGCCCACCACCAGCACCCGCTTGCCCCGCAACTGGGCCGGGTCCTTGTACGCCGAGGCGTGCATCGTCTCGCCCCGGAAGTCGGCCAGCCCCTCGTACTCCGGCAGCTTCGGCGACCAGTTGTGACCGTTGGCGACGACGACGGCGGCGTACCGGGAGGTGCGCTCCGGGCCGTAGCCGCCGGTGCTGCGGGTGGTCACGTCCCAGCGGTCCCCGGCGACCGGCTCGACCCGGACCACCTCGGTGCCGAACCAGATGTGCTGGCGCAGGTCGAAGTGGTCGGCGTACCGCTCGAAGTACGCCAGCAGCTGACTGTGGTGCGGGTAGTCCGGCCACGAGTCGGGCATCGGGAAGTCGGGGAACTGGGTGAACGGTCGCGACGAGATCAGGTGGGTGCTCGCGTAGACCGGACTGCGGTCGTGCCGCCAGTTCCACGCGCCGCCGACGCCGGTCTCCCGCTCGTAGCAGTCGACGCCGAAGCCGTGCTCCTTCAGGTTCTTGACCGTGGTCAGGCCGCTGGCCCCGGCGCCGATCACGCAGACCGTGTCACCACGGTCGGAGACCGTACGGCCGTCGGGGGTGAGGGCGAGCGTGACCGACGGGTCGTCGGGACCGCCGTGGTCGGTGGGGGTGGACACCGGGTATCTCTCCTTGGGGACGCCGTACGCGTGCCGGGCCGCCGCCGCATCCTCTCCACTTCGGAGAGTGTTTGTCCAGCCCGACCCGGCGGCCCGGCCGGTCGGTCAGTCGGTGACCGGCAGCAGCAGATCCGCCAGGACCGGAAAGTGGTCGCTGGCCCGGCGGGTCTGCGGGGTGTCGACCACGTCGTAGTCGACCACGGTGATCCGGGGGTCGACGAAGAGCGCGTCGATCCGGCGGCGCGGGTCCGCACAGGAGTAGGTGAGCCGGTCGGCCCGGTCGGCGGCGACGGCCGCGTCGGTGAGTCCGTCGGCGATCGTCCGCCAGGCGGCACCGCCCGGTCCCTCGTTGAGGTCCGCCCCGACCAGCACCGGCCACCGCGCCGCCTCGACCTCCGCCCGGAACAGGGCAGCCTGGTCGGGGCGTTCCGCCGGGTCGGTCGACAGGTGGGTGCCGGCCAGCACGAAACGGGCCCCGCCGACCGCGCACTCGGCGAACGCCGCGCCGCGCAGGTGCCGGCCGGGGGTGAGCGGGAACCGCTGGCAACGGGTGGCGTGCACCCGCACCCGGAGACTGGTCAGCAGCAGGTTGCCCAGCGCCGGCAACCCACCGGCGCCCACCACCAGGCCGAACGACTCGGCCAGGGCGGCGCACTTGCTCCGCCAGCGGAACCGGCGCGGCCCCTCCTGCACGATCACCACGTCCGGCCGGGCGGACCGGACCACCTCCGCCAGCGCGGCCGTGTCGTCCCGCTGGGTGTGGATGTTGTACGACACCACCCGCAGCGGCACGCCCCCCATCAGGACACCACCTTTCGTTCGCGACTGCGGGGCTCCGCTGCGCTGCACTCCTCGCGCTTCACCTAGAACCGCCGGGCCAGGTCGGCGGCGCCGATGACGCCGGCGGTGTTGCCCAGCTCGGCCGGGCGCACCTCGGCCACCGGGAGGCGGCCCCGCTGGGCGAGCGCGTCGGCGAACGACCGCCGGGTCGGGCCGAGCAGCAGGTCACCGGCCTCGACCACGCCGCCGCCGACGACCAGCACCTGCGGATCGAGGATCTGGGCCATGTCGGCGAGGCTGGTCCCCAGCCAGCGCCCGATCTGGGCGAACGCCTCGCAGGAGACCGGGTCGCCACCCTGGGCGGCGGCGGTGACCATCGGGCCGGTGATCGACTCGGCGTCGCCGCCGGCCAGACCGAGCAGCGCGGCGGCGCGCTGCGGCTCCTGCCGGGCGCCGGCCCGGGCGAAGCGGACCAGGGCGTTGCCGCTGGCGTACTGCTCGATGCAGCCGAGCCGGCCGCAGCCGCACTGGTGACCGTCGGGAACGGTGAGCATGTGCCCCAGTTCGGCGGCGATCCCGTGGGCGCCCCGCACCAGATCGCCGCCGAGGACGATGCCACCGCCGACACCGGTGCCGATGGTGAACATGACCATCGAGTCCTCGGCGTGCCGGGCCGCGCCGTAGCGGAACTCCGCCCAGGCGGCCACGTTGGCGTCGTTCTCCACGATCACCGGCAGGCCGACCGCGGCGCTGACGTACGCCCGCAGCGGCTCGTCCCGCCAGGCCAGGTTGGGGGCGAACAGCACGGTGGAGCGGGTGGCGTCGATCCAGCCGGCCGCGCCGATGCCGACCGCGTCGACCGGACGGCCGGCGGCCAGTTCGGTGACCACCTCGATGATGACGTCCCGGGTCTTGCCCACGTCCTCGGCGGGGGTGTCCCGTCGGGCCTGCGCCAGCACCCGGCCGGTGTCGTCGACCACACCGCCGGCCACCTTGGTGCCACCGACGTCGACTCCGATGGTCAGCGTCACCGCTGCCACTCCCCTCTGCTGTGCCGCCCGGCGCCGCCGGCCGGTGGCCGGGGTCGGGATGTCGTGGGTCAGGCCCCGTCGCCTGCCGGGTCCCCGTCCGCCCTGTCGGGCACGCGCGCTGCGGGCACCACGGGATCCGCGGTCGGGGATCGCTCCGGGTCCGGCCCGGCGGCGTCGACGGGCGGTTCGGCGCCGGACGGGCTCGCCGCGTCCTCCGCGCGGGTCGCGGCGGACCAGACGTCCCGCGCGGGCGCCGGCTGAGAATCATGCCCGGTACGGGTGGCCTCGCGCCACACCTGATCATCATTGGCCGGGGCCGGCCCGGGGGCGGTGGTCGCCGTGGGCTCGGGGGCGAACGCCCTGAGCAGGCTGGCGACGCCGGCCGCCAGGTCGCCCGCGCCGGTGGCCAGGCGCTCGGCGAACTCGGGACTGGGGTCGCGCAGGGCGCGCATCGCCCGACAGATCGGACAGACGTCGCATTCGACCGCACCGGTGGCGAAGCCGTGCGGAGCGCCGGTCCCGGTGCTCCCGCCCGGGACGCCGCCGGCCCCGAAAGGCCCATTGTGACCGAGGACACCGGCGAGCATCCCACCGAGCGGACCCCACGACCCGGTCGGCGTTCCGGCCGCCGCCAGTCGCGCGGTGGCCAGCACGGTGGCCACCAACCGCTCCGCCTCCTCCCGGGCCGAACCCGGATCGGTACCTCCCACGTTCGGCTCCTCTACCCCGGCGACACCGCGCCGGTCGGTTCAGCGGGTCGCACCGGGTGCTTCTACCCGGTGCTTCAACTGCTTCAACGCCGTATCCATGATCATTTTTTCGGCCTTGCGGCGGAACATCCCGAGCATGCCCACGGAGAGCTCCACCTCCAGCGTGTAGGTCACCGTGGAGGTGCCGTCCGGGTTCCCGACGACGTCGTACGAGCCACGCTGGGCGCGCTGCATCCGGGACGGGGCCACCAGGTGCCACTCGATCCGGGAGAGGTCCTCGGCGTACTCGTACGCCAGCACGTACTCGTCGGCCATCACCCCGGCGTCGATGGTGAACCGGACCTGGCTGGCGTAGCCGTCCTCGTACTCCTCGATCACCTCGACCCGACGCAACGCCTCGGTCCACTCCGGGTACCGGGCGAAGTCGCAGATGACCGCGACCACCCGGTCCGGGGGCGCGTCGATGGTGATCGACTGGGTGGAGGAGTCCGCCATGGGGGGAGGCTACCCGGCCGGGCCGGACCTCGCCCCGGTCCACCCCCGCGAACCCGGTCCACCTGCTGACCGGGGGTTGCGGGTAGGTTTCGACGAGGCCGTCCGTCCCCGCCGACGGCCCGGTCGACCGTCCGCGAGCACGAGGAGTGCAGGTGCGCGAGTTCTCCGTCCCGCCGATCGTCACCGTCGGCGACGCGGCCAACCTCACCGACCCGGTCTGGGCGAACGCCGACGCCGCACCGGACGCGGTGCAGTTCGCGCGCCCGGTACCGGCAGCCGACGGGGCGGGCCGGACCTGGACGGACGTGACCTGCCGGCAGTTCCGTGACGAGGTGGTCGCGGTGGCCCGGGGCCTGGTCGCGGCCGGCATCACCCGGGGCTCCCGGATCGGGTTGATGAGCCGCACCCGCTACGAGTGGACCCTGTTCGACTACGCCATCTGGGCGGCCGGCGCGGTGACCGTGCCGATCTACGAGACCTCCAGCGCCGAGCAGGCCGCCTGGATCCTGGCCGACTCCGGAGCGGTCGCCTGCGTGGTGGAGACCACCGCGCACGCCACCCTGGTCGCTGGCGTCTCCGACCGGCTGCCCGAACTCGACCGGGTCTGGCAGATCGACCTGGGCGCGGTGGACGAGCTGGTCACCCTGGGCGCGCCGGTCGACCCCCGGGAGATCGAACGGCTCCGCAAGGAGGTCCGCGCCGACGACGTCGCCACCATCATCTACACCAGCGGCACCACCGGCCGCCCCAAGGGCTGCGTGCTGACCCACCGCAACATGTACGCCGACATCGCCAACGCCGTCCCGGTGCTGCCGAACCTGTTCAACGCGGGCGCGTCCACCCTGCTCTTCCTGCCCCTGGCGCACGCCTTCGCCCGGCTCGTCCAGATCGGCGTGGTGCACGCCCGGGCCACCATGGCGCACTGCGCCGACACCACCAACCTGGTCGCGGAGTTGCAGGAGTTCCGCCCGAGCTTCGTGCTCTCGGTGCCCCGGGTCTTCGAGAAGGTCTACAACGGGGCCCGGCAGAAGGCCCAGGCCGAGGGGAAGGGCCGGATCTTCGACCGGGCCGAGGCGGTCGCCATCGCCTGGAGCGAGGCGCAGGACCGGCCGGGCGGCCCGGGGCTGGCACTGCGGGCCCAGCACGCGCTCTTCGACCGACTGGTGTACCGGAAGCTGCGCGCCGCCCTCGGCGGTCGGTGCCGGGACGCCATCTCCGGCGGCGCCCCGCTCGGCGCCCGGCTCGGGCACTTCTTCCGCGGCATCGGGGTGACGATCCTGGAGGGCTACGGCCTCACCGAGACCTCCCCGGCCGCCGCCGCCAACCTGCCCGACGCCACCCGGATCGGCTCGGTCGGGCGGCCGTTGCCCGGGGTCACCGTCCGCGTCGCCGACGACGGCGAGATCCTCATCGCCGGTGACCTGGTGTTCCAGGGGTACTGGCGCAACGACGAGGCGACCGCCGAGGTGCTCTCCGACGGCTGGTTCCACAGCGGGGACCTGGGCCGGCTCGACGCCGACGGCTTCCTCAGCATCACCGGCCGCAAGAAGGAGATCATCGTGACCGCGGGCGGCAAGAACGTCGCCCCCGCGGTGCTGGAGGACCAGGTGCGGGCGCACCCGCTGGTCAGCCAGTGCGTGGTGGTCGGCGACCGGCAGCCGTTCATCGCCGCGCTGATCACCGTCGACGAGGAGGCGCTGCCGAAGTGGCGGGACGCGGCCGGCCTGCCGGCCACCGCCACGGTCGACGAGCTGCGGGGGCACGAGGCGCTGCGCGCCGAGATCCAGGGCGCGGTCGACGCGGCCAACCGGGCCGTCTCGAAGGCCGAGGCGATCAAGGTGTTCCGGATCCTGCCACGTGACTTCACCGAGGCCACCGGCGAGCTGACCCCGTCGCTGAAGGTGAAGCGCAACGTCGTGCACGAGACGTACGCGGCCGAGATCGCCGACATCTACGCCCGCTGACTACGATCCGTCACGTGTCCGCCTCCACACCCACCCGGCCCCAGCCGCACCCGCTGGCCGTCACCGCCCGCGTGGTCATGCTCGCGCTGGTCGCCGTCCTGACCCTGATCGCCACCCGGGAGGTCGACCAGCTCTGGTGGATCGCCCTGCTGGCGCTGGCCGGCGTGCCGGCGCTGCTCGCCCCGAGCGACCGGCTCCTCGGTCCGCTCAGTCGCGCCGCCGAGGTGGTGGTGCTGGGCCTGGCCGCCAGCCAGGTGGCCGCGGTGGCCACCATCGGCGGCCCGATCGGCGGGCTCGGCGCCTCGGCCGTCCTGCCCTACCTGGCCGTACCGGTCACCGTGACCGCGCTGCGGCGTCAGTTCCGCGAGGGCGCGACGCTGCTCGCGGTCACCGCGGCCACCCTGCTGCTCAGCGGGGCGCTGACCGAGGTCGGCGACGAGCGGCAACTCGGCCAGCTCGGGTACCTCGCGGTCTGCGCCCAGTGGCTGCTGCTGGCCGGCCTCGGGCTCTACGCCGCCAGCACCCTGCACCGGGTGATGGCCGTCCGTACCGAGGTCAAACCCCAGCACCAGCCGTACGCCGAGGCGACCCGGCTGCTGACCCAGCTGCGTGGCGTCGCCCGGCAGCTCCCCGGCGCCACCCTGGACCCGGGCGGCATCTCCGAGCACCTGCTGGAGGAGTTGCGCACGGTCACCCGGGCGGACCGGGCGGCGGTGCTCTCCGCCAGCGGCGGCGGCCGGCTGGTGGTGCTCGCGCAGGTGGGCGTGGACCGGGTGGACTGGGAGACCACGCTCGACGCGGACTCGGCGATCGCCGACGCCTGGGCCAGCCAGCAGCCGCAGACCGCCAACCGGTCGCAGGCCCGCTCGCACCGGGGCGGCGACGTCTCCGCGCTGATCGTGCCGCTGGTCGCCGGGGTCCGGACGGTGGGCCTGGTGGCGTTGGAGGCGGACGTGGCGCAGGCGTACCCCGCCCCGGTGGTGGCGAAGGTGACCGCGCTGACCCGCCCGGCGGCGCTGCGGCTGGAGGCGGCGCTCCTCTTCGACGAGGTGCGCTCGCTGGCCACCAACGAGGAGCGGCAGCGTCTGGCCCGCGAGATCCACGACGGGGTCGCCCAGGAGCTGGTGATGGTCGGCTACGGCATCGACAACGCCCTGGCCACCGTGCACGACGACACCGAGGAGACCGCCGAGAGCCTGCGCACGCTGCGCCAGGAGGTGACCCGGGTGATCACCGAGCTGCGGCTGAGCCTGTTCGAGCTGCGCAGCGAGGTGGACCGGCACGGCGGGCTGGCCGCCGCGATCGCCGAGTACGCGCGGACCGTCGGCGCCTCCGGTGGGCTGCGGGTGCACCTGTCGCTGGACGAGTCGACCGCCCGGCTGCCCGCCGCCACCGAGGCCGAGTTGCTGCGCATCGCCCAGGAGGCGGTGACCAACGCCCGCAAGCACGCCGGCGCGTCCAACCTCTGGGTCACCTGCGAGGTGGACCCCCCGTACGCGCAGATCGAAGTGTCGGATGACGGTCAGGGAATCGCCGACCAGCGCCCGGACGGCCGGTACGGCCTTGCGATCATGGCGGAGAGGGCGGAACGTATCCGGGGCCGACTGGAGATTCGTCCACGGCAACCGAGCGGCACGACGGTGGCGGTGGTTCTCGGCACCTCGCCCCGACGCGATAACGTGCGCGGTAGCGCGACCGCAGGAGAAGGGAAGTAACCCGAGGATGACCACCAGTCCGATACCGGCCACCCGCACCAAGGTCCTCCTTGTGGACGATCATGACCTGATCCGCAAGGGCCTGCGGCACGCCTTCGAGCGGGACCGTCAGTTCGAGGTGGTCGGCGAGGCCGCCACCGCCGCCGAGGGGGTCCGGCAGGCCGGCGCGCTCCAGCCCGACGTGGTGATCATGGACCTGCGCCTGCCCGACGGCAGCGGTCTGGAGGCGACCCGGGCGCTGCGCAAGTCCAGCGCCACCATGGGCATCGTCGTGCTCACCATGTACGCCGGTGACGACCAGCTCTTCGGGGCCCTGGAGGCCGGGGCGAGCGCCTTCGTGCCGAAGACCGCGCCGGCCGACGAGGTGGTGGCCGCCGCCCGGCACGCCGCCTCCTCCCCCAGCGCCTTCACCGCCGCCGACCTGGCCGAGGCGATGAAGCGCCGGCTCGCCCCGTCCGGTCCGCAGCTCTCGCCCCGGGAGGGCCAGGTGCTGCGGCTGCTGGCCGACGGGATGAGCGTCGCCGGCATCGCCAAGCAGCTCTTCGTCAGCGAGTCGACGGCGAAGACGCACATCTCGAAGCTCTACGAGAAGCTCGGTGCCGCCAACCGGGCCCAGGCCCTGATGACCGCCCTGCGGCTGGGTCTGCTGGAGGCCCCGGACGCGCCGAAGTTCTGACGACGCCCGTCGAGCGGGGGGTCCGCGTCCACCCGGGATGGGGGACCCGGACCCCCCGCTCGCTTGCGCCCGGCGTCGGACATGAAGCCGATTTGACGTGCTCTGGTCACTCGGGCGGCGAACGGGCAGAATACCCGGGTGGCCCACGGGGGCGACCGTTGTCGTGTACGTGTCAAAAGGGGTAGGGCATGCGGCCGGACTGGGCACCCGACACCATCGACGTCGAGCGCCCGAGCGTGGCCCGCATGTACGACTACTACCTCGGTGGCTCGCACAACTTCGCCGCCGACCGGGCCGCCGCCGGGGCGATGATGGCCGCCGTCCCGGAGGCGCCGCTGATGGCCCAGGCCAACCGGGCGTTCATGCGGCGGGTCGTGCACTTCCTGGCCGAATCGGGCGTGCGGCAGTTCCTCGACATCGGTTCGGGAATCCCGACCGTGGGGAACGTGCACGAGGTCGCGCAGCGGGTCGCGCCGGACTCCCGGGTGGTGTACGTCGACGTCGACCCGGTGGCGGTCGCCCACAGCCGGGAGATCCTCAGCCGCAACGACCAGGCCGTCGCCTTCCAGGAGGACCTGCGCCGACCGGAGCGCATCCTGGAGCATCCCGACCTGCACGCCCTGCTCGACCTCACCGAACCGGTCGCCCTGATGATCGTCGCCGTGCTGCACTTCGTCGCGGACGACGACCGGCCGGCGGAGATCCTGCGCACCCTCCGGGACGCCCTTCCCCCGGGCAGTTACCTGGTCCTCTCCCAGGCCAGTGACATCGGCCAGTACGGCGACGCCCGGGCCGACGCGGAACGGGTCTACCGCAACACGGACAACCCGCTCATCCTCCGGGACCGCGCCGAGCTGACCGCGTTCTTCGACGGTTTCGACCTGGTCGAACCGGGTCTGGTGTGGGTGCCCGCGTGGCGGCCGGAGTTCCCCGAGCACGCCGAGGATGCCGCCCGGTCGGGGTTCCTGGGCGGGGTGGGGCGGCTCGGTGGGTGAGCCGACCCCGGCGACGGGGTCCCGCCCGTGTCCCGGCTCCTTCGCCCGTGCCTGGGCCAGGGCGGTCTCCGGCACGAGCTACCTGCCGATGACGCAGGAGCAGTTGGAGGTCTTCCTCCAGGGGCTCACCGACCGGCTCGCCGACGCGATGCGCGCCGAGCCCTTCGAGCCACGGGTCGGACACCAGGTGGGAATCGACCTGGTGGCCGCGCACATCGCCTCGGCCGAGGGGCTCGGCCGGACCATCGAGATCATCCAGCTCCGGCTGCTGCACGACCTCGGACTGGTCGCCGACGACGCCGAGGACCGACTGGCCCGACTGCTGGCGACCGTCGCCACCGGCTACGCGCGGGCGCTGCGGGACCGGACGCTCGACGCCCAGGAGTCGCTGCGCCGGGCCGCCATGATGGCGCGGGCGCAGGCCGAGCGGGCGCTCCGGGAGAGCGAGGCGCGGTTCCGGCACCAGGCCACCCACGACCCGCTGACCGGCCTGCCGAACCGCACCCTGTTCACCGAGCGCCTGGCGGCGGCGATCGAGCGGCCGGGCCGCGACGGCCAGCGGGTCGGGCTCTGCTTCCTCGACCTGGACCGCTTCAAGGTCGTCAACGACACGCTCGGCCACCAGGTCGGCGACTCGCTGCTGGTCTCGGTGGGCCGGCGGCTGCACGAGGCGGTCGGTGACCACCTGGTGGCGCGGCTCGGTGGCGACGAGTTCGTGATCCTGGTGGAGCGGACCACCGGCACCGAGGACGTGGTCCGGGTCGCCGAGGCGGCGCTGCACGCGGTCAACCGGCCCGCCCTGGTGGACGGCAACGAGCTGACCGTCTCCGCCAGCATCGGCATCGTGGAGCGGCCGGTCGCCGGCACCACCCCGAGCGACCTGATGCGGGCCGCCGACAGCACGCTGCACTGGGCGAAGGGAGCCGGCGGGGCCCGCTGGGAACTCTTCGACGTCGACCGCAACCAGCAGGAGCTGGCCCGGTACGCCCTCTCCGCCGCCATCCCCACGGCGCTGGAGCGGGGCGAGTTCTACCTGGACTACCAACCCCTGACCTCGCTGCGCGACGGCAGCGTGGTGGGGGCGGAGGCGCTGGTCCGGTGGCGTCACCCCGAGCTGGGCGAGCTGCGGCCGGACCGCTTCATCGGGCTGGCCGAGGAGACCGGCCTGATCGTGCCGCTCGGCGGCTGGGTGCTCGCCGACGCGGCGCGGGAGGCGGAGTGCTGGCCGGCGGGCGGCCGGCCGCGCGCGCCGTTCGTCAGCGTCAACCTGGCCGTCCGCCAGGTGCACGGTCCGGGCCTGGTGCGGCAGGTGCGGGACCTGCTGGAGGACACCGGCCTGCCGCCGGAGCGGCTCCAGCTGGAGATCACCGAGAGCGCCATGATGAGCACCACCGGGGAACCGGTACGCGCGCTGCGGACGCTGGCCGACGCCGGCGTACGGATCGCCATCGACGACTTCGGCACCGGCTACTCCAACCTCGCCTACCTGCGTGACCTGCCGGTGACCGAGCTGAAGTTCGCCGGGAACTTCGTCGCCGGGCTGCGGGGCTCCCCGAACGACCCGTCGAGCCGCACCGACGAACGGATCCTCGCCTCCCTGGTGTCGTTGGCGCACGCGCTGAACCTCACCGTCACCGCCGAGGGGGTGGAGACGGCCGCCCAGGCCGAACGGCTGCGGGCGATCGGGTGCGACGCGGCCCAGGGCTGGCACTTCGGCCGGCCGGGCCCCTCCGGGCAGATCCTCGACCTGCTGCACCGGGAACGGCAGACCACTCCGACCGTCATCGCCGCACCCCGCTGAACCGCGCCACCGCCGGACGCCGTGGGTGCCCTGCACGCGGGGCGGAGCCCCGGAGTCGCCGGGGCCGGTGGGGGTGCGGGGTCGCCGACCAGGAGCGCGGCCGACCGGTGGTCAGCCGGCGAGCAGGGCGGCCAGACGCTGGGCCTGGGTCTCCCAGCGCCACTCCCGCTCCACCCAGGCGCGTCCCGCCGCGCCGAACTGACGGGCCAGGTCCCGGTCGGCGAGCAGGGTCGCCACCCGGTCGGCGAGCCGCGCGGTGTCCCGTCCAC
Source organism: Micromonospora sp. NBRC 101691 (assembly GCF_030269285.1). Taxonomy (NCBI): domain Bacteria; kingdom Bacillati; phylum Actinomycetota; class Actinomycetes; order Micromonosporales; family Micromonosporaceae; genus Micromonospora; species Micromonospora sp. NBRC 101691. Next base: position 492,598 of record NZ_BSTB01000001.1, read on the forward strand.
GCACCACGTACCCGGTCTCGCCCTCGCGGACCGCGTCCGGCGCGCCGCCGGAGTCCCCGGCCACCACGGGCAGGCCGGTGGCGGACGCCTCCAGGTAGACGATGCCCAGCCCCTCCACGTCCAGCCCACGGTTGCGGGTGCGGCAGGGCATCGCGTACACGTCGCCGGCGGCGTAGTGGGCGGGCAGTTCGGCGGCGGGGACGGTGCCGGTGAAGACCACGTCCCGCTCCACCCCCGTCTGCCGGGCGAGCTTCTCCAGGGTGCCCCGGTACGGTCCGCCCCCGACCACCAGCAGCGCGGCGTCCGGCACCCGCCGGCGGATCTCCGGCAGGGCCCGGATGAGGGTGTCCTGCCCCTTGCGCGGCACCAACCGGGACACGCAGACCACCACCGGCCGGTCGGTCAGGCCCAGCCGCATCCGGACCGCCTCCCCGTCGACGTCCGGGTGGTACGCGTCGACGTCCACCCCCGGTGCCAGCCGTCGCAGGTCGGTCAGCCCGTGCAGGACCCGGTCGAGCCGGACCCGGGTGTAGTCGCCGAGGTAGGTGACCACGTCCGCGCCCCGGCCGATGCGCCGCAGGGCCGTCCGGGCGACCGGCAGCGCGGCCCAGCCGACCTCGTGCCCGTGGGTCAGGGCCAGCACGCGGCGGATCCCGGCCCGGCGGCGCAGCCCCGGGGCGAGCAGCCCGAGCGGGGCCGCCGCCCCGAACCAGACCTTGTCACAGTCGTACCGCCGGGCCAGGGCGGCGGCCCGCCGGGCGACCAGCGGGGTGGGCAGCAGCACCCGGGTGCGTTCCCGGACCACCTCGAACGGCTGGTCGGCGTCGAACTTCTCGGCGTCCCGCCAGGTCGACGCGTAGACCACCACCGAGCCGGCCGGCTGGTGCAGCGCCAGGTTGTGGACGAAGGACTGGATGCCCCCGGGACGGGGCGGGAAGTCGTTCGTGATCAGCAGCGTACGGCTCATCGGCCGGTCTCCCTGGCGTGTGCGCGGGCGGCGGCCATCCGCTCCACGGTGGACGGGTGCGACGCGGAGTAGAGGTACTCCCAGCGGGGCGGATCGGGATCGGCGAGGTTCGCCCCGGCCAACCGGCGCTGCATCGCCTCGAACGTCGCCGGGTCGCCGGTGAGCGCCATCGCGTGCGCGTCGGCCCGGGCCTCGACCCGGCGGGACAGCATCGCCTGGACCGGGGTGCTCACCACCCCGACCAGGGTGACCAGCGCGAGCAGCAGCGGGAACGCCCGGGGGTCCCGGATCGAGTCGACCCCGGCCAGGCGCAGCAGCCCGCCGGCCGAGCCGAGCAGGTAGAGGACGATCACCGCCGCCGCCGCGCCGAGCGCGCCGGTGGCCGTGCCGACCAGCACGTCCCGGTGCTTGGCGTGGGACAGCTCGTGGGCGACCACGCTGGTCACCTCCTGCGGGGTCGCCTCCCGCAGCAGGGTGTCGTAGACGACGATCCGGCGGGTCGGGCCGAACCCGGAGACGTAGGCGTTGACCGAACGGGTGCGTCGGGAGGCGTCGGCGACCAGCACGTCACGGACGGGCACGCCGTCCCGGGCGGCCAGGTCCATCACCTCGGTCCGCAGCGGGCCGGGCTCCATCGGGGCGAACCGGTTGAAGACCGGTTCCACCAGCACCGGCAGGGCGAAGGAGAGGAGCAGCACCAGCCCGGCCGCGCCGGCCGCCCCGAACGCCCACCACCAGCGGGGGGCGAGCCGGAGCACGGTGTAGAAGCCGAGCAGCGCGACCGCGCCGACGACCGCGCTGAGCGCGTACGACTTGAGCAGGTCGACCGTCCAGCCGCCCCAGCCGTTGGTGCTCATCCCGTACCGGGTGAGGACCGCCTGCCGCCAGGCGGCGAACGGAAGGGTGACCAGGTCGGCGACGAGCACCACGGCGAGCCCGCCGGCCAGCGCCTCGGCGGTCCAGTGCCCGCCGAAGGGGCGCCCGGCCAGCTCGACCAGGCGCGCGCCCAGCGGGGTGAGCCCGAGCAGGAGCGCCACCAGCAGCCCGACGGCCAGGGCGGCCCAGCCGCCGGGACGCAGCGCGGCCCGGAACTCGCGGGCCCGCTCCACCTGGTCGACGGGGAGGTCCCGTAGGGCGGCGAGCTGGTCGGCGCGGGGCGCGGGCGGGCGGTTCCACGGGATCAGCAGCGCCACGGTGAGCAGTCCGGCGGTGACCAGGACCGCGAGGGTGAGCACCGCCCAGCCGCGCGGGCTCACCGGCGTGCCCCGCCGAGGCCGCGTACCCGAACCATGCCGTCTCCCTCTCCCCGTGACCGCCCATCCTAGGGCCCGGCCGGAGCGGGCGGAGATCTCGGTCGAAAGTGGCCCGGACGGGTCGATCCGGCCGGGGCGCGGGCGATGCTACGCGGCGCGGAACGGACGGACGGACGGGGCCGGGACGGTCACCGCGAGGACCTCGACCTCGAAGCCGGCGCGGGCGAGGACCTCGACCGCGTGCTGCTCGGCGGCACCGAGCCCGGCGACCTGTCCCGGCGTGTCGAGCAGCACGGTGACCAGGCAGTCGGCACAGCCACGGCCCCGGATCTCGCATCTGGCGCAGTCGATGAGCATGGCTTCCTCCCGAAGCGATGCGGTGCGGCGCCCGGGCCACCGCCACACGGGCGAACCTTCACGGCCAACCGCCCGCACGACACCCGAACACCGTCGGTCACCCCGACGCTACTCCCGGGGTACGACAGGTTCCGCGCCGGTCGTTCAGGAGCGGGCCAGGCGGCGCAGCAGCGCGTCCGCGCCGAGGGGGTAGGCCCCGTGCCGCCGGACGCCGTCGGCGACCTCCCGGTCGGAGGAAACCACCACCACCGGACGCCCCGGCGGCTCGGCCCGGACCAGCCGGCGGATCAACTCGTCGGCGGTCTCCCCCTTACGGGAGAAGAGCACCCGCACCCCACGCGGCGTCGGCGGCAGCCCGTGCATCCGCTCCGCGCCGTCGAAGACCACGGTCACCTCGTCCCCGGTCTGCGCGGCGATCCCGCCCAGCCCGGTGATCAGCCGCTTGCGCTGCTGCTCCAGGGACATCTCGCCGAACCCGCGCTTGGTCACGTTGTAACCGTCCACCACCAGGTGCGCCTTGGGCAGGGCGAGCAGCTGGTCCAGCCGGGCCGGGTCGTCGGTGTCCCGGGCCCGGGCGGACGGGCCGGCCGGGGCGGCGGTGGGCTGGTCGGCGAAGGCGTCGGCGACGAAGTCGGCGGGGAGCCGGTCCACCGGGTCCAGGGCCAGTTCCCGGCGCAGGCCGACGGCCGCCTGGCCGATCGTCTCCAGCAGCAGCCAGAGCTTCGCGTCGTCGACCGACCGGGCCTCCTTGGCGCTGGCGCGGGCGACCCCGGCGACGGCCTCCGCCTCGGCCAGCCGGGTCCGGACCCGGCGCAGCTCGGCGTCGGCGTCCGCGGCGGCCCGGGTGGCCCGGCCCCGTTCGGTGGCGAGCAGCTCGTTGGCCCGGCGTTCCCGGGACTGGATCTCCCGCAGCGTACGGGCCAGCACCCGGTGCTCCTCACGGAGCTGGCCCAGCTCGTCGCGGACCCGGGCCAGCTCGTCGCGGAGCTTCTCCGCCTCCACCCGGGCCACGGCCCGGTCGTGTTCGGCCCGGGTGGCCCGCTGTTCGGCCTCGCGGACCAGTTCGGCGACGACCGCGCTGTCCGCCTCGGCGCGTACCGCCGCGCCGCTGGCGTCGACCAGGTCACGCCAGCCCGCCGGCCGGGCGAGATACGCCAGCGCGGCCACCTCGACCGGGTCGGCGGCGGCCGGGGCCGTCCCCTCGACCACGGCGGCACCGAGGTCACCGGCGTCGGCGAGCACCCGGGCGGTGACCCGCTGCCGGAACAGCGGGTCGGCGGTGAGCTGGGCGGCGATGGCCGGCGCACCGAGCCGGGCCCGCCGGTTGGGGGCGAACTTGGCCACCCGGCGCAGCGGCACCGGGACCTCGTCGGCCGGCAGGCCGGGCAGCACCGCCGCGGTCAGCGTGACGATCCGCTGCCGGACCGGCTCGGGCAGCACCGGCTCGGGTTCCGCACCTCCCGGCTCCGGTTCCACACTTCCCGGCTCGGGTTCGGCACCCCCCGCCTCCGGGACGGGCGCAGCCGTGTCTTCGCCGCCACCGGCGGCGTCGAGCCCCGTGGCGACCGTCCCCGGGTCGGGGGTGTGGTCGTCGTACGGCTCGATGAGGGGCATGTGGCAAGTCTCCCACCGCGAGCGGGCCCACCGCCCGGTGAGTGAGCCGATCTCTCATCCTAGTCGCGTGGTAACGCCCGGGGCACGTGTTGCGGGAGTGTCGGACCAGGGCACTACCGTGCCGAGGCGTGACCGCAGGGGAATACGTGCAGGAGACGCTGGCCGGGCTGGGTCCGGCCGGCGGGGGGACGGATCCCGACCTCCCGCTGCACGCGGTGACCTTCGTCGTGGTCGACCTGGAGACCACCGGCGGGGCGCCGGACGGCGGCGGGATCACCGAGATCGGCGCGGTGAAGGTCCGGGGCGGCGAGGAGCTGGGCGTGCTCGGCACCCTGGTCAACCCCGGGCAGCCGATTCCCCCGTTCATCACCGTGCTCACCGGCATCACCGAGGCGATGCTGCTGCCGGCGCCCCCGATCGAGGCGGTGCTGCCGAGCTTCCTGGAGTTCCTCGCCGACGCGGTGCTGGTCGCCCACAACGCGCCCTACGACGTGGGGTTCCTCAAGGCCGCCTGCGCGAAGCACGGCCACCGCTGGCCCAACCCCCGGGTGCTCGACACCGCCGCGCTAGCCCGCCGGGTGCTCACCCGCGACGAGGTGCCCAACCGCAAGCTGGGCACCCTCGCCGCGTACTTCCGCACCGCCACCCAGCCGAACCACCGGGCGCTGGACGACGCCCGGGCGACGGTGGACGTGCTGCACGGGCTGATCGGCCGGCTCGGCGGGCACCGGGTGCACACCCTGGGCGAGGCGATCGAGTTCGCCCGGGCCGTCACCCCCACCCAGCGCCGCAAGCGCTACCTCGCCGACGGGCTACCCAAGGCCCCCGGGGTCTACGTCTTCCGCGCCGCCGACGACCGGCCGCTCTACGTCGGCACCTCCGGCGACATCGCCACCCGGGTACGCAGCTACTTCACCGCCGCCGAGAAGCGGGCCCGGATGTCGGAGATGCTGGCCGCCGCCGAACGGGTGGAGGCGGTCGAGTGCGCCCACCCGCTGGAGGCCGAGGTGCGTGAGCTGCGGCTGATCGCCGCGCACGCCCCGCCGTACAACCGACGGTCGAAGTTCCCCGAGCGGATGCTCTGGCTCAAGCTCACCGACGGGCCGTACCCGCGCCTGTCGGTGGTCCGGGAGATCGGCCCGGCCGACCTGGCCTACCTGGGTCCGTTCGGCTCCCGCCGGGCGGCGGAGCTGGCGGCGGCGGGGTTCCACGACGCGCTGCCGCTGCGTCAGTGCACCCACCGGCTGTCGCTGCGCACCGTGACACCGGCCTGCGCGCTGGCCGAGCTGGGCCGCTGTCCGGCGCCCTGCGAGCACCGGATCACCCCCGAGGAGTACGACCACCGCGCGGCGGCACCGTTCCGCTCCGCCACCGCCGCCGACCCGCAGCCGGTGGTGGACGCGCTGCTGGCCCGGATCGAGGCGCTCTCCGGGGCACAGCGGTACGAGGAGGCGGCGGTGGTCCGCTCGCGGCTGGCGGCGGTGCTCCGGGCGACCGTACGGATGCAGCGGCTGGCCGGCCTGACCCGGATCGCCGAGCTGGCCGCCGCGCACCCCGCCCCCGGCGGCGGCTGGCAGCTGGCCCTGGTGCGGCACGGTCGGCTCGCCGGAGCCGGGGTCTCCCCGCCGGGCGTCCACCCGCGACCGACGTTGCAGGTGATCCGGGCCACTGCCGAGACGGTCTCCCCCGGGCACGGTCCGGTCCCCGCGGCCACCGCCGAGGAGACCGAACGCATCCTGTCCTGGTTGGAACGACCGGAGACCAGGCTGGTGGAGTCCTCCGCCGGTTGGTCCTCCCCGGTGGCCGGTGCGGCCCGGTTCCGAGCCCTGCTGGCGAAGGCAGATCAGGCGGTGTCGGCCCAACTATCGACCGAAAGCCCATGAGCAAGTGACCGATCGGATGACGTCACCTCACATAGGCTGTTAGAGAAGTGCAGTCCTGCCCGATTCGTGGGCCTGCTCCCGGTTGCCGGACGCCGGCGGCCGTGGGGCCGGGGTGAGGAGGTGTCCCAGGTGGACGTCGACGCCGGACACGGCGCCGCCCTGGGGGGCGCCCTTCCCACACCCGCCGGCGAGCTGCCGCTGGCCCGCCGACTGCGGTCCCTGCTCTCCTGGCCGACCACCGACAACGACCCGGTCAACCCGCTGGTCCGGGCGCACCGCGGCATCCACCCCAGCGCCGACACGGCGGTGCTGCGCAAGGCGTACTCGATCGCGGAGAACATGCACCGCGGCCAGTTCCGCAAGAGCGGCGAGCCGTACATCACCCACCCGCTGGCGGTCGCGGAGATCTGCGCCGACCTCGGCATGGACACCACCACCCTGGTCGCCGCGCTGCTGCACGACACCGTGGAGGACACCCGCTACACCCTCCAGGCGCTCGCCGAGGACTTCGGTCCCGAGGTGGCGCACCTCGTCGACGGCGTCACCAAGTTCGACAAGGCGTTCTACGGCAAGGCCGCGGAGGCGGAGACCACCCGCAAGATGATCATCGCGGCCGGCAAGGACGTCCGGGTGCTCATCATCAAGCTGGCCGACCGGCTGCACAACATGCGCACCCTCGGCGTCCGCTCGGCGGCCTCCCGCAACCGGATCGCCACCAAGACCCTCGACGTGCTGGTGCCGCTCTGCGACCGGCTGGGCATCCAGGCCCTCAAACGGGAGCTGGACGACGTGGTGCTGCTGCACCTCCAGCCGGAGGAGCACACCCGCATCCAACGTCACCTGCACGACCGGCCGGGCTGGGACGCGTACCTGCGCGAGGTGGTCGCCCGGACCCGGGTGGCGCTGCGCCGCAGCAAGGTGGACGCGACCGTCGCCCCCCGCCCGCGTCACCTCTACTCGATCTGGAAGGACACCGTGGCCCGGGGCCACACCGTCCCGTTCGACCTGCCCCGGATCGCGATCGTGGTGGACGGCCCGGCCACCGACTGTTACGCGGCGCTCGGCGCGGTGCACGGGCTCTGGCGGCCGGTGCCGGGCCGGTTCAAGGACTTCATCGCCTCCCCGAAGAACAACCTCTACCGTTCGCTGCACACCACCGTGCGCGGCCCGCAGGACCGCACGGTCGAGGTGCTGATCCGCACCGAGGAGATGCACCGCCTGGCCGAGTACGGCGTCGCCGCCGACTTCCGCTTCCCCCGCACCGACGGGACGGCGGTACGCGCCCGGCAGCTGGACTGGCTGCGCCGGGTGCTCGACTGGGAGCAGGACGCCCCCGACCCGAACCAGTTCCTCCACTCGCTGCGCTGCGACCTCGCCGAGGCCCAGATCCAGGTCTTCGCCGACGGGCGGCAGGTCGTGCTGCCGGCCGGGGCCACGCCGGTCGACCTGGCGTACGAGCTGGGCACCGAGCGGGGCGACCGATGTCTCGCCGCGAAGATCAACGGTCGGCTCGCGCCGCTGTCGTCCGAACTGGACGAGGGCGACGTGGTGGAGATCTTCACCGAGACCGACGACCACGGCTTCGACGCGTTGGCCGCCCCCCGGGGGCCCCGCCGCGAGTGGCTGGACTTCGTCAAGTCGCCGCACGCCCAGATGCAGATCAACCGGTGGTTCGCCGAGCACACGGAACCGGGCATCTCGATCGCCGACAAGGTCCGCCTGGGCCGGGCCACCATCGGGCTGGCGCTACGCCGACACGACCGGGGCCTGGCCAGCGACCTGCCGCTGCTGCGGCTCTCCGAGGAACTGGGCTACCCCGACCTGGAGACGATGCTGGTCGCCGTCTTCGACCGGGTGCTCGACCCGGACGCCGTGGTCACGCAGCTCATCGACCTGGTCGACCACCGACAGTGAGGGATTCTCTCCCCCGGTGACCCGGCCACCGCACCCGGGCCACTAACCTGGGGTCATGATCCCCCGCTCCCGAGCGGTCGTTCGGGCCGTCGTCTACCGGACCTTCTACCGCCTGCCGGTGTCCCTGCGCCGGCGGCTGGTCCGGATGACCGTGCCGAAGTACATCGTCGGCGCGGTCACCCTGGTCCGGGACTCCGAGGCGGACGGCGCGGGTCGCCTCCTGCTGCTGCGCCAGCCCCCCGGCCACAGCTGGAGCCTCCCCGCCGGGCTGCTGCGCCGGGGTGAGGCCCCGGTGGTGGGCGCGGCCCGCGAGCTGGCCGAGGAGTCCGGGGTCCGCCTCTCCCCCGACCGGTTGCGTCCCGCCGTGCCGAACGCCGTGGTGCACGCCCTCGGCTGGGTGGACGTGGTCTTCGAGGCGGAGGTGCCGGCGTCACGGACCGAGCTGGTGGTCGACGGCGCGGAGGTCTTCGAGGCCGCCTGGCACCCGCTGGACGACCTGCCCCGGCTGAGCCGGGCCACCGCCCGGCTGCTCGGGCTCTACGGCATCGGGCCGCTCGCCGACCAGCGCCCACCGGAGGACCAGGACCCGCCGGAGGACCAGGACCCGCCGGACGGCCAGGAGCCGCCGGACGGGCGGCCCACGGCGTGACCCCCTCCGGCGAGACCCGCGGCGCGCCCACCACCGGAGAGATCTGCGCGGTGGTGCTCGCCGCCGGGGAGGGCACCCGGCTGCGCCCGCTGACCGAACACGTGCCCAAGGCGCTCTGCCCGGTGGGCAACGTGACGCTGCTGGACCGGGCCCTGGCCCGGGTCGCCGGCCTCGACCTGACCGGCCCGGACCGGGTGGCGGTGAACGCCTGCTATCTCGGCGGGCAGGTGGTCGACCGGGTCGGCTCCCGCGCGCACCTCTCGGTCGAGCCGGGTGATCCCCTCGGTACGGCCGGCGGGATCGGCAACCTGCGGGACTGGATCGCCGGTCGGGGCGTACTGGTCGGCAACGCCGACGCCTACCTGGCCGACCCGCACGCCGCACCCGGTCCGGACATCGCCGCCCTGCTCGACGGCTGGGACGGCGAGACCGTCCGCCTGCTCGGCCAGCCGGCGCCCGACCCCCGTGAGCCGGGCACCTTCAGCGGCCACCGGTTCGTCGGTTTCTCCCTGCTGCCCTGGCGGCGGGTCCGCGACCTGCCGCCGACCTTCGGCGACCTGGTCCGGAGCGCCTGGCGCCCGGCCGAGGCAGCCGGGGCGCTGGAGGTGGTGCCCTTTCCCGGCACCTTCTACGACACCGGAACCCCCGGTGACTACCTCGCCGCGAACCTGCACGCCGCCGGGGACGGCAACCTGATCGACCCGGCCGCCACGGTGACCGGCCACTGCGAACGGACGGTGGTCGGCGCGGACGCGGTGGTGGCCGGCACGGTGACCGGCTCGGTGGTCTGGCCCGGCGCGACCGTCCACCCCGACGAGCGGCTGCACGGGGTGATCCGCGCCGCCGACGACCTCACCGTCGCCACCGGTTCGTGGTAGCAGGGGTCCCCTGTTACCACTTTTTGCCGTGCAGGGGTCCCCTGCTACCACGTCAGCACGCTGCGGTACCGGCGGGACGAGGTCGTCGCCCGGCTGGCGGAGTCCGGGAACCTGCCAGCCACTAGCATGGGCCTGACGTCGACGAACGGAGAGATCGCCCGTGATCACCGCCATCGTGCTGATCGACTGCGCCACCGACGCGATCCCCGAGGTGGCCGAAGCGCTGGCCGCCCTGCCCGGGGTCAGCGAGGTCTACTCGGTGGCCGGTCACGTGGACCTCATCGCCATGGTCCGGGTACGCGAGTTCGAGCAGATCGCCCAGGTGATCGCCGGCCGTATCTCCAAGGTCCCCGGGGTGATCAACACCGAGTCGCACATCGCCTTCCGGGCGTACTCCCAGCACGATCTGGAGGAGGCGTTCGCGATCGGACTGGCCAACGCCGACTGAGGCCACTCCGGGCCGGTCGTCCGGTCGGGGAGGGCGCGGCACAGCCCACCGGTCCGTGGCCGGCACCGGATCTCCGGCGGACGCGCGTGCGCCGGCCCACCCGGAGGTGGACCGGCGCACGCGCGGTGATCAGCTACCGGTCGGGGCCGGCGACTCGGTGACGCCGCCCTGACCCGGGCCGGTGGTGCCGCCCGGAGCCGGCGTGGTGGCCGTACCGCCCGGGGCGGTCGGCGAGCCCGGTCCGGTCACCGACGGGGTCGGCGCGGGCGTCCCGCTGCCACCCGGCCCCGAGGTGCCGCTGGCGCTGGCCTGCGGCACCGGCACGCCCAGTTCCTCGGCCAGCGTCACCAACTCGTCGTAGTGCGCCTGGAGCACCGGCAGGGCGTCCTGGGCCAGCTGGACCACCGACTGCTCGGAGCCCTGCGAGATCTCCGTCTGGGTGGCCTGGATGGCCTGGACGTGCCCGGCCAGTTCGGCGGTCACCCACTGCCGGTCGAACTCGGCACCGTTGACGTTGTTCAGCTGGTCCACCACGGCCTGCTGGTCGGCGGTCGGCTCGGTCGGCAGGTCCACCCCGAGCTGCTTCGCCGTGTCCTGCACGGTCTGGTCGAGCTGGGTGTGGTCGGTCACGAACTTGGCGCCCAGATCCTTGACGCCCTGGTTCTGCCCCTTCTGCTGGGCCAGCTCACCGGTGACGATCTCGGCCAGGTTCACCTGGTGGATCGCCTGCAGGTACTGCCGGTCCTGGGTCGACGGCTGGGCCTGCGCCTGCGCTGCGGCGGCCGGCGCCAGCCCGACCAGCGTCAGGGCGGCCACCACCCCGAGCCGTTTGATACCCAACATGTTCCCTCCCCGTGGTCGTTGGACCGCACGGATACCCGGCTGGCCGGGTTTAACCCCCGACACCGCAGGGCCGACGGGCCGGGGCGGAAACGGGCGTGGCGCCCGCCGGTGATCCGGCGGGCGCCACGGGTGCTGCGGTCGGTCGGGCGATCAGTGGCGGCTCGGGCCGCTGCCGATCTCCTCCCGCTCGGGGCGGGCCTCCACGGGCGGGTGCCCCGGGGAGACCGGCGCCTCGACCGGCTTCTCGATCGGGTAGAAGAAGCCCTTGATGGCCGGGCCCAGCGCGCCGAGCCGGTTCATCTTCTTCGGCACCACCCAGCCGACGTACTCCAGCTCGCCGTGGCCGTGGCCGTCCACCGCACTGAGCGGCTGGTGGACCTCCTCGAACCGGCCGTCCGGCAGCCGCCGGATGATGCCGGTCTCCACGCCGTGCGCGAGAACCTCGCGGTCGTGCTGCTGGAGACCGAGACAGATCCGGTACGTGACGTAGTACGCCAGCGGCGGCAGGATCAGCAGGCCGATCCGACCGGCCCAGGTCATCGCGTTCAGGCTGATCAGGAACTTGTCCGCGATCACGTCGTTGGCGCCGGAGAGCGTCAGGACGAGGTAGAAGGCGATGGCCATCGCGCCCAGGCCGGTGCGGTGCGGGACGTCCCGGGGGCGCTGGAGCAGGTTGTGCGCCCGGTAGTCCTTGAGCTGGCGGGCCTCGACGAACGGATAGAGCATCGACAGCCCCACCAGGATGCCGGGTAGCACCACCGTCGGCCAGAACAGCGGTGGGATGACGTAGCCGTCGCCGATCGGGATGTTGATCTCCCAGGCGGGCATCAGTCGGGTCGAGCCGTCGAGGAACATGACGTACCAGTCGGGCTGGCTCGCCGCCGACACCACCCATGCCTCGTACGGGCCGAACAGCCAGATCGGGTTGATCTGGAACAGACCGCCCATCAGCGCGATGACGCCGAAGACGACCATGAAGAAGCCGCCCTGCTTGAGCGCGTAGCGCGGGAACATCCGCTCGCCGACCACGTTGTCGTTGGTCCGGCCGGGGCCCGGCCACTGGGTGTGCTTCTGCTTGAAGACCAGGCCGACGTGGGCGCCGATCAGCGCCACCAGCAGGCCGGGGATCAGCAGCACGTGGGCGATGTAGAACCGGCTGATGATGATGTCACCGGGGAACTCGCCACCGAAGATCGACGAGGTGACCCAGGAGCCGATCACCGGGATGGAGAGCATGATCGCCGAGGCGATCCGCAGACCGGTGCCGGAGAGGCCGTCGTCCGGGAGCGAGTAGCCGGTGAAGCCGGCCAGGAAGCCCACCCAGAAGAGCAGCGAGCCGATGATCCAGTTGGTCTCGCGCGGCTTGCGGAACGCGCCGGTGAAGAAGACCCGGAGCATGTGCACCACGATCGCGGCCATGAACAGCAGGGCGGACCAGTGGTGCATCTGCCGCATGATCAGGCCGCCCCGGACGTCGAACGAGATGTCCAGCGTGGAGGCGTAGGCCGCTGTCATCGGCGTACCGCGCAGCGGCGCGTAGCTGCCGTTGTAGACGACCTCGGTGAGCGCGGGCTCGAAGAAGAAGGTCAGGAAGACACCGGTCAGCAGCAGGACGACGAACGAGAAGAGCGCGATCTCGCCCAGGAGGAAGGACCAGTGGTCGGGGAAGACCTTGTTGAGCACCCGACGCAGCGGGGTCGACACGCCGAACCGGTCGTCAACTCCGGCAGCGGCCTTTCCCGGCACCGCTGCCATGTCAAACTTTCGGCGCTTCATGGCCGCTCCCAGAAGTCGGGCCCGACGGTCTCGGTGTAGTCGGACTTTGCCACGAAGAAGCCCTCGTCGTCCACCTCGATCGGCAGCTGCGGCAGGCGGCGGCTGGCCGGACCGAAGATGGGGCGGGCGTTGTCGGTGATCAGGAACTGCGACTGGTGGCAGGGGCAGAGCAGCCGGTTGGTCTGCTGCTCGTAGAGGCTGGCCGGGCAGCCCGCGTGCGTGCAGATCTTGGAGTACGCGGCGTAGTTGCCCCACATGTAGTCGTTGTGGCCGACCCGGTCGTTGGCCGCACGCGCCTCGACGGCGTCGGACTCCCGCAGGTGGATCAGCAGGGTCACCGAGTCGGCGTGCTTGTTGCTCACCCCGTGCTCGATACCGGGGAAGACGGTGATCTGGCCGCCGGCGCTGATGTCCGCCGGACGGACCGGCCGGCCGTCCTCGCGGACCAGCCGGATCCGCTCGCCACCCTCGCCCGGCGTGAAGCCGGTGGTGAACATCTGGTTGTTCTCGTGCGGCTGCTTGATCAGGCCACCGACCAGCGGCGCGGCGGCGACCGCGCCGACCGGCGCGAGGCCGGCCAGCAGCGAGATGCCCAGCAGCGGACGACGCTTCACGCCCAGCTCGTCGGCGACGAAGAGCATGGTCTGCCCGGTGATCTTGCGACCCTCCTGGTCCACCTCGCCCTCGTGCCGGTCCTGGATGGCGACCTCCTTGGGCAGCAGCTTCTTGCCCCAGGTGAGGATGCCGAAGCCGATGCCGAGCAGGGCCACGCCGAGCGTCAGGCCGAGCAGCGGAGTGTAGTACTTGTCCCCGCCGTGACCCGGCTCGTACTGCCAGGGCCACCAGATGTAGACGACCAGGAAGGCGGTCGCGGCGAACCCGGTCAGCAGGAAGAAGGAGGCGACCAGGCGGGTGGTGCGGCGCTCGGCCTTGCTGCCCGGGACGAACTGCGGCTCGTAGTGGACGATCTCGATGTCGTCCCGGCGCAGCCCCTCCTGGACGACGTCGAACCGGGTCAGCTCCGGGTCGTCCAGGTCGATCGGCTCCCGGGCCGACTTCTCGGTGTGCGTGCTCATGCCGTCACCTCGCTACGGGCGGTGCCGAGCGTGGGCACCGCGGCGCTGAATCCGACGATTCGCTCGGTCACGACTTGCCCGCAATCCACAGGCTGGCGAAGACGAGCGCGACGACGCCGACCAGGAAGATCGCCACGCCCTCGGTGGAGGGACCGTAGCGGCCGAGGTTGAACCCGCCCGGGTCCCGGTCGTCCTTCAGGGTCTCCTGGATGTAGGCGATGATGTCCGCCTTCTGCTCCGGGGTGATCTGGTTGTCGCCGAACACCGGCATGTTCTGCGGACCGCTCAGCATGGCGGCGTAGATCTGCCGGTCCGTGGCGGGGTGGAGGCTCGGCGCGTACTTCCCGGAGGAGAGCGCGCCCCCGCCACCGCCGAAGGCGTGGCACTGCGAGCAGTTGATCCGGAACAGCTCACCGCCGGTGGAGAGGTTGGCGTCCGCGCGCAGGTCCCCCTCGGGGACCTCCGGGCCGCCACCGAGCTCCTGGATGTACTGGGCGAGCTGGCGGGTCTGCTCGTCGGTGAAGACCGGGGTCTTCCGCTCCGCCTGGGCCTCCTGCCGGGCCATCGGCATCCGGCCCGAGCTGACCTGGAACTCGACCGAGGCCGCGCCGACACCGATGAGGCTCGGCCCGCGCCCCTCGACGCCCTGCGCGTTGCGGCCGTGGCAGCTCACGCAGCTCACGTCGAACAGCGCCTTGCCCTCGGCTGCGGCACCGGTGAGCGGCGGGTTGTCCTGCGCCTGGGCGCCGGGGGCGAAGACGGCGTAGGCACCGCCGGCCAGCATGAGCGCGGCGATCAGCCGGACTGCGGCACCCAGCCGGCGGCGGCCCCTGCTGGGTGCCACGGACCGCTGGCGGCGCAGCCGCGCGAGCAGGCCGCGTCGGCGGTCGTTGTCAGAAGTCATGACCTGTGTCCTTAACCGGTTGGACCTTGTGTCTCGGGGACGGAGCGGCGCGCGGCGCCAAGATCACTGAAGCCAGTAGATCATGAAGTAGAGCCCGATCCACACGACGTCGACGAAGTGCCAGTAGTACGACACGACGATCGCCGACGTGGCCTGGGCCGGGGTGAACCGACCCATGGTGGTGCGGATCATGAAGATGATGAAGGCCACCAGACCGCCGGTCACGTGCAGGCCGTGGAACCCGGTGGTCAGGTAGAACATCGACCCGTACCCGTCCGCGTTGATCTTGACGCCGTGGTGGACCAGCTCGCGGTACTCGTTGAGCTGACCGAGGACGAAGATCAGGCCCATCACGAAGGTGATCGTGAACCAGCGCCGGAGCGCGTGCACGTCGCCCTTCTCCGCGGCGAAGACGCCGAGCTGGCAGGTCACCGAGGACGCCACCAGAATCAGCGTGAAGGTCGTCGCGTACGGGATGTTCAACACCTCGGTGTGCTTCTCCCACTGCTCCGGCGCCGCCGCGCGGATGGAGAAGTACATCGCGAACAGCGCCGCGAAGAACATGAGCTCGCTGGAGAGCCAGACGATCGTCCCGACACTGACCATGTTGGGTCGGGTCAGGGAATGGATCCGGCTCTTGTCAATGGCTGGGGCCGCAGTCACGCCGTCATTATTGCGCCCGATCAGGCCCGGCGAGCATCGGGGTGGCATAACGGTCGTTCCGGCGGGCCGACGGAGGGCGTCCGGTTCGCCTGGCCTAGCCTGAAAAGCGTGTGGTACCTCGATCCGATCATGACCGCCGCCCCGGCCGCCGGAGCGGGACCCGTGCTCGCCGCCGAGCCGCCGCCGCCGTTCGAGATCACCCGGGTGTTCACCGAGACCCGGCTGGACTCCTGGCTGGCGGTCGGTCTGGTCCTGGCCGCCGGTCTCTACCTCTACGGCGTGCACCGGCTACGGATGCGCGGCGACCGGTGGCCGGTCGCCCGGACGGTGTTCTTCCTCGGGCCGGGGCTGGGCGGCATCGCCTCGGTCACGGTCAGCGGACTGCACGCGTACGACACCGCGCTCTTCTCGGTGCACATGGTGCAGCACATGGTGCTCTCCATGATCGCGCCGATCTTCCTCGCGCTCGGCGCCCCGGTCACCCTCGCGCTGCGCACCCTGCCCAAGGGCCCGCGCCAGCGGCTGGTGGCGGTGGTGCACAGCCGGGTCGCCCGGGTCTACACATTCCCGCTGGTCGCCTTCACGATCTTCGTGGTGAACCCGTTCGTGCTCTACTTCACCGACCTCTACCGGTACACCCTGGAGCACGCCTGGGCGCACGAGGTGGTGCACGCGCACTTCATCATGACCGGCTGCGTGTTCTTCTGGCCGATGCTCGGCCTCGACCCGATCCCGAACCGCTGGCCGTACCCGGGCCGGGCGCTGCTGATGCTGCTGTCGGTGCCGTTCCACACCGTGCTCGGGCTCACCATCATGCAGAGCAGCACGCTGTTCGGCGGCGACTGGTACCCGTCGCTGAACCTCGCCTGGTCGGACCCGTGGGACGACCAGGTGGTGGCCGGTGGCATCGTCTGGGCCGGCGGCGAGTTCGTCAGCATCACCATGCTGGCGGTGCTGGTGGTGCAGTGGGTCCGCCAGTCCGAGCGGGAGGCCCGTCGGATCGACCGCGACCTGGACCGCCAGGAGGCCCGGCAACGCGCCGCCGGCACCCCGGCCTGAGCCGGTGCCGGGCCGCCGCGGGCACCGACGCCGACCGGCCCGACCCGACCGGTACGATCAGCGAGCAGCTACGACGTGGGAGCCAAGCCAGCGATGAGCGATCGTCTTTACACCGTCCTGCTCTACAGCGACGACCCGCAGGTGCGTGACCGGATGCGGCTCGCCGTGGGCACCCGTCCCGCCGCCGACCTGCGCGTCGAGTTCACCGAGGCGGCCAGCTACGCCGAGTGCATCCGGCTGGTCGACGACTACGAGATCGACCTGATGATGCTCGACGGCGAGGCGACCCCGGCCGGGGGTATCGGCATCGCCCGCCAGGTCAAGGACGACCGGGCCGACGCTCCCCCGACCTGCGTCGTGATCGCCCGCGCCGCCGACCGCTGGCTGGCCGCGTACGCCGAGGTCGACGCGACCCTGGTGCACCCGCTGGACCCGGTGACCACCGGTTCCACCGTCGCCGAGCTGCTGCGTCGGCACGCCGGCGCCGGCCGCGCCGCCTGAGGCGACGCTCCACCGTCACGGTCCGGGCCCGCCCGGGTCCGCGATCGTCCGGCCCGGTCCGTCACCGTCGACACCGGTGCCGTCACCCGCATCCCACGCCTGCTCGGGAGGCCCACCATGGGCGATCGGACCTGGCCGCACCTGCTCGCCGCGCTGCTGCGCGGTGAGGAACTCCCCACCGTCGACACCGCGTGGGCGATGGGCGAGATCATGACGGGCGCGGCCACACCGATCCAGATCGCCGCCTTCGCGGTGGGCCTGCGGGCCAAGGGCGAGAGCCCGACCGAGCTGGCCGGCCTGGTCGAGGCGATGCTCGGCAACGCCGTCCCCGTCGACCTGCCCGAGGACGTCCGGGCCAGCGCCCTCGACGTGGTCGGCACCGGCGGTGACCTCGCCCACACGGTCAACATCTCGACCATGGCAGCGCTGGTGGTGGCCGGGGCCGGGGTCCGGGTGGTCAAACACGGCAACCGGGCGGCCTCCTCCTCCTGCGGCACCGCCGACGTGCTGGAGTTCCTCGGCGTCCCGCTGGACCTCGACCCGGCCGGGGTCACCCGCTGCGTCACCGAGGCCGGCATCGGCTTCTGCTTCGCCGCCCGGTTCCACCCGGGCATGCGGCACGCCGGCCCGGTCCGCCGCGAGATCGGCGTGCCCACCTTCTTCAACTTCCTCGGTCCGCTGACCAACCCGGCCCGGCCGCGCGCCGGGGCGGTCGGCTGCTTCGACCTGCGGATGGCGCCGGTGATGGCCGCCGTCTTCGCCGCCCGGGGCGACTCGGCCCTGGTGATGCGGGGCGAGGACGGGCTGGACGAGTTCAGCACCGCCGCCCCCACCCGCTTCTGGGTGGCCCAGCAGGGCACCGTCAGAGAGGCGCTGCTCGACGCGACCGACCTCGGGGTACCCCGGGCCACCCTGGCCGACCTCCGCGGCGCTGACGCGGCGTACAACGCCGATGTCGTCCGGCGGCTGCTCGCCGGCGAGCGGGGCCCGGTACGCGACGCCGTGCTGGTCAACGCCGCCGCCGCGCTCGCCACCCAGGGGCCGCTCGACGGCGACCTGCTGACCGCCGTCCGGGCCGGGCTGGACCGGGCCGCCGAGTCGATCGACTCCGGCGCGGCGGCGCGGGCCCTCGACCGCTGGATCGAGGTGGCCCGCTCGGTCTGAGCGGCGGGAACCGACGGCTCCCCGGCCGGGCTTCTGACCAGGTTGTCGGGCCCGCGTGCCAAACTACAGCCGAGTAGTTTTCGCTGCTGCCGTGCCGGGCGGTCACAGGTGCCGCTGGTCCACAGGTGCCGCTGGTCCACGGGTGCCAGGTGTGCACGGGTGCCAGGTGGTCCAGGTGCCGGCACGCGCCGTCCGGGTCGACCGGAGGCCCGCCCCGCCGGCAGCCCGCACAGAGAGGAGACGCCCGTGTCGGAGCGCGAGCTGTACTGCGACAGCTGCCGGGGCGTCCAACTGTTCGAGGTCCCGCCCTGCGCGGACGGGCACGGGGCGGACTGCCCCGAGCTGAGCTGCACCGGGTGCGGCGCGGCGGTGCTGATCGCCACCTTCCGGTTCGCTCCCGCCCGGCTGGCCGACCGCCGACCGGTGCCGCGCGGACACCGTAGGGCCGCCTGACCCGGCACGTCGGCGCGGCCCCGTCCCCGTCCCGTCCCGCGAGGGTCGTCCCGCCCGGTCGGACCGTCCACACGACGGAGGGCCGCCTCCCCTTCGGGAGGCGGCCCTCGTCGTGGTCGGACGACGCCGGTCAGTGCTCGGCGGTGCGCCGGGTGCCGGTGTAGTACTCGAAGAGCAGACCGGAAGTGGCCAGGGCGACCGCCACCAGGCCCAGGGCGATCAGCCAGTACTGCCAGATCACCAGGCCGAAGCCGGTGACGGCGGCGGCGAGCGCCAGGCCGAACGGCCAGTAGCTGCCGGGGCTGAAGAAGCCGACCTCGCCGGCGCCGTCGGCGATCTCACCGTCAGCGCGGTCCTCCGGACGCAGGTCGATCCGGCGGGCGACGAACCAGAAGAACCCGCCGCACATCGCGCAGAGCCCGAACGACAGCAGCAGGGCGACGGTGCCGACCCACTCGACATGACCGGTGTCACCGAACGTCCAGACGCCGTAGAGGACGCTGACGGCGAGCAGGAACACCGCGATGATGGAGAAGATCTTCCACTCGGTCCTCATGCCGGCCCCCTCAGCGTCCCGCGCCGGCCGGCGTGCCGGCCGCGTTGTTGAAGTTGCTCTCGGTGCGCCGGGTCTCGAAGGGCCGGGTGGTCGTCGCGTACGGCTCCTCGCCGATGGACTGGAGCGCCTCCTGGGTCGACCGGCCGTCCCGCTTCGCGGCGAGGAACTGGTCGTACTCCTGCGGCGACACGACCCGCAGCTCGAAGTTCATGAAGGCGTGGTAGCTACCGCACAGCTCGGCGCAACGGCCCACGTACGCGCCCTCGGCCACCAGTTCGGAGATCTCGAACTCGTTGCGGATCTTGCCGGGGAAGACGTCCCGCTTGAAGAGCAGCTCCGGCACCCAGAAGGAGTGGATGACGTCCTTGCTGGTCTCCTCGAACCGGATGGACCGGTTGGTCGGCAGCACCAGCACCGGGATGACCTCGCTGGTGCCGAGGACCGACGCGACGGTGTTCGCGTCCTTGCCCAGGCCGTCCCGGTAGTTGAACTGCCAGTTCCACTTGAAGGCGACGATCTCGACGACCACGTCCGGGTTCGCCGTGCGCTTCTCCACGTCGGTCTGCACGACCGCGGTGTAGTAGAAGAGCACCGAGACGATCAGGATCGGCGCGATCGTGTAGAGGAACTCCATCGGCATGTTGAACCGGGTCTGCACGGGCAGCTCGTTGCCGCGCTTGCGGTACCGGACGATGCACCAGAAGATCAGGCCCCAGACGAAGACCCCGACCGCGAGCGCCGCGATGCAGGACGCGATCCAGAGGTCGTACATCCGCCGGGACTCGGCCGAGATGCCGCCCTGCGGCCAGCCGAAACCGTCGAACGCCGCACCGACGTCACAACCCGTCAGCAGGACCAGAGTCGCCCCTGCGCCGAGACCGAGACCGGCGAGCCGCCCGGCACCCCGTCCCCGGCGCCCACCGGCTCCCGGGGAAGTGCTGTGCCGTACGGCCGTCGGCCGTACCTCCGAACTCCTTGCGACCACCTGGTCCTGCCTCCCTAGCGCGCCGCGGTGTCTGACCCGGTTCCGCCGGCCCGGCCGGCGGATTGACAGCACCGGCGGCAAAGGCGTCACCGACGGTCGCAGATTACTCGACCATGACGGACCGGAATGCCCTGGGGTCGCGTGTCCGCCCCGGTCGAGGGATCGCGAACACCCCCCACGCGTTACGTTGGCACCCGTGAGCGCTCCCCCGGTCTACCTGGACGCGGCCACCGCCACTCCGTTGCACCCGGTGGCCAGACAGGCGCTGGCCGCCGCCCTGGCCGACGGCTGGGCCGACCCCGGTCGGCTCTACACGTCCGCCCGCCGGGCCCGCCAACTCCTCGACGCCGCGCGGGCCGCGGCAGCCGAGACCCTCGGGGTACGCCCCGACGAGCTCTCCTTCACCGCCAACGGCACCACGGCGGCGCACGGCGCGGTACTGGGCGGGCTGGCCGGCCGACGGCGGGTCGGCCGGGTGCTGGTGCACTCGGCGATCGAACACTCCGCCGTCCTGCACGCCGCCGAGCGGCACGTCGCCGGCGGCGGTCAGGCGGTGTCCGTACCGGTCGACCGGTCGGGCCGGCTCGACCTCGACGCGTGGGCGACGGCGGTCCGGTCGCCCGGGGTGGCGTGGGCCAGCCTGATCGCGGCCAGCCACGAGGTGGGCACCGTGCAGCCGGTCGCCGGGGCCGCCGCCGCCTGCGCCGGGGCGGGGGTGCCGCTGTACGTCGACGCCGCCCAGGTGGTCGGCCGGGCGCCGGTGCCCGCCGGCTGGTCGGTGCTGACCGCCAGCGCCCACAAGTGGGGCGGCCCGTCCGGCGTGGGGCTGCTGGTGGTCCGCAAGGGCACCCGCTGGGAGTCGCCCTGGCCGGCCGACGAGCGGGAGTCCGGCCGTACGCCGGGGGCGTTGAACCTGCCGGCGGTGGTCGCGGCGGCGGCCAGCCTGCGCGCCGCGGCGGCCGACGCGACGGCCGAGGCCGCCCGGCTCACGCCGCTGGTGGAGCGGATCCGGGCCCGGGTCGCGGCGGAGGTGCCGGACGTCGAGGTGGTGGGCGACCCGGTGGACCGGCTCCCCCACCTGGTCACCTTCTCCTGCCTCTACGTGGACGGCGAGGCGCTGCTGCACGCGCTGGACCGGCGCGGCTTCGCCGTCTCCTCCGGTTCCTCGTGCACCGCGTCGACGCTGCGACCGTCACACGTGCTGGAGGCGATGGGGGTGCTGTCGCACGGCAACGTCCGCATCAGCCTGCACCGGGAGACCACCGAGGCGGACGTCGAACGGTTCCTGTCCGAGCTGCCGGGAATCGTCGCCGACCTGCGCGCCGAGGCCGGGGTGGTGGGCCTGTGACCGCCACACAGCCCGCCGGGGACGACCCGCGACGCGCCACGGCCGCCGGGCCGGAACAGGGCGCGACCGCGAGGCCGGAGCAGGCGGCGACGGGCGGGCCGGAGCAGGGCGTGACGACTGGGCCGGACGAGGTGCTGGACTGTCTCGGGCAGCGTTGCCCGCTGCCGGTCATCGCGCTCGCCCGCCGCCTGCCGGACCTCCCGGTCGACGCGGTGCTGCGGGTGCTCGCCGACGACCCGGCGGCGGCGGTGGACATCCCGGCCTGGTGTCGGATGCGCGGGCAGGAGTTCGTGGCCGCCGTCGACGGCCCGGGCTACGACGTCCGCCGCACCCGCTGAGCGCGGGTTGAACGGCGCGGCCCGCTGACGACGGGAGACCGATGTCACTCAGCGGGTCGGCCGCCGTCGCCGCCCGGCTCCGGGCGGCCACCGGCACACGGCGGCTGCCCGGAGCGGCGTGCGTCTGCGGCGGCGGTCAGCCGAGCAGGTGGGGGCGGACCTCGTCGGCGACGGCGTCGCCGTAGGACTCGGCGAGGCGCTTGACGAAGGCGTCCCGGTGGATCTGGTATTCCTGCGCGCCGTGGTTCTCCAGCACCATCGCGGCGGAGAGGCAGCCGACCTGGGCGGCCTGCTCCAGGCTCAGATTCCAGGAGAGGCCGGCGAAGAAGCCGCCGCGGAATCCGTCACCGACGCCGGTCGGGTCGACCTCGCGGACGTCCCGGACGGCCGGCACGTGGATGCGCGGGACATCCCGCCCCTCGATCTCCACGCCGTCCTTGCCGAGCGTGGTGACCCGGATGGTCACCCGGTCGAGCAGTTGGGCGTCGGTGAGGCCGGCCTTGCTCTGCAGCAGCGACTTCTCGTACTCGTTGGTGAGCAGGTAGGTGGCACCGTCGATCAGGCCGGCGACGTCGCTGCCGTCCATCCGGGCGAGCTGCTGGGAGGGGTCGGCGGCGAAGTGGTAGCCGCGCTCCCGGCACTCGGCCGAGTGACGCAGCATCGCCTCGGGGTCGTTGGCGCCGACCAGCACCAGGTCGAGGCGACCGACCCGCTGCGCGACCGGGGCCAACTCGATGTTGCGGGCCTCGCTCATCGCCCCGGCGTAGAAGGAGGCGATCTGGCACATGTCGGTGTCGGTGGTGCAGACGAAACGAGCGGTGTGCGCGACCTCGCTGATGTGCACCGAGTCACAGTCGACACCGTGCCGCTCCAGCCACGAGCGGTAGTCGGCGAAGTCGGCGCCAACCGCGCCGACCAGCACCGGGCTCAACCCGAGCTGGGCCATCCCGAAGGCGATGTTCGCGGCCACACCACCACGCCGGACGATGAGGTCGTCGATGAGGAAGGACAGCGAGACCTTGTCCAGCTGGTCGGCGATGAGCTGGTCGGCGAACCGGCCGGGGAAGCTCATCAGGTGGTCGGTCGCGATCGAGCCGGTCACGGCGATCTTCATGTCAACCCTCGCGGTCGGGGAGCAGAGCGCCGGTCAGCCTACCGGCCCGATCATCTTTCCACCGGCCCGCCGATCGGGACATGGCCCTTCGAGCGGCGCTTGAGCGCCCGGGTGGTAGCAGGGGCCCCCTACAGGTGATTTTCGCACTGCAGGGGGCCCCTGCTACCACCCGACACGAGCAGGGCGGAACCGTGACGGGGCGGTACGAGAACGGCGGAGCCACCCCGGAAGAGGGGCGGCCCCGCCGTCGGGCCGAGGTGGGCGACTCAGCTGAACGAGTCACCGCAGGCGCAGGAGCTGCCCGCGTTCGGGTTGTCGATGGTGAAGCCCTGGGCGTCGATCCGGTCGGCGAAGTCGATCGTGGCGCCGGTGAGGTACGGGGCGCTCATCCGGTCGACGACGACCTCGACACCACCGAAGTCCGTGACGACGTCCCCGTCGAGGGAACGCTCGTCGAAGAAGAGCTGGTACCGCAGGCCGGAGCAGCCACCCGGCTGCACCGCGACCCGGAGCCGCAGGTCGTCGCGGCCTTCCTGCTCGATCAGGGCCTTGACCTTCTGCGCCGCGACGTCGGTGAGGACGACGGTCGTGGGGGCCTTGGCCTCGGTCGAGTCGGTCTGCGCTGGCGTGGTCACGTGGAATTCTCCCTGCGCGCGTCGGTGTGGTCTCTCCGGGCCAACGTCCTCGCCGGTCCAGTGATTCCCACTGTGGTCCAGGTCTGATTGTAGGCCGCTCCGGGGCGGTACGGCCCAGCCGGCGGTGGGTCGGCAGCCGATGCCACCGTGCGGGACCCGGCGGTCAGCGGCTCCACTGTCCGGCCAGTCGGGCGCCCAGCGCCCGGAGTCCCTCCGCCGGGCGGCTCATCGCCGCCTCGACCCCGCCGTGTTCCTCACCCCCGAAGTGTTCCACCAGGCTGTGGGTGTCGGTCACCCCGGCCGAGGCGGCCTCCCGCCGGCCGGTGCTGACCCGGCCGGCCACCACCACGCAGGGCACGCCCCGGTCCCGGGCCGCGCCGGCCACCCCGGCGACCACCTTGCCGCGCAGCGACTGGTGGTCGAAGGAGCCCTCTCCGGTGATCACCAGGTCCACCGCGTCCAGCGCCGCCTCCAGGCCGATCGCCCGGGTGACCAGCCCGATGCCGGACTCGCACCGGCCGCCGAGGGCGAGCACCGCCGCGCCGAGCCCACCGGCCGCGCCACCGCCGGGCAGCGCGCCGAGGTTGGTCGGGCAGCCCGGCAGGTCCTTCTCCAGTACGCCGGCGAAACGCTCCAGCGCCGCGTCGAGCAGCAGCACGTCCTCGCGGGTCGCCCCCTTCTGCGGGCCGTAGACGTTGCTCGCCCCGTGCAGCCCGAGCAGCGGGTTGTCCACGTCGCTGGCGGCGACCAGGGTGGCGTCGCGCAGCCGGGGCACGCCGTCCAGGCCGGCGACGGCGGCCAGCGCCGCTCCGCCGTACGGCAGCGCCCGGCCGGCGTCGTCCAGCGGGGTCGCGCCGAGCGCGGCGAACATCCCGGCACCGGCGTCGTTGGTGCCGGAACCGCCCAGCCCGATCACCACGGTCCGCGCGCCGTGCTCCACCGCTGCGGTGACCAGCAGCCCGAGCCCGTACGAGGTGGTGGTCTTCGGATCGCGCTCGTCCGGGGCGAGCAGGTGCAGGCCGCACGCCTGGGCGCTCTCCAGGTACGCGGTCCCGTCGTCGGTGAGCAGGATCTCCCCGGCGGCCGGGCGGCCCAGCGGGTCGACCGTCGGCACCGGTATCCGCCGGCCGCCGAGCGCGTCGGCGAGAACCGCGACGAAGCCGGGCCCACCGTCGGCGAGGGGCCGGATGAGGAGTTCGTCACCCTGGGCGACCTCGCGCCAGCCGGTGGCCACCGCGTGGGCCACCTCCTGGGCCGGCAGGGTGCCGGCGAACTTGTCCGGACAGAGCAGCACACGCATGCCCAGCAGTGTGGCAGCCCACATCCGGGAAGGCTGCACCACGGCCACGCTGTGGGACCATGGGGTCGTGACTTCGACCTGGGTGGAACCCTCCAACACCGCGACGGCGCTGCTTCTCCTCGGCCGGGGCAGTGATCCCGTCACCGAGCGTGGCGTGGAGTGTCCGGGCGACCTGCCGGCGCCGAGCGACCCCGACCTGGTGTCCCGGGCGGCGGCGGCCAAGGCGGCGCTGGGCGACCGGGTCTTCGTCCTGGGTCACCACTACCAGCGCGACGAGGTGATCCAGTTCGCCGACGTGACCGGCGACTCGTTCAAGCTGGCCCGGGAGGCGGCGGCCCGCCCGGACGCCGAGTACATCGTCTTCTGCGGTGTGCACTTCATGGCGGAGAGCGCCGACATCCTCACGTCGGACGCCCAGAAGGTGATCCTGCCCGACCTGGCCGCCGGCTGCTCGATGGCGGACATGGCGGTGCTCTCCCAGGTGGAGACCGCCTGGGACGTGCTGACCGAGCTGGGTGTCGCCGCCGACACGGTCCCGGTGACGTACATGAACTCCTCGGCCGACATCAAGGGCTTCGTCGGCCGCAACGGCGGGGTGGTCTGCACGTCGTCGAACGCCAAGCGGGCCCTGGACTGGGCGTACGAGCAGGGCTCGAAGGTGCTCTTCCTGCCCGACCAGCACCTGGGCCGCAACACCGCCGTGCTGGAGATGGGCTTCTCGCTGGACGACTGCGTGCTCTACGACCCGCACAAGCCGAACGGCGGGCTCACCCCCGAGCAGCTCCGTGACGCACGGATGATCCTGTGGCGGGGGCACTGCTCGGTGCACGGCCGTTTCACCCTGGACAGCGTCAACGACGTACGGCAGCGGGTGCCGGGGGTCAACGTGCTGGTGCACCCGGAGTGCCGGCACGAGGTGGTCAACGCCGCCGACCAGGTGGGCTCGACCGAGTACATCATCCGGACCATCGAGGCGGCCCCGGCCGGCTCTGCCTGGGCGGTGGGCACCGAGCTGAACCTGGTCCGCCGGCTCGCGCTGGCCCACCCGGACAAGCAGATCATGTTCCTCGACAAGGCGGTCTGCTACTGCTCGACGATGAACCGGATCGACCTGCCGCACCTGGTGTGGGCGCTGGAGGAGCTGGTCGCCGGCCGGGTGGTGAACCAGATCACCGTCGATCCGGACACCACCCACCACGCCCGGGCGGCCCTGGACCAGATGCTGGCCCTGCCCGGGTCCTGACGACCGCCGGTGACCGGTGGGGTGCTGATACGTACCCCCGTCACCCTTTCACGGCATCCGATGCGGTCTGCCCGAGTCATTCTCGTCACCGAGGGCTATGCTGCCCGTGCGACGACTGAGCGAGCCGTTTACCACCGGCCGCCGTCCGGGTAGCGACGAGTCGCCGGCCCCTCAATCACCCCACACGGCAGCACCGACGCGCTGGAGGTTGCGTTGACCAACGACGTCCTGGTCGTACACGGAGGAACTCCGCTGGAAGGGCGGATCCGCGTGCGCGGCGCGAAGAACCTGGTCTCCAAGGCGATGGTCGCCGCCCTGCTCGGCGACAGCCCGAGCCGACTGTTCGACGTACCGAAGATCCGGGACGTCGAGGTGGTCCGGGGTCTGCTCGGCCTGCACGGCGTGAAGGTCAGCGACGGCCAGGAAGACGGCGAGCTGGTCTTCGACCCCGCGAACGTGGAGAGCGCGAGCACCGACCAGATCAACGTGCACGCCGGGTCGAGCCGCATCCCGATCCTGTTCTGCGGCCCGCTGCTGCACCGCCTCGGCCACGCC
Organism: Micromonospora sp. NBRC 101691; assembly: GCF_030269285.1. NCBI lineage: Bacteria > Bacillati > Actinomycetota > Actinomycetes > Micromonosporales > Micromonosporaceae > Micromonospora > Micromonospora sp. NBRC 101691. The sequence continues at coordinate 519,074 of NZ_BSTB01000001.1, forward strand.
TTCATCCCGGACCTGGGCGGCTGCCACATCGGCCCCCGGCCGATCGACTTCCACCTCCAGGCGCTGCGCGAGTTCGGCGCGACGGTCGAGAAGACCCCGGAGGGGCTGCACCTGTCCGCGCCGAACGGCCTGCACGGCACGAAGTTCGCGCTGCCGTACCCGAGCGTGGGCGCGACCGAGCAGGTGCTGCTGACCGCGGTGATGGCCGAGGGGGTCACCGAGCTGCGGAACGCGGCGGTGGAGCCGGAGATCATCGACCTGATCTGCGTGCTCCAGAAGATGGGCGCGATCATCAAGGTGCACACCGACCGGGTGATCGAGATCCAGGGCGTGCCGAAGCTGCACGGCTACACCCACCGACCGATCCCGGACCGGATCGAGGCGGCGAGCTGGGCGGCGGCGGCGCTGGCCACCCGGGGTCACGTCGAGGTGCTCGGCGCGCAGCAGGCCGACATGATGACCTTCCTGAACGTCTTCCGCTCCGTCGGCGGCGAGTACGAGGTGACCGACACCCGTCCGCCCCGGTTGGGCGACCTCGGCCAGGAGGGCGGTATCCGGTTCTGGCACCCGGGCGGCGAGCTGCACGCCACCGCGCTGGAGACCGACGTGCACCCCGGCTTCATGACCGACTGGCAGCAGCCGCTGGTCGTCGCGCTGACCCAGGCCCGGGGTCTGTCGATCGTCCACGAGACGGTCTACGAGCAGCGGCTCGGCTACACCGAGGCGCTCAACTCGATGGGCGCGAACATCCAGGTCTACCGGGACTGCCTGGGCGGCACCCCGTGCCGCTTCGGCCGGCGCAACTTCAAGCACTCCGCGGTGATCGCGGGCCCGAGCAAGCTGCACGCCGCCGACCTGGTCATCCCGGACCTGCGCGCCGGGTTCAGCCACCTGATCGCCGCGCTCGCCGCCGAGGGCACCTCCCGGGTGTACGGCGTCGACCTGATCAACCGGGGCTACGAGGACTTCGAGGCGAAACTCGCCGACCTCGGCGCGCACGTCGAGCGCCCGTGACCGGAGCCGGCGGGGCCGCGTGGGCGGCCCGGTCGGCCGCCCCGGACTCCGGTCGGACCCACCGCCCGGCATGACCTGACTCACCCGTGCCGGCGGCCGGCGCACCGTGATGTGCACCGGCCGCCGACGGTTGGCTACCCTTCACCACGTGCCCTCGCTGTTTCGCCGCAAGTCCACCGACCTCGCCGACGAGGCCGTCACCGAGGTGACGGTGGACGAGACGTCCGACTCCGCCCGCCCGCGTGGCTACACGCCCGCGAAGGGACGGGAGACCCCGAAGCGACCCACGGCCAACCGCCGGGTCGCCGCTGCCACCAAGCCGTTGAGCAAGGAGGAGGCCAAGGAGCGGCGGCGTCGTCTGCGGGCCGAGGCGGCAGAGGAGTTCCGCCGCGAGGGCGGCCCCCGGGACCGGGGGCCGGAACGGCTGCTGGCCCGTAACGTCGTCGACTCCCGACGTACCGTCGGCACCTGGTTCTTCGGCGGCGCGCTGGTCGTGCTGATCGGCTCGTCGGCGGCGATGCCGCCGACCGTGCGCCTGGTCTCGAACCTGCTCTGGGCCGCGCTGGCGATCGGTGTGGTGATCGACTCCATCCTGATCAGCCGCAAGATCAAGAAGTTGGTCCGTGAGCGCTATCCCAACACCGGCCAGCGGATGGGCTCGCTCTACCTCTACGCGATCATGCGCTCGATCACGTTCCGCAAGATGCGCGCCCCGGCACCCCGGGTCAACCTCGGCGACCCGATCTGACGTTCCGTTCTCCCACGGTGGCAGCACCGCGCTTCTGCGGTGGTAGCAGGGGACCCCTGTTCCTCATCAAGCGGTAACAGGGGGTCCCCTGCTACCAACCGGGCACGCCCGCGCCTCCCCCGCATCACACCGGATGCGGGCTGCGGTAGAGGCGGGCCACCACGTCCTCGATGTCCGGTTCGACGATCGAGATGTCACGGAGCGTGGCGAGCCCGGCCAGCCCGGCGACCACCTCGGCCGCACCCGCCGCCTCCAGGGCGTAGACCAGCCGGTGCCCGTCCGCCTCCACCCGCTGCAACGGCGCGCCGGGCAGCGTCGGCGGCTCGGGCAGGGCGACGTCGAGTTCGGCGACCACCAGCCGGCGGGAGCCGTACCTGCTGTGCAGGGCGGCGATCGAGCCGTCGTGCACCACCCGGCCGTGGTCGATCACCACGAGACGTCGGCAGAGGCGCTCGATGTCGGCCAGGTCGTGGGTGGTGAGCACCAGGGTGGTGTCCCCGGTCCGGCCCAGCTCGGCGAGGAAGCCCCGGACCGCCTGCCGGCTGACCACGTCCAGCCCGATGGTCGGCTCGTCGAGGAAGAGCACCTGCGGGCCGTGCAGCAGGGCGGCGGTCAGCTCGCCGCGCATCCGCTGGCCGAGGGAGAGCTGGCGGACCGGGGTGTCGAGGAAGGCGTCCAGGTCGAGCAGCTCCCGGCAGCGACGCAGCCGGGCCGCGTGGTCGGCGGCCGGCACCCGGTAGACGTGCCGCAGCAGGTCGAACGAGTCGCGCAGCGGCAGGTCCCACCAGAGCTGGGAACGTTGCCCGAACACCACGCCGATGCGCAGGGCCAGCCGGGTCCGCCGGGCGACCGGCGCCAGGCCGCAGACGCGCACCCGGCCGGCGGTGGGGGTGAGCACGCCGGTGAGCATCTTCAGGGTGGTGGACTTCCCGGCCCCGTTCGGCCCGATGTAGCCGAGCATCTCGCCCCGCTCCACCCGCAGGTCGACCCCGTCGACAGCGGTGACGGTCCGCTTGTGCCGGCGCAGCCGCCCGGCCCGGACCCGCACGGTGAACTCCTTGCGCAGCTCGTGCGCCTCGATCACGGTCGTGCTCATGACCCCGTACTCCGGTAGTGTCGGACACCGATCCGCCACGCCGTGGCGGCGATCGCGGCGGCGACCACCGCGATGCCCGGCGAGGCCCACCCCACCCAGGCCGGCAGGCCGAGCGGGTCGTCCCGGCCGAGCAGCGCCAGCGCCGGGTGGTAGCTGACGAAGGCGAAGCCGAGACCGTACGCGAAGACCGCCCGGAACCAGCCCCCGAAGACCGTGACCGGGTACGAGGTGAAGTCCCGCCCGCCGTAGGTGACCGAGTTGGCCAGTTCCCCCGACTCGACCCAGTAGAACGAGACGGTCGCGGTGGCCACGAAGACCGAGCCGAAGAAGACCACCCCGGCCAGCGGGGCGAGGACCACCAGTGCCGCCCGGGCCGGGGTCCACTCGATCCCGGCCGTACCGACCGCCACCACCAGGACGGCCAGCCCGAAGACCACCCGGGAGACCTTGCGCAGCGGCAGGTCCATCAGCAGCAGTTGCGGCAGCGCGCCGAGCGGTCGCAGCAGCACCGTGTCGAACAGGCCGGTGCGGACGTACCGGGGTAGCCGCTCGATGTTGCCGACCAGCAGGTCGGCGGTGGCGAAGGCACAGGCGGAGAGGGCGACCATCACGAACGTCTCGCGCAGGGTGAAGCCGCCGAGTTCCCGGGTCACCCCGAAGAGCACGAAGACGGTGAGCACGTCGAAGACGGTCGCCCCGACGTTGCCCACCAGGTCCACGGTGAACGACACCCGGTACGCGGTCTGCGACCGTGCCTGCGCGCCGAGCAGCGCCCGGTACGCGCCGGTCGTCGTGCCGGCCGGGTCAGCCACCCTGCACCACCAGCCGACGCTCGGCCCGGCGCTGCACCAGCCGGCAGGACGCCAGGATCAGCACCGCCCAGACCACCTGGATCCCGACCAGGGCGAGCGAGATCGACGGCGGGTCGACCTCGACCAGCACGTCGAGCGGGGTCTGGAAGAGACTCGGGAACGGGGTGACGATCCACAGCGTCTGGTGGAGCCCCTCCGGCAGGAAGCGCAGCGGGAAGTAGAGCCCGGCCAGCAGACCCGAGCTGAGCGTCCACAGGATCATCGCGCCGCGGACGTCGTGCAACCAGTAGGCGGTGGCGTTGACCAGGTACCGGCAGCCGAAGCAGGCCACCACCGCCAGCAGCACCGACAGCGGGAACAGCAACGCGGTGGACCAGCGGGTCGGCAGGTAGACCTCGAAGAAGAGCGGGCCGACCAGCACCGGCGGCACCATGCGGGCCAGCACCGCGTAGCCGGCGCGGCCCAGGTCGGCGGCGAGGTGGCTGGTCACCGGATCGACCGGGCGGAGCAGGTCGCTGACCACGTCCCCGGTGCGGATCCGGTCGGCCAGGTCGGTCCAGCCCCAGAGCAGGACGACGGCGAGCAGCCCCTGCCCCATCCAGACGAAGGTGGCGAGCCGGGCCGGGTCGTAACCGGCGACCGAGCCGGCCTGCCGGGCCACGGCGAGCAGGAGGTAGCAACGGAGGAAACCGAAGACGGTGTTGGTGACCACCCCGGCCACCGCAGCCTGCCGATACGTGGAGTAACGCCGGAATCCCGATCCGACTATCGCAGCAAATGTCCGAAACCATAGGATAACGTTTGAGTGCCGGGCCGGTCCCACAGTGGCGGTGACGGAGCCCACGCCGTTACCCTCCTTCCGCAGCCACCCAGTGCCGGACCGGGCGACTCTACAGACACGCCCCGGCTGCCAGCGCGACAATTTCCGACGAGGTGACACCGCCGTGAGCGACCGACGCGATCCGGCCCCCCGGGCGCGGCGCGCGGGCGGGCGGAAGGTCACCGGATGAGCGGATACGACCGCTGGCGCGACCCGGCCGAACCGTCCTGGATGGTCGAGCCGACCACCGAGTGGCATCCCCAGTTCCCGGGGCAGCGCTACCCCGGCGACATCGGCATCCAGCAGGTCCCGTTCCGGGGCGACCGCAACCGGGCCACCGCCACCGGCCGGGCCGAGGTGGTCCCACTGGTGCCGCTCGACCAGGACGGCCGGTACCGGCGCGGGCCCGCCCGCGACGACCACGGCGGCCCCGCCGGACAGGGCTGGTCGGGTCGGTGGGACGAACAGCGGTCCCCGGTCGACGACCCGTACGCCCGGCCGTCCACGGGATGGCCACCGCCGCAGGACCGCCACCCGGTGGAGCCGGCTCCGAACACGGGATGGCGGACCGGTCCACCGGCCGACCAGCCCCGCCCCGACCTCCGGCACCAACCGCCCGGGTGGACGGTCGACCGCGACCGGCCCCGGGGCCGGGAGCCGGACCGTCCCGGCGGCTGGCACGGCGACCGCCCGCAGCACGGGCCCGACGGGTGGGCGGCGTCGAGCCGCGACCCCCGCCCGTACCCACCGGTCTCCCCCGCGCCGCGGCAGGAGCCGGGATGGCTGCCGGAGCCCGGGGAGCATTCCCCGTACGGCGGGCGCCGGCCCGAGCCCGAGGAGCCGCCGTACGGCGCACGCTGGCACGACCCGCCGGAGCGGCGGGGCTACCCGGTGCCCCGGCGCACGACGCCCGGGCCTGACGCGTCCGGGCGCCCGGTTTCCCGACCCGACGTGCCCGAGCACACCGGGCCCGGACACGACCGTCCGGACGGCGCGACGGACGGCCGCCGGGACGGCTGGACCGCACACCGCTCCCCGGAACGGGAGCCGTTCCGGCCGCCGGTCGCCCCACCCCCGCCCCCGGCCGACGCCACCTCCCCGTGGCCCGACCGCCCGGCCACCGGACCCGAGCGGCGCTGGTCCGGCGAACACCGCTCCGGAGACGACCGGCACACCCGTCCGCAGTGGTCCCGGGACGACACCCGGGCCTACCCCCGGCAGCCCGTCGCCCGGGACGACGCGTCGGTGGCTCCACCGTGGTCGGAGAGCCGGAGCGAACCCGCGCCCCGCGCCCGGGACTGGTTTCCGGCCGACGACGAGACCACCCAGGCGTGGTCCCGCCCGGGTCGGCCGGGGGTCCCCGAGACCGCCCGGCCGCAGCCGCAGGACGACCCCGTGCACATGCGGCCGGGAGACACCCCCGAGGACGCCCGACCACAACCGTGGGACGCCGGGGCCCGACGGTGGGACGCCCGGCCGGAGGAGCCGACGCGGGCGCGGCAGGAGTGGTCCCCGGAGGTCGAGGACACCGCCCGGATCGGGCCGGCCCGGTCGACGGCCCGGGACGAGCAGCTCGTCCCCGAGTGGGAACGCCTGACGGCGGAGGATCTGCGCCCGGTCACGTCACCACCGGCCGAACCACCCACCGCCACGCCGACCGTGGCGCCGACGCCGTCTGCGGCCAACGACGAAACCGGTCCCGTGCCGGAGGTCGGCGGAGCGGCTGCCGTACCGGCCGACGGTCCGGCCTCGTCCGCACCGACCACCGCACCGGCCCTCGGTGGGCTGCGCCTGGAGTTCCTGCCCTCCCCCGGGGCCGCAGGCACACCTGGACAGACCACGGACGACGATGCCGCCGTCCCGGACGCGTACCGCCCCACGCCGGATGCGGACACCGACGGGGCCGAGCCGGCACCCGGTCACGTCCGCCCCGCGCCGGAGGCCGAGGACGCCGTTGCGGGCACCCGGACGGACCGTACCCTCGACGAGGCGGGCCGCCAGGGCGACGCGGATCTGTCCGAGCCCACGGACGAGGAAGCCGCGACCGGCACCCACCCGGCCCCCGACGCCCCGGAGACGACGGACGACCGGCTCGACACGCCGGTCCCGGCCAACGGCACCGACGATCCGGCACCGGGGACGGCCGTGGTGGAGGCGTCGACCGACACCGTCGACACCGGACCGGCCCGGGCCCCGGAGCCGGAGCCGGAGCCGGTCGACCACGACCGGCCTGATCACGTCGGCGACGACCGGCCGACGGGATCAGCCGGTGAGGCTGACGACCCGACGCGCGTTCCCCGCACCGGCCCTACCGACGGCGACAGCAACGACGGACGCGAGGTCACACCTCGGAACCCCGGCCACGGACCGGCCCTGGACGTACCAGCCGACGAGGTGGGGACCGGGGCGGAACCCGCCGCAGCGGAACAGGCTGCCGCGCCAGGGACGGCTGCCATACCGGAACCGGTTGCCGCACCAGAGATCGCCGGCACGCCGGAGCCGGTCCGCCCGGTGGACACGGTCGGCAGGATCGACACGGCCGGCGGGGTGGCGGCCGATGCGGGCGCCACCACGCCGGAGACGGTCGGCGCACCCGTGTCCCCGCCGTCGGCGGACGATCCGCTCGTGTCGGCGCCACCGGTGGACGCACCGCCGCCGCCCGACGTACCACCGCTGAACGCGGCGGGGCCCGACGCGCCGGTGCTCGACGGGCCGCCACCCGACGTGCCTGCGGACGCACCGCCGGTCTCCCCCACGCCGCCGGCCGTGCCGGAGCCGGCCGACGACGACGAGCCCACCACCGCTGCCCCGGCGGTGACCGGCACCGGGTCGGCCGGGGGCCTCGACGTGGCGGCACCGGTGCCGGCGGAGCCCGTCCCGGTGCCGTCCGGGTCCGCTGCCGTCCGACCGGTCTCCGCGTCCCCGGTGGACGGTGCCGAGGTCCCGCCCGACGAGACCGCCACCGCACCCGTCTCCGCGCCGCCGGTCGCTCCACGGCCGGTCTCCGCACCACCCGTCCCCGCACCGCCCGTCGCCCCACCGCCTGTCTCCGCACCGCCCGTCTCCGCACCGCCGGTCGCCCCTCCGCCCGGCTCCGCGCCACCCGTCGCTCCACGGCCGGTCTCCGCGCCACCCGTCGCTGCACGGTCCGCGGCCGACGCGCCGGGGTCCATGCCGCCCGAGCCTCTGGTTCCCGAGCCCGTGGTTCCCGTGTCCGCGCCGCCCGTGTTCGGCATACCGACGCCCGCCACGCCGCCGCCGGCCCGTCCCGTGTCGGCTCCCCCGATCTCCGCCGTACCGGTGTCGGCGCGCCAGGTGCCCGACGCGCCCGTGACAGCTGCGGTGTCGGCCCCGCCGGCTCAGGTAACCGTTCCGGAACCGCTGTCGGAGGACACTGGCGGCGCGTCGTCGCCACCGGACGCACCGGAACCCGGGGCGTTCAGCACGGTCCGGCCCTCCAGTGCTCCGGTGTCGCCGCCGGCCGACGTGCCACCGGGCCCGTCGCCGCGCGTTCCGGTCGATCCTCACGGGGCGGACGCCTGGTTCCGGCCGAAACAGCCGGTGTCCCCCACACCGCCGGCCCCGTCGACGCCGGTGCCCGACCGGTGGCGCACGGAGGCCGGCGCTCCGCCGGGACCCGCTCCCGACCCGGCCCGCCCGCCTGCCACGCCCCCGGTCTCCCCGGTCTCGGCGCCCCCGGCCTTCCGTCCCGTCGTCGCGCCCGCAGGTTCCTCCGTCTCCACCCCGCCGGAGCGCTCCGGCTCCGTGGCGACGGGCCGGCCGACCTCCGCGCCACCGCAACAGCCCGTCTCACCGGCGCCGGGCCGACCGGTCTCCGCACCACCGGCACGTCCTGTCTCCGGAGCGCCGTACCGACCCGTCTCCGGGCCACCGGGGCAGCCCGTGTCACCGGCACCGGGCCGACCGACTGCGGCACCGCCCGGACGTCCCGTCTCCGGACCACCGCACCGACCGGTCTCCGGACCGTCCGGCCACGCCCTGTTCGCGCCGTCCGTGGGGCGGGCCCGGGACGGCGACGGCCCGGCATCCGACCGGACGGGACCGTTCCGCCCGGATCCGGAGCAGTGGCTGTCCGGACGCCGCTGGCGGCTCCACCCGGAGACCCTGCGCGAGGTGGTCGACGCGCCGGACGCCCTCCGGGAGGCTCGGCACGGCCTGACCGAGAAGCTGGGCGACGTCGCCGACAACCGTTCGCGGGCCCGGCTGCTCAGCCTCCGCGCGGTGACCAACCGGATGCTGGGTGACCTCGACGACGCGCTCGACGACGGCCGGCTCGCGCTGACCTACGCCGAGGCCACCGGCGAGCTGCGGCGCACCGCGCTGGTGCGGGCCCGGCTGGCCCGGGTGCTCCAGTGGCGGGGCGAGTTCGCCGAGGCCGACCGTCTCCTCACCGAGGCGAACTCCCCGGAGCTGCCCGACCGGCTCCGGGCCACCCTGCACGAGCACCTGGCCCGCTCCGGCTACGAGCAGGGTCGGCTCGTCGAGGCCTGCCAGCACTTCGAACGGGCCCTGGACCTGCGCCGGGGCGAGGACCGCGAGCAGATCGCGCGGACCGAGGTGGCGCTGGACGCGGTCCTCGCAAAGGCCGCCGCGGAGGGCTTCGGACCGCTCCCCCGGGCCCGGGAGGAGATTCTCCAGACGCGCCGGCCACCGGTGCCGAGCCTCGACGAGGAGCAACAGCTCTGGGGGTACGCCGACGTCGAGGGCGAACTGGTCGTGGCCGCCGGGTACGCCGAGGTGCAGCCGTTCCGCGAGGGGGTCGCCTGGGTACGCCGCCCGGACGTCGACGGCTGGGAGCTGATCGACGACACCGGGACGACCCTGGTCGACGCGTCCTACCTCGACGTCCGCTCGTTCTCCGACGGCCTGGCCTGGGTGTCCCGGGACTCCTCCGGTGGCTGGCAGGCGGTCGACACCGCCGGCGTGGTGGTCGTCCCGTCGCGTTTCGACGACGTCCGGCCGTTCCGGCGAGGGGTGGCGGCGGTCCGGGTCGACGGCGCGTGGGGCGCGGTCGACCGGTCCGGGCGGATGGTGGTGCCCCCGAGGTACGCCGGCTTCACCACCCCGCTCGCCGACGGCCGGTACGTCGACGGCTTCACCGACGAGGGGCTGGCCGTGGTGGATCTCGGCGGCCGGCGCGGTGTGCTGGACCGGTCGGGTCGCGTGGTCGTCGCGCCGGAACACGCCGCGGTGGTCGTCCACCCGGTCGCCTTCCTGGTCCGGGACACGGCCGGCCGGTGGGGCGCGCTGGACCGACGGGGCGAGCCGCTGATCGAGCCGGCGCACGGCAGCCGGGACCGGCTGATGGCGGAGATCGACCACCTGCTGGCGGACACCGAGCCGTTGCTCTGATGGGCACCGGCACGCCGGGGCGTCCTCCTGGTGAGGGCCGGATCCGGGCTAGGGTCGAGGCATGAAATTCCGTCACCTGGGCCGTTCGGGCCTGATGGTCAGCGAAATCTCGTACGGCAACTGGATCACCCACGGGTCGCAGGTCGAGGAGGATGCCGCGCTGGCCTGCGTCCGGGCCGCCCTCGACGTCGGCATCACCACCTTCGACACCGCCGACGTGTACGCCGCCACCCGGGCCGAGGAGGTCCTCGGGCGGGCGCTGCACGGCGAGCGCCGCGAGGGGCTGGAGATCTTCACCAAGGTCTTCTGGCCGACGGGTCCGGGGCGCAACGACCGGGGACTGTCCCGCAAGCACATCATGGAGTCGATCAACGGCTCGCTGCGTCGGCTGGGCACCGACTACGTGGATCTCTACCAGGCCCACCGGTACGACTACAGCACCCCGCTGGAGGAGACGATGGAGGCGTTCGCCGACATCGTGCACTCCGGCAAGGCGCACTACATCGGCGTCTCGGAGTGGAAGGCGTCGCAGATCCGCGAGGCCCACCAGCTCGCCCGTGAGCTGCGCATCCCGCTGGTCTCCAACCAGCCGCAGTACTCGATGTTGTGGCGGGTGATCGAGGCCGAGGTGGTCCCCACCAGCGAGGAGCTGGGCGTCGGCCAGATCGTCTGGTCGCCGATGGCGCAGGGCGTCCTCTCCGGCAAGTACCTGCCGGGGCAGCCGCCGCCGGCCGGTTCCCGGGCGACCGACGAGAAGTCCGGCGCGGCGTTCGTGGCGAGGTTCCTCACCGACGAGGTGCTCACCGCCGTGCAGCGGCTCAGGCCGCTCGCCGAGCAGGCCGGGCTGAGCATGGCCCAGCTCGCCATCGCCTGGGTGCTCCAGAACCCGAACGTCTCCTCCGCGATCATCGGCGCCTCCCGTCCGGAGCAGGTGCACGACAACGTCAAGGCGAGCGGCGTGAAGCTGGACGCGGACCTGCTCAAGGCGATCGACGAGATCGTCGGCCCGATCACCGAGCGGGACCCGGCCAAGACGGAGAGCCCCGCCAAGCGGCCCTGACCGCCGGGACCGGTCCGGGCCGTCGGTCGACCACGACGACGACCCGGACCGGTCGGCCGGCGGGGCGGCCGGCGGGGCGGCCGGCGGGTGGACGGAACCCGGACGGTGGGTCGACGGAATCCGGGCGGTGGACCGGGCCGGGGGCCGGCGGAACCGGGGACGGGCCGGGTCAGGACTGCCAGAAGCGGATCAGGTCGAGCCCGTGTGCGTAGAGCGGCGCGGGCAGGCCGAGGACGTCGCCGACGGCGAAGACCGCGCCGAAGAACCAACCGGCGATACGCGGGTTCCACAGCAGCGCGAAGAGCAGGATGAACCCGTACGGCGCGAACAGGTCGTACATTCGTCGCCACTGCGGGTTGAGCCACGGCTGGATCATGTTGCCGCCGTCCAGGCCCGGCACCGGGAGCAGGTTGAGCGCGCTCGCGGTGAGCTGGAGGAAGGCCAGCAGCGCCAGGGCGGCGAGGAACTCCAGCGGGGCGGGACCGGTCAGCCGCAGGGCCAGGATCAGCACCAGGGTGAACACCACGTTGGTGGCCGGGCCGGCGAGGCTGACCAGCGTGTGCCGTAGCCGACCGGGAATCCGGTGCCGGTCCACCCAGACCGCGCCGCCGGGCAGTCCGATGCCGCCGAGCAGCACCACGACCACCGGCAGCACGATCGACAGCAGCGGGTGACTGTACTTCAGCGGGTTGAGGGTCAGGTAGCCCCGGTGCGCCACGCTCCGGTCGCCGGCCCGGAAGGCCACGATCGCGTGGGCGTACTCGTGCAGGCAGAGCGAGACCAGCCAGCCGGAGACGACGAAGAGGAACACGTCCAGCCGGACGTTGCCGACCCGGTGCCAGGTGAGGACGGCACTGGTGACGAAGAGCGCGACCAGGGCCAGGAAGACGGGGCTGGGCCGGAACGCCGCCCGGGGCACGCCGAGCACCAGCCGCTCGCCGCCGCCCGGGCGGTCGTACCCGGTCACTCGGCGGCGGGCGCGAGGCTCATCCGGTACTCGACCCGGTCGTCCTCGACCAGGTCGACCGCGGTGACCCCGGACGAGGCGAGCTGCCGCCAGGTCTGCCCGATCCAGGACTCGGCGTCCGCCTGGCTGCTGAACGACTCGGTGGGCCCGTCCACCGACTCGCCGTTCGCGCCCTCGTACCGCCAGCTCCACGGCATGCCGTGTCTCCCCTCGCTGATGCGTCCCGCCCAAGACGGCCGTTGCCAGCCTAGTCGGCGTACCGGCTCCGGGACATGGACGGCCGTCGCCGCTGGCGACGTCTAGCACCCCGGACGGCGCGGCGCGGCGGTTCACGCGTTCCCCGCCGGCGCCGCCCTGTCCCGCGACATGATCGGCCGGGACTCCTCGAACGGCGCTGGAGGTGCGGTGGTGCGGGACGTGGCGGTGGCGCCGGTGGTCACCGGCGTCGGGGGCGGCGGTGTGGCCGGCATGCTGTGGGAGAACGCCCGCCGGGACCCGGAGGCGGTGCTGTTCCTCCGCCCGGACCCGGACCAGCGGGCCTGGCCGTCCCCGCAGCCGGTGGTCGACGGTGTCACGCCGGTGACCTGCCGGCAGTTCCGCGACGAGGTGATCGCCCTGGCACGGGGGTTCGCGGCGGTCGGCGTGGCGGCCGGGGACCGGGTGGGGCTGGTGAGCCGGACCCGGTACGAGTGGACCCTGGTCGACTACGCCCTCTGGTCGATCGGCGCGGTGCCGGTGCCGGTGTACGACACGTCGAGCCCGGACCAGGTGGCCTGGATCCTCGCCGACGCGGGGGCCGTGGCCTGCGTGGTGGAGACCGCCGGCCACGCCCGGACGCTGGCCGGCCTGCGGCCCGACCTGCCGGAGCTGCGGCTCGTCTGGCAGATCGACGCCGGCGCCCTGGTGGACCTGGTGGAACGGGGGCACGCCGTCGACCCGGAGAGCGTGTCGGCCCGGCGGTGCGCGGTCGGTGGCGAGGACATCGCCACGATCGTCTACACCAGTGGCACCACCGGCCGCCCCAAGGGCTGCGTGCTGACGCACCGCAACATCCTGCTCGACGTCAGCAACGCCACCGCCGTCCTGCCGGAGCTGTTCCGCGCGGAGGCGTCCACCGTGCTGTTCCTGCCCCTGGCGCACGCGTTCGCCCGGCTGGTGCAGGTCGGGGCGGTGCGGGCCCGCGCGACCCTGGTGCACGTCGGCGACCCGTCCGGCCTGGTCGACCAGCTCCAGCGGTTCCGTCCCACGTTCGTGCTGGCCGTGCCGAGGGTGTTCGAGAAACTGCACGACCGGATCCGGCAGCGCCCCGGCGAGGGGCGGCGGGTCGGGGTCGCGGTCCGGGGCTGGGCGACCGAGGCGGCGTACCGGGTGGCGGTCGCGTACAGCCGGCGTCTGGACACCCCCGCCGGGCCGGGGGCCGCGCTGCGCCTGGCCCACCTGCTGTGCGACGTGGTCGCGTACCGACGGGTGCGGCGGGTGCTGGGCGGTCGGTGCCGGGTGGCCATCGTCGGCGGCGCGCCGGTGGGCGAGCGGATGGCGCACTTCTTCCGGGGGGCCGGGATCCTCCTGCTGGAGGGGTACGGGCTGACCGAGACCTCGCCGGCGCTGGCGGTGAACCGTCCCTCGGCGCTCCGGATCGGCACGGTCGGCCGCCCCCTGCCCGGCGTGTGGCTGGCGATCGCCGGTGACGGTGAGGTCCTCGTCCGGGGCGACGTGGTGTTCCGGGGGTACTGGAACAACCCGGAGGCGACCCGGGAGGCGTTCACCGCCGACGGGTGGCTGCGCACCGGTGATCTCGGCAGCGTCGACGCCGACGGCTACCTGCGGATCACCGGACGGAAGAAGGAGATCATCGTCACCGCCTCCGGCAAGAACGTGGCACCCGCCCCGATCGAGGCCCGCATCCGCGCTCATCCCCTGGTCAGCCAGTGCATGCTGGTCGGTGACGGCCGGCCGTACGTGGCCGCGCTGGTCACCGTCGACCCGCGCCGGTTCGCCAGGTGGCGGGAGGAGCACGGGCGGCCGGACGCCTCGGTGGCCGAGCTGCGCGAGGACCCCGCGCTGCGCCGGGAGATCCAGACCGCCGTCGACCGGGCCAACCGGTCCGTCTCGCACGCGGAGGCGGTGAAGACCTTCCGGATCCTGCCCAGGGATCTCACCGAGGACGCCGGGGAACTCACCCCCACCCTCAAGGTCCGGCGGGACGTGGTGCGCGAGCGGTACGCCGCCGACGTCGCCGCCCTCTACCCCGACCGTTGAGGTACGTCGCACCTGCGGGGTCGGAACGCGAACGGTGGCCTAAGGTACGGGCATGTCCGTAGACGGCTGCAACACGGTCCTGGTGCTCGGCGGTATCCGGTCCGGCAAGTCCGAGTTCGCCGAAGCACTGGTGGCCGACGCGGTCACGGTCCGTTACGTGGCGACCGCGACCGGCGGGGACCCCGACGACGCCGAGTGGGCGGCCCGGTTGGCGGCGCACCGCAGCCGTCGCCCGGAGACCTGGACCACCGAGGAGACCGGTGACGACCCGCGCCGGCTGGCCGACGTGCTCGCCTCGGCGCAGCCGCACGAGACGCTGCTCGTGGACGACCTCGGCGGCTGGGTGACCGTGCTGCTCGACCCGGCCCACCAGCCGGCCGACGACACGGTCACCATCGCCGAGCTGGCCGAGGCGGTCCGGGCCTGCCCGGCGCGTCTGGTGCTGGTGAGCCCGGAGGTGGGGCTGTCGCTGGTGCCGACCACCCCGCTCGGGCGGGCCTTCGCCGACGCGCTCGGGTCGGCCAACCGGGCCGTCGCCGACGCCTGCGACGCGGTGGCGCTGGTGGTGGCCGGGCAGGCCTGCTGGCTGAAGCGGTCCGACGCCCCGTCGGCCGGCGCCGCCGGGTCGCCGCCCGTCCCGTCCCTGGTCGATCCGGTCCCGATGGACCCGGCCGCGCCGAACGGGCACCGGGCGGGCATCCCGACGCAGGCGGGCCCGTCGGAACCGGACGCGCCGGTCACCGCCGCCCCGGGCGGTGGCGCTCCGCTGACGGAAGCCGCCCTGCCCGAGGTGCTCACCCCGGGTGTCCCGCCCGCCGCGCGACCGGCGGACGGCGCCGGCTGGGCCGCGCCGACCATGACCCTGCCGATGGTCGCCACCGGCCTGGTCATCCAGAGCGGCATGGAACTGCCCCTGCCGGACGAGTACGCCGGCCCGCAGGCCGTGGAACGCCTCGCCACCCGGGACGTGCCGGGGGCGGGTCTCGGCGTCCTGGAGCGGGTGGTCGGCTTCGCCGCCGCCACCCAGGGCACGCCCACCCCGCAGCCGTGGGGGCCGGTACGGGTCCTGCTGCTGCACGGTGACCACGAGGGCGGGGCCTCCGCCGGGTCGACCGTCGACGAGTCGGCCCGCCGGGCCGCGCAGGCGCGCGCCGGGGTCGGGGTGCTGGCCCGCCTCGCCGCCGAGAACGGCGCGACCCTCCAGGTGGTGGACGCCCCCACGGCCGCGCCGATGGAGGTCGGGGCGGCGCTGACCGCCGAGGCGGTCGAGTCGGCGCTGCGGCACGGCTGGCGCCTCGCCGAGGAGGCCGCCGACGCGGGCGTACACCTGCTGGTGCTGGCCGCCTGCGGCGCCGGCACCGAGGCCGCCGCGGCGGCGGTGCTGGCCGCCACGGCGGGGGCGGAACCGCCGGCCGTGCTCGGCCGGGTGGTCCGTGACGGCACGGTCGACGACACGGCGTGGATGACCCGCTGCGCGACGGTCCGCGACGCCCTGCACCGGACCCGCCACGCGTCCCGCGACGCGAAGACGGTCCTGACCGAGCTGGGCGGCGGTGACATCGCGGTGGCCACCGGGATCCTGCTCGGCGCGACCGCCCGCCGACTGCCGGTGCTGCTGGACGGTCCGGTGGGCGTGGCGGCCGGCATGGTCAGCCGGGACCTGGCCGGGCAGGCCCGCCACTGGTGCCTGCTGCCCGACGACGGTGGGCACCCCGCTGTCCGGCTCGCCGCCGACGTGCTCGGCCTCTCCCCCCTGCTCGACCTGCGGCTCGACCTCGGAGAGGGCGCGAACGCCCTGGCCGCGCTGCCGCTGCTGCGCTCGGTGCTGGCGCTGTCCGCCGCGCTCCCCGCCCGGGAGGACGACGCCGGCCCCGCCGGTGAACCGGCCGACGAGGAGACGCCCGAGTTCGCCGAGCCGGAGCCGGCCGGCCCCGGACCGGCCACCACCGGCTCGGACGACGAGGAGCGGACGGACGCTCCCGACCGGCATGCCGGCTGAGCCGCCGAACCGCCCGCCCGGCACGCCGGCGCCGACCCGTCCGGCCGGCGCGCCGCCACCGTCCCGACCGACCGGCACACCGCCGCCACCCCGACCCGCCGGTCGTTCGCGGTTCCACCGGCCCGGCGTGACACCGGCCGGGCCGCCGCCGGGCCGGTCGGGCGGGATGCGGGCCGCACCCGGTGTCGGCCGTGCCGGCTGAGTCCCGGCTCGGAGCCGGCCTGCGGCTGGCGGTCACCACGTTCACCACCGCGCCGGTGCGTCCCGGTCGGGTGGACCGGGCCGCCGCCGGCACGGCGATGGCGGTCGCGCCGCTGGTCGGGGCCGTGCTCGGGGTGGTCCTGGGCGGGGTGCTGCTCGGCCTGGCCACGGTGGCCCCGCCACTGGTCGCCGCGGTGGTGACGGTCGGCTGCGGCGCGCTGCTCACCCGGGGCCTGCACCTGGACGGGCTGGCCGACACGGTCGACGCGCTCGGCTCGTACCGGCGGGGTCCCGCCGCTTTGGAGATCATGAAGAAGCCGGACGTGGGGCCGTTCGGGGTGGCCGCGCTGGTCCTCGTCCTGCTGGCGCAGAGCGCGGTGCTCGCCGAGCTGGCCGCCCGGTCGTGGCCGGCGGCGCTCGCGGCGGTCGTCACCGCGACCGCCGCCGGCCGGTTCGGGGTCACCCTGGCCTGTCGTCGCGGTGTGCCGGCGGCCCGCCCGGAGGGACTCGGCGCGCTGGTGGCCGGCACGGTCGGGCCGGTCGCGGTGGCGGTCGGGGCGGTCGCCGTCGCGCTGCCGGCGCTCGCGGCGGTGCCGGGTCGCCCGTGGCAGGGGCCACTCGCCGTCGCCGTCGCGCTCGCCGCCGTGCTGCTGCTCCTGCGCCACCTGGTACGCCGGCTCGGCGGGATCACCGGCGACGTGCTCGGCGCGAACGTGGAGGTCGCCACGACGGTGGTCTACCTGGGAGTCGTGCTGTCCGGCTGAGGACGACTCACCATGCCGGGTAGCGTTCTTCCCCGACAGCACCCGGCGCGGCGATGGGGGACGAATTGCTCATCACGGACGACTTCCTGCCCGTTCCGGTTCCGGAGACGCTGACCGCGACGTACCTGGTGCCGATACGCGGCCTGCCGAGGGTGTCCACCCGGACGGCGGTGACGGCGCTGGCCGGGCGGCTGGCCGAACCGGTGTACGGGCTGGCCCGGCAGATGCTGGCGAGCCCGCTGATGAGCGTGGACACCCGACCGATCGACGAGTTCCCCGCGCTCCCGCCGGACCTGCTGACCGCGTTCGGGGCGACCCGCGAGCAGTTGGAGCGGCTGGCCCAGGCGACGCACGTGGTGGTGGTCCGGGCCGAGTACCGGCCGGGGTGGCCGCCGGCCCACGAGTGGGCGGCCCGGGCGGTGGCCGCCGCCGTCGCCGAAAGCGTCGACGGCGACGTGGTGGACGTCTTCGGGTTGCAGTTCCTCGACCCGGCGACCGCGCTGCGCTCGCTCCCCGACGAGCAGGGCCGGGTCCGCCTGGTCGACTGGGTGCTGGTGCCGTACTCCTCGGACGCCGACGGACTCTGGTTCACCACCAAGGGGCTGCGTCGGTTCGGGCTGCTGGAGTTGCAGACCCAGGGCGTGCCGGACCACCTCACCCGTGCCTGGGGGGCGGTGCTGACCGGGGTGGCCCGCCGGCTGCTGCGCACCTGGACCGACGGGCTGGCCGGCGAGGAGGTGCCGGCGTTCGTCCCGCTTCCGGTGCTGAGCACGGTGACCGGGCACGACATCGCGGTGGCGTACGGCAACCCGGAACAGCACGGCGCGACCGCGCCGGTGCTGCTGCGGCTGGAGCTGGACCCGGCGACGGATCCGGAGGCGGACTCGTTCCTCAGCCTGCACCCGCCGGCCGGCAACCCCGGACCGCCCGGGCGCTACTTCGCCTCGGCGTGCGCCACGCTCTTCGCCGGCATCCAGCCCGACGTGCGGTACGCCCGCCGGGGCGACGCCATGTCGAAGGCGGTGGCCACCGCCCGGGCCGGGCTGCCGGACGTCCGGGCCCGGTTCCTGGCCGGTGCGCTGCCCGCCGAGACGCAGCTCGTGGTGAAGTACGGCCTGCCGGGTGAGGACGGTCCGGAGTTCGTCTGGGCGGCGGTGACCTCCTGGGAGACCCCGGAGCGGCTCGCCGGCACCAGCGCCAGCGACGCCACGAACGACCCGGAGGTCCGCATCGGCGCCCCGATCGTGGTGGAGGCGACCGACGTCGTCGACTGGGCGCTGCTCGGCCCCACCGGCGTTCTCGAGGGCGGCTGGACCCAGGCGGTCCTCGACTCCGGCGACCGCCCCCACTGACCCCCGCCCGTCGTCGGCGGGGGCCGGCGGGACGGGCTAGCGGACCGAGGGGTCGACGAAGGGCGGACGGGCGACACGCATCCGGGCGCGGCGGCCCCGGACGTCGATCTCCACCTCGTCGCCGTCGGCCAGGTTCACCGCCGTGTCGAGCAGGGCCAGGGCGATGCCCTGCTTGAGGGTGGGCGAGAAGGTGCCGCTGGTGACCGTGCCGACGGTGGCGTCGCCGACGTGCGCGGCCATGCCGGCACGGGGGATCGCCCGGTCGACCGCCACCAGACCCCGCAGGGTACGGCGGGGACCGGCGGCCTTCTCGGCCAGCAGCGCGTCCCGCCCCCAGAAGGCCGGCTTGGTCCAGCCGACCGCCCAGCCGCACCGCGCCTGCACGGGGGTGATGTCCAGCGACAGGTCCTGCCCGTGCAGCGGGTACCCCATCTCGGTGCGCAGGGTGTCCCGCGCGGCCAGGCCGCAGGCACGCAACCCGAACTCCGCCCCGGCGGCGAACAGGGCGTCCCAGACCGCGACCGCGTGCGCGGCGGGCACCACCAGTTCGTAGCCGAGCTCGCCGGTGTAGCCGGTACGGCAGACCGTCAGCTCCACCCCGTCGAGGGTGGCGGTGGAGAAGCTCATGTAGTCGTGCCCGGTGGGCAGGCCGAGGGCGGCCAGCAGCTCCGCCGACCGTGGGCCCTGCACGGCCAGCACGGCGTACGCCTCGTGCTCGTCGGTGACCGTGACCGACGGCGGCGCGACGGCGCGCAGCCGGCGCGTCACCTCGGCGGTGTTCGCGGCGTTCGGGATGAGGAAGACGTGCTCGTCGTCGTGCAGGTAGGCGATGATGTCGTCGACCACGCCGCCGGTGGCGTCGTCGCAGCAGAGCGTGTACTGCGCCCGGCCGGGGCCGATCCGGTCCAGGTCGTTGCTGAGGCAGGAGTTGACGAACCCGGCCGCGCCGGGGCCGGTCACCCGCACCTTGCCGAGGTGCGACACGTCGAAGACGCCGACGGCCTCCCGGACCGCGGTGTGCTCCTTGAGCACGCCGCCGCCGGCGTACTCAAGGGGCATCTCCCAGCCCCCGAAGGGGGCGAACTTCGCGCCCGCGGCGGTGTGCCGCTCGTGCAGCGGGGAACGACGCGGCCGGGTCGCGGTCACGTCGGAGGTCACGTCGGTCATGAGGGCAACTTACCGGGGACCGCGCCGCTGGTTAGCATCGGCGGGACTCGCCCGATCAACGGGCGGGACAGCCCTGTCCCCGGCGGGTAGGTTGCCCCCGGAGACCCCCACCGCCGGACGCAACCCGCGACCGGCCCGGCCCGCCCGGAGTAGCTTCAGTGACATCGCCCAGCACCACCCTGAGCCTGGTCGACACCGACCCCGCCGAGCTTGCCGTCGACGCGATCGTGATCGGTGTGCACAGTCAGACCGGCGAGGACGCCACCAGCGGCCCCGCCGGTGCCCTGCTCCTCGGCAGCGGCGCGGAGAGCATCGCCGCCGCCTTCGACGGCAAGCTGACCGAGACGCTGGCGCTGCTCGGCGCGACCGGCGCTCCCGGCGAGGTGATCAAGCTCGCGACGCTGGGCACGATCACCGCGCCGCTCGTCGCCGCCGTCGGGCTGGGTCCGGAGCCGACCGGTGCCGCCCCGGCCCCGGAGACGCTGCGCCGGGCCGCCGGATCGGTGGTCCGGGCGCTGGCCGGCGCCCCCCGGGTGGCGCTGAGCCTGCCGTTGCCGGACGACGCGGACGCCCCGGCGGCGCTGCGCGCGGTCGCCGAGGGCGCGCTGCTGGGCGGCTACCGGTTCGCCGGCTACAAGACCAAGCCGCAGCCGACCCGGCGGGACCCGGTGGCCGAGGTGCTGGTGTCGGTGCCGGACGCCGCGGACGCCACCGCGCAGGCGGAGATCGTCCGCGCGACCACCGTGGCGGGCGCGGTCCGGCTGAGCCGGGACTGGGTGAACACCGCCCCCAACGACAAGCGTCCGCCGGCCTTCGCCGACACGGTGGCCGAGGCCGCCCGGGCGGCCGGCCTGACCGTCGAGGTGCTCGACGAGACGGCCCTGGCCGAGGGGGGCTACGGCGGCATCATCGCGGTCGGGCAGGGCTCGGAGGCCCCGCCGCGCCTGGTCAAGATCACCTACACCCCGGAGGGCGGGGCCACCGGCAAGCGGGTCGCGCTGGTCGGCAAGGGCATCACCTTCGACACCGGCGGCATCTCCATCAAGCCGTCCCAGGGCATGTGGGAGATGAAGTCCGACATGGGCGGCGCGGCGGCGGTCGCGGCGACCATGCTGGCCGTCGCGGCGCTGAAGCCGTCGGTGGCGGTGAACGCGTACGTGCCGATCGCGGAGAACATGCCGTCGGGCACGGCGTACCGGCCGGGCGATGTGATCACCATGTTCAACGGCAAGCGGGTCGAGGTGCTCAACACCGACGCCGAGGGCCGGATGGTCCTGGGCGACGCGATGGCGCGGGCCTGCGCCGACGGCTGCGACTACCTCTTCGAGACCTCCACGCTGACCGGCGGGCAGGTCATCTCGCTGGGCAAGCGGGTCGCCGGGGTGATGGGCACGCCGGAGCTCTGCGAGCGGGTGCGGACGGTCGGCGACGCGGTCGGCGAGCCGGCCTGGCCGATGCCGCTGCCGGACGACGTGCGCAAGGGCATGGACTCCGAGGTGGCCGACATCTCCCAGGTCAACGCCGGGATGGACCGCGCCGGGCACATGCTCCAGGGCGGCACGTTCCTGCGTGAGTTCGTCACCGACGACGTGGCCTGGGCGCACATCGACATCGCCGGTCCGAGCTACCACTCGGGCGAGCCGACCGGCTACTGGACCAAGGGCGGCACCGGCGTGCCGGTCCGGACCCTCGTCCAGCTCGTCGAGGACATCGCCACCGAGGGCTGAGGTGGTAGCAGGGGTCCCCTGTTACCGCTTTTCGAGTAACAGGGGACCCCTGCACACACCCGGGGCACCGCCCCACACACCCGAAGACGCCGCCCGGCGCTCGCCCGGGGCGCCGCCGCCGGGCAGGGCCGGCACGACCGGTGCCTCAGTACAGCTCGGGACGGCGCTTACGGCGCTCGTTGAAGTCGCGCATCCGTTGCGGGTACCCGACCAGGCGCACGTCGTAGATCGGGATGGCGAGCCGGTGGGCGAAGCGGCGGGCGTTCTCCGGCGAGTCGATACGGCGACGGGTCCACTCCCCGTCGTCGGCGATCAGCATCACCGTGGTCTCGGTGACGGTGGTCTGCGGTTCGATGAACGCCTCGACCCCGCGTCTGGTCCGTACGAAGTTCTCCAGGTGTTCGAGGTCGGCGCGACTGGCCGCGCGTCCCGGACCCGAGTCACCACCGCTGGGCTTGCGTCGTCGTCGGAACAGGGCCACCGGCCATCCCCTCCACCCGCCGTCTTGAGAAGGCTTCCGCCAAGCGTACGTGTCCTCGACGTGTCGTTGAGCACCTCAGTACGCGCCCTGCGAGGGCAGGTGACAAGATGACCGAGGCGAGTATGCCCTTTTCCTGGCATGACCCTCGTAGCAGCGACGCGACCTGGGAGTTGAGTGTGAGCGAGCCGAACGACGCGACCTTCGACGTTGTCATCCTCGGAGGAGGCAGCGGCGGCTATGCGGCGGCGCTGCGCGCCGCCCAACTGGACCTCAAGGTCGCCCTGATCGAGAAGGGCAAGCTCGGCGGGACCTGCCTGCACAACGGCTGCATCCCGACCAAGGCCCTGCTGCACGCGGCGGAGATCGCCGACAGCACCCGCGAGTCGGAGCAGTTCGGTGTCAAGGCCGAGCTGGTCGGCATCGACATCGCCGGCGTCAACTCGTACAAGGACGGTGTGGTCGCCCGCCTGTACAAGGGTCTCCAGGGTCTGGTCGGCGGTTCCAAGAACATCACCTTCGTGTCCGGCGCCGGCCGGCTGGTCGGGCCGAACGTCGTCGAGGTCGACGGCAAGCGGTACACCGGCCGTAACGTCGTGCTGGCCACCGGCTCGTACGCCCGCAGTCTGCCCGGCCTGGAGGTCGACGGCGAGCGGGTGATCACCAGCGACCACGCGCTGACCCTGGACCGGGTGCCCGCGTCGGCGATCGTGCTCGGCGGCGGCGTGATCGGTGTCGAGTTCGCCAGCGTCTGGAAGTCCTTCGGGGTGGACGTGACGATCATCGAGGCGCTGCCCCGACTGGTCGCCGCCGAGGACGAGGAGTCGTCGAAGGCGCTGGAGCGGGCGTTCCGCAAGCGGAAGATCAACTTCAAGGTCGGCAAGCCCTTCGAGAAGGTCGAGAAGACCGAGAAGGGCGTCAAGGTCACCATCGCCGGTGGCGAGACCGTCGAGGCCGAGCTGCTGCTCGTCGCGGTCGGCCGTGGCCCGGTCACCGCCGACCTCGGGTACGAGGAGCAGGGCGTCAAGATCGACCGCGGGTACGTCCTGACCGACGAGCGGCTGCGCACCGGCGTGCCGAACGTCTACGCCGTCGGCGACATCGTCCCCGGTCTCCAGCTCGCGCACCGCGGTTTCCAGCAGGGCATCTTCGTCGCCGAGGAGATCGCCGGCCGGAACCCCACCGTGATCGACGAGGCGGGCATCCCCCGGGTCACCTACTGCGACCCGGAGCTGGCCTCGGTCGGCCTCACCGAGGCCAAGGCCAAGGAGCAGTACGGGGCTGACAAGATCAAGACTTACAACTACAACCTGGGTGGCAACGGCAAGAGCCAGATCCTCAAGACCACGGGCTTCGTCAAGCTGGTCCGGGTCGAGGACGGACCGGTGGTCGGCGTGCACATGGTCGGCGCCCGGGTCGGTGAGCTGATCGGCGAGGCGCAGCTCATCTACAACTGGGAGGCCTACCCGGCCGAGGTGGCGCAGCTCGTGCACGCCCACCCGACCCAGAACGAGGCCCTCGGCGAGGCGCACCTCGCCCTGGCGGGCAAGCCGCTGCACGCACACGCCTGACCACACCCACATCCGCGACGTCCGGCGGCAAGCGGGCGAGGATCCGTACCCAGGCTACGAAGGAGTCTTGAAAGATGCCGGTATCGGTCACCATGCCCCGGCTCGGCGAGAGCGTCACCGAGGGCACCGTCACGCGCTGGCTCAAGCAGGAGGGCGACACGGTCGAGGTCGACGAGCCGCTGCTCGAGGTCTCGACCGACAAGGTCGACACCGAGATCCCGTCCCCGGCGGCGGGCGTGCTGAGCCGGATCGTGGTGGGCGAGGACGAGACCGCCGAGGTCGGTAGCGAACTCGCCGTCATCGCCGGTGAGGGCGAGCAGGCCGGCGGCGGCGCGGGCGCGCCGCAGGAGGAGCAGGAGGCCCCGGCGGAGAAGGCCGAGCCGACCGCCGCGGCCGAGGGCACCGGCCCCGAGCCGGAGCAGCCGAAGGAGCAGGAGCAGCCGAAGGCCGAGGCCGCTCCGGCCCCGTCTGGCGAGGGCACCCCGGTGAAGATGCCCGCGCTCGGCGAGAGCGTCACCGAGGGTACGGTCACCCGCTGGCTGAAGCAGGTCGGTGACAGCATCGAGGTCGACGAGCCGCTGCTGGAGGTCTCGACCGACAAGGTCGACACCGAGATCCCGTCGCCGGTCGCCGGCACCCTGCTGGAGATCAAGGTCCCCGAGGACGAGACCGCCGAGGTCGGCGCCACCCTGGCGGTGGTCGGCGCGGCCGGTGCCGCCCCGGCCGAGGCCAAGCCCGAGCCGAAGCCCGAGCCCGAGGCCAAGCCGGAACCAAAGGCCGAGGCCAAGCCGGAACCGAAGCCGGAGCCGAAGGCCGAGCCGGCCGCTCAGGAGCCGACTCCGGGCCTGTCCTACAACGAGCCGTCCGCCGAGGCCGAGAAGGCGGCGCAGCCCGTCAAGGCCGAGCAGCAGGCGACCCCGGCCGCCCCGACTGCCGCCCCGCAGCGTCCGTCCGCGCCGGCGCAGGGCGGCGGCGAGGAGGCCGCCGGTTACGTGACCCCGCTGGTGCGCAAGCTGGCCGCCGAGCACGGTGTCGACCTGGGCTCGGTCACCGGCACCGGTGTCGGTGGCCGGATCCGCAAGCAGGACGTGCTGGACGCGGTGGAGAAGGCCAAGGCCGCCAAGGCGGCTCCGGCGCCCGCCGCCGCCCCGGCGCAGGCTCCGGCCGCCCCGGCCCAGCCGAAGGCGCAGCCGAGCGCCAAGCGGGGCACCACCGAGAAGATGCCCCGGATCCGCGCGGTCATCGCCAAGCGGATGCAGGAGTCGCTGCACGAGATGGCGCAGCTCACCACCGTGGTCGAGGTGGACGTCACCAAGGTCGCCAAGCTGCGGGCCCGGGCCAAGGACGCCTTCCTGGCGCGGCACGGCGTGAAGCTCTCCTTCCTGCCGTTCTTCGCGCTGGCGGCGGTCGAGGCGCTCCAGGCGTACCCGGTGGTCAACGGCAGCATGGACCTCGACGCCGGCACGATCACCTACCCGAAGTCCGAGAACCTGGGCATCGCGGTGGACACCGAGCGGGGCCTGATGGTGCCGGTCGTGCACGACGCCGGTGACCTCAACCTGGGCGGTCTGGCCAAGCGCATCGCCGACCTGGCCGAGCGCACCCGGACCAACAAGATCAGCCCGGACGAGATCGCCGGGGCGACCTTCACCCTCACCAACACCGGCAGCCGGGGTGCCCTCTTCGACACCCCGATCGTGCCGTCGCCGCAGTCGGCGATGCTCGGCACCGGTGCGGTCGTCAAGCGTCCGGTCGTGGTGAACGACCCGGAGCTGGGCGAGGTGGTCGCCGTCCGGTCGATGGTCTACCTGGCCCTCTCCTACGACCACCGGCTGATCGACGGCGCCGACGCGGCCCGTTTCCTGGTCGCGGTCAAGGAGCGCCTGGAGGCCGGCAACTTCGAGGCGGAGCTCGGCCTGTCCTGACCCTGTCACCGAAGGGGCGTCCCGGTTCACCGGGGCGCCCCTTCGGCGTCTTCTCCCACCGCGATCCACACTCGAGAAGGGGTGGAGGGGCGATCGGACGCGGAGGTGGCGTGGACAGGCGTCCACTAGGGTGATCGTCAGCGTCGCGGTGCGCCCGGCAGGGAGAGCCCGCTGGGCCGTCCCCTCCCGACCGACACCCCCGGCTGACGAGGACGAACGATGTCGATCACCCCGCAGACCGTGATCAGCACCGACGCCGACCTGGTCACGTTGATCAACGTGTTCACCGTGGCGCCCGGGCGACAGGCCGAACTGGTCGCCGCCCTCGATCGCACCACCCGGGTGTTCTTCGCCACCGTGCCCGGGTTCCGGTCGGCCAACGTGCACGCCAGCCAGGACGGCACCCGCGTCGTCAACTACGCCCAGTGGGCCAGCGCCGGGCACTTCGAGGCGATGCTCCGGATGCCCGAGGCCCGCCCGCACCTGGCCGAGATCGGCGCGCTCGTCGAGCAGAGCGACCCCAAGCTGTACGAGGTCCGCAGCACCCACCACGGCGTCCCCTGACCGCGCCCCGCCACTGCCCGGCGGTCGCTGCCCGCCGCCACCGGGAGCGTCGTCAGGGGTGGGATGATCAGGGTGACCGCGCCCCCGGCCTCGTTCCGGGTGAAGATAGGGCATGCGGATCCTCATGGCCGGCGCCTCCGGCTTTCTCGGCACCCGACTGGCCGCCCGGCTCGCCGACGCCGGTCACGAGATCGTCCGACTGGTCCGCCGCCCACCACGCGGCCCCGACGAGGTGCGCTGGGATCCGGGGGCCGCGCAGCTCGACCCGGCGGTGGTCGCCGGGGCCGACGCGGTGGTCAACCTGGCCGGCGCGGGGGTCGGCGACAAGCGGTGGAACGACGCGTACCGGGCACTGATCCGGTCGAGCCGGGTGGAGACCACGAGCACGCTCGCCATCACCATTGCCGGGTTGCCCGCCGAGGACCGCCCGGCGGTGCTGCTGAACGCCTCGGCGATCGGCTGGTACGGCAACACCGGCGACCGGGTCGTGGAGGAGGACGCCCCGGCCGGTGAGGGATTCCTCGCCGACGTCGCCCGCGTCTGGGAGGCGGCGACCCGCCCGGCCGAGGACGCCGGGGTGCGGGTGGTCCGGCTGCGCACCGGCCTGCCGCTGCACCGCGACGGCGGGCTGCTCAAGCCGCAGCTCCTTCCGTTCCGGCTCGGGGTCGGCGGAAAGCTCGGCAACGGCCGGCAGTGGGTGCCGTGGATCTCCATGGTCGACTGGCTCGACGCGGTGATCTTCCTGCTCGACCGGGCCGACGTGGCCGGCCCGGTGAACGTCGTCGGCCCGAACCCGGTGCGGAACGCGGAGTTCACCCGGGAGTTGGCCCGGCAACTGCACCGGCCGGCGGTCATGCCGATCCCGGCGCTGGCGTTGAAGGTCGCGCTGGGCGGTTTCGCCCAGGAGGCCCTGACCAGCACCCGGGTCCTGCCCGGGGTGCTGACCCGGGCGGGCCGCCCCTACCGTGCCGCCTTCACCTTCCGGCACCCGGACCTGCCGGGCGCCCTGCACGCCGCCCTGCACGGGTAGACGTCCCCCGCACATCCGCCCCGCGCCCTGCGCCCCGCTCCGGTTGTGCGCGCCCGCGCGCCCGGGTTTGTTTGGTTGCAGGGGACCCCTCCTCGGCAAAAAGCGGTAGGAAGGGTCCCCTGCAACCACCTCAGCCGCCGGTAACCACCTCAGCCCCGTGCCACCGCCTCGGCCGCCGGGAAGCATCTCGGGCAGGTCAGCAGCCGACGACCCAGTGGTTCGGGGCGGTCTGCTTGAGGGTGGCGCTGCTGAACGTGTTGTAGAGGCCCATCCGCTGCCCGGAGCCGGTCGCGTAGGCGTACCCACCGGAGTGGTAGGCCCGCCCGGCGGTGACGTGGGCGTAGTTGCTGGCGGTCACGCAGGTCGGCGCGGCCGTGGGCGTCGGGGTGGGGGTGGGGCCGGCGGTCGCGGTCGGGCTGGGGGCCGGGCCGCCGGAGCCGTTCAGGCCGAAGTAGAGCGCGTCCCGGTACGCCGAGCAGATGGTGTCCAGGAAGTACGCGGCTGCGGTGCCGCACTGCTCGGCGCCGCTGCCCGGGTCGATCGGGGTGCCGTGGCCCATGCCGGAGACCCGGTAGACGCGTACCCGGTCGTCGCCGTAGGTCTCCAGGGTGGTGCCGGCGGGCAGGTTGGTGGTGCTGCCCGGGGTCTGGGAGAGGCCAGCCACGTTGGTCCACTGGTCGCGGGACTCGGTGGCGTTGGCCGTGGCCACGGTGTAGTCGGCGGTGCCGTGCCAGACGGCGACCTTCGGCCGGGCGCCGGTGTAGCCGGGGTGGGCGTTGCGGACCAGGTCGCCCCACTGGGCGGGGGTCTTGTTGACGCCGGGGTTCATGCAGGAGAACGCGTTGATCATGCTGGTCGCGCAGCGGTACGGTACGCCGGCCACGATCGAGCCGCCGGCGAAGACGTCCGGGTACGCGGCGAGCATGGTGGCGGCCATCGCGCCGCCGGCGGAGAGGCCGCTGACGTACACCCGGTTGGCGGCGGTGCCGTAGTTGGCCTTCGCGTGGTCGACCATCTGCTTGACGGAGAGCGCCTCGCCCTGGCCCCGGGCGGTGTCGCCGGTCTCGAACCAGTTGAAGCAGGAGGTCGAGTTGTTGGCGGACTTCTGCTCGGCCAGGATCAGCGCGAACCGCCACTGGTCGGCGAACTTGCGCCAGCCCGAGTTGGTGAAGTAGCCGGTGGCGTTCTGCGCGCAGCCGTGCAGCAGCACCACGGCGGGGGCGTTGGTGGGCAGCCCGTCCGGTCGGTAGGCGTACATGGCGAGGTTGCCGGGGTTGGAACCGAAGCCGGTGACCGGGGTCAGGCTGGCGGCCTGTGCGGGCGCGGCGGCCACGGCGGCGGCCGTGACGGCGAGGACGGCTCCGGCCAGCGCGGCGGCCAGCCGGGAGAGGACGGACGGGGGTCGACGCACGGCGGCCTCCAGGGTGTGAACTGAGTCACTTGAATTGCCGCGACGTTACGCCGGGATGACGAAGATGTGACATGGCGACCGTTAACACATTCACGATTGCCGAAGTGTGGACGTACGCGGGCTCCCGGAGGTTCCGTGTCCGGCCGGTCTGTCATCAGACGGTTGGTAACGTCCGCTCCGTGCCGACTTCCCCGTCCCTGCTCACCGGGCCGCCCGCACCGTCGCCCGCCCCGACCCGGAGCCGCCGGGCAGACCTGGTGATGGTGCTGGTCGCGCTCGCCCTGGCGGTCTGGGTGACCAGCGGGCTCTGGCGGGACCCGAACGGGCGGGCGATCACCGTCAACTCCAGCGACCAGGCCCTCTTCGAGTGGCTGCTGGCCTTCGGCGCGCACGCGCTCACCCACGGCGACAACCCGCTCTTCACGTACCTGCTCAACGTCCCGGACGGGGTCAACCTCGCGGTCAACACCTCGATCACCGTGTACGCGGCGGTGTTCGCGCCGCTGACGTACCTGATCGGTCCGCCCGCGACGTTCCTGGTGATCCTCACCCTCAACCTGGCCGCCACCGCGCTGGCCTGGTACTGGCTGCTCTCCCGGCACCTGGTCCGCACCCCGCTCGCCGCCGGTGTCGGGGCGCTGGTGATCGCCTTCTCCCCCGGCATGGTGTCGCACGCCAACGCCCACCTGAACTGGTCCGCCGGATGGCTGGTGCCGCTGCTGGTCTGGCGGCTGTTCGCGCTCCGGGAACCGGGGCGCTGGCTGCGCAACGGGGTGATCTTCGGCGTGCTGGTCGCGGTCGCCTTCTCGATCGCGGCCGAGGGGCTGTTCTTCACCGCCCTCGCCCTCGTCGTGTTCCTGGCCGTCTGGGCGGCGCACCCGGCGAACCGGGCCACGGTACGCGCCGCGCTGCCGGACTTCCTGCGCGGCACCGCGGTCACCGCCGTGGTCGCGGGGGTGCTGCTGGCGTATCCGCTCTGGCTGCACTTCGCCGGCCCGCAGCGGTTCCACGGCACCGGGTTCGACCCGGTGGTCCACTCCGAGGACATGGCGGCCTACCTGGCGTACCCGCGCCGGTCCGTGGCGGGCGAGGCCGGCCTCGGCACCTCGCTGGCCCCGAACCCGACCGAGGAGAACTCGTTCTTCGGTGCCCCGCTGCTGCTGCTCGCCCTGGCCTGCTTCGTCTTCCTCTGGCGGCATGCCGCCGCCACCCGCCGGGCCACCCTCCTCGCGCTCGGGGTGACCGCCGTGGTGTTCACCGTGCTCTCCTGGGGGCCGCAGGCCGTCGTCGACGGCGAGCGGACCGGGATCCCGCTGCCGTTCGAGTGGCTGGGCCGACTTCCGGTGATCAACGCGGCGCTGCCGGCCCGGCTGGCGCTGGTGGTCGCGCCGGTGATCGGGCTGCTGCTGGCGTTCACCGTCGACCGGCTCCGTACCGATCCGCCCCGGCGCCGGTCGGCCGGGCTGGCCTGGGCGGTCGGGTACGCGCTGGCGCTGGTGCCGCTGCTGCCCACCCCGCTGCTGACCATCGCCCGGGAGCCGATCCCGGAGTTCGTCACCTCGGGCGCGTGGCGCGAGCACGTCTCCCCCGGCGGGGTGCTGACCCCCATTCCGTTGACCGTGGACGTCACCCCGGACGGGCAGCGCTGGCAGGCGTACGCCCTCGCCCACCGGCAGGGTGAGTTCGCCCTTCCGGCCGGCTTCTTCCTCGGCCCCGGCGGACCGGACGGACGGGGCCGGATCGGGCCGGTGCCGCGTACCTTCGACTCGCTGATGGACCAGGCCGGACGGACCGGACGGGTGCCGATCATCACCGAGGGAACCCGCGAGATGGTCCGCGCCGACCTGCGGCACTGGCGGGTCGAGGCGGTCGTCCTCGCCGACCGGGTGCACGGCGCGAAGTACGACCTCGACGAGGAGGCGCTGCGACGGGCGGCCACCGATCTGCTCGGCCCCCCGCAGCGGGTCCGCGACGTCTGGCTCTGGAAGGTCCCGCCGACCGCCTGAACCGACCCGGGTGCCTGGACCGGCAGCGTGCGCCGCCCGGGTGCCTGCGCCGCAGCACGAGCCGCCAGGTGCCTGAACCGACAGCGTGCGTCGACCAGCTGCCTGCACCGCAGCACGAGCCGGCCAGGCGCCTGGACCGGGCAGCGTGCGCCGGATGCCGGCCGGTGGTGAGCCGGCTCACCGGGTTCGACGGGTCCGGCCGGTACTACGCTGGACGGCGTGACCACGACGACGTCCGGCCTGACCACGGTCCGCGCCGGCCTCCTCGACTACCAGGCCGCCTGGGACGAGCAGCGCCGGCTGCACGAGGCGGTGGTGGCCGGCGAGAGCCCCGACACCGTGCTGCTGCTGGAGCACCCGAGCGTCTACACCGCCGGCAAGCGCACCGAGCCCTGGGACCGCCCGATGGACGGGACCCCGGTGATCGACGTGGACCGGGGCGGCAAGATCACCTGGCACGGGCCGGGGCAGCTCGTCGGCTACCCGATCGTGCGGCTGCCCGATCCGGTGGACGTGGTCGCCTACGTCCGCCGGACCGAGCAGTTGCTGATCGACGTCTGCGCGGAGTTCGGGCTGACCGCCGGCCGGATGGAGGGACGCAGCGGCGTGTGGGTGCCGGCCGACGACCGGGGCCCGGCCCGCAAGGTCGCCGCGATCGGCATCCGGGTCTCCCGGGGCGTCACCCAGCACGGCTTCTCGCTGAACTGCGACTGCGACCTGACGCACTTCGACCGGATCGTGCCCTGCGGCATCCGGGACGCGGGCGTCACCTCGCTCAGCGCGGAGCTGGGCCGCCCGATCACCGTGGCCGACGCGCTCCCGGTGGTCGAGCGGCACCTGGGCACCCTGCTCGCCTGACCCGTCACCCCCGTTCTCCCGCGCTGCTGCTGGGCCGCGCTGCGGCTCAGGTGTTTGCAGGGGACCCTTCCTCGGCAAAATCCGGTAACAAGGGTCCCCTGCTACCACCCCACCCCACCCCACCCGGGCGGCGCTCACCGTCTCAGGGGGTGAGGCGGTGCAGGTCGCGGGGGAACGCGGTGACCTCCCGGACATTGGCCGCCCCGACCAGGCGGGACACCAGGCGTTCCAGACCGATGGCGAAGCCGCCGTGCGGGGGCATGCCGTGCCGGAACGCCGCGACGTAGTCCGCGTACGGCTCGACCGGCTCGCCCCGGGCGGCCAGCGCCGCCAGGTAGTCGGCGTGCCGGTGCAGCCGCTGCCCGCCGGTGACCAGTTCCACGCCCCGGAACAGCAGGTCGAACCCGTTGGAGTAGCCCGGCCGCGCCGGGTCGGGGTGGGTGTAGAAGGGGCGTTTCGCCATCGGGTACCCGGTGACGAAGAGGAAGTCGGAACCGTGCTCGTGCCGGGCCCACTCCCCCAGGGTCCGCTCGTGCGCCGGCGCGAGGTCCGGCTCGTCGGCCGGGGCGCCGGCGATCGTCAGCGCCTCGGTGAAGTGCACGGCGGGGATCTCCACCGGCACCTCCGGGACGCTCACGTCGAGCAGCGCCAACGCCGATCCGGCCCGGTCGGCGACGGTGCCGAGCAGCCCGGCGAGGGTGTCCCGGAGCACGGTCATGACGTCCCGGTGGTCGGTGACGAAGCCCAGCTCGGCGTCGAGCGAGGTGTACTGGGCCAGGTGGCGGGCGGTGTCGTGCGGCTCGGCGCGGAACACCGGACCGACCTCGTAGACGCGTTCCAGGACGCCGACCATGAGCTGCTTGTAGAACTGCGGCGACTGGGCCAGGTACGCCGGCCGGCCGAAGTAGTCCAGGGCGAAGACGTTCGCCCCGCTCTCGGTCGACGAGCCGACGATCTTCGGCGTGTGGATCTCCACGAAGCCCCGGGCGTCCAGGGCGGCCCGGAACCCGGCGACCGCCGCCGCCGAGACGCGCAGCGCCGCCGACCGGCGCGGGTGACGCAGCGCCACCGGCGCGTGGTCGAGCTGCGTCGGCAGGCTCGCGGTCAGGGTCGGCCGGAACAGGTCGAACCCCGGCGGTACGGCCGGCGGCCCGAGCAGGCGTACCGCCGGGTCGGTCAGCTCGACCCCGGCGGGGGCGGCCGGGTTCGCGGTGACCGTTCCGACCACCTCGACGACGGTCTCCTCGGTCAACGCCTCGACGGCCGCGCGGGCGGCCGGGTCGGTGACCACCACCTGGGCCGTTCCGGTGGCGTCGCGGACGATCAGGAAGGCCACCGACTTGAGCAGCCGGCGGCGGTGGGTCCAGCCGGCGATCCGGACGGTCGTGCCGACATGGGCGGGAAGTTGGGCGGAAAGGATGCGTTGCACGCTGGTTACCTCCTCGACAAATCGCAACGCGATCCCCAGGGAGGTGTGGGCGAGCGGGAACCTCGCGGTGCCACCACACCTTCGCTCCCGCCGTGGGCGGGAGCCTCGTTCGTCGCCTGTTCACCGGGGCCAGCCGGGCGGGGTCTACTGGGCGCGGGGGTCACCCCGCCACCGTTCTTCCCGCAGCTCGGGAGGGTCTTCACGCACCGTCACCAGACCGCCTCGCAGCACTTCGGCGGCTCTCTGCACTGGCTCGGCGGGCGCTACTCGGCTCCGTCGTCGCTCGTGGTGGGCACGCTACCGCCGGCCAGGCAGCGCCGACAGCGTTTTTCCGGCGGCACGGCGGTGAGTGGGCTCACGTACCCGGCGGCGTGACCCCGGTCGCCCGAAGTGCATCGACAGGCGCCAGCGGGCGTAGGCTCGGTTGCGTGACCATCGAGCAGTCCGCGCCGACCACCGCCCAGGCTCCGCGCTCCGCCAGCGTCGCCCCCGAGGGGCGGCGCCTCCTGCGGATCGAGGCACGCAACGCGGAGACGCCGATCGAACGCAAGCCACCGTGGATCAAGGTCAAGGCCAAGATGGGGCCGGAGTACACGTCGCTGCGGGGATTGGTCTCCCGGGAGGGGCTGCACACCGTCTGCCAGGAGGCCGGCTGCCCCAACATCTACGAGTGCTGGGAGGACCGGGAGGCGACCTTCCTCATCGGCGGTGACCAGTGCACCCGGCGCTGCGACTTCTGCCAGATCGACACCGGCAAGCCGGCCGAGTTCGACGCCGACGAACCGCGCCGGGTCGCCGAGTCGGTGGCCACGATGGGGCTGCGGTACGCGACCATCACCGGCGTCGCCCGGGACGACCTGCCCGACGGCGGCGCGTGGCTCTACGCCGAGACGGTCCGGCAGATCCACGCCCTTCAGGCCGGCTGCGGCGTCGAGCTGCTGATCCCGGACTTCAACGCGGTGCCCGACCAGCTCGCCGAGGTCTTCGGGTCCGGGCCGGAGGTGCTCGCGCACAACGTCGAGACGGTGCCCCGGATCTTCAAGCGGATCCGCCCGGCGTTCCGCTACGAGCGCTCCCTGGACGTGATCCGGCAGGCGCGTGCCGCCGGCCTGGTCACCAAGAGCAACCTGATCCTCGGCATGGGCGAGGAGCGCACCGAGGTCTCCCAGGCGCTGCGCGACCTGCACGAGGCGGGCTGCGAGCTGATCACCATCACGCAGTACCTCCGCCCCACCCCGCGCCACCACCCGGTCGAGCGCTGGGTCAAGCCGGAGGAGTTCGTCGAGCTGCGCGAGGAGGCCGAGGAGATCGGGTTCGCCGGGGTGATGAGCGGGCCGCTGGTGCGCTCGTCGTACCGGGCCGGCCGCCTCTACCGTCAGGCCCTCGACGCGCGCGCGGCCAGCCCGGTCGGCTGACCCCGCCCGGGCCCGCCACGCCACCGTGTCGGGACGGACACGCACCGCGACGGCGTGCTAGATTCCGCGCGTCCCGCCCACGGCCATGCCGTCCCACCCTTCGATTTGACGGTTGCCGCCGCACGTCGAAGGTGATGGATTTATCTCATGGCCACGCCACACACCATCGTCATCGGAGCCGGCCCCGCCGGTCTCACCGCCGCCTACGAGCTGACCCGGCGTAACGCGCCGGTGGAGGTCTTCGAGGCCGACGACGTGGTGGGCGGCATCAGCCGCACCGTCGAGCGCGACGGCTGGCGGTTCGACATCGGTGGGCACCGGTTCTTCACCAAGGTGCCCCGGGTCGAGGAGTTCTGGCACGAGATCCTGCCGGACAGCGACTTCCTGCTCCGGCCCCGGATGAGCCGGATCCACTACCGGGGCCGGCTCTTCGACTACCCGCTGCGCGCCGGCAACGCCCTGGGCAACCTGGGCGTGGTCGAGGCGGTGCGCTGCGTCGGGTCGTACGTCTGGACCCGGGTGCGACCGCCGAAGGACCAGAGCCACTTCGAGGGATGGGTCTCCGCCCGTTTCGGCACCCGGCTGTACCGGATGTTCTTCAAGACGTACACCGAGAAGGTCTGGGGGATGCCGGCCACCGAGTTGCAGGCCGACTGGGCCGCCCAGCGCATCCGGAACCTCTCACTGGCCGGCGCGGTGCGCAACGCGCTGCTGCCGAAGCGCAACCAGAAGGACATCACGAGCCTGATCGAGGAGTTCCAGTACCCGAAGTACGGGCCGGGGATGATGTGGGAGCGCTGCGCCGAGCTGGTCGCCAAGGCCGGCGGGACGGTCACCCTGAACACCTGGGCCCGGACGGTGCACCGGGCCGGCGGACGCGCGGTCGCGGTGACCGTCGCCGACCCGGAGGGGCAGCGCCGGATCGAGGTCGACCACGTCGTCTCCAGCATGCCGATCTCCGAGCTGGTCCGCACCATGGACCCACCGGCCCCCGCGCACGTCCGGGCCGCCGCCGACGCGCTGCGCCACCGCGACTTCCTCACCGTGGCCCTGGTGGTGCCGGCGGACGCCGGCTTCCCGGACAACTGGATCTACGTACACACCCCGGGGGTACGGGTCGGCCGGATCCAGAACTTCGGCTCCTGGTCGCCGTACCTGGTGCAGGACGGGACGACCTGCCTCGGCCTGGAGTACTTCGTCAACGAGGGCGACGACCTGTGGACCTCGACCGACGAGGATCTCGTCGCCCTCGGCACCGCCGAGCTGGAGCGACTCGGTCTGGTCACGCCGGGCGCGGTCCGCACCGGTTACGTGGTCCGGATGCCGAAGGCGTACCCGGTCTACGACGAGGGGTACGAGCAGGCCGTCGACACCATCCGGCAGTGGCTGGCCGAGGCGGTGCCGAACGTGCACCCGGTCGGACGCAACGGCATGCACCGCTACAACAACCAGGACCACTCCATGCTCACCGCGATGCTCACCGCGGAGAACATCCTCGACGACGCCGGACACGACATCTGGGCGGTCAACGTCGAGGAGGAGTACCACGAGGAGAAGACGACCGACGGATCCGGCAACGGCCGGCACGGCACCGGACGGGCCGCGCCGGTCCTCCCCCGCCGCGCCGTCGACTGAGCCGTACGCGCGGGCTGCCGACCGTGGTGATCGGCCGGTACGGCGACCACTACACTTTGCGCCATGGCGAAGCCCCAGGAGAAGGTCTCGTTCGGCCAGCGGCTGAAGCAGATCGGGATGGTGTTCAAGTTCACCGCCAAGCAGGACCGGTGGTTCGCCCCGCTGGTCACCGGCGCGGTGCTGATCCCGCTCGCGCTGACCGTGGTCGCGGTGATCCTCTGGGGCTGGCTCTGGCTGCCGCTGGGCATCCTGCTCACCCTGCTCGCCGTGCTGATCGTGCTCAACCTCCGGTCCAACCGGGCGATGATGAACGCCGCCGAGGGGCAGCCCGGCGCGGCGGCCTCGATCATGGAGAACATGCGCGGTGACTGGCGGGTCACCCCGGCGGTCAGCTCCACCACCCAGATGGACATGGTGCACCTGGTCATCGGCCGTCCCGGCGTGATCCTGCTCGCCGAGGGCAACCCGCAGCGGGTACGCGGCCTGCTCGGCCAGGAGAAGCGCCGGCTGGCGAAGGTGATCGGCACCGCCCCGCTCTACGACTACATGATCGGCACCGAGGAGGGCGAACTGCCGATCCGCAAGCTGCGCATGACGCTGATGCGGCTGCCCCGCAACCTCAGCGGCAAGGACGTCAACTCGCTCGACAAGCGCCTCAAGGCGCTCACCGCCCGTCCGCAGTTGCCGAAGGGCGCCATTCCGAAGAACATGCGCCCCAGCAAGGGCCAGTTCCGCCAGACGCGGGGGCGCTGAGCCCGCCCCGCACCGTCCACCGACGGCGCCCCGCACGAGGTGAACCCTCGGCGGGGCGCCGTCGTCGTTACCGGTGACGCAGAACGTCGACGCGGTCAGCGGGCGGCCGGGCGAGGAGGGGCCGGGGCGATCACCGAGCCGGCCAGCCGGTCGTGGACGCCCCGGCGCTTGTCGTCCATGATCAGGGCCGGCACGACCAGGGCGAGCAGCAGACCGCGCAGCAGCCCCCGGCCGATGCCGATCCGGCCCCCGTCGGCCCAGGACAGGCAGCGGATCCGCGTGACGTACATGCCCGGGGTCTGGGCGAAGAGGCCGAGGAAGAAGGCGTACTCGACGACCAGCACCAGCACCGGGGCCCAGCCGTCGGTCACCGGGTCGGCGAAGAAGTTCGACACCAGCAGACAGAGCACCCAGTCGATCACCAGCGCGCCGAAACGGCGGCCCAGACCGGGCGGGGTGAAGTCGGGGTCGGTGGCGGGCGGCACCGGGCGATGGGACATGCTCACAGCAGCCAAGGCTAGTCGGGACGGAAACCCGGGCGACGGGGACGTCGATCGGCGTTACCGGACGGCCCGGGTGGGTATCGTCCGAACGGGGACGACAGACGGCTCGACGGGGCGCCACACCGACCCTCACCGGCATGAAAGAGCAGCCAGAGTGGGTCGTAACACGGCAGAAACAGTAAGGACATGGCCGAGCAACCCCCCGGCCATAGCGTCGCCAAGCAGCCAGCCATCCGTGGACGTGCCAGGAGGACGTGTGTTCGCCAATCCCGAGGAACTCCTGCGATACCTCAAGAACGAGGACGTGAAGTTCGTCGACGTACGGTTCTGTGACCTGCCCGGCGTGATGCAGCACTTCAACCTGCCGGTCGAGTCCGTGGACGACGCCTTCTTCACCGAGGGCCTCGCCTTCGACGGGTCGTCGATCCGGGGCTTCCAGGCGATCCACGAGTCGGACATGCTCCTGCTCCCGGACGTCGCGACCGCCTTCATCGACCCCTTCCGCGTGCAGAAGACCCTCGCGCTGAACTTCTTCATCCACGACCCGTTCACCCGTGAGGCGTACTCCCGGGACCCGCGTAACGTGGCGAAGAAGGCCGAGGCGTACCTGGCGGCGAGCGGCATCGCCGACACCGCGTACTTCGGCGCCGAGGCGGAGTTCTACATCTTCGACTCGATCCGCCACGAGACCTCCGCGCACCAGTCGTTCTACTACATCGACTCGATCGAGGGCGCGTGGAACACCGGCCGCGAGGAGGCCGGTGGCAACCGCGGCTACAAGACCGCGTACAAGGGTGGCTACTTCCCGGTGCCGCCG
Organism: Micromonospora sp. NBRC 101691; assembly: GCF_030269285.1. Classification (NCBI taxonomy): domain Bacteria; kingdom Bacillati; phylum Actinomycetota; class Actinomycetes; order Micromonosporales; family Micromonosporaceae; genus Micromonospora; species Micromonospora sp. NBRC 101691. The sequence goes on from NZ_BSTB01000001.1 coordinate 556,828, forward strand.
GTCGACCACTACGCCGACCTGCGGGACAGCATCGTGCGCCGGCTGGTCGACAGCGGCTTCACCGTGGAGCGTTCGCACCACGAGGTGGGCACCGCCGGCCAGTCCGAGATCAACTACCGGTTCTCCACCCTGCTGCACGCCGCCGACCAGCTCCAGCTCTTCAAGTACATCGTGAAGAACGAGACCTGGGCCAACGGCAAGACCGCGACCTTCATGCCGAAGCCGCTCTTCGGCGACAACGGCTCCGGCATGCACACCCACCAGAGCCTCTGGCTGAACGGCGAGCCGCTGTTCTACGACGAGACCGGCTACGCCGGACTGTCGGACACCGCCCGCTGGTACATCGGCGGTCTGCTGCACCACGCGCCGTCGCTGCTGGCCTTCACCAACCCGACGGTCAACTCGTACCGCCGGCTGGTGCCCGGCTTCGAGGCGCCGGTCAACCTGGTCTACTCGCAGCGCAACCGCTCCGCGTGCACCCGGATCCCGGTCACCGGCAGCAACCCGAAGGCCAAGCGGGTCGAGTTCCGCGTGCCGGACCCGTCGGCGAACGTCTACCTCGCCTTCTCGGCGATGATGATGGCCGGCCTGGACGGCATCAAGAGCAAGATCGAGCCGCCGGCGCCGATCGACAAGGACCTGTACGACCTGCCGCCGGAGGAGTGGGGCGACGTCAAGCAGGTCCCGGGCTCCCTGCCGGAGGTGCTCGACGCGCTCGAGGCCGACCACGACTACCTGCTCGACGGCGGGGTCTTCACCCCGGACCTGATCTCCACCTGGGTGGAGTGGAAGCGGGCCAACGAGGTCGACCCGGTGCGCCTGCGCCCGACCCCGCACGAGTTCGCCATGTACTTCGACTGCTGACGCGGTCGACAGCTCGTCGTGGAAGCCCCCGGGAGTGCTCCCGGGGGCTTCCCCGTGCCCGGGAGCGGTGACCGGTCCGCCTCACCGCGGGCCGGGGACGGCAGTCGGTGACCGGCACGGTCTCACCGCCCGGCGGCCGGCCGGGGACGCAGCCGTCGCCGTCGCCGCCACCACCGCACCGTCGTGCCTACCGCGACCACCAGGACGACCAGCAGGACGGCGATCTGACCGAACGGCCAGTAGAGGGCGAGGAACCGACGGACGGCACCCTCGATCCGCGACGGCGCGGGCCCGCCGAAGCTGTCGAGGAGACCGGCCGGCACCTCGACGAACAGCGCGCTCTCGGGCAGCTCGACCAGGCGGTGCCGGCTGCCGTCGGTACGGAACGCCGCCAGGTCGACTCCCCCGACGGCCCACCAGTCGAGGTCCGACCAGTTCGGGTCGCCGGTCACCTTGACCAGCCCCTTCTCCGGCTCGTAGGTGGCGACCACCGCCGCGCCGTCGCGCTGCCAGCCGAGCAGCCGGGCGGCCAGTCCGCGCGCGGGAGCCAGCGTCGGGCCGTCGGTCGGCCGCCCGTCGTCGACGTCGACGTACCGGAGGCGGAAGAGCCGGTTCCGGAGGCTCTCCTCGGCACAGGCGGCGTCGCCCACGCAGCGGTCCACCGTGTACAGGGCGATCCGTCCGCCGTCGGGCAGCCACGCCCCGGGCCCGGCGAGACGGTCGGCCGCGGTGAGGTCGGCCAGCTTCCGTACCGTGTTGCCGGCGACGTCCACGACGTACAGGGCCTGACCGGTCGCCACCGCGATCCGCGACCCGTCGGGCGAGAAGGACGCGAGGTCACCCGCCCGCCGCAGGCCGGGCACGCCGGGCAGCGGGCGGGACCGGCCCGTCGCGAGGTCGAGCAGGCGCAGCTCGCCGTCCGCCCCCGGGTCGCCGTCCGGCCCGAAGGCGTACTGGAGGAGGGCACTGCCGTCCGGGGACCAGCGCACCGGAGCGCCGCCGTCGTACTGCACCAGTTTTCCGGTGGTCAGGTCGACGACCACGGTCTGCTCCCGGCCGTCGGCCGGCCAGCGCGCGCCCTCCAGCCACGGCCGGTCGGCCAGGAACCGCCCGTCCGGGGAGGGCAGCAGGCCGCCGAGGCCGGTGTCGGTCTCGCCGACGGTCCGGGCCAGCCGGTACCGGCCGTCCTGTCCGACGACGAGACTGCGCCCCTCCCAGCCCCACACGTCGCTGCCGCGCAGCTCGTGGTCCCCGGCGACGACGATCGCGGCCGGCCCGGGTGGCGACTCGTCGACGGTTCCCTGACCGATCAGCGGGGAGTACACCGTCGACGGCACCCGGGCGGCGGTGCCGGCCGGTGCGACGTCCGGTCCGGTGCCGGGAACGGGCAGCAGCACGGCGGTCACCCCGACGGTGACCACCGCCAGCGCGACGACAGCAGCATGCCGGGTACGGCGACGGCGGATTCCCCTGCGTCGGGTGTCCGGGTCGATCCGCGCCGGACGGGCCTGGTCGGCGATGCGGGTCAACACGTCGGTCAGCGGCGGACGGCGGTTCACGACGTCACCTCCAGCAGATCGGCCAGTTCGGGGGCGAGGGTGCGCAGGCGGGCCAGCCCGTCGCGGACCTGGCTCTTGACGGTGCCCACCCGGCAGCCGAGCACCTCGGCGGTCTCCGCCTCGGTGAGGTCCTCGAAGTACCGCAGGACCAGGGCCGCGCGCTGCCTCGGGCCCAGCCGGGCCAGGGCCCGCTGCACCGCGACGGTCACCCCGACCTCGTCGGTACGGTCCGGTGCCGGCCGGTCGACGCCGGTCAGCGGCACGTGCGTGATCCGTCGCGTTCGCCGCCACCAGGAGACGTGCTGGTGGTAGAGCACCTTCCGGACGTACGGGTCCGGGTCGCCCCCGGCGGCCAACCGTTGCCATCGCCCCGCGACGCTCAGGAACGTCTGCTGTACCAGGTCCTCGGCCAGGTGGTGGTCGCCGGTGAGCAGGTAGGCGATTCGTGACAGGGCCGTCGTACGGGCCTGCACGTACGCCTCGAACGACAGCCGATCGGCATCCACTGACGCCACCTCCTGCCTACCTTCACGCCGTCACCGGCCCCGGCGGAGGGGAGCGATCTTCCGGACGCCGGGAAGGCGGCCCCCGGGGTGGCCGTGGTGGGCCTCAGGAGGTGGTAGCAGGGGACCCCTGCTCATCAAAAAGCGGTAACAGGGGTCCCCTGCTACCACCACCACCGCCACCACCGGAGCGGGTGGCGCGTACGGCCAGCCAGAGCACCAGGGCGGTCATCAGGATCGCGCCGGGGGCCTTGGTGAAGCGGGCCAAATTGGTGCCGTCGGGCAGGGTGAGGAAGGACGCCACCGCGCAGGGCAGCAGGAACCAGGTCGTCCGGGTGGTGGCCACCGCCAGCACCGCCAGCGGCCAGACCGCGTACCAGGGGTGGAAGACCGGGGCGAGGGCGACCGTGGCGGCCAGGGCCAGTCCGGCGCCAGCGAGCGCCACGCGCGGCCGTGCGGCGGCCAGCCGGGCCACCCGCTGCCGGACGCCGCTGAGTCGGCGCAGGCTCCGCCAGGCGCGGAACCAGAGCACGACCAGCAGCACCGCGAGCAGCGCCACCGCGACCGCCCGGGCCACCGGCACCGCGTTCGGATCCAGGCCGAGCAGCCGGCCGGCGTAGTCGACGGTGAACCCGACGGCGGTCGGTGGGGACGTCCACTGCTCGGAGTCGCCACTGCGGGTCAGCCCGCCGATCCAGCCGAACCCGAGCCCGGAGGCCGCCGAGGTGGCCAGCAGGGCGGCCACCGCACCGGCGACCACCCAGAGCCCGTCGCGCAGCAGCGCCCGGAAGGTGACGATGCCCGCCACCGCGGCCAGGGCCGCGAACGGCAGCACCACCAACGCGGTGACCTTCACCGCCACGGCCAGCCCGAGCAGCGCCCCGCCGAACAGCAGGCGGGGCCACTGCCCGGGGTGCCGGACCACCAGCAGCAGCCCGGCCAGCAGCAGGCCGACCATCACCGCGTCGTTGTGTGCCCCGGCGACCAGGTGCACGCCGACCAGCGGGCAGGCCAGCACCAGCCAGACCGCCCGCCGTACGGGCACCCCGGCGGCGCGGGCCAGCCCCGGCAGGCAGGCGGCGGCGAGGAGCACCCCGAGCACGGCGACCACCCGCAGCAGCGCGACGGTGCCGAGCAGCGAGCCGCCGAGCGCGGCGGCGGCCCCGGCGAGCAGCACGAAGACCGGCCCGTACGGGGCGGCGGTGTCCCGCCAGATCGGGGAGATCGCGTCCAGCCAGGGGCAGCCGGCGGCGGCCACCCCACCGGCGTACGGGTCGCCGCCGGCGGCGTACACCCAGCCCTGGCAGGCGTACGAGTAGACGTCGCGACTTCCGGTCGGCACGGTGACCAGCAGCGGCAGCGTCCACAGCCCGGCGGTGAGGTACGCCCAGCGTGTCGACACGACGGCGTGCCGGGCCGCCCACCAGGCCCCGACCAGCCCGGCGGTGCCGACCAGCCAGGCGGTGAGCAGGAGCGGACCGTGCTCGCCGCGCCAGATGGAGACCGGGGTGACCCCACCGGCGAACTCCGGGAAGACCCCGCCGAGCCAGGAGGCGACGGCCAGCAGCACGGCGCCGACGAGGCCGCCCCAGCGCACCAGCCGCAGCCGTCCCGCCCCGGGCGGGACGATCCCGCGACCGGCGGCCGGACCGGTCCCACGACCGGCGGACGAGCCGGTTCCGCGACCGGCGGACGAGCCGTCCCCACCCTCGGTGCTCCGCGTCACTCAGCATCCTCCCCGGGGGCGCAGTGAACTGGTCAGCCGGTACTCCCCCGCGTCGTCGACCCGGACGGTGACCCAGTCGTCCGGACCCCGGGTGAGGCAGCCGCCCGGCCCCTCCAGGCTGAGCCACCGGGACCACCGGACACGGATCAGCAGGTCACCGGCGTCCGCCGGGGCGGTGAACCGCACCTGGCCCGGGTCGGAGGCGACCAGCCGGCCGGGGGCGGCCACCAGCGGCGTCGGGTCGGTGACCGCGTAGAGCCGCCAGGTGTCGTCGCGCCACACCTCGGTCAGGTACGGCAGCCCGCCGGCGACCAGGTCGGCCTCCTCCCGGGCCCAGCGGTCCGGCACGCTGTCCGGGGCGAGCGCGACGTACTGCACGGCGGTGTGGCGCAGCCAGTCGGCGTACGTGTCGGCGTCCAGGCCGGTGCGGTAGAACAGCGCGTTGCGGTCGGTGTCGACCTGCCGTTCCCAGCCCCGGGCCAGCGGCACGGTCGACGGCAGGTACGCCGACTCCCAGTGGTCGCGCAGCGGCACCACCTCGACCCGCCCGGCCGGGGCGCGGCGGGCCAGTTCGTCGGCGAGCGGCCGGTAGAAGGCGGCGGACGACTCGGGCGAACCGGCCCGCCCCAGGTCGGAGGTCATCACCGGGTTCTGCCACCAGACGGTGGCGGCGAGCAGCGCGGCCAGCCACCCGGCGGGCAGCGTCGCGTAGCCGGCCAGCACGGGCAGCGCGAAGAGCATCGGCAGCCGCAGCGCGTTCGACCCGATCGGGGTGGGCAGGTGGTACGCGGCGACCAGCAGCAGCACGGCCAACGCGGCCCCGGTCCGCAGCACCCGGCGTCGCCGGGGCAGCACCGCGAACACCAGCACGGCCAGCGCCACGTTGATCCGCATCGACTCGGCGGTGTACGGCTGGGTGCCGCCGTTGCCGAAGAGCACCGCCATCGGGGCGAGCGCGACGGCCGGGGCAAAGCAGAGCGTCAGCGCCTCGCCGAGCGGCCGGTCGATCCGCCAGCCGCCGGGCAACGGCCGCCCCGGACCGGTGCCGGGTCGCAGAGCGGCCAGCAGCAGCGCCGCGCCGGCCACCCCGGTGAAGAGTCCGGCCACCGGACTGGCCCAGGTGGCGAGCGCGGCGAGCAGCGCGGCCAGGGTGAGTCGCAGCGGGCGGGACGGCCGGTCGGCGGAGACCGCGACCAGGGCGGCCAGCCCGAGGGCCAGCCCGACGGCGAAGGTGATCCGCCCGCTGGCCAGGTTGCCGACCAGCACCACCGCGCCGAGCAGCCCGGCCAGCAGTGGTCGCCGGGCCCGGTGCCGGACGAACAGCCAGCCGAGCGCGGCGGCGGAGACCACTGCGGCGACCGCGCCGACCACCCGTACCCCGAACAGGGCGCCCAGTCCGGCGGTGAACAGGCTGTAGCCGTACTGGTGGACGCCGCCGTACCAGCCGAGGTCGACGGGCGTCATGCCGTGCCGGTCGACGAAGTCGGCGCGGGCGACCTGGGCGGCCAGGTCGGTGCCCATCGGCGGGGCAAGCAGAAACGCCACCGCGAGCAGCAGTCCGGCCCCGGTGACCAGCAGCGGGACCGGAAGCCGGGGGCCGGACGCCGGTGCGGTCGGCGTCCGGGCGGAGGCGGCCGTGGCCGTCGGGCGCGGCACCGGCTCAGGCATCGAGGACGTGTTCCATGGCGGTACGGCAGCGCCGGGCGGTGCGGAGGTACTCGTCGAGGAACTCGCCCGGGTCGTCCGCGCCGAGCAGCTGGACCACGCCGGCCAGTTCCACGCCGTGCCGGGGCAGCTGGTCGCCGTCCCGGCCCCGCACCAGCATCAGCGCGTTGCGGACCTGCGCGGCGGTCGTCCAGCCGGCGGCCATCGCGGCGGCGTCGGCCGGGTCGACCAGTCCGGCGTCGCGGGCGGCGGCCAGCGCCCCGAGGGTACGCGTGCCGCGCAGTTCCGGATGCCGGCCGGCGTACCGGAGCTGGAGCAGTTGCACCGCCCACTCGACGTCGGCGAGTCCGCCCCGGCCGAGCTTGGTGTGGGTGGCCGGATCCGCGCCCCGGGGCAGCCGTTCGGTCTCCACCCGGGCCTTGATGCGCCGGATCTCGACGACCTGTTCCCGGGTGAGTCCGTCGGTCGGGTAGCGCACCGGCTCGATCATCGCCTCGAACTCCTCGCCGAGGTCGGCGTCGCCGCAGACGAACCGGGCACGCAGCAGGGCCTGCGCCTCCCAGACCCGTGACCAGCGGGCGTAGTACTGGGCGTACGCGGCGAGGCTGCGGACCAGGGGTCCCTGCCGCCCCTCCGGGCGCAGGTCGGCGTCCACCCCGAGGGCCGGGTCGGGCGCGGGCATGCCGAGCAGCCGACGCAGTTCCTCGGCGATGCCGCGCGCGGCGGCGCTGGCCGTGTTCTCCTGCACCCCGGGCGGGGCATCGTAGACGAAGAGGACGTCGGCGTCGGAGAGGTAGTTCGACTCGTACCCGCCGAGGCGGCCCATGCCGATCACCGCGAACCGGAGTCCGGGCACGTCCGGGCGGGTGGCCCGGGCGGTGCGCAGCGCGGCGGTGAGGGTGGCGTCGGTCACCGCGGCCAGGGCCGCGCCGACGGCGCTGACGTCCGGTGGGGTCTGGCGGGTCGCCTTCGGGGCGAGCGAGCCGGCCCGGCTGAGCACGTCGGCGCAGGCGAGCCGGACCAGTTCGCGGCGGCGCAGCGCGCGGACCGCGCGGGTGGCCTCCACCGGGTCGGTGTGCCGGGCCGCCGCCGCGCTGAAGCCCTCGCAGAGCACCTCGCGGGGGCGCGGGGTCAGTTCGCTCTCCTCGGCCAGCAGCCGCAGCGCCTCGGGTTCCCGGGAGAGCAGGTCGGCGGCGTACCGGGACAGCGACAGCACCCGGGCCAGCCGGCGGGCCACCGGGCCCTCGTCGCGCAGCACCCGCAGATACCACGGGGTGCTGCCGAGCTTGTCGGAGACCTGCCGGTAGTTGAGCAGCCCCCGGTCCGGTTCCGGGGCGTCGGCGAACTCGCTGAGCAGCACCGGCAGCAGGGTGCGCTGGATGGCGGCGGTGCGGCTCACCCCGCCGGTGAGGGCCTGGAGGTGGCGCAGCGCCCCGGCCGGGTCGGCGAAGCCGAGGATCTCCAACCGGTTCCGGGCGGCCTCCGGGGTCAGTCGCAGCCCGTCGGCGGGGACCCGGGCCACCGACTCCAGCAGCGGCCGGTAGAGCAGCTTGGCGTGCAGTCGGCGTACCTCGGTGGCGTGGGTGACCCAGTCGGCGCGGAACGCCTCGACGGCGCTGCGTCCCGGCGTGGCGGTGTAGTCGAGCGCGGCGGCGAGCCAGCGCAGCCCGGCCGGCTCGGCCGGCACGGTGTGGGTACGGCGCAGGCCCTGGAGCTGGAGGCGGTGCTCGACGCCGCGCAGGAAGCGGTACCCGCGCAGCAGGCCCTCGCCGTCGGCGCGGCCCACGTAGCCGCCGGCGACCAGCGCGCGCAGCGTCGGGATGGTGCCCGGTTCGCGCAGCGACTCGTCGCCCCGGCCGTGCACCAGTTGCAGCAGCTGCACCGCGAACTCGATGTCGCGCAGCCCGCCCGGACCACGCTTGATCTCGCGTTCCAGCTCCTTCGGCGGGATGTTCTCGATGATCTTGCGACGCATCGCGCGGACGTCGGAGACCGCCTCCGGGCGTTCGGCGGCGCGCCACAGCAGCGGGGCGAGCTGGTCGATCCACTCCTGCGCCAGGGCCAGGTCACCGGCGGCCGGACGGGCTTTCAGCAGTGCCTGGAACTCCCAGGTGCGCGCCCAGCGGCGGTAGTAGGCGAGGTGGCTGCCGAGGGTGCGCACCAGCGGCCCCCGGTTGCCCTCGGGGCGCAGCGCGGCGTCCACCGGCCAGGCGACCAGTCCGCAGACGTGGATCAGCCGGGTGGCGATGGTGGTGGCCACGGTCAGGTCGGCGTCGTCGTCGGCCACGAAGATCACGTCGACGTCGGAGACGTAGTTCAGCTCGCCCCCGCCGCACTTGCCCATCGCCACCACGGCCAGGCGGGGCACCGGCGTGCCCTCGGCCAGTTCGCCGACCGCGATGTCGTAGGCGGCGGTGAGGGTGGCGTCGGCGAGCGCGGAGAGCGCCGCCATGGTCTGTTCCAGGGCCCGGCCGCCGGTCAGGTCGGCCGCCGCGATCCCCAGCAGGGCCAGCCGGTACGCCGCGCGCAGCGCCGGGATCGGCTTGCCCTCGCCGAGCGGGCCGAGCCGCCCGTCGGCGGTGGGGGCGAGCCCGTCCGGGGCCGTGACGAGGATCCGCCAGTGGTCCGGGTTGGCGACGAGGTGGTCGCCGAGCGCCGAGGACGCACCCAGCACCGCGACCAGCCGGCGGCGCAGCCCCGGGTCGGCGTGCAGCGCGGCCAACAGGGCCGGCTCCTCGATGGTCCGGCGTTCGGCCTCGACGATCCGGTGCAGCTGGCGCAGGGCCAGGTCCGGGTCGGCGGCCCGGGACAGCGCGGTCAGCAGCTCGGTGGCCGGCGCGTCGGCCGGTTCCTGCGACTCGGGCCGCCAGAGGCCGAGGCCCTCCGGGCCGAGCAGGTCGGCGGCGCGCACGCCCCCGTCGTCGCCGGTGCCGAATCCGTACCGGGCGAGGCGGTTGTTCCTGGTGGACCTGGTCATGCCGGCTCAGTGCCCGAGCAGGGGCAGGGTGGGCCGGGGCGGTTCGTCGCCCAGCTCGCCGAGGGCCAGCGCGGCGAACCGGGCGGCGAAGGGCTGCCAGACCTCCTCGATGTCGGCCATCACCGCGTCGCAGGCGGCCACCACCACCTCCGGGTCGTAGCCGAGCCCGGCCAGCAGCGCCGAGTCGGCGGCCCAGGTGGCGATCATGGCGGTGTCGCACTCGATGTGGAACTGGAAGCCCCAGGCCCGGTCGCCCATCCGGAACGCCTGGTTGGGGTAGCGGGTGGAGGCGGCGAGCAACGTCGCGCCCCGGGGCAGCTCGGTGATCTCGTCGACGTGCCACTGGATCACGTCGGGGATCAGCGGCACGTAGCGGAAGAGCGGGTCGGTCTCGGCGGCGTCCCGCTTGCCGACCACGCACGGGCCGACCTCGGGGCCGGACGGGCTGCGCACCACCTCGCCGGCGTGCGCGGTGGCGAGGAGCTGGCCGCCGAGGCAGATGCCGAGGGTGGGCACCCGGTGCCGGACCGCCTTGCGCAGCAGCCCCTCCAGGGCCGGGAACCAGGGCGCGCCGGGTGTGCCGTCCGGCTTCGGGTACGGCTGCTGTTCGCCGCCGAGCACCACCAGGGCGGCGTACCCGTCGAGGTCGGCGGGGAGGTCGTCACCGGCGTACGGGCGCAGGACCCGCAGCTCCAGCCCCGCCTCGGTCAGCCACTCCCCCAGTCGTCGGGGGTCGTCGGTCGGGTCGTTCTCGATCACCAGCGCGGTTGCCACGACGTCGAGGCTATCGGGTCACCCGTGCCACGCCGGACAGGCTCCGCCGCCGTGGAACACGTCCGGGCCGTGCGGCCGTACCGCCCGGCGACGCGGTCGGGGGCTAGGCTCTGCCGCTGTGAGCCGTACCCCCGACGACGTGGTCCGCCCGCCCGCCCTGCGCCCCGGCGACACGGTCATGCTGGTGTCGCCGTCCGGGCCGACCCGGCCGGAGCGGCTGGCCCGGGGCGTCGAGCTGCTCACCGGCTGGGGGCTGCGCCCGGTGCCGGCCCCGAACGCCTACGCCCGGCACGGGTACCTGGCCGGCGCCGACGAGCTGCGCGCCGCCGACCTGAACGCCGCGTTCGCCGACCCCGAGGTCCGTGGGGTGATCTGCACCCGGGGCGGGTACGGCGCGCAGCGCGTGGTGGACGCGATCGACATGGCCGCCGTACGCCGGGACCCGAAGGTGGTGGCCGGCTTCTCCGACATCACCGCTCTCCAGCTCGCGCTCTGGCGGGGCGCCCGGCTGGCCGGCGTGCACGGGCCGGGAGCGGCCTGGCGGGACGAACGCACCCCGCTGCGCTCGGCGGAGTCGCTGCACGCCGCGCTGACCACCACCGAGCCGGTCACCGTGGCCGCCGACCCGGCCGAGGAGACGTTTCCGGTACGCGTGCCGGGGCGGGCCACCGGGACGCTGCTCGGCGGGAACCTCTGCCTGGTCGTCGCCTCGCTCGGCACCCGGGACATGCCGGACCTGACCGGGGCGGTCCTGCTGGTCGAGGACGTGCAGGAGCCGCCGTACAAGGTGGACCGGATGCTCACCCAGCTCCGCCGGGCCGGGGCGTTGGACGGCCTCGCCGGGGTCGCGGTCGGCCAGTTCACCGGCTGCGCCGACGGCTGGGACACCACCGTGGTCGACGTGCTGACCGACCGTCTGGGCGACCTGGGCGTCCCGGTGCTCGGCGGTCTGCCGATCGGCCACGGTCCCGGTCAGCTCACCGTCCCGGTCGGCACCCCCGCCACCCTCGACGCCGAGACCGGCACCCTCACCGTCGCCCCCGCCGTCCGCTGACCCCTGCTCCTGCCACGCGATGTCCGCTTTACGGCTTTACGTCGGATTCATCGCAAACCGGCCCCGCAACTCTCAGCGGAATGACAGGCTCGCCATGGGTGCCCCCCAGCAATCCCGGTCACCGTCGTCGAGTCCAGGTCACACCCGAGCAGCAGGAGGAAGCATGGCCAGGAAACACCTGATCGCCGGGCTCGCGGCAGCCGGCGTACTCGGCCTGGGGGTGGCCGCGCCCGCGGTCGCCTTCGCCGAGAACGGCGACACCACGCCGAGCCCCGGTGCCACCACCAGCGAGGACAGGGGCACGAACCGGGCCGACCGGCAGAACGCGTTCGCCGAGGCGCTCGCCGAGGAGTTGGGCGTGCCCGCCGACAAGGTGACCGCCGCCCTGGAGAAGGTGCGCGAGGAGCGCAAGGGCGACCGCCCGGAGCGTGGCGGGTGGCGCGGTGGCGACGCCGCCGACCGGCAGGCCGCGCTGAAGGAGCGGCTGGCCAAGGCCGTCGAGGACGGCAAGCTCACCCAGGCGCAGGCCGACGCGATCACCGCGGCGGTCGAGGCCGGGGTCTTCCCCGGCGGCCACCGGGGCGACCGTCCCGGCAGGTGATCGAACGGTGACGCCGCCGTCCGTTCCCCTCGTCAGCCGGGGACGGACGGCGGCGGCTCGCCGGTTCCCGACTCCGTGTTCCGACCGGTTCCCGACTCCGCGTACCGACTGGGTCGCGGCGACGGTGGTCCGTCGGTCCGGCTCCCGCTCCCCGTGAGGAGGGACTCCGGCACCCACGGCCACGTCACGGCAGCAGGCATGACGGCGTCCGGTACCGCCAGTCGGCGCAGTCGTTCGACCAGGTCGGGACGGGTCTTCGCGAGCCACGGCGTCAGTCGGACGACCTCCGACTCCGCGTACCGGTAACTCCGGCGGTTCAGCTCGGTGAGCCGCACGTACGCCTCGGCCAGCAGCATCTCGAACTGCGGATTGATGTCGACCGGCATCCGGTTGGGCAACGCGTCGAGCAGGCCGGCCAGGACCTCGTCCGCCCCCGGGTCACGGCCGAGGAAGGCCAGGCAGCAGCGGACGAAGGAACAGCCGCTGACGACGTCCCAGTCCTCGACACGCCCGAGGTCACCGAGCACCCGCGCCGCAGCGTGGGGGCGGATCACCGGGTCCGTCGTGAGCCGGTCGAGCAGGAGGCTCAACAGTCGGGTCCGCTCCCGCATCGGGACCTGCGTCGCGGCGTCCACCACCGACCGGTAGTTCTCCTCGTGGCCCGCCCACTCGCCCGCCGTCGACGGCGTCAGCCACATCCGCAGCAGGGCGTGCAGCGCCGACCGCCAGCCGAGCCTGCCGTCGACCAGCAGTTCGAGCGGAACCGGGGCGTCCTCCAGCAGCGGTTCCAGCGCGTGCAGGAGCAGCACCTCACCTCCCGTCCAGCACTCGACGTGGGCCCGCTGCCGAAGTCGCCCGGTCTCCGGGGCCAGGTTCGCCGGTCCCGGGCCGTCCGCACTGACGAGTTCGAGCGTGAACGTCCAGCGGAGATCCACGGGTTGCCACTCGGAGGCACCGAGCCGGAGGCGGACGTTCCGACGCCGGTACCCGTCGACGCACCGGTCGAGGACGAGCGCGCCGACCAGGCTCTGGTACTCGCTGTGGGAGAGCTGCGACCGCCAGAACTGGATCTGGCGCCGCCAGAGGTGGTTGGGGTCCTCCGGGTCGGGCAGGAGGTCACTGCCCCAGACCTGACCGGCCACGCAGATGCCCAGCACGAGCAGGTTCACGCCGTACACGGCCAACCGCGCCGGCACCGGGAGCGGCCGGGGCGCGTACTGCGCGAAGCGACGGGGTGGACGCGGGTCGTGCGCCGCGTGGAAGAGCCGGAGCAGCACGCCGGCCGCGTCCGCCCGGCGGTCGGCCTCCCACGACCCGAGCAGTTCGGTGAGGAAGGTGACGACCGGTGCCCGTCCGGTGAGCGTGGCGAAGGAGAGCAGCGCGGCGAGCGGATCGTCGTCGAGATCCGGCCGCAGGGTGCTGGCGGCGGCGACGGCGGTCAGGTCGCGCAGAACCAGGGCGGTCGTCCGGGCGATCAGGAACTCGCCGAAGGTGGCGTGCAGGAACTCGTACGTCGCCACCCGCCGGTCGTTCCGGGTCGCCTGGGACCGGTGCACGAAGAAGAACCGCCCGAGCACGACCTCGGCGGTGCGCAGCGGGGCCCGCAGGTCGCTGCCGCCACGGGGCGTCGGCGGTCCCCCGAGGAAGGGCAGCGCGGCGAGGTCCGCCTCCAGGTCCTCCTCGGTGACCCACTGGACGCCCCGGTTGAACATGCCGAACGCCACCACCGCGAGCCGGCGCAGTTCGTCCTCGGCGGCCCGGTCCCGCTCCCGGTCGGGGAGCCCCGGTCGGTGTTTCTCCACCTCGCGCCGGGCGAAGCTGCGCAGCAACCGCTCGTACAGCTCGCTCCGGCGCAGGCCCTCGGCGGCGCGCAGGTCGTGCCCCGCGGCGGCGTAGAGGGCGAGCATCAGCAACAGCAGCGGCTGCTCGGCCAGTTCGCGGTGGGCGAGCACTGCTTCCGGCTCCAAGGGCTGGACGCCGAGCGGGTCGAACCCCTCGGCGTTGACCCGGTTCCAGGTCGCCACCCACCGCCGCACCCGGGTCTCGTCGAACGGCTCCAGCCGCAACGCGACGGTCTCCGGTGGTGGCTTGGCCCGGTCGGCGACGCTGGTACGGGTGGTGACCAGCACCGCCGCCGGCCGGCCCTGCTCGGCCTCCCGCAACTGGAAGCGGGCGACCCGTTGCAGGTAGTCGGTCTGGGTGACGCCGGTGGCCTGGAGCAGCTCGTCGAAGCCGTCGAGGAGCACCACCGGCAGCGCGTCCCCGGCGGAGCGGACCAGCGCCGGCCAGTCCAGCCGTTCCCCGGTGTCGTACCGGATCGCCTGTTCGATCTGGTCTTGGAGGTCCGCCTCGGCGGTCACCTCGCGCAGCGGCACCCGGACCGCCAGGAAGTCGGCCGGCGGAAGCTGGGCGGCGAGCACCCGGGTCAGCACGGACTTGCCGGAGCCGGGCTGGCCGAGCACCAGCAGAGGCGCCCGGGTGGCGGCCGGCGAGGTCAGGTGAGCGGTGAGGACGTTCGCCAGGTCGTCCCGGACGTTCTGGCGGGTCCACCATTCCTCGTCGCTGGGTCGCGCCCCCGGCCCCAGGACGGCCACCCGGCACCGGGGCGGCACGTACGCCTCGCCGAGCAGGGGCACCCGGACGCCGTCCGGTGCCTCGGCCGACTCGACGATCGGCCGGTCGAGTTTCGCCGTGTGGGCCCGGGCCAGGGCGGCCCGACGGTCGTCCGGCAGCCGGCCGGTGGAGATCCCGGCGAGCACCCGGTGCAGTTCCCCGAGCCCGGCGGCGAGCTGCCGCACCTCGTCCCGGGTGGCCTCGTGCTCGTGCAACCCGGACCAGTACGCCACCTCGGGGAAGTCCACCGCGAGCGCGGTGAGCAGGTCCCGGTGTCGGGCCACCGCCTCGTCCGGCAGCCGGCTGACCAGTTCCCGGAACGCCTCCCGGTGGGCCGCGGGCAGCCGGTCCCAGGTGGCGAGCCCGCTCACGTGTTCGGCCAGGCGTGACCCGAGTCGCGCGTAGTGGTCGTGCAGCGACTCGCGCAGTCGGGGATAGGGCAGGTGCGCGCCGGGCGTACCGGCGGAGACCGTGAACATCTGGGTGACAGTCGTGGTGAGCTGGGTGGCTCCGCCGCCGGCCAGGGCGAGCTGCTCGGTCTTGTCGATCTCCAGGTCGGCGAGGGCGAACGGCAGGTCGGCCTCGGCGAGCACCTCGAAGAAGGCGGTCACCGCGATGACCGCGTGCGCCGCCTCCAGCCGCTGCGTCCGGCCGTACCGGGACAGGCCGGACCGCTGCTCGGCGAGCTGGCGCAGCAGGTCCCGACCGAGCCG
Organism: Micromonospora sp. NBRC 101691; assembly: GCF_030269285.1. Classification (NCBI taxonomy): domain Bacteria; kingdom Bacillati; phylum Actinomycetota; class Actinomycetes; order Micromonosporales; family Micromonosporaceae; genus Micromonospora; species Micromonospora sp. NBRC 101691. The sequence goes on from NZ_BSTB01000001.1 coordinate 571,877, forward strand.
GACGAACTCGGCCTTGGCGTCGAAGAGACCCAGCAGTGCCGGTACCGGCACCGAGCCGGCGAGCAGCGTCCAGCCGGCAAGCCTGTCGAACGCCTCGACGAACCGGCTCCGCTCACCGCCGAGCAGGCGTACGGCGTCGGCGTAGCTGAGCACATCCGGCACGACGCCCCTCCCCTGACTCTCCGCCACCAGCATGCCGGGCGGGAGTCACCCTGACCGCCCCGCCACGCCTGTGGCGAGAGTCAGAATCCTGGACGGTTACCGTCCAAACAGAACGGTAACCGTCCAAGATCCGCGGGTGTGCAGGATGACTGCGGCGGGGCGCGGGTGACGGGCGGGTCGGGCGGGCGGGTCCCGGGGGGACGGGTCAGGCGATGCAGGCGCAGACGATCAACGCGGCCCCGAAGTGGGTGGCCGCGCTGACCTTGCCCGCCGGGTGCGGCTCGTCGGCGCAGATGATCTCACCGAGCTTGCCCGGGGTCAGCAGGTCGAGCACGAAGAACGCCAGCGCCATGATGACCAGGCCGACCACCCCGAAGACCGCCGTCGAGGCGAGCCCCTTGGCGAAGTCGTCGTAGCTGGTGAAGATCGCGGTGAACACGATCGCGGCGATACCGAGCTGGTTCGCGGCGAGCAGCAACGCGGCGTTGCCGTTGCGCCGGACCCAGATGAGATCCCGGAGCTTGCCCGGGGTGAGCACGTCGACCAGGCCGAAACCGGCCGCCATCAACACGACACCGACGATTCCGAACACGATGCTCTGCATCGCTCCGGTGAAGAGGTCCTCCAGCACCGACTGCCTCCCACAAGGTGTGCCGGTCAGGGGACGCCGGCAACGTGGTCGAGACGATAGCGGCAGGCCGCAACCGGGTCAGAGGGAGAGGTAGCGTTGCCGCTCGTAGGGGGTGACCTCGCGGCGGTACTGCTCCCACTCGGCGCGCTTGTTCCGGAGGAAGAAGTCGAAGACGTGCTCCCCGAGCACCTCGGCGACCAGCTCCGAACCGGACATCACGTCGATCGCCTCGGCCAGGTTCTCCGGCAGCGACTCGTAGCCCATCGCCCGGCGCTCGGCGCTGGACAGCGACCAGACGTCGTCCTCGGCTCCGGCCGGCAGCTCGTAGCCCTCCTCGATGCCCTTGAGCCCGGCGCCGAGCATCACCGCGAAGGCGAGGTACGGGTTGGTCGCCGAGTCCAGCGAGCGGACCTCGACCCGGGCCGAGTTCGGCTTGCCGTACGCGGGCACGCGGACCAGCGCGGACCGGTTGAGGTGCCCCCAGCAGACGTACGCCGGGCTCTCGGTGATCCGGTCCGGCAGCGCCTGCGGGAAGAGCCGCTTGTACGAGTTGACCCACTGGTTGGTCACCGCGGTGTACTCCCGGGCGTGGGTGAGCAGCCCCGCGATGAAGGACTTCGCCACCTTGGAGAGCTTCATCGGGTCTTCCGCGTCGTGGAAGACGTTGCGCTCCCCCTCGAACAGCGACAGGTGGGTGTGCATGCCGCTGCCCGGCTGGTCGGTGAAGGGCTTCGGCATGAAGCTGGCCTGCACGCCGGTGGAGAGCGCCACCTCCTTGACCACGTGCCGGAAGGTCATGATGTTGTCGGCGGTGGTCAGCGCGTCGGCGTACCGCAGGTCGATCTCCTGCTGGCCGGGGGCGACCTCGTGGTGGCTGAACTCCACCGAGATGCCGATCCGCTCCAGGGCGAGCACCGCCTGCCGGCGGAAGTCCCGGGCCACCGCGTGGGTGGTGTGCTCGAAGTAGCCGCCGGTGTCGACCGGGACCGGCACCGAGCCGTCCTGCGGGCCGTTCTCCAGCAGGAAGAACTCGATCTCGGGGTGGGTGTAGAAGGTGAAGCCCCGGTCGGCGGCCTTGGAGAGCATCCGGCGCAGCACGTGCCGGGGGTCGGCCCAGGACGGGCTGCCGTCGGGCAGGAGGATGTCGCAGAACATCCGGGCGCTCTCGCCGCTGACCCCGCCCTCGAAGGGGAAGACCTGGAAGGTGGTCGGGTCGGGCATGGCCACCATGTCGGACTCGAAGACCCGGGCGAAGCCCTCGATCGCCGAGCCGTCGAAGCCGATGCCCTCCTCGAAGGCGGCTTCCAGTTCGGCGGGCGCGACGGAGACGCTCTTGAGCGTGCCGAGCACGTCGGTGAACCACAACCGGACGAAACGGATGTCCCGCTCCTCCAGCGTACGGAGGACGAACTCCTGCTGACGGTCCACTTCCACCCCTCGCACGTCGCACGCCCGTCGTCGGACTACCCCGGGACGGCCTGACCGACCAGTGTTCACCGGCCTCGTTACGCCGACGTTACGCGACCACCGGGCGCGACGTCCCGGGTGTCCCACCCCGCTGCGCCGCTCCGGACGGGCTCGCCGACGGGCGACGCCCCACCCGGGCCGCCCGCCGCGCCGGCTCCGGCCGGCTGGGGCAAGATGAGGACATGCCCACCCTGCGCCTCGCTCTCGCCCAGGTCAACCCGACGGTCGGCGATCTGGCCGGCAACGCCGAGCTGGTCCGCCGGTGGACCCGCCGGGCGGCGGACGCCGGCGCCCGCCTCGTCGCCTTCCCGGAGATGGTGCTGACCGGCTACCCGGTCGAGGACCTGGTCTTCCGTCGCTCGTTCGTGGCCGCGTCCCGGGCCGCGCTGCGCTCCCTCGCCGCCGACCTGGCCGCCGACGGCCTCGGTGACCTGCCGGTCGTGGTCGGTTACCTGGACGCGGACGGGCCGCCGCAGGTCAGCGCGGACGCCGAACCGGGCCGGGGGGCACGCAACGCCGCCGCGGTGCTGCACGGGGGCACGGTGGTGGCCACCTACTTCAAGCACCACCTGCCCAACTACGGCGTCTTCGACGAGGACCGCTACTTCGTCGGCGGGGACACGCTCACCGTGGTCCGGGTCGACGGCGTGGACGTGGCGCTGACCATCTGCGAGGACCTCTGGCAGGCCGGCGGGCCGTTCGCGGTGGCCCGGCAGGCCGGGGTGGGCCTGGTGGTCACCATCAACGGCTCGCCGTACGAGCTGAACAAGGACGACATCCGGCTGCCGCTGGTCGGCCGCCGGGCCGTCGAGGCCGGCGCGGCCATCGCGTACGTCAACATGGTCGGCGGCCAGGACGAGCTGGTCTTCGAGGGCGACTCGATGGTGGTGGCCGCCGACGGCACGCTGCTCGCCCGCGCCCCGCAGTTCGTCGAGCACCTGATGGTGCACGACCTCGACCTGCCGGCCGCGCCGGAGTCCGGCACGCCGGAGTCCGGGGAGCTGGCCGACGGGATGCGGGTCGCCCGCACCCGGATCAGCGACGCCGGGCCCGCGCCCGCCGGACCGCCGGCGGTCGGTGGCCTCGTCGAGCCGGTCGCCGACGAGGCCGAGGTGTGGCAGGCCCTGGTGCTGGGGCTGCGCGACTACGTCGACAAGAACAGGTTCCCCTCGGTGGTGCTCGGGCTCTCCGGCGGCATCGACTCGGCGGTGGTGGCGGCCCTCGCGGTCGACGCGCTCGGCCCGCAGCGGGTGGTCGGGGTCTCCCTGCCCAGCCAGCACTCCTCCGAGCACTCCCGGGAGGACGCGGCGGAGCTGGCCAAGCGGACCGGGCTGGACTACCGCGTCGAGCCGATCCAGCCGATGGTGGACACCTTCCTGGCGAACATGTCGCTCTCCGGGGTGAGCGTGGAGAACCTCCAGGCCCGGGTCCGTGGGGTGATCCTCATGGCCCTGTCGAACCAGGAGGGGCACCTGGTCCTGACCACCGGCAACAAGAGCGAGCTGGCGGTCGGCTACTCCACCCTCTACGGCGACTCGGTGGGCGGCTACAACCCGGTCAAGGACGTCTGGAAGACGCTGATCTGGCGGCTGGCGAAGTGGCGCAACGCGGACGCGGCCAGCCGGGGCGAGACGCCGCCGATCCCGGAGAACTCGATCGGCAAGCCGCCGAGCGCCGAGCTGAGCCCCGGCCAGCTCGACAGCGACACCCTGCCCGACTACACGGTGCTCGACCCGATCCTGATCGGCTACGTCGACGGCGACCTGGGCCGGGAGGGGCTGGTCGAGGCGGGTCACGACCCGGCGGTGATCGACCGGGTGCTGCGGATGGTGGATACCGCCGAGTACAAGCGTCGGCAGTCCGCGCCGGGCACGAAGATCTCCATGAAGGCGTTCGGCCGGGACCGGCGACTGCCGATCACGAACCGGTGGCGCGAACACGGGCTGTGAATTCCTCCACTGCGCTCTGCCGGGTCGCCCTCGGGCGGTGCGACGATGCGGGTGGCCCGGGGACCGCGAGGGCGGCCTCGAGGCGAGAGGAGCGGACATGTCCGAAGCAGTGAGCGGCGCCGTGCCCACCGGCGACCCCGGTCCCCACGAGGTGACGGCGCTCTACGGCGGGCCGGCGACCCGGCGGGTACGCACCCGGGACCTGCTGGCCGCCAAGGAGCGCGGCGAGCGGTGGCCGATGCTGACCGCGTACGACCAGTACACCGCCGCGATCTTCGACCAGGCGGGCATCCCGGTGCTGCTGGTCGGCGACTCGGCGGCGAACAACGTCTTCGGCCACGAGACCACCCTCCCGGTCACCGTCGACGAGATGCTGTCCCTGGTCCGGGCGGTGGTCCGGGCCACCCGGCACACCCTGGTCGTGGCCGACCTGCCCTTCGGCTCGTACGAGGAGGGGCCGACGCAGGCGCTGCGCACGGCGGTGCGGTTCATGAAGGAGGGTGGCTGCCACGCGGTGAAGCTGGAGGGCGGCCGGCGTTGCGCCCCCCAGATCGAGGCGATCACCGGGGCGGGCATCCCGGTGATGGCGCACGTCGGTTTCACCCCGCAGCGGGAGCACACCATCGGCGGTTACCGGGTGCAGGGACGCGGTGAGGCCGCCGAGGAGGTGCTGGCCGACGCGCGGGCGGTGGCCGAGGCGGGCGCCTTCGCGGTGGTGCTGGAGATGGTGCCCGGTGAGGTCGCCAAGCGGGTGACCGGCGCGCTGACCATCCCGACCGTCGGCATCGGCGCCGGTCCGGAGACCAACGCGCAGGTGCTGGTCTGGCAGGACATGGCCGGCCTCCGTGGCGGGAAGGCTCCCCGTTTCGTCAAGCGCTACGCCGACCTGGCCGGCGTCCTGACCGACGCCACGCACCGCTTCGCCGACGAGGTCCGCGCCGGGGAGTTCCCGGCCGCCGAGCACACCTTCTGAGGTACGGGTCGGGCCGGGTGCCTCCCGGCCCGACCGCCGCGGCTCGCGGTGCCCGGGAGCGGTGGCCGTCGCCGACGGCCACAATCGGCGGGTGGACGACGACTTCGGGATCCCGGGCTACCGGGCGCGGTGGCTGAGCGGGCGTACGGCCGTCGCCGCCGCGCACGGGGCACGGCTGGCCGCGTTGACCGGCCGCACGCTGACCTGGGTGTGGCTGGCCTGGGACCTGTCCGACGACTCCTGGTTTGCCGACTGCCCGGTGCTGCTGGACTTCGCCGGTGAACAGGTCGAGGTCAACCACTGGAAGTTCGACGAGGTGACGGTCTCCTGGAACACCGTCGACCCGGCACGTGCCGTCCGGTGGCCCGGTATGGACGACGTCCCGATCGTCTGGCGTCCGGAGCCGCTGCCCGAGCTGGCCGGCCTGGTCGGTCGCCCGGTCACCGGCGTCGAACTGCTGGAGTGGCACGGCGACCCGGGTGACCTGGCGAACGGGACCGTGGCGCTCGGCGTCGACCTCGGCGACACGGTGCTCGTCGTCTTCAACGCGCTCGACGAGAACGGCCTCCTCGTCGGCCCGCTGCCACCCGGGTACCGGCGTCACCGGCTCACAGGTCGGTGACCCGGATGCCGGCGTGCGCCTTGTACCGCTTGTTGATGGCGATCAGGTTGGCGGTGAACGCCTCGATCTGGTGGGCGTTACGCAGCCGGCCGGCGTAGATGCCCCGCATGCCGGGGATCCGGGCGGCCAGCGCGGCGACCACGGCGGCGGCGTCCCGGTCCTCGGTGCAGACGAGCACGTCGAGCTGGATCCGGTCGATCTCCGGGTCGGCGAGCAGGGGCGCGCTGACGTGGTTGAACGCGGCGCACACCCGGGACTCGGGCAGCAGCGCGGCGGCCTGCTGGACGGCGCTGCCCTCCTCGACGGTCAGCGCGTACGGGCCCTGCTTGTCGAAGCCGAGCGGGTTCACGCAGTCGACGACGATCTTGCCGGCGAGCGGTCCGGCCAGGGCGGCCACGGTGGCGGCGTGCCCGTCCCAGGGCACCGCCACGATCACCACGTCGCTGCGCCGGGCCACCTCCTCGTTGCCGGCCCCGGCGACGGTGGCGGCGGCCACCCCGGGCAACGCGGCGATCTCCCGCGCGGCCTCCTCGGCGCGCTCGGCGGACCGGGAGCCGATCAGCACGGTCTGCCCGGCCCGGGCGAACCGGTAGGCGAGCCCCCGTCCCTGGTCGCCGGTGCCGCCGATGATGCCCACGGTCAGCCCGGACACGTCGGGCAGCGCGCTCGCGTCGTATGCCATGGGCTCATCCTCGCAAACGGTCCCGCGCGGGCGGCAGAGCCTTCGGCGGTGAGAAACTCCGCAACCGGTCAGGCGCGGGCGAAGGCCACCCGGCGGGCCGCCGGATCGGCGGTCACCAGACGGACGGTGATCCGTTCGCCCAGCGGCAGCTCACCGGTGCAGCGGGCCCGCACCGGCGGCGAGTCCAGCGCCACCGTCCCGCCGGGCTGCCGGCCCGGACGGGTGGCAGGGGCGTCCACGTCCAGCACCGCCGCCTCGAACGTCTCCCCCACCCGGTCGGCGAGCAGCACCGCCTCGGCGAGCTCGATCGCGCCCCGGGTGGCCGCCCCGGCGGTCCGGTCGGTGGCCGCCATCGTCTCGGGGAGCTTCGGCAGCGCCGCCCGCGCCCACTCCGGCACCGGCCGGTCCTCGTACAGGGCGAGGCAGACCTCGGTGGCGTACCGGTCGGCGAGCCTCCGCAGCGGCGCGGTGACGTGGGCGTACGCGGCGGCCACCCCGCCGTGCCCCGGCTCGGCCGGCGCCTCGCCGTCGAAGGCCGTGTACGCGGCCCCGCGCATCAGCTCGGCGGCCTGGTCGACGAAGGCCGCCGCCCGGGGCCGGGCCGGGTCGAGCCGGGCGATGACGTCGCCGACCGGCATCCCGTCCGGCCAGTCCACCCCGAGCGGGGCGGCGGCGGCCCGCAACCGGGCCACCGCCTCCGGTTTCGCGGCGGGCATCGTCCGCAGCAGTCCGATCCGGCCGGCAAGCATGAGGTCGGCGGCGGCCATCCCGGTCAGCAGGGAGATCTGCGCGTTGTGGTCCTCCATCGGCACCGGTCCGCGCAGCACCAGCCGCCAGCCGTCGCCGTCGGGTTCCACGTCCTGCTCGGGCAGGGGCAGGTTGACCGCCCCGCGCCGGAGACCGCGCGCGGTCAGCAGGGCACCCAGTTCCGGCAGGAGGGCGATCGGCTCGGCCAGCCGGCCGGCGTCGGCGTCGGCCTGCACGCCCCGGTAGTCGAGCTTGGCGCGGCTGCGGACCCGGGCCCGTTCCAGGTGGACGCCGACGGTCGCCGCGTCGGCGTCCAGGTCGATGGTCCAGAGCACGGCCGCCCGCTCGACGTCGGGCAGCAGGCTCGCCGCGCCCTCGCTGAGCGTCTCCGGGTGCAGCGGCACGTTGCCGTCGGGCAGGTAGACGGTCTGTCCGCGCCGCCAGGTCTCCGCCTCCAGCGCCCCGCCGGGGCGGACGTGGGTGGCGACGTCGGCGATGGCGTAGCGCACCTGGTAGCCGCCGCCCGGTCGCCGGGTCAGGCACATCGCCTGGTCCAGGTCGCGGGAGGTGGCCGGGTCGAGGGTGACCAGCGGGACGTCGGTCCGGTCGGCGAGCGCCGGCAGGGGACGCGCCGCCGCCTCGTCCGCCTCCTGCTGCGCCTCGGGTGGGAAGCGGTCGGGCAACCCCAGTTCCCGCCGGAGCGCGCCGAAGTCGATGCGGGGTGCCAGCACACGTCGGATGACCACGGCACCCATCCTGGCAGCGCACGGGCGGTTCCGCTCGGGAGGCCGCCCGCCCGGTGGACGGCGCGGCGTGCGTACCCGGGTCAGTCGGCCGGACCGGTGGCCCGGCGGGCTCGGGCCGGAGCGGCGCCCGCCGGCTTGACCGTCGACCGTCCTGCGGCCACCTTCCGGCCGGCGGTCTTGCGGGCCGAGGTGGTCCGCTTCGTGGTGGCGGTCGACGTGCTGGTCCGGGCCTCGCGCCGGGCGGCGGCCGACGCGGCGGCGGTGCGGGACGGCGCCTGCTTCGCGGTCGACGTGGTGGACGCCGGTCGCCGCGAGGCGGCCGCGCGGACCGGGGCCTGGGTGGCCGTGGTCGCCTTCCGGGCCGCCGGGCGGGTCGCCGTCGTCGCCTTCCGGGCCGTGGTGGCGGCGGTGCGCTTCGCGGTGGTCGCCTTCCGGCCGGTCGCGGCGGCGCGGCCGGTCGCGGCCGAGACGGTCCGCTTCGCCGCCGTGGCGGTCTTCGTCACCGCCGTGGCCTTCTTCGCCGCGCCGGTAGCGGTCCGCTTCGCCGCCGTGGTCGTCTTCGTCGCCGCCGTCGTCTTCTTCGGGGCGCTGGTCTTCTTCGCCACCGTCGTCTTCTTGGGCGCGGTTGCCTTCTTCGCCACCGTCGCCGTCTTCTTCGGGGCGCTGGTCTTCTTCGCCACCGCCGTCTTCCTCGGCGCGGTCGCCTTCTTCGCCGTGCTTGCCTTCTTCGGCGCGGTGGTGGCGGTCCGCTTCGCCGCCGCCGTGGTCGGCCGGGCGGTCGGAGCCGCCTTCGTGGTCCCTCCGGTGGCAGCCTTCCGCGCCGTACCGGCTCCCGTGGTGGCGTTCCCGCGCGCCGACGTACCGGCGCTCCGGGCGGCGGTGTCCGGGCCGGCCGATCTCCGGGCGGCGGTACGCGAGCCGGCGGATCCCGTACCGCCCGAGGTCTTTCGGGCCGGACCCGGACCGGTGACGCTCGTGCGGTTCGTGTTGGCGACGGCACCGGCGGGTGCCTGCCGGGCGACCGGGCCGGTCCGCCGGGCGGTGGTGGCACGGGTCGCCGTCACCTCGCCCGCCGTGCCACGGCGGGCCGCCGTGGTGGACTTCCGGACCGGGGTCGTGCTGCTGGCAGCGGTGTTCCGCTCCGCCGCGGCGGTCTTCCTGGCGGTGGTCCGGGCGGTGGCCGGGCGGGTGGCGGCCCTGCGTGCGTCGGCCATCTCGTCTCCCTCCTCGGGGACATGCGCTCGCGAGGCTCCGTCCGGAGCCCGGAGTTCCTCGACGCGGGGTGTCCCGCGTCGTTCATCTGTCCTCCCCGGCCCAGCGGGCGTCCTCGGCCTCCCACGCCTCGTTCCGCTCCTGCACCCGCTCCAGGGCGTTCTCGGCGTCGGCTGCCGACGGATACGGACCGAGCACGAACTTGGCCGGGCACTTGTCGGCCTCGGTCTCGACCCGATGGTGTCGCAGGCACCAGTAGTAGCTTCCGCGTCCGCTGTCACTCATGACATCACTGTGCACCCGGGCGCCACCGGCCGCCACCGGATCATGCGTAGCCGCCGATGTCATCCACAGTAGACGTGCTTCCAGCGGCAGGAGGCGAAACGGCGAAGAACACCGGTACGGCACCCGGACGGGTCACCCACGGCCCCTAACAGACGACCACGCGCCGGAGCCATCCACCGGACGGCAGGTTCTCGCTGGTAAGTGGTGTGCTCCCGACGGCTGGTCGAATGGTTGGGCCGTTGTCGAGGTGCGCTGACCTGGGCGATGTGCGAGCCTCGTTGCAACGTTCCACAAGGCGTTGCGCCGACCCGGGCATCCGTCCCTGGCACCGTACCTGTCGGCAGCGGCGCCATCTCGCTGACTGGGGGAAGTTCGTGGCGAACCTTGACGTCGCCCTGAAGAACGCGATGCAGATCGAGGGCGCCATCGGTGTCGCCGTGGTGGACTACACCAGCGGCATGACGCTCGGCGTCGCGGGGGGCACCGCCGAGCTGGACCTGACGGTCGCCGCAGCCGGCAACACCGACGTGGTCCGCGCCAAGATGCGCACCATCGAGATGCTGAAGCTCAACGACGAGATCGAGGACGTCCTCATCACGCTCGGCACGCAGTACCACCTGATCCGGCCGTTGACCGGCCGCCACGGCAAGGGCCTGTTCCTCTACCTGATGCTCAGCAAGAGCCGGGCCAACCTGGCTCTCGCCCGGCACCAGTTGCGCAACATCGAGGAGAGCCTGGAGCTGTGAGCGCCCCCGTCCCGGGCGAGACAGCCCTTCCCCGCCGGGTCCGACCGGCCGGCCCACCGCCACCGCCGGAACGTCACGTCCCGTCGCTGGCCGGCAGCCGGTCCCTGCCGTACGCGGCGATCAACACCGAACTGGCCGAGCTGCGGCTCCAGATCCCGGGTGTGACCGGTTGCGTCCTGGGCGGGGTCGACGGGCTGCTCATCACCCACACCATGCCCGGCGGATCGAGTCCGGACGACCTGGCCGCCCTCGCCGCCAGCACCTTCGGTCTGGGCCGGCAGGTCGGTCTGAGCCTCCGGCAGGGACCGTTCCGGCAGTCGACCGTCCGCAACGCCACCGGCTACCTCAGCGTCTACGCCGTCGACAGCCAGGCGCTGCTCGCCGTGGTCGGCGAGGACGCGGTCAACGTGGCCCGGCTGCACCTGCACGCGCCCGGGGTGGCCGAGCGCCTCGCCGTCCTGCTCGCCGCGCCGCGCTGAGCCGGCCCGTCACCGTCGACCCCGCACCCGGCGGCTGTCACGGCCACGCGACCGTCCGGGCCGTCCCGACCCGGCACTGCGCCGCGACCTGATCCGGCTCTGGCTGGATGCGGGCCGGATCGGCAGAATCGCGGCATGACGAGGCTGCACGAGTACGAGACGGTGGTCAGCTGGACCGGCGACCGGGGCACCGGCACCAGCGGCTACCGCGACTACGACCGCGACCACGAGGTGACCGCCGACGGCCCGGCGGCCATCGGCGGCAGCGCCGATCCCGCGTTCCGGGGCGATCCGGGCCGGTGGAACCCGGAACAGCTGCTGGTCGCCGCGCTCGCGCAGTGCCACATGCTGTCGTACCTGGCGCTCTGCGCCCGGCAGGGCGTGGTCGTCACCGGGTACGTCGACCGGGCGCGCGGCACCATGGCGCAGCAGGGCGACGGCGGGCACTTCACCTCGGTGGTGCTGCGGCCGGTCGTCCGGGTCGCCACGACCGAGATGCGGACCAGCGCGCTCGCCCTGCACGAACAGGCGCATGCCGTCTGCTTCATCGCCAACTCGGTGAGCTTCCCGGTCAGCCACGAGCCGACCGTCGTCGTCGACGACGCGCCGGAGCCGCCCGGATCCACCGGTCCGGACCTCCGGCTCCCGGCCTGACCCGGCCCCGGACGTCCGGGCTCCGGACCCGTACCGGCCGGATCGGTCCCCGTACCGCTCAGCCGGTCGGGCGGCGGTACCGGGCGGCGGCCCGGGCGTGCGCCCCGGTGAGCAGGTCCCGGAGCTGCCCGGCGGTGGTCGGGGCCGGGTTGAGCACCGAGATCCAACCCTGCGTCGCGTAGAGCGGATGGGGCAGCATCCGGTCGAGGGCGGCGTAGTCGTGGTCGCCGTGGTGCTCCGCCTGCGCGGCCGGCGGGTAGCCGAACAGGTCCTCGAAGACCTGCCGGCCGACGGCCACGTTCACCCGGAAAACGCCGTCCCGGTCGAGGTCCGAAGCGGTGTCGAAGCCCGGGTAGTCCTTCACCACGATCGTCGCGAACGGCATCCGACGGTCGGCGGGCAGGACCCGTTCGGGGTCGTAGTAGAAGAAGTGGTCCCCCCACGCCACCTCGGGGGCACCTGTCTCCGGGCCGGCGGTGAGCAGCTCGACACCGGGCAGTGCGCCGACGAAGGCGACGACATCCTCTTCGCGCATCGGATCAGTATGCGGGAGGGCACCAGCGGTCACGGTGGGGCGCCGACGGCGAGGCCGGCACGCGGGCGGACGCCGCGGGACCTCACTCCCGGGCCAGCTCGGCCTCGTACGCCGCGCGCAACTCGGCGAACACCGACCCGGCGCCGGGCGGCCGGGAGACACCGAGGTGCTGCTCCCGGAGCTCGTCCATGAACCGGTCCCACAGCTCGGGGCCGCCACGCTCCAGCAACTCCGCCCGGACGGCCAGCTCCCGGCTGACCGGCAGGTGGCGCCGGCCCCACGCGCCGAGGTGCGCGAGCACCGGTACGAGCTGGATGGCGGGTTCGGTGAGCGAGTAGACGACCTTCTGCCGGTGGGTGGGGTCGGGTGCGCGGGAGACCAGACCGTGCGCGACGAGCCGGTGCAGCCGGTCGGCGAGGATGTTCGAGGCGATCCCCTCCTGGGAGCCGGTCAGCAACTCGCGGAAGTGCCGGCGGTTGCCGAACATCATGTCCCGGACGACCACCAGCGACCAGCGGTCACCGAGGACCTCCACCGCAAGGTTGATCGGACAGCCCGAACGGCGCTCCGCCACGTCGAAACCCCTCCGCCACGCCAAACTGATTGCAGTCTACAAGCGGATGGGCTAGCGTGCGAACTGGTTGCACAATGCAATCGGTCACCGGAACGGAGAGCACCATGTCCCCACGGGTCGTCTGCGACATCTCGATCTCCGCCGACGGCTACGCCGCCGGCCCGAACCAGACGGCCGAGAAGCCGTTCGGCGACGGACCGGTCGACCGGTTGCACGCGTGGATGTTCGACACCCCCGACGAGAACCGGGCCGAGGTGGACCGGATCACCGCCGCCGGCGCCTACGTGATGGGCCGCAACATGTTCGGCCCGGTACGCGGCGAGTGGGACCTGAGCTGGACCGGCTGGTGGGGTGAGGAACCGCCCTACCACCGGCCGGTGTACGTGCTCACCCACCACGCCCGCGCCCCGCTGACCATGAAGGGCGGCACCACCTTCACCTTCGTCACCGAGGGCATCCACGCCGCCCTCGACCAGGCCCGCGCGGCGGCGGGTGATCTCGACGTCGCCATCGCCGGAGGCGCGTCCACCGTGAACCAGTACCTGACCGCCGGACTCCTCGACGAGTTGCGCACCCACATCGCCCCGGTCACCCTCGGCGCCGGTGAACGCCTCTTCGACGGCGTACCGCCCCGGCACCTCGAACTGGTCGGGGCCCGGGCCGCCGCCCTCGTCACGCACGTCACCTACCGGACACGAGGCTGACCCCGGCCTCCCGGTCGGCGCGACGCGTGCACGGTGCGGACGCGGGACGCCGTGTCCACACTCGCCCCGCCCCGGGAGGCACCGAATGCGGTGGTGTCGCCGGTCGATGTGTCGGTACCGTTCGGCCCCGGCAGGATTCCGAGTGGCGAGGTCGACATGAGAAGCGGTGACGGTACGACGGTCCTGTGGCGCCCCACCGGGCCACAGGAACTGGCCCTCGTTCGTGATTCCGGCTGGCGGCGCTGGCCGCCGCGCCTGCCGGACCAGCCGATCTTCTATCCGGTCCTGAACGAGGACTACGCGATCACGATCGCCCGGGACTGGAACGTGCCGGCCTCCGGCTCCGGTTACGTCACCCGTTTCCGGGTCGACTCCGACTTCCTCCGCCGCTACCCCGTCCGGCAGGTCGGTGGGCGGACCATCCTCGAACTGTGGGTGCCGGCCGAGGAACTCGACGAGTTCAACGCGCACATCGTCGGACCGATCGAGGTCGTCCACGAGTTCCACCGACCCGCCACCACGGTTCACCGTCCCGACCAGGGCGGGTGATCGGGCAGGCGGCCGCCCGGGTCGGCCGCCTGCCCGAGTCGCGCGGAGGAGCCGGCATCGACGGGCGGGCTCGGCGGCCCCGACGCGGAAAAGCCGGTCGGATCGGCAGCGGACCTTCGCCACGACTGTTCGCCTGACACCGACGTGATCGACGGCCGCCGCAATTCACCGGCGCATTCGACATCGACGTCGTTCGTGGCGGCGACGACAGCGGCGCGCATTCTCCCCCGCGATCTCCGGGCGTCGCGCTGCCCGTTTCCCCGCCATCCTGACGAACGCTCTCCGTACCGGCGAAGAGGACCACTCGACCGGTGTGGACGGCGTTTGCGGGCCCCGCCCGCGTCGGGCCACCGCCCGGCGCCGCGACCGGCGTCCGACGGCGTCCGCGCCAGCCACCGGCCCGCCCCCCGGTGGGCACCCACTCCGGGGCGACCCGACCCGGGTCCAGCATCCTCACCAGGGACTTTGTCCGGCGGCTCCCATCCTGGACGACATGACCCGAAACAATGTCACGACTTGGCAACAAGCCGGGGTCGAGTCTTGTTCGAGGGTTTGTTAGCCCCCTGTACTAACCGGGTGACGTGCACTGATGACGCGGCACCGCCCGCAGTCGAACCACTGGAGAGCCCCGCCCGCGGCAGCGCTCCGGGCCGGGTCCGTTCCGGCGAGAAGGTGCGCCCGGAGCAGGTTCGGGTGCACAACCGGGAGCTGCTGCTGCGGACGCTGTACCGGGAAGGACCGCACAGCCGGGCCGACCTGGCGCGGCGTACCGGGCTGACCCGGGTCTCGGTCTCGGAGGTGGTGGGCGAGCTCCTCGCCGACGACCTCGTGGTCGAGGTGGGCACCCGCTCGGGGAGCCGGCCGGGGAAACCGGCCATGATGCTGGAGTTCCACGAGCACGGCCACCAGATGATCGCCCTGGACCTCAGCCACTCGACGCTCTACCGTGGGGCCGTCCTCGACCTCGGCGGCACGGTCGTGGCCCGTCAGGACGTCGAGATCGGCGGCAGCACCGGAGACGACGCCCTGGCGAAGGTCGTCGGGCTCGTCGGCGCGCTGCGGGACCAGGTGACCGCGCCGCTGCTCGGCGTGGGCATCGGCACGCCCGGCATCGTGGACGTCACGGGTGTCGTGCTCAGTGCCCCGAACCTGGGATGGAAGGACCTTCACCTCCGGTCGGTGCTGGTCGAGCGCTTCTCCTGCCCCGTCGTCGTCTCGAACGACGCGAACGCCACCGTGCTCGCCGAGCGCAGTTACGGACGCAGCGCGGCGGACACCCTCCTCATCCGGGTCGGTGTCGGCGTGGGCGCCGGGCTGCTGCTCGACGGCACGCCCGTCCTGGGCAGCAGGTTCGCCGCCGGCGAGATCGGCCACGTGGTCGTGGACGTCGCCAGCGACCGGCAGTGCGTCTGCGGCAAGGCCGGTTGCCTCGAGACGTGGTTGTCCACCCGACGCATCCGGGACGACCTCTCACGCGCCCGTACGGACGCGGAGCGGAACCGGGTGCTCACCGTCGCCGGCGAGTCGCTCGGCGCCGTCCTCGCGCCGATCGTGGCGGCGCTCAACGTCTCGGAGATCGTGCTCAGCGGGCCGCACCGGGTGCTGGAGGGTCCGCTGGCCGACGCCGTGACGGCGACCATCCGGGAGCGCGCCCTGACCGAGGCGCACGGCGACATCGTCCTGCGGCTCTCCGACCTCGGCGACGACATCGTCCTGCGCGGCGCCGGCGCCATGGTGATGGACCAGCAGCTGGGCATCACCTGATCCATCGATCAGATTCTCGCTATCAGAGCAACGCCGACCGGCGGTGGCTTTGCCGTAACAGAAGGGAAAACGGTGAAACTGAACCGTACGCTGACCGCAGCGCTTGCCGCGGTCGCTCTGGCCCTCGCCGGTTGCAGCGGAGGTGGGGAGGCGGCCGAAGGGGACACGTCCCAGCTCGTCCTGGGCAACAACGGCGACCTCCTGACCTGGGACCCCGCCGAGATGAAGGAAGGCGCGGTCATCCACTACGCGGAGGCCGTCTACGACCCGCTGCTCCGCAAGACACCCGAGTCGAAGATCGAACCCAACCTGGCCACCGAGTACCAGTACAACGACGACCTCACCGAACTCACCCTGAAGCTGCGCGACGACGTGACCTTCAGCGACGAGACCACCTTCGACGCCGAGGCGGTCCGGGTCAACCTGGAGGCGCGGAAGAAGGGCGCGGGCAGCGCCTCCGAGGCCGCCCGGGTGATCGAACGCGTCGAGGTGGTGGACAAGACCACCGTCAAGCTGCACCTCAGCGAGCCCAGCCCCGGCCTGCTGGCCGCCCTGGCGACCTACCTGGGTTACATGGCGAGCCCCAAGGCGCTCGCCGCGGGCGGGATCGCCACCACCCCGGTGGGCTCCGGCCCCTACCTGCTCGACCCCGGCAACACCGAGAAGGGCGTGCGCTACACGTTCACCAGCCGCGAGGGCTACTGGAACCGCGACGCGTTCCCGTTCGAGACCGTCGTGATCCGGCCGTACGAGGAGTTCACCGCCCGGTACAACGCGCTCACCACCGGTCAGATCCAGTTCATGTACGGCACGCCGGACATGGTGCCGAAGGCCAAGGCCGACGGGCTCACCGTCGCCACGGTGCCCGGTGAGTGGCAGGGCATCATCCTCCAGGACCGGGCCGGAAAGGCCTCCCCCGCTCTCGGCGACGTCCGGGTGCGGCAGGCGATCAACCACGCGCTGGACCGCAAGGCCATCCTCGACACGCACTACGGCGGCCTCGGTCAGGTCTCCACGCAGACCTTCAACCCGGCCAGCGAGGCGTGGGTGCCGAGCCTGAACGAGCGGTACCCGTACGACCCGGCCAAGGCGAAGGAACTGCTGACCGCCGCCGGTTACCCGAACGGCTTCAAGCTCAAGGTGTCGTTCAGCGAGGGCTTCATGTCCCCCCTGGTCCCGATCGTCGCGCAGTACCTCGCCGACGTGGGCGTCACCGTCGAGCAGGTGCCGGTCAACGGCTTCGCCAACGGCGGCCTGGAGACCCTGAAGGGCCAGCCGGCGTTCATGCTCTCGTTCTCCACGAACATCCCCGCCTGGACGGACGTGCTGAACAAGCTCACCCCGACGTCGCTGTGGAACAACTTCCAGTACACCGACGACACGGTCACCCGGCTGCTGCGGGAGATCCCCGCCGCCCAGGGCGACCAGCAGGCCGCGCTCTACAAGGAGCTGAACACCCACCTGGTGGAGCATGCCTGGTTCGCGCCGATCGTCACGCAGGAGAACGTCTACCTCGCCAAGCCGGAGATCGACGTGACCATGCAGCAGGCGCAGCTCATGCCCAGCCTCCGCTTCTTCGCCCCGGCGAAGTAACGCCGCGGATCCGCCCCGGGCGGGTCGGACGCCAGCCGACCCGCCCGGTGCCCACCAGCTCATCTAGGAGGTAGCCGGCATGCTGAGCTTCGTCACTCGGCGCCTGGTCATGGGCCTGCTGTTGGCGTTCACGGTCGTCACCGGGATGTTCTTCTTCCTCATGCTCACCGGGTCCGATCCGGCCCGGGGCGCGCTCGGCCTCTACGCGTCCGAGGAACAGGTCGCGGTCAAGCGGGCGCAGCTCGGGCTGGACCGCCCGGTCGTCGAGCAGTACCTGGACTGGCTGGGCGGCGCCCTCCGGGGCGACCTGGGGATGTCCTCCGCGCAGAACACCGAGGTGATCGACCTCATCGTCACCCGGCTGCCGGTCACCGTCTCCCTCGCGCTGGGCGCGGTCGTGGTCGCGGCGGTACTGGGCATCGCGCTCGGCCTGCTCGCCGCGACCCGCCCCGGCAGCTTCGACCGCGTGCTCCAGGTGGTCATGGTGCTCGGGTTCAGCCTGCCGAACTTCTGGGTGGCGATCATCCTGGCCCTGGTCTTCGCCGTACAGCTGCGGTGGTTCCCGGCCACCGGGTTCGTGCACCTCCAGGACTCGCCGAGCGGCTGGCTGCTCTCCGTCACCCTGCCGATCGCGGCGCTGTCGGTCGGTTCGATCGCCGCCATCGCCCAGCAGCTACGCAACTCCGTCATCACCGTGACCAACCAGGACTACGTCCGCACGCTGCGCAGCCGTGGCCTGTCCGCTCGCCGCATCCTGCTCACCCACGTCCTGCGCAACGCGGCCCCGCCCGCGCTGACCATGCTCTCGTTGCAGTTCATCGCGGCGATGAGCGGCGCGGCGATCGTGGAGCGGGTCTTCGGTCTCCAGGGCATCGGCGCGGTCGCCATCAACGCCTCGGGCAACAGCGACATCCCCGTCATCATGGGCGTCCTGCTCTTCACGGTGCTCGTCGTCGTCCTCGTCAACCTCGCGGTCGACATCATCTACGCCGCACTCAATCCGAAGGTACGGAACGCATGAGCGCCGACGTGACCGCCGGCGCGGGCCTGACATTCCGGAGAGCCCGCGCCTTCCTCAGCAACCCGATGGGCGTGGTGGCCGGTGGCGTGCTGCTGTCCATCGTCGTCGCGAGCGTCCTCGCGCCCCTGCTCGCCCCGCAGGACCCGAACCTCGTGGTGCTCTCCGAGGCGCTGCGACCGCCGAGCGGCGACCACCCGCTCGGCACCGACGGCAACGGGCGCGACATCCTCAGCCGGCTGCTGTACGGCGGACGGGTCAGCCTCCAGGCCGGCACGATCATGGTGGTCACGGCCATCCTCTGCGGGGTCCCCGCAGGTCTGCTCGCCGGCTACCACGCGAAGTGGTTCGACGGCCTGTCGAGCTGGGTCTTCAACATGCTCATGTCGCTGCCGGAGATCCTGATCATCATCGTGGTCATCGCCTCCCTGGGCAGCGGCCTCGCCCCGACGATGATCACCCTCGGCGTGCTGGCGTCGCCGGACATCTTCCGGCTGACCCGGGCCGCCGTGATCGCCGTACGGGAGGAGCTCTACTTCGACGCGGCACGGGTGGCCGGGCTCTCCGACCTCCGGATCATCTTCCGGCACGTCCTCTCGGTCGTGCTGGGGCCGGTGCTCGTGCGGTCCTCGTTCATCTTCGGCATGGCCATCATCGTCCAGTCCGGCCTGGAGTTCCTCGGCTTCGGCGATCCGGAGCGACCGAGCTGGGGCGGCGAGCTCAGCAACGCCTTCCAGAACTTCCACCGCGCGCCCGAACTGGTCGTCGCGCCGGGGGTCGCCATCGGCCTGACCGTCATGGCGCTGGTGCTGGTCGGGGCGGCGCTCGCAGACTCGCTCGGCACCGGCCGCCGCAGCCGGGCCCGCCGGGCCACGCTCCCACCGGCCAAGGACGATCCGACCGTCACCCGGAGCGGGCCCGTCGACGCACCGGCCACGGACGACCCGACGGTCACCGGGCCGGCCACCGCGTCGACTTCCGCCGCCCCGGCCGACGCCCTGCTGCGGGTCGAGAACCTGGCGGTGCGGTACGCGGCCGAGGACGGCAGCACCAAGACCGTGGTCCGGGACGTGTCCCTGCACGTCGCCCGGGGGGAGGTGCTCGGCCTGGTCGGCGAGTCCGGGTCGGGCAAGTCCCAGACGTCCTTCGCGATCCTCGGTCTCCTCCCGCCCGACGCTCTCGTCTCCGCCGGGCACCTCTCCCTCGGCGGCCGGTCCCTGGTCGGGCTCCCCGAACGGGAGATGCAGAAGCTGCGCGGCCAGAAGATGGCGTACGTCCCGCAGGAGCCGATGTCGAACCTGGACCCGTCGTTCACCGTCGGCGCGCAGCTGACCACACCGATGCGCCGCAAGCTCAGGATCTCCCGTAGGGAGGCCACCGACCGGGCCCTGCGCCTGCTCGAACGCGTCGGCATCCCCGACCCGCCCCGGACCATGGCCGCCTACCCCCACCAGCTCAGCGGGGGCATGGCCCAGCGGGTCCTGATCGCCGGCGCGGTCTCCTGCGACCCGGAGCTGCTCATCGCGGACGAACCCACCACCGCGCTCGACGTCACCGTGCAGGCCGAGGTGCTCACGCTCCTGCGGGACCTGCAACGGGAACGCGACATGGGCCTCATCCTCGTCACCCACAACCTGGGTGTGGTGGCCGACATCTGCGACCGGGTCGCGGTCATGCGGGACGGCCTCGTCGTGGAGCAGCGACCCGTCGCCGACCTCTTCGCCGACCCCCGGCACGAGTACACCCGCATGCTCCTGGACTCGACCCTCGACGACGCCCCACCCCGGGGCGCCCGCGCCGCCCGCCCGGAGGTGTCCCCGTGACCGACGGCACCCGCCCCGACACTCCCCTGCTCGACGTCCGCGACCTCAACGTCGTCTACCCCGGACGCCGCTGGCGGTCCCCGTCCTTCCACGCGTTGCACGACGTCTCGATGCGGATCGGGGCCGGCGAGACCGTCGGCCTGGTCGGCGAGTCCGGATCGGGCAAGACCACGCTTGGCCGTGCCCTCCTCGGTCTCGCCCCGGTCAGCAGCGGAACGGTCACCTTCGACGGCGTCGACATCACCCGGGCCGGTCGACGTGCCCGCCGCGCGTTGAGCCGCGACATCCAGGTCGTCTTCCAGGACCCGTACTCGTCGCTGAACCCGGCCATGACCGTGGAGAGCATCCTCGCCGAGCCGCTGCGGGCCCAGGGCACGCCCCGTGCCGACGCCGCCGAACGCATCGGCCAGCTGCTCCGGCAGATCGGCCTGAGCGCCGACGCGGGACGCCGCTATCCCCGGGAGTTCTCCGGCGGTCAACGCCAACGCATCGCCATCGCGCGGGCGCTCGCCCTGGAGCCCCGACTCGTCGTCTGCGACGAGCCGGTGAGTGCCCTGGACCTCTCCACCCAGGCCCGCATCCTCGACCTGCTCATCGACATCCAGGAGCAGACCGGCGTCGCGTACCTCTTCGTCTCCCACGACCTGTCGGTGGTCCGCTACATCTGCCACCGGGTCGCGGTGATGCTCAAGGGCCGGATCGTCGAGACCGGTGCCGGCGACGCCGTCACCTCCGCACCGGAGCACCCCTACACGCGGCGGCTGCTCATGGCCTCACCCATCCCCGACCCGGTACGCCAGGCGGAACGACGCCGCCGTTACGCCGCCCTCACCTGACCAACCCGTACAGAGAAAAGGACGTACCAGTGCAGTTCGGTTTCAGTTCGTACTCCTTCTACCAGCACCTGCGCACCGGCAGGATGAACCTGTTCGACGTCATCGACTGGATCGGCGCCAGCGACGCCACCCACATGGAGATCGCCACGGTGTCGTTGTCCCCGGACATCTCCAACGACACCTCCACCCTCGACCAGGACCCGGCGTTCGTGCGGGAGGTGAAGACCCGCGCGGCCGACCAGGGGGTCACCCTCTCCAACCTCGTCGTCCCGGCCGACCTGCTCGGCGAGGACGCGCCACGGCACATGGCGCGGGTCAAGCGGCACCTGGAGGTCGCCGCGGAGCTGGGCATCGGCCTGTTCCGCCACGACGTCGCCCGGTGGGCGCACCGGGCGAAGGACATCGCCGAGTTCGAGGCGCTCATGCCCCGGATGGTGGAGGCGTGCCAGGAGATCGCCCGCCACGCCGCCCAGTACGGCATCACCACCAGCGTGGAGAACCACGGGCTGCTGATGAACGGCGGCGAGCGGGTCCGCCGGCTCATCCACCTGGTCGACGAACCGAACTTCAAGACCACGCTCGACGTCGGCAACTTCATGTCGGTGGACGACAACCCGGTGGTGTCCGTCGCCGAGAACGCCCGGTACGCGAGCATCGTCCACCTGAAGGACTTCTACGTCCGTAAGCAGTACCCCGGCGAGGGCTGGCACCACACGCCCGGCGGCATGTACCTGCTCGGCTCCATCGTCGGCTACGGCGACCTGGACATGCGGCGGATCGTGCAGGGCATCGTCGCGGCGGGCTACGACGGGTTCATCTCCATCGAGTTCGAGGGCATCGAGGAGTGCCTGACGGCCAACCCGATCGGTCTGGCCAACGCCAGGCGCCTCTTCGCCGAGGCGCAGGCCGACGCGCAGGCAGGAGCGCACGCCGGGACCGGGGCCGCCAAGTGAGCCGGCTCGGGGTGGGGGTGATCGGGGTCGGCAGCATCGCCGACATGCACCTGGCCGCGTACGCCGCGAACCCCCGGGTCCGGCTCGTCGGCGTGTACGACCTCAACGCGGAACGCGGCGCGCAGAAGGCGGCGACCTTCGGCGTGTCCCGGGTCCACCCGACCCTGGACAGCCTGCTGGCCGATCCCGAGATCGACGCGGTGAGCATCTGCACCTGGAACGACAGTCACGCCGAGATCGCCACGGCCGCGCTGGACGCCGGCAAGCACGTGCTGGTGGAGAAGCCGCTGAGCCGTACGGTCGCCGAGGCCGAGGCCCTGGTGGCGGCGGTCGAACGCAACGACCGGCACCTCGAGGTCGGCTTCGTCCGGCGCTTCGGGGCCAACGCCCGGGTGCTGAAGTCGTTCGTGGACGACGGCATGCTCGGCCACGTCTACCACGCGCGGGCCACGAACATCCGACGCCTCGGCAACCCGGGCGGCTGGTTCGCCGACAGCCAGCGCTCCGGCGGCGGGCCGCTGATCGACATCGGCGTGCACGTCCTCGACCTGTGCTGGTACTTCATGGGCACCCCGAAGGCCGTGACGGTCAGCGCGGTCACCCACTCGCCGCTCGGGAACCGGGCGAACGTGACCTCGCTGTCCCGCTACAAGGTGGCCGACTACGACCCGTCCCGCAGCGACGTCGAGGACTTCGCCGCGGCGCTCATCCGCTTCGACAACGGGGCGTCCCTGACCCTGGAGACCAGCTACTCCCTGCACGCCCTGGAGGACCGGCTGGAGGTGGCGGTCTTCGGGGACCGGGGCGGGGCGGAACTCGAACCGAAGCTGCGGATCGCCACCGAACGGGCCGACACCGTGCTGAACGTGGACCCGCAGATCGACCACCTGTCCTTCGACTTCGCCGAGGGGTTCGCCACCGAGATCGCCCACTTCGTCGCGCTCTGCCTCGGCGAGGCCGAGGAGGTGGCGCCGGTCTGGCACGGCGCGGAGGTCATGCGGATGCTCTCCGGTGTCTACGAGTCGGCCCGGACCGGCCGCGAGATCAGGCTCGACTGAGATGGGCCACGACCACGCGACGGTCCGGGTGGGGGTGCTGGGCTGCGGCAACGTGAGTTCCCGCTACCTGGCCAACCTGGCCGGGCAGCCGGAGGTCACCGTCGTCGCCTGCGCCGACGCCGAGCCGGCGCGGGCGCGGGCGCTCGCCGCCGCCCACGGGGTGCCGGAGGTACCGTCGGTCGACGACCTGCTGGCGCACCCGGGGGTCGACCTCGTGCTCAACCTGACCCCACCCCGGGCGCACGCCGAGACGACCCTGCGGGCCCTGGCCGGCGGTAAGCACGTGTACACGGAGAAGCCCCTGGCGACGTCGATGGCCGACGCCCGCCGCATCGTCGAGACCGCCGACGCCCGGTCGCTGCGGGTGGGCACCGCACCGGACACCTTCCTGGGTGCCGGCGCGCGGGCCTGCGCGGCGCTGGTCACCGAGGGGCGGATCGGCACCCCGGTCTCGGTGAACGCCGCCATGATGAACGCCGGACCGGAACGTTTCCACCCGGAACCGGAGTTCCTCTACCAGGCGGGCGCCGGCCCGCTGTTCGACATCGGGCCGTACTACCTGACGGTCCTGACCGCGCTGATGGGGCCGGTCGCCCGGGTGGGCGCCCTCGGGGCCACGGCGCGACCCGAGCGGGTGGTGCTCACCGGGCCCCGCGCGGGAACGACGTTCGGGGTGGAGACCCTGACCCACGTCAACAGCGTCCTGGAGTTCGCCGACGGGGCGTTGGGCCTGCTGGTGACGAGCTTCGACGTCACCGCCACCCGCACCCCGCACCTGGAGATCCACGGGACCGAGGGCACGATCGTCGCCGCGCAGGCGAACTCGTGGGGCGGCCCGGTGCTCGTCCGGACGACCGGCGACGCCGAGTTCACCGAGGTGCTGCCGGAGCCCACCGCGTCCGACGGTTTCATGGGGATGGGCCTGGTCGACCTGGCCCGGTCCATCCTGACCGGTCGCCCCGCGCAGGCGACGGCGGCCCGCGGCTTCCACGTCCTCGAAGTCCTCACCGCCATCGCCGACTCCGCCCGCGACGGCGGCCGGTTCGTACGGATCGAGTCGACGCTGACGGCCCCGGACGGCCAGCGACCGGCGGCCACCGTCGGGCCCGGGTCGGCCTGAGCCGCCGACACCGGCGTGCCCCGCGGGTGCGGTTCCGGCGTACGGGGGCGTCGCACGTGGCCGGAGGCGTCGGGTTCAGTCGTCGAACTCGAACCCGTTCGCCTCGGCCGCCGCGACCACCTGCCGCATTAGCTCGCCGTCGGTGGCGACGGCGGCCATCCGGACGGCGAGTTCCTCCAGCGCGCTCCGGTCGGCACCGTAGGCGCAGAACATCCCGCCCTCCGGGTCGTAGGAGAACCGGCCGTCGAGCGCCGGGGCCTCGGTGCTGACGAGCAGTCGCGCGACGCCCTCCCAGAAGTACCCGTTCGGCTCGTGGCCGAGTTCCTCGACCAGCCCGTCGACCGGGGTGGTGCCCGCGTTCAGCAGCAGCGAGTACTTTCCGGGGGTCGTCTCGATCAGTTTGAGCGGAGTCACCGGACGATCCTGGCACCCCCGGTAACCGGCGGCAAGCATCCCGGACACGACCTTCGCTTGTCCCCGGGCGGCGCTCTGGGATGCTTCGGCCATGCCTTCCTACCCGCCGACCTTCGCCGACCACGTCGTCGCACAACCGGCCCGCGCCCAGTTCGAGACGTTCCTCGACGAGCACCGCAACGCGCTCAACAGCTGTCTGGACGGGCTGACCGAGGAGCAGGCACGCCGGTCGTTGGTGGCCTCCCGGACCACGCTGCTGGGTCTGGTGAAGCACGCGACCTTCGTCGAGAAGGTCTGGTTCGACGAAGCCGTCACGGGCCGGACGCGCGCGGAGATCGGCATTCCCGAGCGGTCGGAGGAGTCGTTCGTCCTCGACGACGACGACACGATCGCCACCGTCCAGCACGCGCACCGCGTAGCCTGCGACGCGTCACGCCACGCGACGTCGTCCCTGGGTCTGGACGACATCCTGCACGGGCACCGGCGGGGCCCGCTTCCGCTGCGCTGGGTGTACCTCCACGTGCTGCGTGAACTCGCCCAGCACTGTGGGCACGCCGACATTCTCCGGGAGCAACTCGTCGACGGGTAGTCCGTGCACGTCCGCTCGGTGGGCCACCCACCGGACGCCGCGTCCGCCCCTGGCCGGTCCCGGTCCGCCGGCGACCGCCGGCCCGCTCCAGGCGGACCGGCGGTCGCCGGGTGGGCCACCGTCAGGCGTTGGCCCTGCGGATGCCCGCCATTCCCCCCAGGGCGGCCACCGCGGCCACCAGGACGGGCCATCCCACCAACAGGCTGGCCTGGTGCTGGCTGCTCAGCCAGTGCCAGATGTCACCCCACCAGCCCTGCCAGGTGACCAGCACGGCGAGCAGGCCGAACACCAGGATCGCGGCCACGATCACGGTGAACAGGCCGTTGGTGCCGAACCGGACGAACCAGACGGCGGTGAAGATGGCGAGGAAGTTCAGGAACAGGAACGGCGCCGCGTAGACGGCGACCTGCAACAGCCCGTTGGCGACGTCGACGTACGGCACCCGGAAGAAGTGCAGCTGGATCCCGAATCCGTTGGTGGCGCCCTCGACCAGGTTGAGCAGGTAGAGCAGGGCGCCGTAGACGACCGCCTGCACGACGGTGACCAGCGTGGTGGCGAGGTAGAAGGTGCGCCGGGTGACGCTCATGCCGAGCGCGAACGGGAACATCTGGCTGATCGAGACGGCCGCACCGATCGCGGCGACGACGTAGATGCTGGACAGGCCACCGGTGCTGGTCTTGCCCGGCGCCGCCTCGTCGATCGACGCGAAGAGCAGGATGTTGATCGCCAGCGAGCTGGCCATGATGCCCCAGGGCCACGCCATCTGGCTGACCCAGGCCACGGTGTGCAGCCGTGCGACGTCGAGGATGCGTGTCATCGGACCAGTTCCCTTTCCGTCGTCAGGCGGACGACCGCCTGCTGGAGCGACGCCGGTTCCAGGTCGAGGCCGAGCTGCTTGGCGCGCAGCCGTTCGGCGTCGTCGAACGGGCCACGCAACGTCGCCCGTACGGTGCCGCCGAGCTGGCTGCGGTGCAGCACCTGGTGTCCGGTCGCGAAGCCGTCGACCACCTCGGCGGGCCCGGTCGCGTCCACCACCTCGCCGCGCAGCTCGTCGCTGGGCGCGTCGAGCAGCAGCCGGCCCCGGTCGAGCAGCAGGACGTGCTCGATCAGGTCGGCCACCTCGTCGATGAGGTGCGTGGAGAGCACTACCGTGCGCGGGTGTTCGGCGTAGTCGGCCAGCAGCCGGTCGTAGAAGAGCTGCCGGGCGACCGCGTCGAGGCCGAGGTACGGCTCGTCGAAGAAGGTCAGCGGTGCCCGCGCGGCCAGGCCGATCGTCACGCCCAGCGCGGACGTCATGCCGCGCGACAGCCTGCGCACGTCCCGGTCGCGGGGCAGGTCGAAGTCGTCCACCAGGGACCGGGCGAAGTCGTCGTCCCAGTTGGGGAAGAGCCGGCCCGCCAGGCTCAGCACGTGCCGGACCTTGTAGACGGTCGGGTACTTCTGGCTCTCCTTGACGAAGACCACCCGCTTGAGCACCTGCTCGTTCTCGTACGGGCGCTCACCGAAGAGCGTCAGGTCACCGGAGGTGACACCGGTCTGGCCGGTGATCAGCTGCATCAGCGTCGTCTTGCCGGCGCCGTTGCGGCCGAGAAGGCCGTAGATCGTGTTCTCCTCCAGGGTGAAGGTGACGTCGTCGAGAGCGGTCACGTCACCGAACCGCTTGGTGAGGCCGGCTGCCGCCACGACGCTCATCGCTGTTCCTCCCAGGTCTCGATGAGTTTCTTCAGCTCTTCGGTGCCGATGCCCAACTTGCGGGCCTCCTCGACGAGAGGGCGCACGTACTGGTGGGCGAAGTCGAGCCGCCGACGTTCCCGGAGCGTTTCGCGGGCCCCCGTTGCCACGAACATCCCGATCCCCCTGCGTTTGTAGAGAAGCCCGTCGTCCACCAGACGGTTGATCCCCTTGGCGGCGGTCGCCGGATTGATCCGGTGGAACGCCGCCAGCTCGTTCGTGGACGGCACCTGGGTCTCCTCGGCGAGCGTCCCGTCGACGATCGAGTTCTCGATCAGCTCCGCAATCTGGACGAAGATCGGCCGATCATCGTCCATCTCGCCTCATCGGTTCATTACTCATGTAGCTAACCATGGCACCGGCAAACCCTGGCTGTCAAGAGCACCCCTGCCGCGCCCACCAGCAGGCCAGCGCCCCTCGTTACCGGGTGGCGGCCCTCTTCACTCACGTGGCACGGCGACTTCCCGGCGGGTGCGTGGCTACCGGGGCTGGCGGGTGAGGCCGATGGTGGCGGCGAGGCGAGTCAGGTCGGCGGGCGTACGGCCGGCGCGGACAAGCGTGGTGAGCAGGGTGTGGGCGGCGGGGCGGAGGCGCACCTCGGCGGGGGCGATCTGGTCGGCGGTGAGCAGGGCCCGGCCGGCGGCGTGATGGTCGCCGGTGTCGAGGTGGGCGCGGGCCATGTCGATCAGGTGGGCGGCGCGGTGTTCGGCGGGCAGCCGCTGCCAGGCCGTGTCGCGGGTGGCGTGGTGGTGGAGGGCGAGGGCGGTGCCATGGTCGCCGAGGCGGGCGGCGACCAGGGCGCGGGCCAACTCGACCAGGACGGGCGCGAAGCCGTCGTCGTCGTGGAGGCCCCGGGCGTGGTGGCTGGTGGCCAGGCGGAGCGCCTGGTCGGCACACTCCTGGGCGGTGGTGGCGTCGCCGCAGGTGGCGGCGGCGATGGCCGCTTCGGCAAGCAGCGTCCCGGCCAGGGCCAGGCCGTCGGCCGGGAGATGGTCGGGCGGCGTGTCCCAGTGCGGGCGCGGAGCGAACCGGCGTACGGCGGTGGTGGCCACGGTCAGCGCGAGCCGTCCCCGGTCGAGCGCCCGTAACGCCTGGGTGAGGGCGACGGCTGCGCAGGCGGTGAGGCGGGCATCGCCGACGGCCGTGGTCATGGCCCGGTCGGCGGCCAACCAGGCGAGGTGGGGATCGCCGAGCTTGACCAGGGTCTGGGCGGTGAGCCGGTGCACGCGCACCAGGGGGTCGGTGAGCGCTGGTGCGGTGTGGTGGGCGTGGCGGGTGGCGGTGAGCAGGCCCGGCAGGACGCGCAACACCTGCCGGTGGTGGGCATGCCGGTAGGCGGTCTCGGCGTACCGGAGCTGCCGGTCAAGCTCGGTGACGGTCGACGGCCGGTCCCGGCCGGCGGGGGTGTCATGATCCGCGAGAGCTTCCCGGACGGCTTCGACGGCGGCGGTAGTGCCACCGGCAGCCGGGGCGCGGCGGGTGTTACGGCCGAGCAGCACCGCTGGGGTGACGCCGAGCGCGGCGGCCACGGCCTCGATCATCGGGAGGCGGTCGAGGCGGCGGACGCCGCGTTCGACCTTGTCGACCCAGCTCTTCGACCGGCCGTGCGGTCGGCGAAGACCTGCTGGTTCATGCCCCGGCGGGTGCGGAGCTGGGCGATCCGCCGGCCGATGGGCAACTCACGACGGTTGTCGCACGGCGGCGGCACGCTCACCGGCGCACCCCCCGGTGCAGGCTCTCAGTGGACTGCCCGCAGCGCGGACACCACCGGGACTTCACCCGGAACGCGAGCAGCCCGAGCAGGAACCCGGGCACCAGCCCGCCGAAAACGGCCGACACGATCACCTCGGCAACCACGGACACACCCACCTTCCGACCAGGCCACCCCACATCGGTACGGGTAGCGGAACGACGGCTGAACGCCTCAACAGGCGGCAAGTTAGCGCACTCACATATCTTCAGAACAAGATCGGGTGCACTAACTTGCGGATGATGGAGAAGGACGTTGTTTGCCGTGTCGGGTGGGCCATGGTCGACTTGGGACCAGTGACCGCGTCGACTCGGAGGGGCCACCGATGACCGACAAGGAACCGCCCAGCTACCAGCGCGTCGTGGACGATCTGCGCTCGCGGATCCTCGACGGTGAACTCGCCCCCGGCGACAAGCTCCCCACCGAGCGGGAACTCCAACAGCGATGGGGCTTCTCCACCACGGTCATCAAGAACGCACTCACCCTGCTGCGCAGCGAAGGGCTCATTGAGGGCCGACGCGGCTCCGGAAACTACGTACGCGACCGGACCCGGCTGGTGCGGCGGGCCCACTCCCGGGACCTGCGTAACCGGGTCGGGAGCACGTCGCCGTTCGCGCGGGACAGCCAAGCCGCCGGCAAGCGCCCGAGCTGGGAGGCGGACAGCCGGAAGATCCCCGCCCCGCCGCAGGTGGCCGCCCGGCTGGGCATCCAACCCGGCGACCCGGTGATGCACACCCACTACCGGTACCTGGCCGACGACACACCGATCCAGCTCGCCGACTCGTACGAGCCGTTGGCCGTCACGGGCGGCACGCGGGTGGAGTTTCCCGAGCGAGGGCCGGTCGTCGGTGTCGTCGCCCGGATGGACTTCATCGGCGTGGCCATCGACCGGTTCACCGAGGAGGTCACCACCCGCCCGGCGCTGCCCGAGGAGGTCGACGCCCTCGCCCTCGACCGGCGCGGCGGCCGGTGGGTGATCGCCGTCGAACGCACCTACCATGCCGGGCGGACCGCTGTCGAGACCGCCGACATCGTCTTCCCCGGCGACCGATACCGCCTGGTGTACGAAGTCCCCGTCGACCCGTGGACGCCACCCGCCGACGAGCCCGAAGCCGACTGACCCGCTCATCGCCGCCCCGCCCGGTGCAGCCCGGCGGTGGACCGTCCACACCGCGAACACCACGCGGACCGCACCTGAACGCCGAGCCCGAGCACGAAGCTCAACGCCGACCCACCGAGCACGATCAACGAGACCCCGAGCACCACGAACACGCTCACCTTTCCGGCGAGGTCGAGGGCGGGAGTGTTGCCGCACCCCGACCCACGACCGTCCGCCCCTCCGAGGGTGGTCAAACCCGCCCCGCCCGCGCCCCCGTCACGTCGATCTAGGGAAAATCGTTGTTGGCGGATCTCCACGAACGACGATTTGCCCTAGATCCACACCGCAGACAGGCGGGGACGGGTTCGGCATGTGCGAAACGCTGCCAGCGCGTCACGGACCGTTGCACCGTCCAGATGAGACCTTGCGAGGACGTCCAGGAAAGGTCCCTGGTGGTCATGGCGCGTAACGACGTACTCAGACAGACGATCATGGGATCCGGGCTCACCGTGGCTGACCTGGCAGAACGCTGCCAGGTCGACGTGAAGACCGTGGAGAGATGGGTCAGCCGGGGCCGGGTTCCGCATCCCCGGTCCAGGGTGCGGGCGGCCGAGGTGTTGGGTCACGATGTGGGGGTGTTGTGGCCTGAGATCGTACGACGCGCGGTGAAGGTCGGGACCGATCGTGAGCTGGTCGGCATCTACCCTCGCCGGGCCGACCTTCCCCGATCGGTATTCCGGGAGGCGATCGAACGCGGCGGCTCCCGACTGTGGTTCGGCGGGTACACCAGCTACTTCCTCTGGTTGGAGGTGCCCGACGCGGCGGCAACCCTCGCCGCCAAGGTCAACGCCGGGGCGGACGTGCGGTTCCTGCTCGGCGACCCGGACAGCCCGGTCACCGCCGAACGCGAACGAATCGAGTCGACTCCGCTCACCCTGGCCACCCGCATCGCGATGACCCGGGCAGAGATCAACAAAGCGAACGCGGCGATTCCTGTACGCCTCTCCGACC
This sequence comes from Micromonospora sp. NBRC 101691, assembly GCF_030269285.1. Lineage (NCBI taxonomy): Bacteria > Bacillati > Actinomycetota > Actinomycetes > Micromonosporales > Micromonosporaceae > Micromonospora > Micromonospora sp. NBRC 101691. The sequence goes on from NZ_BSTB01000001.1 coordinate 602,353, forward strand.
GGCACATCGCCATGTCCGTATGGGTCTTCGACGACGAGGCGATCGTCGCCACCCACATCGGCGCGGGACTCGGACAGGACTCCGTGACGCTGCACCTGCGACGAGGGCAGGACGGGGGCGCATTCGACAGGTACGTCGAGCACTTCGAATCCCTCTGGGCCGCCGGAAAGTCCATCGGCCCGGCGGACTGAGATTCGCTCACCCCCGCCGCCTGGACCCCCTCCACAACCGCCTCAAGATCAAGGAAGCGTTTGGGACGGCAGCAGGGGAACGGTCACCTCGTTGGCCACGCCCCTTTCTAGGCGTCGCAGGTGCCCGCTTTAGGTGCGCTCCCGGTTCGGGCGGGAGTCGGTCGCTGCCCGGAGCGGGCATGGGCACTATCGTGCTGGCGTGCGCATCCGTTTCGACGTCCCGGCCGATCCTGACTATCCGGGCCGCGTGGCCGCCGCGCTCAGCAGGTTCCGACTGCGCAGATACGGCCAGGTCGGCGCGGTGCTGGCGGCGGTCGGGGCAGTCGGGCTCGCCGCCTCGCGGGGATTCGGGTGGGGCGAGCAGCTCGCACCGCTGTGGATACCGATGCTCGTGGGTGGCGTGCTGGCGATGCTCTACGCACCGTGGGCACGGTGGCGGGCCCGGCGGCGCTCCGGTCGCTACGCGGTCGAGGGCTCCTACGACATCACCGACGACAACATCATGATGCGCAGCGGCTCGGAGTCCGGCGGTATCGCCTGGGACGGGGTCGACCAGGTGCGGGACACCCCCGAGTTCTGGATCGTGTACGTCCGCGGGGTGCCGGCGACCGTGATCCCACGTGGCCTGATGTCCGCCGAGGACGCCGAGACGTTGCGAGCCTTCATGGCCGAACGTGGGCTGCTCCAGCCTCGGTGAACACGTTTCGTCTGCCACCGAGCGGACGTCAGGGGCCACACCGGCAGGACCGGAGAGGCAACCGACGGGCCATGCCGATGTGGTCGATTGATCGCTGGCACCACCCGAGAACGTTGACCGTTGGCAAATCCACCGCGCCGGCCGTCGCCCGCACCCCAGGTAGGCCGACCCTTCGATCAGCGGGTGCGTTGGCGGCGTTGGTGTGACAGGTCGGTGTGGTGGTGGCCGCCGGGGTGACTGTCCGGGTCGGTGTGGACGGTGGCACCGGTCAACCTGGGTACGGCATGAGTGAGTTGATGTTCCGCGTCGGCGGCGATCTCGTGTGCGGCGATAAGGCTGAGATCGGCGTCGACGACCAGTTCTGCTTCGGCGTGCAGCCGGTGGCCGATCCAGCGCAGGCGGATCGCGGCCACGTCACGCACCCCGTCCACGGCCCGGAGAGTCGTCTCGGCCTGGTCGACCACGGCGGGGTCGACGGCGTCCATGAGCCGCCGGTACACCTCGCGGGCGGCATCCTTGAGGACGAAGGCGATGGCGACCGCGATGACCAGGCCGATCACAGGATCGGCCCACCGCCAGCCGAGCGCGGCCCCACCAGCGGCGAGGAGCACCGCAAGGGAGGTGTAGCCGTCGGTACGGGCGTGCAGGCCGTCGGCAACCAGGGCGGCAGAGCCGATACGGCGGCCGACCCGGATGCGGTAGCGGGCGACGAGTTCGTTGCCGACGAAGCCGACGAGGCCGGCAGCAGCGACCCACGGTAGATGGGTGACCTCGGCCGGGTGGAACAGACGAGCGACTGCGGTCCAGGCTGCGGCGACGGCGGAGGCGGCGATGACCGCGACGATGACGATGCCGGCGATGTCCTCGGCGCGTCCGTACCCGTAGGTGTAGGCGCGGGTGGCGGCCCGCCGGCCGAGCAGGAAGGCGATGCCCAGCGGCACGGCGGTCAGCGCGTCGGCGACGTTGTGCAGGGTGTCGCCGAGCAGGGCGACCGAGCCGGACAGCACCACGATGACCGCTTGGGCCACGGCCGTGACGCCGAGACCGACCAGCGAGATCCACAGCGCACGTAGACCCTCGCGGGAGGACTCCAACGCGGGGTCGATCTTCGCCCGGGAGTCATGCGAGTGCGGAACGACCGCGTGCGTCAACCGGTGCCACCATGCAGCGAGCCGACCCGAGTGGCCATGCCCGTGGTCGTGACCGTGGCCATGGGCGTGGTTGTGGCCATGGCCGTCGTGACCGTGGTTGTGGTTGTCCACCGCGTCTCCCAACACCTTCGGCGGTTGGCGGGCAGGTACCCCTTGACAGCGGCATAATATGTGCTCATGTACGCACGCGACAATGCTGCAACTGCCTCTGACCTGCAACGACGCCTCCCTCCCGACAGCCATGTGGAGGCAGCGACGGAGATGTTGCGGATGCTGGCCGACGGCACCCGACTACGGTTGATGCGGTTGCTCGTCGACGGCGAGCACGACGTGACGGCGTTGGTCACCGCGCTGGGGGTGGCGCGGCCGGCGGTGTCGCAACACCTTGCCAAGCTGCGGTTGGCGGGACTGGTGGCGATGCGTCGGGAAGGCCGCCGAGCCCTCTACACGGCGCGGGGCGGGCATGTACGACGGCTGGTGACCGAGGTCATGCACGCCGCGTCTCACCGGGTGGCTGGCATCCCCGACCACGAGTGAACCCGGCGGAGCCTTACTGCTAGACGGGCGCCCGGCCCGCCGACGCGACCGCCCGGTGGACTCGGCCTGGCTACTTCACGCAGAGAACTCGTGCGACTTCCAGAAGCGATCGCAGCGAAAGCCTTGCCCTCCAACGGACGCAGCCTTAAGTTGCATTGATGATCCTCAGCGGGGAGCCTCGCCCTGACCCTCCTCGGACCGTCAGCCACCCCGATCTGCGGCCCGAGGATCTCGGTGGCATCGCCTATCTGCGAGGGCTCTCGAGACGGGGGTTCATCACAAGCGCCGTGCTGGCGGCATCCGGGGTGTCGACCGCCTTTGCGCTGCTGCCCGACGCCGCCCAGGCTGCCGGCAGCTATCTCAGACCGTGCGGAAACGTCCGGATCTCGAGCTCCTGGCAGGACCACCGGAACCGGACACCGCCCTCGGGTGAGCCGGGCACCGACTATGCGGTCGGAACCGGCACCCCGGTGATGGCCGCGGCGCACGGCACGATCCGGTACGTGAAGACCGACACCTCCACCGCCACCGGACGCGTCGTGGGGATGGCCCACGACGACGGCAATTATACCCGGCACCTGCACCTGTCGAGGATCGCCGTCTCAACCGGTCAACGCGTGTCGCGGGGCCAGACGATCGCCTACTCCGGCGCCTCGGCGCACGGCAGCGACTACGGCGTCGGACCGCATGTGCACACGAGCCTCTGGCTGAACACCGGCAGTCCGACGAATTTCAGCGCGACGGTGGACTTCGAGAACCACGTCGGGGACGCCACCAACCCGAACCCGCCCGACCAGGAGGTAGATGACGTGTTCGTCGCGAATGTCAGGGGCAACTGGTACCTCGTTGTCCCCCAGGGCACCGGTAAGCCGCGGGCAGTGGTCCTCGGTGGCGACAGCAATGCCGCCGCTTCCGGCATCCCCGTCCTGAACTTCAGCTGGGAGCCGTCGATCAATGCACTCAGGGCGGCGGTCGACGGCATCGGTTGATGGCCCCCGCGCGTCACGGCGGTTCGGGATCCCCGCCTTGCCGGGGTGACCCCTGGTAATCCTCAGCGTCGCTCTGCAACGTGAAAGGACGGACGGGCCGACTCGCAAGGGTGGTACAGCTACCCACTCATCGGGACCATGACGCTCCGTCTAGAGATGGCTAACGATCCCGACTCCATCGTCACAACGGTTCGAGTGCATCATCCGCCCGACCGACTACTGGCAGCCCGCATCGAGACCATCATGTCGATGCTCGCCCGCTACCAGGTCGTCGCCTAGCGATCGCGGATACCGCAAGATCAGGGCGTCTCCAGGGCGTCAGACGCTGGCCAAAGTTGACCATGAACGACCGTCGACACCCGGACATAGAACCAGTTCAGAGCCTCGATCGAGGCTCTGAACTGGTTGGGCGACGGACGAGTCGACCTGTACGCCGGATTATGACGGTGAAGCGCCCTCTGACCTGGGGCGGAGCCTGGCGACAACCGCTGTAGGCCGTCGCCAGGCCGTCAGGGCTTCTCCCCCGACGCGAAGAGGTCGTCGATCGCGTTCCGGGTGCGTTCCTCGCTGGCCGGCATCAGGTGCGTGTAGACCCGGAGCGTGAAGCCGGGATCGGCGTGGCCGAGGTACGACGCAAGGGCCTTGATGCTCTCCCCCGCGTCGAGCAGCGACGAGGCGTAGAAGTGGCGCAGCGCGTGCATCCCGGTGGCCCGGGTCGGCGTGATGCCAGCCGCCACGACAGCCGGTCGCCAGCTCTTGTCGTCGAAGGTGCGCCGGTTGATCGCGCCGCGCCGGGTGGTGGTGAACAGCAGTGGCACGGTGACCCGTTCGTCGCTGGCCGGGTTCTCCCACGGCAGGGTGAGCTTCACCGGGGCGAAGTCGTCGACGTGCTGCCGCAGGACCAGGGCGACGGAGTCAGGCAGCGGCACCCGGCGGTCACGATCGTTCTTGGGCAGCCCGAACACCAGCCGGGACCGGACGAGCTTGACCTGACGCGAGACGTGCACCCAGCCGCCGTCGAAGTCGATGTCGTCGACGCCGAGCCCTAGGATCTCCCCCTGTCGCAGCCCGCACCCCGCGCCGAGGTCGACCATCGGCCGGTACCGCTGGGCGAGGCCACCGCGGATTGCCGAAACCTGTTCGTACCGCCACGGCACCACCCGACGCTGAACCGGTCGCGGCGGCTTGACCGACTTTGCCGAACACGGATTCTTTGCGATCCGTTCGTCGTCGACCGCCGCGCCGAGGATGGTCCGCAGGTGCGCGAAGACGACGGCCCGGGTCGCCGGAGCCAGCTTGCCGACCATCGCGGCATCCCACTCCCGGATGTGACCCGGCTTGATCGACGCCAGTTGCCGAGAGCCGAAGAACGGCAGCAGGTGTTTCCGTACCCGGAATTCCGTGCTCTCCCGGGTCGACTCGTCGAACGAGCGCGTACGGAGCCAGGTCTCGGCGTACTCCATGAAGGTCATCCGCCCGGCAACCGGGTCGACGTAGGAGCCCCGGAGCTTGTCCGTCTCCGTCGAGACGAGGAACGCCTCAGCGTCCCGCTTGGCCCGGTCAGGGAACGACTTGCTGCGCTCCCGCCCGTCCGGTGCGATGTACCGGACCCGGTAGCGGTTGCCCGTACCGAACAGCTCCGACTTGACCCGCTCGGTCCGCCCGGTGGGGTGCCGGATGGTCTTGTACCAGCGATCTTCGATGTGCGCCATCTATGCCGCCGCCTGTGCCTTGAACCAGGCCCGCACGTCGGTCGCGTCGTACCGCAGGTACTTCCCCACGCGAGCAGCCGGCGGGCCGTAATTGACCTTCCGCCAGCGGTAGACGGTCGCCACCGGGACGCGCAGGAACCGAGCTACGTCCTCCACCGACCAAACTTCAGTCATTGGAATCCCCTCCCCTTTCTGATGTGCGATTCCTCCGCGCGGCTCGGATGCGGTCTCCGATGGCGGTGGCGAGTTCGATTTGCTCGCGGGTGTCGTAGCCGATGCCGAGGATCTGCCAGTCGTTGACGACCAGGACGTCCGTGTCCTCAGGCAGGCCGGCTTCCGTGAGCGCGGTCTGTAGCTGATGCGCGCGACGTTCGGCGCGAAGGTTCTTGAAGGTCGTGCTGTAGATGCGCGACTTGGTGAGGAAGTGGCCCCGGAAGCCGAGCATGTGCGCCCAGTGGCGAAGCTTGAGGTCGGCGTACTGGTCGAGGCCGCCGAGGTCCCACGCGGTCTGGATCATGGCCCGGTGGTGGTTGGAGATGGTCAGCCGGTCGATGTGCGCTTGCGAGCGGATGCGCCGGTCTCCGGTCTCCGTCGCGCCGGTGCCCTTGGTGGCGTACTTCGCGATGTAGCCGGCAAGCCGGGTGTCGTTGACGACCTGGTCCCCGTCGTCGGTCCCGTCCGGGATGTCGATGTCGGTGGCGGTGATGTCCTTGACGTCGACCTGCGTGCCCCACCGCAGCGGCAGCGGAACTCCATCGGGGCGGACAGTGTCCAGCTCGACGGACGAAGCCGCGGAGCGCACCGCATCGGCCAGGACGTCAGGAGTCAGCCACACCGGGGGCGAGGAGTCCGGACCGGTCGGGCCGTCCGCGCGGATGACCGCGTGGAAGTGGACTAGGCCGCGCCCCTGATACTCAGCGACCTTGGCGTAGGAGATCCGCAGGAACGCCCCGGACTCCCGGACGGTCAGGCCACCGGCAGCGGCGACGGCGCGGCGTAGGGCGATGGTGAACCGGTGCCACAAGCCGCCGCTGTGCGCCTGCCACAGCACCGCGCCGGTGTAGTCGTACGAGTCCGGGGCGATCGGGCTACCGAGGAGCCGGTAACCCTCGGGGTGCCAGCGTCCGCAGGAGCAGGGCCGCTTGCCGGGCCGGTTGTGCACCGCGCCGAACGACGGAGCCGTGAGGGTCACGAACAGCCGCGTGGACCGGGCCACGGTGTCGGGGACGCCCTTACCGCCGGACATGCCCGCGTGGATCAGGTGCCAGGCGTCGGCGGCGTACCGGTCGGCGCAGGTCGGGCAGACAGCCGCCCGGCGGGTGCCGCAGGAGGCCCACACCCGACCCTGCCGGGACGCGATCAGGTCACCGCTACCGAGGTGGCGGACCTCCCACTTGCCAGTGAGGCGGACCGGCTGTAGGCAGCCCTGGACGGACTCGACGCCGGCCCGCCACTCCCGGTAGGCCGGTGAGCGCATCCACCGGGTCAGCGCCGCCTCAGGGTCATGCACGGGCCACGGGGACGAGGACATAGGAATCCCTCCGGATACGGCCCTGCCGTGCCCCTGGGACGTGTAGGGGCACGGCAGGACAGAGCGAGAAGGTGCGAGGGTTAGTGCGCGTAGCCGTTGGCGGTGACCGGGGTGAGCCGGTCGACCACCCGTGCCGCGATGGTCAGCGGCAGCCGCGTGGCGCGTTGGATGTCGGCGGCGGTCACCGGGTCGGTGGAGTCCGCGACGAGTTGCCGGATCTGTGCCTGCATCGCCGTCGGGATGCCGAGCCCGTCCAGCTCGACCGCCGGAGGCGGAGCCGGGGCCGGGGTCTCCACCGGGGCGACCGGGGGCAGGGTCGCCACGGTCGGGGGCACCACGGGAACAGCCGGAGGCTCGACCGGGACGGCCGGCGGTGGGGGTGCGACGACAGCCGGCGCTTCCACCGATGAGGCCGGCGGCTCGACGGCCGGGGCCGACGAGGCGGGTTCACTGGTCTGAGGCTTGGTCAGGGTGACCGCCCGTCGCGCCTGGGTGCAGCGCGCCTGCACGATCGGCATGACCTCGGCCAGGAAGAACACCAGGACCGGCACCATGATGTGCGCCGCCAGCATGCCCGCGCTGATCCCACCCTCACGAGGCCAGAGCGCCGGCACGACGTTCATGACCAGCGTGCACGTGAGGAGGAACCGCTTGAGCCAGTCGACCGCTTTGGAGCCGATCTCGATCTCTCGGGCGATCATCGCCGCTTCCCAGCGGAGCACCGTGATGAGGACGCCGACAAGGCAGGGCTCGACGCCCCAGCAGCCCCACCACACCGGGTCGGCCGGGGTGAGGTGACCGGCGAGGAAGTCCTGAACGCCGGTGGTGGTGAACACCGACCCGACCGCCAGGAAGATCCACAGCGACCGCGTCACGGACACCCGCAGCCGTTCGATGTCGACGATGTCCAGCGCGGCATCCTGCTCCAGGTCGTGAAGCTGCCGCGCCACATCCAGACGCTTGCTCAGCCGGCGGACCTGCCGAGGCTGCCGAGCCTGCTTGTCGTCCCGCTTCATCTCGTTCACCCCTGCCCCGCGTGCGCCAGCTCGGACACCGGCCAGCCGGCGACCCGCACGAGGTCGGCAATGTCGGAGTCGTCGCAGTACGCGGCCCGGACCCGCACCGGGGTACGGGAGCGCTGCTTGACGACGAACCCGATCCCGGCCGAGTCCGGCACGTTAGGGATCTCGTCGGCCAGAGCGCCCCGACGCCGCATGTCCTCACCAAGAACCATGTCGACGTGGCCGGCCGACGTCGCCCGCAGGCACACCCGCAGGGAGAACAGGTCACGCTGCGGGATGACGTCCTTGGTGGGTTCCTGAAGCGCGCCGATCACGCTGCCGCCCAGCGCCCGAGCCTGCGACAGGATCAGCGGCAACGCCGCCTGAGCACCCTTGGTCAAGGACCGGTCGCCGTAGCCGGTCACCGCGCCCAGCTCATCGAGCACCAGGACGTCAAGCGGAGTCTCGCGGGACATGGCGAACGTCCGCCGGCCCTGCTCCGCGAGGATGCGCTTGCGTTCCTGCATGCCACCCCAGAAGCCCTGGATGACGTCCACGATGTCGGCATCCGTCTCGGCGTACCGGTACGACACCGGCCGCAGGGCGTTGAGTTCGGTTCCCTTGGGATTGACCACGTGCACGCGCACCAGGCCGTCACGGATCAGCGGAGCGCACGCCCGCAGCGCCATCCACGTCACGGAGTTCTTACCCGAGCCGGTGGCCCCGGCGACCAGCCAGTGTTGCCCGGTCAGCGGCGCCCACCAGTCGGTACCGTGCTCCGTCTCACCCAGGTACACCCGCGCCAGGTCCACCGCGTCGGAGTCACCGAGGAGGTCAGGCGAGATGATCGGTTCGGTGAACGGCTCGGAGCGCTGGACGATGAGCGCGATGACCTGGGGGCGGACCCGCTCGACGCCGACCCGCTCAGCCTTGAGCGCCACGGCCAGGGCTTCGGCGGCTTCCTCCCACATCTTTGGCGTCTGCCCGAGCAGGAGCCGCACGTAGACCGTCTCAGTGGACGGGGAGTGCGACCGGACCCGGATGATCCGGGGCACGGAGACGACGCCCGTGGACCGGTGGACCGTCACCAGGTTGCACGCCTCCGTCACCCGACCCCACCACGGCCCGAGGTACGCCCGCGACAGCCACCGCCGACGCACCGCCCGAAGCTGCGGAGCCGCCCACCGCGACCAGGAGTCCGGGTGACCCCGGTACCAGCCCACACCCGCCGCCACCGCACCCGCCAGCACACCACCCGTCGTCATCGGCCCGAACTCGACCAGGCCGGCAGTGACAGCGGTCGGAGCCGCCACGAAACCGGGGTGCCGAGCGAACCAACCCGCGACCCGCCATTCCCACCCCTGAGCACGCTTACCCATTTCCCGCACCCACCTTCACCATTTGTGAATGAATCGTCATGTGTTGTTTTTGGGCAAGAAAAGGCCCGGATCGGATCACCAATCCGGGCCTTTCCCGTAGAGCAATTACTGTCAGCTCACCGCCGAGAGCATCTGCTTAGCGCGAGACGTGGCCTGCTTCGCTTCCCGCGTCTCGTCCATCCACGGAGTAGCTTCCTCCAGGAGGACCAGGAGCACCGCGACCGACCGACGCAATTCGTCGTACTGCCGCAGGTACCGATGCCGCTCCGGCATTCCCCGCATCGAATCCCGCAGGAGGCGCATAGCCCGATCGATACCGTCGTAGGTGTCATCAACCTTGTACGACATCAGCTCACCTTCCACGGCTTGGCGATCAGGTCCGCCTCGAACGTCTTCACCCGCAGATGGAACGCCCTCAGGTGTTCCGCCGCCTGCTTGTGCGCGTCTTCCAAATCCTCGATCCGGGCCGCGTACTGGTACACCGTGCCCGGCGGCGGCTCACACGCGGCGATCAGGCTCTTCACGCCGTCCAGCAGCATCGCCAGACCCTGCGCGTTGCCCATCAGCGCCTCGTACCGCCGTCTGCCGGTCAACTCCTTCACGAACTCCGGCACCAAATCCATGCCGCTCCTTCCGGTCCGGTCTTCCCCACCATCGGTAGGCCACCACCCGCCCCCGGCAGATCCACCAAGGGACGGATAGTGAGCCACCGACCGGCGGCTACTCCCGACCGGTCAGACGCCACACCCGACGCCAACGCCGCGTCTCCCGGCGAATCAACCCGACGTTGATCAAAATCGACAGCAACAGCAACGCGATGAGGATCAACTCGAAATCCGACATAGCAACCTCCCTTCAAACTCGAATGGCATATTCGACCTGTTTTAGGCAAGGCTTTATCCACTGTGGAATTCTCAACGAACGCGACGCCCGAGGACGAAGCCACGCCAGGCCACGTCTCCGAACGAAAGTGCCCCGACCCGACTCGAACGGGTCGCCCACCAGAAAGGGGCGGGGCGAAAAACCGAACTCAGACCGGCTTGAGGCCCTGCGCCTTCCACGTCAGACCGGAACGGCCGTCCCGCTCCCAGTGCGACACCGTGGCCCCGATCAGCTCGACCACGTCGCCCTCCTCGATCCCCTCAGGGTTGGTCGACAGCGTGATCCGCAGCTCCTCGCCCTTACCCCGGTAGCCGTCCTCCGTCGCCATGGGCTTGGCGAACACACCCACCACGTACAGCGGGTCATCCGTCCCGTAAGCCGTGATCATCTTCCCGTCCTGATCCGCCTTGATCGACGGCTCCTCCACCACGCGAAGCTTGAAGCCAGCCAGGTTCACCGGGATGTTCCGCATCTCGCCGCTCTCCTTTGATCTTGATCGGTCTCATTGCGCACAGCGCGCATCCAACGGAGTTGTCCGCCTGACCGAAGTTCCGCCAGCTTGTTGCACCTGGCTAGCCAAGCAAGGCCTCGAAGGTAGCCCAGCCTGGCTAGCCAGGTCAAGAGCGCAGCCAAGAAGTTTCCCTACTTGGCTAGTCAGGGCTAGTGTGGTCCTGTGAGTGAGAACCTTGACTTCCTCGGTGAGCTGGACCCTGATGACCCGAAGCAGGCGTCGCAACAGATCGCGAACAAGCTGCGGGCTGCCATCCTCACGCGCCGGCTCTCCCCCGGCGACAAGCTGCCGTCACAGCCCGACCTAGCAGCGCGCTACGGCGTCGCTCGGGAAACCGTCAAGCGAGCCCTGGACCTGCTTCGGGCAGAACGACTGATCGTTACCCGGCAGGGAAGCGGCGCGTTCGTCCGCGCTCAGACACAGCGGGCCGTCGAGCTTCGCCCCCACATCGAAGCCGCATTCGAACGACCTCACGTCAGCATCGACTTCGCCGGGTTCTCTGGCGAGACGCTGAGGGACGCGCTCGCTGAGGCGCTCGACAAGGTCCGGGTCGGGCGACTCACACCAGAGACGATCACCGTGCGCGTCCTGATCTCCGACATGACCGTGCCGATGGCGCTGCCCGCACGAGCCGAGACCCAGGCCGACGATCCATCCGTACGCGAGCGGGCAGAGCGGATCACCCGTCGGGCAGCAGACGGCATCATCGACCATGTCACCGAGCTGGGCGACCTGGGCCTGATTCGGTCGACCACCGTCGAGGTACGGATGCACCGCGCGTCCCCGCTGTTCAAGCTCTACATCATCAACGGCGAAGAGGTCTTCTACGGCTTTTACCCGGTCGTAGAGCGCACCGTCTCGATCAAGGGTGAGCCGATGGCGATCTACGACCTGATGGGCAAGGACGTGCCGCTGTTCCACTACGCGGTGACCGATGACGACGCCTCCCACGGCACGCAGTTCGTGGAAGCGTCCCTCCAGTGGTTCGACTCGGTGTGGTCGACCATCGCATACCGGTACGACGCATGAATGCCGACCTTGGCCGACTGCTCAACGAAGTCGGTGCCGTGCTGCTCGACTTCGACGGGCCGGTGTGCAGCATCTTCGCGGGCTATCCGGCTCCGAGGGTCGCCGCGGAACTGGTCGAGGTGTTGTACCGGCGTGGCATCGAGGTCCCGCCGGATCTCGCCAGCGAACCGGACCCGCTTGAGGTACTACGTCGCATCGGGGCCACCGGCGACCAGAACGCGACACGGGCCGTAGAGGACGCACTCTGCGCGGCCGAGCGCCAGGCCGTCGAGACCGCCGAACCGACGCCGTACGGCCGGGAGGTCATCGTGGCAGCCCGGCAGGCCGGCTTCCCCGTGGCGGTGGTCAGCAACAACTCGGCAGGAGCCGTGAGCGCCTACCTGGCAGCGCACCGCCTTGCCGGTCATGTCTCGCCGGTTGTTGGCCGGGCCTACGCCGCCCCGGAGCGGATGAAGCCCAACCCGGAACCAATCTGGCAAGCTACGCACGCGGTAGGCGAGCCGCCGGCCCGGTGCGTACTGATTGGCGACTCCCGCACGGACATCGACGGGGCGCGGGCAGCCAGGGTACGAGTGATCGGGTACGCGAACCGCCCAACCAAAGTCGAGAAATTCCAGGCAGCCGGGGCGGATTGGGTGGTGACCACCATGCGGGAAATTGCTGATGCCCTGGTTAAGCGACACTAAAGCACCCGAGGTTGAACGAGGTCGAAAACGAGTCAGCACTTTCAGCCGGGATTAGTCCAGAGTGGCAACAAGCCGATGACCCTCTCCCGGATACCGCAGTAGACTGCTGGCAGCGAACAGCGCTCACGACTAAGTACGGATCGAAGATTTGTGGAGGACTGTCGGTGTACTTACATCGCCTGCGCATCCAAGGAGTGCGGGGCTTTTACGGTTCTCGCGCCGTCGACCTCCGCTTTGAGCGGAGCCCCGAGGACGAGGACTTCTACAAGCGTTATAAGGGGTTCTGCGTTATCGCAGGCCGCAACGGATCAGGCAAAACAACCCTTCTCCGTGCCGCCGCAACCGCACTGGCCGGTCCCGAAGTGGCAAACAGTTTGACGGAGGGCGACCGCGACTGGATTAGTCACGGGCAGACAGTAGCAACAGTCAACGCGGAAATAGTACGGGACTTCTACGAAGTCAACCTTGGCACGGGCCGGCCTGCAGACGTCTTCTCCGCTGCGTTGAAGTGGGAGCGGACTGAGGGCGCGCGGGCACGGCCCCAAGCCGACACACGCCGCGGGCGAGGAGGCAAGATGGCCGAGCGATCTCTCTGGTCTCCGAAACCGACCGGCTGGTTCGCCGCAGGCTACGGGCCGTTCCGACGCTTGGCCGGCACGAGCGGCGAGGTCGCACGCCTGATGGCCGGAGACTGGACAGCGGCACGCTTCATAACCCTGTTTCGAGAGGAAGCCTCACTCGCCGAGACCGTGCAGTGGCTTCAGCAGGTCAACTATCGCGCCCGGTCCGGCCGTGCAGGCTATGCGGAATTGGAGGAACGCGTCATCGGGCTACTTAACGACGGCCTGTTCCCCGACGGCTATTTAGTCGATAGGGTCGATCCGGACGGCCTATGGATCACCAAGGAGTCCGGTTCGCCCGTCCGGATCGATGAGATGAGCGACGGATACCGCACCGTTACGGCACTGATAACCGACATCGTCCGCCAAATAAATGAGTGCTTCGACGGGAAGATCGAGTGGTCAAAAGACGGTCGGGCAGTCCTCCTGACATCGGGAGTCGTTCTTATCGATGAGATCGACGTACATCTTCATGTTTCCTGGCAGAAGCGTATCGCGCCCTGGCTATTGAAGCACTTCCCTTACATTCAGTTCATTGTCACAAGCCATAGTCCATATATTTGCCAGAGCGCGTCGCCGGGCGGCCTAATCCAGCTTCCCGGACCTGAGGAGGAGTTCCCGCCGCGCATCGCCAAAGATGAGCTCTTTCGACGCGTCGTGAACGGAAGTGGCGACGATGCCGTTCTGACGGAGCTTTTCGGATTGGACTCTCCATATTCTGAACGTGTTGACGAGCTGCGAACTGCACTGACCCGACTGGAACGACTTGCCATTCGTGGTCAGGCAAGCCCAGAAGATCTGGCCAGGCTAACAGAATTGTCCGAGGCCCTGTCGCCGTCGCCCGGCAGTCGGGTGCGGGACGTGCTAGGGGACGACGTTTGATCCCGATCACGCGTCGGCCGCTTCCCGCGCACATTTCAGAGCGCCTGACCGACAAGACCGCAAAGATTGTCGCCAGCGCCACCCCTCAAAAGACGGCTCGCACGAGTTGGAGCGGTGCGACCGGTACTCGTCGGCAGCTCAAAGCTCAGCTTCTGGGGATGTGCGCGCGACCTTCGTTCTGCATGTACTGCTACGAAAGCCGTGGCACGGACGTCGACCACTTCGTGCCAATCGCCCGCGATCCGGCGCAGACTTTCGAATGGAAAAACCACATCCTCGCCTGCGGCTACTGCAATCAGCAGGCAAAGAAGGAAAGTTTCCCGGTCGACCCGATGGGGCATCCGCTCCTACTAGACCCGAGCGTCGACGACTCTGCCGATCACATGACCCTCGCCAGCACCGGGCTTTTTATCGAACTCACACCCCAAGGTCGCGAGACCATCGACGTGCTCGGGCTCAACGCCCGCAGCGAGCTAGTTGAGGCGCGATATCGATCATGGCGCGGCGTCATCCGTGTTTTCGAGCAGGCAGCGCGAGAAAAGCCTTTGATCGATACCGACGACCTCGAGGATCTGCGTTTCTTGCCGGTAGTCGACGCGTTCCATCACTTCGCGCACGACGTCGCCACCGACCGTCTCGTTCACAAGGCAGTTGCCCCGAAACTGGCCCGTTATGCACTGAACAGTCTTCCTGTAGTGAAGTCGGTCTTTCCCGGCTGCCGCCTGTAGTCGTTCTGAGGTCAGGAGATCTTGCGTAGCGTGTGTTCAGATTTTCTTTACTTGGTCAAGGGCGGGCCGCAAGCGGCCCGCCGCCGTGTCGCGCCGGGGCGCGCGTGCGGCCTGGCGGCCGGTCACGCCCCGGCGCACGGCGCAGCAGGAGCTAGAACCGACCATCGCCGGAGCGCGACCCCGAGAATGCCCCGCAAGGCACGAGCGGCAAGCCCCAAGCATGGGGGCGGCACCCGCCGTGCCCGAGCAGACGACCCCCCGCGCCAGCCGCTACCGCAATCCAGGTCAGGTCAAACCCGGCACCTGGGAAGGGGGAGGGGGCCGCCGTGGTCGGGCCGGTCGCCCAGGAGCCGACGCCGTCGCCGGTCCGGGTCAGGTCAAGGGCGCTGCTGTGGCGGTGTCCGCCGGGTGCCGGACCGTGACACGAAAGCCGAGTCCAGATGCGGTTGACGTTCAGACGGCTCCGACAGAGGCTGACGACGCAGTTACCAGTGCCTTCAGCTGTTCAATCGTCAGCCAGGGGCTGCCGCGGTGAGCCATCCGGTGACAGTTCGAGCAGATCAAGGCAAGGTCGCTGAGACGCGTGTTGGTCTCGCCGGAGACGTGTAGTGGAGTCCGGTGGTGGCACTCGATGTAATCGCGTCCTCTGTCGCCGTAGACACGTTGAAAGTCGAATCCGCATACCTCGCAAGCGATGGCCATGCCGCGGCGTTTCGCGTCGGCCAGCTTCTGGCGCCGGAGCTTTGGGTTGCGCTCTCGGCGAAGGTGAGCCCGCAAGGTGACCCCACCCTCGCGTGCCGACATCTCGTCGAGGTCGGGATCATTGCTTACCGGCTCTACTTCGGCTTCTTCGCGAAGCAGCTCACGGATGCGGCCAGCCAACGCCTGCATCTCAGTCGGCTGATCCTGGAACTCCTGGCGTACCAGCTTGTCTAGTTGGTTGCCGTTGCTGCTGTCGGCCACGATGTTGTAGGTCTTCAGAGCGACGCCGGCTGGGTTGCGGAAGTCCGGATTCCGACGACCGCGGTGGATAGCAGGGCTTTGCAGTAGTTCTGACAGAGTTCGTACTCGTTCGTCGTTGGCGTCGAGCTGTCGCCAACCATTGGCCAGTACGAGGTCGCACGCGAGAATGATCTCGTCCCGAGTCCAGTCCGGATTCGGCAGGAAGGCGACCACGAAGCCGAGTGCTTCTAGTCGTTGGGCAACTGTCTTGTCGCCGCCGCTGAAGTCAGCGGGACCCCAAGCTGTCCCAGTACTGACGCCGTGTGCGTACCCGATGATCGCTTTCGAGTCGTAAAGGCTCCCTTGATGGTCGAGGTAGTAGGCTCGCGACCTGCCAAAGCCGGTCGACTTGAGGAAGGCGTCTCGGCCGAGCCGGTCGAACTCTTCTACCGCGGCAAGCACACTGACACGGGTTACATCGGCGAGGGTCACCGGCCGAGGCTACGACGCCCGTGCGACAGGGCCGAAGGGCACCTGCCGATAGAGCGCAACAACGCAGGCGGAGACATGCGACTGGGTCGCCCGGAGCTCAAGATCAGGGGCAGTTGGCCGCAATCCCAGCCAGCCCACGGAACGCCCAAGATCAGGCCGTCTCCAGGCCGTCAGGCCGTCGCCAGGCCGTCAAATGCTGGCCAACATCGACCAACAACGCCCATAGACAGCCAGAAATAAGACCAGCTCATAGCCTTGATCAAGGCTATGAGCTGGTGGGCGACGGACGAGTCGACCTGTACGCCGGATTCTGTGCGCGACGCGTACCCCGTCACCGGGTCCGCATCGGCGGCGGCCATCCATCTCGGCCTACCGTCGCCGGCAGGCTCTTGCGGCCTACCCGCAGACATCGGGCGGGCCGCCCTCAAGCGTCTGCGCAGGCCACCGTCCTCGCGGTCGGCGGCCCTCTTGGCCTTGCTCCGGGTGGGGTTTACCGAGCCATCCCGGTCACCCGGGATGCTGGTGGGCTCTTACCCCACCGTTTCACCCTTACCGCGCCCTGTGGGCGCGGCGGTCTGTTTTCTGTGGCACTGTCCCGCGGGTCGCCCCGGGTTGCCGTTAACAACCACCCTGCCCTGTGGAGTCCGGACGTTCCTCGGCGGCGGGCACCTGGCCCGCCGACGCGACCGCCCGGTCGACTCGTCCGTCGCGCTCTCATCCTAACGACGCGACGGCCGCGACTATTGCCGGCCCGTTCCACCGGCGTCCCGGCCGGGCGAACGGGCGAACCGCGAGCCGGACGGGAGTCAGCGGGGCGGGGTGTCCGGTACGGCCCGGAGCAGGGGCACCCCCTCGACCTCCCGCCACGGGCGGTAGTGCTCGGCGAGGATCCGCTCGACCTGTCCGGTGGGATCGACCCGCGCCGGGGCGTTGTTGAGCACCACCACCCGGGGGCGGTTCGGCCCGTCGAGCATCGTCCGGAGCCGGGGCAGCGCGTCCGGGATCTTCTCGATCGGCTTGCCCCACAGGTACGGGTAGTCGGTGCGCCGCCGGGCGAGGAAGTAGATGTCGGCCTGCGAGACCAGCACGAAGATCTGGTCCTCGGGGCGGGTCCCGGCCCGGATCACCGCCGCGATCCGCGCGTCGCGTCGGGCCGCTTCGGCGTACGGGACGGCTCGTTCCCGTTGCGCGGGGGTGGCCGGGACCAGCGCCGCCAGCCAGGCGACCTGCGGCAGCAGCACGGCCCCGAAGGCGGCGGCACGCACACCGGGGCGGTGTGCTCCGACGGTGGTGACGGTGACGGCGGCGAGCACGGTCAGCGGGGGCAGGAGTTGGACCCAGTAGTGCGGCCAGTACGAGCCGCCGAGGTTGACTCCGACCAGGCCACCGGCGAGCCAGGCGGCCACGGTCGCGGTCGTCGTCCGGTGTCGGCGTACGGACCAGAGGCCGATGGCGGCCGCCACTCCGAGGGCGGCGAGTTCCGGCGCGGCCGTGCGGAGGCTGTGCAGGAGGGCGGTGCCACGGTCGTCGACGCCGGTGGTCGTGCCGCCGAGCGCGGCCAACTGGTAGCCGACGAGCGCGTGCCAGTACCGCGACCAGCCGACCGTCGCGCCGTGCAGGGCGCAGAGTCCGACCGGCAGGGCGGCTCCGGCCAGGAGGAGGGCGTACCGGTGGGGGTGGCGTCCGGTGGTGACGGCGAGGACGGCCAGCGCGGCGGTGAGGCCGTCGAGCCCGGAGGGCTTCATGGTGACCGCTCCCCCGGCGGCGATGCCGGCGACGACCAGCCAGGTCCGGGTGTGGTACCGCCGCCAGAGCAGCGCGGCGGTGACCGCGAGGGCGGCCGGGACGCTGGCGAGCAGTTCGCCGTTGAGGGTGAAGCCCTCGATCCGGGGCGCCACACCCACGACCGCGTAGAGCGCCGCCGCGATCGTGCCGGTGCGCCGGCCGGCGAGCAGCCAGCCGGTCAGGCCGACCAGCACGGTGATCGTCGCTCCGGCGGCCACCGCGCCGATCCGGATGGCGCCGCCGTCGGGGTCGAGGCCGAGCAGCATCCGGTACGTCAGGAGCAGTCCCTGCGGCCGGTCGAGCCATGCCTCGCGGTACAGCGGCACGCCGCGCGCCCATTCCCGGGCGACGTGGGCGTATCCGCCCTCGTCCATGGAGAGACCGGTCCGGACGAAGGGCAGCCGGAGCAGGGCGGCGAGAACGGCGCAGGCCAGGATGGCACCGGCGGCACGACGGGTCTCCCGTGGTCGGGGCTGGGCCATGTGCGGCTCTTCCCGTTTCCGCGGCGGGCAAGCGTGCCGCCTCGGCGGGTCGACGCGGGTGGGGTGTGCGTCCGGGCGGTGTCCTGGGGGTAGCCTCGGGTCGCCATGGATCTCTCCGACGCCGCGTTGCTGCTCGTCGCCGGTCTCGCCGCGGGCACGGTCAACGCGGTGGCCGGCGGCGGTTCCCTGATCACCTTTCCCGCGTTGATCGGGGTGGGGCTGCCCCCGGTGGCGGCGAACGTGAGCAACTCGGTGGCGGTGTGTCCCGGGTACCTGGCGAGCGTGGCGGGGAGCTGGCGGGACCTGCCGCCCCGACGGACGGTGCTGGCGTTGCTGCCCACCGCCCTGCTCGGTACGACGGTCGGGGCGCTGCTGCTGCTCAACACGCCGGCCCGGGCGTTCGAGCTGGTCGTACCGTTCCTGGTGCTCGGGGCGACGGCGGTGCTGGCGTTCCAGGATCCGCTGCGCCGGCTGGTCGGTCATCCGCGCGACCTGGGTGCGCGCCGCCGGGTGGTCACGCTCCAGGCGATGGTGCTGCTCGGCACGGTGTACGGGGGTTACTTCGGGGCCGCGCTCGGGGTGATGCTGATTGCCGGGCTGGCCCTGGTGCTGGACGAGGCGTTGGCCCGGGTGTCGGCGTTGAAGAACCTGCTATCGGCGGTGGTCGGGCTGACCACGGTGGGGATCTTCGCCGCTTTCGGGCCGCTGAACTGGGCCGCCGTGGCGGTGGTCGCTCCGGCGACGCTGGTCGGCGGGTACGTGGGCGCACGGCTGGTCCGCCGGTTGCCGCCGGTGGTGCTGAAGTCCCTGATCGTGGTCTTCGGCACGGTGATCGGCGGCTACCTGCTGCACCGCGCGCTGCGCTGAGTGGGCACCGGACGGGGTGTCGCCGGGGGTCGGACTGCGCCGGGGGTGGTTGCAGGGGTCCCCTGTTACCGCTTTTTGATGAGGAGGGGACCCCTGCAACCACCCCACCTCAGGCGACCGGCTCCGGAGCGCTGTCGGCGTCCCGGTTCGGGCCGGCGGTGACACGGGGGTCGTCCTCGTCGGCGAAGTAGTCGTCGGGCGTGGTGCCGTCGGCCCCCTCGGGCACCCGGGCGGCTCGCAGCGCCAGGGTGACGATCGCCGCGACGGCCAGGTTGACCAGCACCGCGACGATGCCGACGTAGATCGTCATCCTGGTGTCGACACCGAAGTCGGCCAGTGGGAAGGCCGAGCCGCCGAAGTGCTTTCGGCCGGTGGCCGCGTTGGGGATCTGGTAGAGCATCCACATGCCGAGTCCCATGCCGGCGGCCCAGCCGGCGATCAGCGCGCCCCGGTGGAACCAGCGGGTGTAGAGGCCGAGCGCCACCGCCGGCAGCGTCTGGAGGATGATCACGCCGCCGATGAGTTGCAGGTCGATGGAGAACTGCGGGTCGAGGAAGACGATGCAGGCGACCGCGCCGACCTTCACCACCAGCGAGGTGATCTTGGAGACGTTCGCCTCCTGGGCCGGGGTGGCGTCCCGCTTCAGGTACTCCTTGTAGATGTTGCGGGTGAACAGGTTCGCCGCCGCGATCGACATGATCGCCGCCGGCACCAGGGCGCCGATGCCGATGGCCGCGTACGCCACCCCGGCGAACCAGTCCGGGAACTGCTGGTCGAACAGGACCGGCACGACGGTGTTGCTGTCGACCGTGCCCTCCTTCGCGCCGGGCAACGGGGTCACCTGCGCCGCGATGGCCATGTAGCCGAGCAGCGCGATCAGCCCGAGCAGCAGGCTGTACGCGGGCAGCGCGGACATGTTCCGCTTGATCACGTCACGGTTCCGGCTGGCCAGCACGCCGGTCAGGCTGTGCGGGTACAGGAACAGCGCCAGCGCCGAGCCGAACGCCAGGGTGACGTACTGGAGCTGGTTGTTGGCGTTGAGCAGGATGCCGTCGTTCGGGTTCTCCGAAGCGGCGAACTTGGCGTCCGCGGCGTCGAAGATCTCACCCCAACCCCCCAGCTTGTACGGCAGGTAGAGCACCGCCACCAGGATGACGACGTAGATCAGGCTGTCCTTGACGAAGGCGATCAGCGCGGGGGCACGCAGTCCGGACTGGTAGGTGTAGGCGGCGAGGATGGCGAACGCCACGATGATCGGCAGGTGCCGGGCCAACGTGCTCTCCCCGGTCACGCCCATCGTCTTGAGCACCGCCTCGATGCCGACCAACTGCAACGCGATGTACGGCATGGTGGCGACGATGCCGGTGATCGCGACGAGCAGGGCGAGCACCGGGGAGTCGAAACGCCGGCGGACGAAGTCGGCCGGCGTGACGAAGCCGTGCCGGTGTGACACCGACCAGAGCCGGACCAGCACCAGGAAGACCATCGGGTAGATGACGATGGTGTACGGCACGGCGAAGAACCCGGCCGCGCCCGCTCCGAAAATCAGCGCCGGCACCGCCACGAAGGTGTACGCCGTGTAGAGGTCACCGCCGACCAGGAACCAGGTGATCCAGCCGCCGAAGTTGCGTCCGCCCAGCCCCCACTCGTCCAGGTGGGCCATGTCCTTCGGTGCCCGCCACCGGGCGGCGACGAAGCCCATCGCGCTGACCAGCAGGAACAGCACCGTAAAGACGATGATCTCAGTGAGGTGGTCACGCCACATCAGTGGTCACCCCGCTTCTTGGTCATCTGGTAGACCAGCGTGGTGGTGGCGACGCCGAGCAGGATGTACGCCAGCTGGAGCCAGTAGAAGCGCGGGAAGCCGAAGATCCGGGGCGAGTCGCCGTTGAACAGCACGGGGATCAGCGGTACCACGATCGGGACGAAGAGCAGCCAGTTCCACGGGCTGTGGTCCTTCGCCCGGGAACGTACCGTGGCCGGCCGTCGCGTCGGGGTCGGCGGCTCCGGTTCGGTCGCGGCCATGGGCCCACCTCCGGGAGGTCGTAGTGCACACAGACGGCCCGGAGGTTATCGATATTGTGACCGCCGTCACTCATGACAGCGGGCTACTGCGCTCAGCGGTGTGCCGGCTGCGCCGAGCGGCACATCACCGCACACCCCGCAGATCGGACTCCCATCCACGGGTCGACGCGCCCCGCTCGCCGCGTCGGGTGGTTGCAGGGGTCCCCTGCTCGGCAAAAAGCGGTAACAGGGGGCCCCTGCTACCACCTCACCCCGGTCGAGGGTGAGGGTCAGCCGAGGTGGGCGGTGTCGTTGACGGAGCGGACGGCCACCCCGCCGTCGGCCCAGACGTCGAGCACCGACACCCCGGCCGGGTCGAGGTAGAGCCGGTGCAGGAAGGCGTCCCCGGCGGCCAGCGCGTCCCGTAGCAGGATCTTGATCGGGGAGACGTGCGAGACCACCACCACGGTCTCCCCCGGGTACGCGTCGAGCAGCCCGCGCAGCGCCCGGCGCACCCGGACGGTCACGTCGGTGAACGACTCACCGTCCGGCGGGGCCACCGCGGTGGAGGCGAGCCAGGCGTCCAGCTCGCCGGGCCAGTCCTGGCGCACCTCGGCGAAGGTGCGGCCCTCCCAGGCGCCGAAGTCGCACTCGACGAGGTCGTCGGAGGTGCGCAGCGGGACGCCGCCGAGCGCGACGGCGATCGGCCGGGCGGTGGCCGTACACCGGGACAGGGGTGAGCTGACCACGGCCGCGACGGTCGGCGCGAGCGCGGCCACCCGGGCGGCGGTGGCCCGTGCCTGGTCCCGCCCCCGCTCCGACAGCGGCACGTCGCCCCGGCCGGAGTAGCGACGCTGCGCGGTCCACTCGGTCTGGCCGTGCCGGACCAGGACCAGCCGGGTCGCCTCGCTGGTGCCACGCGGCTCCCAGGAGGCGGGCGCGGTCGCCGGGTCGGTGCCGGTGGTGGCCTTCGTGGCGGCACGGGCGGCGGCCTCCCGCGCGGCCGCGCGGGCCGGCGAGTCCGGGGCGGCCACCTCGCGTGGCGGCTCGACGGTGCGGGGCGTGGTCGTGGCGGGGGCGGCCGGAGCCCGGCCGGCGGCGGCGTCCATCGCGGCGTTGGCCAGGGCGTCGGCGTGCCGGTTGCGGTCCCGGGGGATCCAGGTGAAGGTCACCGCCGCGAAGCGACGGACCAGCACGGCGGCCTCGGCGGCCAGCGGACGCAGCCCCGGGTTCTTGATCTGCCAGCGCCCGCACATCTGCTCGACGACCAGCTTGGAGTCCATCCGCGCCTCGACCCGGGTCGCGCCGAGTTCGGCGGCGGCGGTCAGGCCGGCGATGAGTCCCCGGTACTCGGCGACGTTGTTGGTGGCGGTGCCGATCGCCTCGGAACGTTCGGCCAGCACCTCACCGGTGGCCGCGTCGCGGACCACGGCGCCGTAGCCGGCCGGGCCCGGGTTGCCCCGGGAGCCCCCGTCGGCCTCGACGACCACCGCGTCCAGGCTCACAGCCCGGATTCGTTCGTACGGACCATGATCCGGCGGCAGTCCTCGCAGCGGACCACCTCGTCCGGAGCGGCCTTGGCGATCCGGGCCCGGTCGGCTCCGGAGAGGTCGAGCCGGCAGCCGCCGCAGCGGCCACCGCGCAGCAGGGCCGCGCCCAGCCCGGTCGACTCGCGGATCTTGTCGTAGAGCGTGACCAGGTCGGTCGGGAGGTCGGCGGCGAGCGGCTGCCGGGCGGAGCGCTTGAACTCCTCCTCCTTGGCGATCTCGGCCAGGCCCTCGTCACGCCGCCGCTCGGTCTCCGCGCGCTTCTCGCGCGCCTCGCCCAGGCGCTGCTCGATGCCGTCGAGGACGGCCTGCGCGGTCTCCCGCTGCTCCATCAACTCCAGTTCGGCGTCCTCCAGGTCGCTCTGCCGCCGGTTGAGGGAGGTCAGCTCGTGCTGGAGCGCCTCCAGCTCGCGGGCCGGGCCGGTGCCGGCGGCGAGCCGGTCCTCGTTGCGGCCCTTGCGGGTGCGGACCTGGTCGACGTCCTTCTCCAGCCGGGCGATGTCCCGGTCCAGGTCGTCCACCGCCACCTGGGCGCGGACCCGCTGGTCCTCCAGAGTGGACAGCTCCCGGGCGAGGGCCTCCAGCTCGGCGCGCTCGGGCAGGGTGCGCCGGCGGTGGGCGAGCTGGGCGAGGGCGGTGTCGATCGCCTGGAGGTCGAGCAGGCGGCGCTGGACTGCCGGTTCAGCCTTCACGGTCGGGGCTCCTTGTCGTCCACGGCGGGGTGGAGGTCGTCCTGGGCGGATGCGGTACGGCCCCGGGTGGTCGCGGTGGCACCGGGGGCGGGGGTGTGGTTCTCCTGCGGGGTGGCCGGCGAAGACGACGCGGGCCGGTGGGTGGGGTTGTCGGCGGGCGCGCTCGTGCCGATGGGCGGCGGCGGGCTCGCGGCGTGCACGCTCCACGGGTCGGTGTCCAGGTCGGACACGTACGTCTCGACGCCCAACGTCGCGCGCAGGTGCGCGGCCAGGTCGTCCAGCCAGGGGCGCTCGGTGGCCCAGTGCGCGGCGTCCAGCAGCGCGGGTCCCCCCTCGGCGAGGTGCTCGCCGGCCGGGTGGTGGCGCAGGTCGGCGGTGAGGAACGCGTCCACCCCGGCGGCGGTGGCGTCGGCGAGGAAGCCGTCGCCCGAGCCGCCGCTGACCGCGACGGTACGGATCACGCGGGACGGGTCCCCGGCGGCACGCACCCCCCACGAGGTGGGGGGCAGCACGTCGGCGGCGTGCCGGGTCAGCTCGGCGAGCGTCATCGGGTGGGGCAGCTCGCCGATCCGGCCGATGCCGCGTCCCTCGCCGTACGCCGGGCTGCCCGGCGCGGGCGGGTGCAGCGGGCGGAGCCCGGTCAGTCCGAGCCGCGCCGCGAGCGCGTCGGAGACTCCCGGGTTCGCCACGTCGGCGTTGGTGTGGGCCACGTACAGCGCCACGTCGGCGCGGATGAGCTGGTGCACGATCCGGCCCTTGTACGTCGTCGGCGCGACCGAGGAGACCCCGCGCAGCAGCAGCGGGTGGTGCGCGACGATCATGTCCGCCCCGACCGCGAGGGCCTCGTCGACGGTCTCCGGGACCACGTCGACCACGCATGCGACCCGGCGTACGGCGGTGGTGGGCTCACCGAGCACCAGCCCCACCCGGTCCCACTGTTCGGCCCAGGCGGGTGGGTAGCGCCGCTCCAGCACGGCCACCACGTCGGCGACCGTCGGTCGTGGGGATCCGGTTGTGCTCACGGCGGGCCAGCTTACCGGCGTCGGCCCGGCGGGGACGCGACCCGGCTCGGGACACGTCGCGTCCGGGCCGCGACGGAGCGCACGGGTGGCGGATGAGCAGGGGTCCCCTGCTACCCAGAAAGCGGTAGTAGGGGACCCCTGCAAACAACTGGGGCGACCGGAGCAACCGGGCCGGCCGACCCGGCGCACGACGGATCAGGCGTAGTGGTTCACGCTCACCGGCCGGGTGCCGGTCCACGGGACCCAGCCCTGGAGGGCGGCCGAGATGCCCACCCGGGTGCTGCAATTGATCACCTGGAAGTGCAGGTGCGGCGCGGTCGACGCCCCGGTGCTGCCCACCCAGCCGACGATCCGGCCCTGCGGGACCCAGTCGCCGGGCCAGTAGAAGGACCGGTTCAGGTGCGCGTAGTGGGTGCACGTGCCGTTCGAGTGCCGGATGATCACCTCGATGCCGTTCTGCCAGTACGGCGACCAGTCCGAGTAGACGATGGTGCCGGCCTGCGAGGCGGAGACCTCGTAGTTCACCGGGAGCCCGAAGTCCCAGGCGTACCGGTTGTACACGTCGGTGTGCGAGAACGAGCCTCCCGGCCCCTGTGTCACCAGGTACGACTCACCCGCCGGGTACGGCAGCTCGTAGTAGTAGTTCGCGGCCGAGGCCGGCGTGGCCCCGGTCAGGGTGAGCGCGGCGGCGGTCACCGCCGCGCTCACCATGGCGACCACCCTGCGTAGCACCTTCGATGCGTTCATCACGCTCTCCCCACTTTCCTGCGCGTGACAGAGATTCAGACCTGTCGTTGACGATGCTCCCGGCATCCAAGCAAGCGACACGCGAATGATCAATGTCAGGCGCGGCGGATAGGGGTTACGCAGAGCGGCCGACTTCGACGGCTACCTGGCGGGGCAGGCCGGGGCGGACAGCGCGTCCAGTGCCAACTGCCAGGGGAAGGTGTGCAGGTACCGCTCACCGGTGCCCGGCGCGTGCAGGGGGTAGACGTCGTCGCCGAAGAGCACCGTGACACCCCACTCCCGCAGCCGGTCCAGGGCCGCCCGGAAGGCGGGGTGGGTCGCCATGGCGTTGTTGGTGAAGGGCACCGCCACGATCGGCACGCCGAGCCCCTGTGCCTCCACCAGCAGGCCGAGCGCGAGCGTGTCGGTGATCCCGGCCGCCCACTTGTTGACCGTGTTGACGGTGGCCGGGCAGACCACCATCGCGTCCGCCGGTGGCAGGACGTCCGGGTCCTGCGGCTGCTTGTAGCTGGTGCGGACCGGGTGACCGGTCAGCCGGGCCAGCGCCGGCGCGTCGACGAACTTCGCCCCGTCCGGTGTGGCGACCAGGCACACGTCCCAGCCGTCCCGTTGGGCCAGCTCGACCAGGTGGCCGACCCGGCCGGCCAGTGGCGAACCACAGACGATCACGTAGAGCACCTGCCGGCGGTCGCGCGCCGGGGGGACGACCGCGTTCATATTCCGACTCCCATGTGCTCAGCCAACTCCGCGATCGGCGAAGACGGCGCACCCCGTGTGCGACGCAGGATGTCGGACATCACCTCGTGGGCGATCGGACGGCAGCGGATCTCGGACGACGCGAGCCGGTCACCCTTCAGCAACATCTCCCCGGCGCTGGCCACGTCGCCGATCTGGGCGAAGCCCCGGGCGATGTCGAGCATGTGGTGGGCCCGCCGCTCCGGCAGCAGCCCGTTGAACGCGGGCAGCTCGATGGAGTGATGGGTCTCCACGGCCCGCCCGCCGTCGCCCAGCTCGACGGCGGCGGCGGCCCGGTGCAGCTTCAGGTTGGTCGGCCCGAAACAGGTCCAGTAGTGGTTGTGGTCCCCGCCGAGCCGGTTGGCGGCCTCCTGCGCGCCGTCGAGCAGGTCGTCCACGGTGGCGGAGTCGCCGTCCCGGGCGGCGGCCATCGCGCCCTGGAGCAGCAGCATCCCGTAGACCGAGAGGTGCTCCGGGGTCGCGTCCTGGCCGCCGCCGGGGGCGAGCCGGTTGGCGATCCGCAGGTTCAGCTCCAGCGCGGAACGGGCCCGCCCCATGGCGAGCAGCGCGTTGCCCACCCGGGTGGTGGCGATCCCGGCGAGGAGCGGGTCGTCGGCGCGCTGGGAGACCGCCAGCGCCCGGTCGGCGGCGAGCCAGGCCAGCTCGCACTCGCCGAGTTTGCGCAGCACGGACGAGGTGACCTGGTAGACCTGCCCCAGCAGGTGGGCGGCCTCCCGCCCCTGGTCGTCGCCGCCGTACGCGGCGTCGGCGGCCTGGGCGTCGCGCAGCAGCTTCGGCAGCGCCCGGGTCAGCGAGCCGTACCGGCCGTACTGGTAGGTCAGCCAGGCGTGGTTGACCGCCTTGCGCATGTCGCCGAGCATCGGCGGGTACGGCGCCGCGTCGAAGTACGCGCTGAGCGCGTCGTACCGCTCCAGCGCGGCCCGGATCTGGTCGACCTCGACCTGGTCGATGCAGTGCAACGCGTCGCTGCGCCGTTCCGGGTCCCGGCCGACCAGCAGTTGCACGTCGATCTCGAGGATGTCGGCGATCTCGTAGAGGACGGAGAACTTGTCGAGCCGGCGCACCCCTCGCTCGATCTTGTCGACCCAGCTCTTGGACTTGCCCAACCGATCGGCGAACACCTGTTGCGACATCTTGCGCCGCCCACGCCAGTAGGCCACCCGTCGCCCGATCGGTAACTCGTCCATTCCCGCTCCTTCCACGCCCGGCATCCTCCGGGAGTCCCACCACAGGCGACAAACGTCAGTCTGTTTTGTCCTGATCGCACAGACTGTGCGGCACTCGTCCTGCTGAACCCCATAGCTTTCGTGCAACTTGCATTTCGCCTGTCGCAACGAGCACCGGTGACGGCAGTGACGGGGCTCGACGCCCGACGTGACCGGAACGTGACACCCGAGAGGAGCACACACCATGTGGGGGACCGTCGGACCGCACGTCGTCCATCTGTCGCCGCTCGAACGGGTGCGGCTGCGCCGGATCGCGGTCCGGTACGCGATGCACGGCTGGGAGGTCACCCCCGGCGCGTGCCTCGCCCGCAGCCGCTTCGTCTGTGGCCGGGCCGGCTGCCCGACCGTGGGCTGTCACCCCGCCCTGGAGAACTGGGAACTCGCCGCCAGCACCGACCCGGCCCGGATCGCGACCTGGTGGCGCAGCCGCCCGCACGGGGTGCTGCTCCCCACCGGGCGGGCCTTCGACGTGCTGGAGATGCCCTCGTACCTGGGCCGGCACGTGCTCGACGCGATCTCCGACCACCCCGCCGACCGGGCCCGTGGTCCGGTCGCGGTCACCCCCTCCGGTCGGTGGATGTTCCTGGTCCGCCCCGGCGACCCGCTCCGGCCCGAACTGGACCACTGCTTCCACGTCGTCCGGCACGGGGTCGGTTCGTGGATCCCCGCCCCGCCGACCCGGCTGCCGGAGGGACCGGTGCGCTGGGCCCTCGCGCCGGAACAGGCCCGCTGGCGGCTGCCCGACTCGTACCTCGTGCAGAAGGTGATGGTGGACGCGCTGCGGGCCACCGGCGTCGCCCTGACCGCCGATCTGCTCCCCGGCCAACTCCCGCTCCCCCGTCGCGGCTTCTGACCCCGCCACGTCCCGTTGGGGCGGCGCATCGTTGTTCCGGGTGGGGGCGCGGTCGCGCCCTGATCGGGGGAACGATGTCCATCGACGATTCGGCCCGCCGAGCCGAGGGGGCCGAGCCACCACCGCACCGCCGCCGGGCGTACCGCCGGATCGGCACGAGACCGGCCGGCTCCCGTCCGGGCCGCCCGCGCCCGCTCGGCAGTCGCCCCTCCGGAAGCAACCGCCCACCCCGCTGACGCGGTCAGGCGACGGGCAGGCGCGGTGAGCGCAGGCACCGGCCGCTGTCGGTGACCACCGCGTGTTCGTGCCCGGCCAGCCGACCGAGCCAGCCCGCTCCGGCCGAGCCCATCGCGACCGCCGCCGTGGCGTACGCGTCGGCCACCCCCAGATCCCGGCCGACCACGGTCACCGAGCGCAGGCCCCGGGCCGGCTCGCCGCGACGCGGGTCGACCACGTGGTGTCCCCGCTCGTAGACCCCGGAGGTGGCGACCGCCAGGTCGGTGCCGGTGAGCACGAGGAAGGTGGCGCTGCGGTCCCACGGGTGCTGGAGACCGACCCGCCAGGGCCGGCCGGCCGGGGAGTGGCCGCGTAGCCGGACGTCCCCACCGGCGTTGAGACAGTGGTTGGCGGCCCCGGCGGCGAGCAGCCGGTCCGAGGCGACCTGCGCGGCCCAGCCCTTGACGTAACCGGACGGGTCGAAGCTCCCGGTGGCGTACGCGTCGAACCAGCCGTCCGTCGCCCCCCAGAGGTCCGCGCAGCGTTCCAGCACCAGCCGCAGGTCGGGGGACGCCTCGGAGAGCAGCACCTCGCCCCGGTCGAACCGGCTCACCTCGCTGTCGGCCCGGTACGTGCTGAACCGGGCGTCGACCTCACGCAGCCAGCCGAACGCCTCGTCGGCCAGGTCGTCGAGGACACTCCGGGGCAGGTCGTCGGCGAGGTCCAGGCTGATCGGCGTGCCCATGACCTGCTCGACCCGGCGCAGGCCGGGACGGGCGGGCACGACCTCCGGGCCGGGACGGGCGGGCACGACCTCCGGGCCGGGACGGGCGGGCACGACCTCCGGGCCGGGACGGGCGGGCACGACCTCCGGGCCGGGACGGGCGGGCACGACCTCCGGGCCGGGACGGGCGGGCACGACCTCCGGGCCGGAGCGGGCGGGCACACCCGGGCCGGAGCGGGTGGCCGGCGGGGCGGCGGTACGCAACGCGGCCATGTCAGCGCCGCGCGGCGTCGATGGCGGCCTGCAACGACTGCTGGTACGCGTCGCTGGTCGCGGTGGCCCCGGAGACGGTGTCGAGGTCGGCGTCCTGCCGTCGCACCACCTCCCCGTCGGTGCCGCTGTACCGGTTGTCCACCGAGGAGCTGCGCCGGTCGGACTCGGCGGTCTCCTCGGGCAGTTCCAGGGCGACCACGTCGACGATCCGGTCACCGGTGATGGTGATCCGCACCTGCACGTTGCCGTACTCGTTGCCGACCACCGGCCCGGTGACCGTACGTCGTCCCGACGGCGGCGCGGTGGTCCGGCGCGGGGTGGGGGTGGCGGCGGTGGTCCGGCCGCCCGCGCTCCGGGGCGTGCGGGTGGCCGCGGGGGTGGACGGCTCGTCCGACCGCACGGTGTTCCGGGGCGCGCCGGTCCGGTCGGGGCTGGCCGGCGCGGAGTCGACGGGCGTCGGACCGGTGGGCGCGGGGACCACCGGCGGGCGCTCGGGTGCGGCGGTCTCGGCGACCCGGGTGGTCTCCGGCGCGCCCTTGAGCACGACCAGCAGGGTCGTGCCGGCGGCCAGGCCGGTGACGGCGAGGAACGCGCGACGCATGGGGAACCTCCCTACAGCTCGAACGTGGCGAGGTGGATCTGCCGGCGGGGCACGCCGGCCCGGCGCAGTGCCCGCACCGTCGAGGTGACCAGGCCGGGTGGTCCGCAGAGCCAGACGTCCCGGTCGGCGAGGTCCGGCACGAGCTGGCGCAGCCCCTGCGGGCTCATCAACCGCCGGGGGCCGGGGTCGTCGCGGGAGCCGATGACGTACCAGACGTCGGTGCCGTGGGCCTCGGCCAGCCAGTCCAGCTCCCGGTGCAGCAGCACGTCCTCCGGGGTCCGGGCCCGGTAGATCAGCGCCGCGTTCGGCGGCAGCTCCTCCAGCAGCGCCCGGATCGGGGTGATGCCGCTGCCACCGGCGATCAGCAGGGCCCGGTCCCGGGTGCGGTGTGCGGCGGTGAAGACCCCGGAGGGCCCCTCCGCCCAGACCCGGGTGCCCGGGGCCAGGCCACGCAGACCGGCGGTGTGCCCGCCGACGACCTTGACGGTCAGTCGCACCCACCGGCCGTTGCCGGCCGCGGACGGGGAGAACGGGTGCGCCTGCCACCAACGGCCGGCGGTGAGGAAGCGCCACCGGAGGAACTGCCCGCCGCGCAGGTCGAGCAGGTTCAGCCGGCGGCCGGTCAGGTAGATGGAGATGGTGTCCGGGTTCTCCGCGACCACGTCGGCGACCCGCAGGCCGTGCCGGAGGTTGAAGCGCAGCGGCACCACCAACCGGCCCCAGAGCAGCGCGGCGGCCACCAGCAGGTACGCCACGATCCAGCCGGTGCGCACCGGTCCGGGACGGAAGAGCTGCTGGCCGTGGGCGAACTGGTGGCCGAAGCCGAGCAGCAGCACCAGGTAGCTGCTCAGGTGCAGGTGGTGCCAGAGCTCGTAGGGCAGGGCGGTGCGGACGGCCCGGATCCCGGTGAGGCCGAGCAGGGTCAGGATGCCGGCGGCGGCGAACGCGCCGGGCATGTCCTCGTAGTCGCGCAGCAGCACCCCCGCCTCGGCCAGCACCGACTGCTTCTGCAACCGGGCGTACCCGGTCAGCGTCAGCGACACGTGGGCCAGCACCGCGACCAGCAGGGTCACCCCGATGTCCCGGTGCCAGCGGGCGATCTGCTCGCCGCCGAGCCGGCGTTCCAGCACCGGCAGTCGGCTCATCAGCAGCACCTGCACCAGCAGCAGGTAGCCGGCGACCAGGCCGGTGATCCGGCCGGCGGCGGTCAGCGTGGCGGTGGTGGTGCGCAGCGAGTCGTCCGGGGTCTGCCACCACCAGGGCAGCACGGCCAGCAGCAACCCGGCCCAGAGCACCGCGAGCACCGCGCGGCGGCCGGCGGGCCCGCGTCGGGGCGGCACCCGTGGCGGTACAGCCGCAGCCGACCGGCCGCCGGAGCGGGACGGGGTCCCGCCGCGACGGCCGGCGGCGTGGGTACGGGGGTACGTCACGCGTACATCTTGATCGGGGTGTACTTCATCCGGGGGAAGATCTTGTCCACCTCCGCGTTGGTCAGCCCGAAGCGACCCTGCGCGACGGAGCCGTAGACGTTGAACATGTTGTTGTACTCCGGCACGTCACCGCTGTCGAGGTCGTCCAGCCCCTGCCAGGCGCCGAGCAGCGCGCCGGTGAGCCGGCGTCCGGACAGGACGGTCACCACCCCGCCGTGCCCGTGGTCGGTGCCGCCGCTGTTCGAGGCGACCCGGCGACCGAACTCGCTGGAGACCATGACGGTGACGTCGGCGGCCTGGTCGCCGAGGTCGGTGAAGAACGCGGCCATCGCCTCGGCCAGCTCGTTGAGCCGGCGCCAGAGCTGCCCGCCGTCGCGGGTGCCCTGGTTCTCGTGGGTGTCGTAGCCGCCCATGCCGACGGTGGCCACCCGCACGTTCGCGCCGCCCTTGATGAGCTGGGCGAGCTGCTTGAACGAGTTGCCGACGCCCCGGTACTCGACCCCCTCGGCGGCCTGGTACGGCTTGGCGGCCAGCTTCTGGGCGGTGGCGAGCGCGCCGAGCCCGTCCTGGACGGCCTCCTCGACCGGGTGGTTGATGCCGGTGAAGAGCCCCTTGATGGCCTTCTCGGTGGCGGCCCGGTACTTCTCGTCGCCGTTAAGCCGCAGCGAGCCGACGCTGCCCAGGGAGAGCGCGCCGTTGGTGCCGACCAGCGACCGGGGCAGGGTGCTGCCGATGCCGACGCTGCGGAACGCGGTGCCCTTGCCGAGGTGGTCGACGAGGCTGTCCAGCCAGCCCCGGCCGCCGGTCTCGCCGGGCAGGCCGCCCAGGTTGCAGGCGTCGGCGGCCTGGAAGTGGCTGCGGGAGAGCCGCTCGTCGGAGACTGCCGGGACGAAGCCGAGCTGCCCGGCCTTCAGCCACTTCTCCAGCGGCTTGAACGCGCTGGTCAGTTTGAAGCCCCGGGCCAGCGCGAGGGAGTCGGAGCCGAGCAGCAGGTCGGGGCGGGCCTTGGCCAGCACCGGGTCGTCGGCGGGGGCGACCAGGCTCAGCCCGTCGAGTCCACCGTAGAGGAAGACGTGGATCAGGGTGCCGGTCTTGGTGGCGGCGAACGACGCCGAGGTGGTGACGAACTGCGCGGTGGCCAGCGCGGTGGCGGTGGCGGCGGCCCCGGCGACGAAGGTCCGCCGGGTCACCCCGCGCCCGTCCTGCTGGGCCTCCTCCTCCGCCTCCAGGCGCAGGTAGCGGTCCCGTTCGGCGGCGTTCTCGGCGGCCACGACGTCCGCCTCCGCCCGCAGCAGCGCCTCGGCCGGGTCGTCCGCCAGCCGACGCAGGTCCGGGCATTCGGGGTGCAGGGGGTACGAGTACACAGTCTTCTCCATCGGGTGCCTCACCGGAGGTGGTGCTGGGGGGACGCGAGGATCGCCCGCGCGACGGCGGTGACGGCCCCGTTGAACGACGCGTCGACCTTCGTGTCGGCCGACACCCCGGCGACGCCGAGGATCAGCGCCTTCTCCCGGGCGGTCAGCTTCTGGTGCACGAGCCGCCGGGCGAGCGCGTCCACGTACGCCCCGGCGGTGGTCGGCGGCTTCGCGACCAGCCGTTCCGGCTTGACGTAGGAGAACTCCCGGCGGTACCCGTTGACCACGTCACCGGCCTCGTTCCAGCCGTTGACCATCGTGCCGGCGGAGGTCCAGGCGACGTAGACGTCGGGGTAGCCGTCCGGGGTGGGCTGGCCCATCGGGTAGTGGCCGAGTTCCCGCAGCCGGTCGTGGATCCGGCGCAGCCCCCGGGCGTACGGGGTGCGCTTGCTGTCGTCGGCCTTGTGGTCGGGGGACGCCTCCGGCGAGACGCCGAGCACCCGGTACGTGGCGATCAGGTACTCCATCGGGCGACGGACCTTCTGCCCCACCGACGCCCAGAACTCCGACGAGCTGAACAGGGTCATCAGCACCGGCTTGATCAGCCCGTCGTTGGCGCTGTACGTCTTGGCGAGCCGGTCCACCAGCGTCTTCGGCGGGGTGTCCGAGACGAACCGGGTGGCGAGACTCTGCGCCACGTACCGGGCGGTGGAGGGGTGCAGCGCGATGTAGCGGATGTACGCGTCGATGACCGCGTCGGCCTTCTTCGGGTCCTTCGAGCCGTTGGCGTGGGTGAAGCCGAGGATCTTGACCTTGCCGACGTAGTGCCGGTCCTCGCGGAAGACGTACTCGCCGTCCTTCACTCCCCGTCCGGTCTGGAGCAGGGCCGCCTGCCGGACGTCCTTCTCGGTGTAGCCGCCGTCCACGCCGACCGAGTACAGCTCCAGGTTCTCCCGGGCGAGGTTCTCGTTGACCGCGTCGGCACGGGAGTCGTTCTGGTTGAGGTAGAGCAGCAGCGCCGGGTGCCGGTTCGCGGCGACCAGCATCTCCGGGTAGCTGGTCAGGGCGTACTTGCGGACCACGTCGACGTCGAAGGAGTGCCGGTACACCTCGCCGCCGTCGAAGTCGGCGGCGACGTGCAGGAAGTCGTTCCAGAAGTCGACCATCACCTCGAAGAGCTGCCGCTCCGACCAGATCTGCCGGGCGATGGTGGCGTCCACCATCTCCTTCTCCGGCTGCGCGCCGCGCTCGTTGAGCTGCTCACGCTGCTCCCGGAGCTGCTTCGGGGTCAGCCGCAGGGTGGGCAGCTCGCTGAGCTTCAGCTCGGCCTTCGTCGGGGCGATCTTCTCCGGGTCGAGCTGCCAGCGCAGCCAGGCGTCGATGCCCATCCGTTCGATGTCGGCGAGCACCTTGGGCGTCGCGCCGAACGTGGTCCGGGTGGCGAGGTGCCGGGCCGGGTCCTTGGCCAGCACCGTCTTGACGGTGACCGTGGTGGCCGCCGCGGCGGCGGCCGGACCGGAGAAGGTACGGCCACCGGCCGGGGTGTTCTTCTTCAGCGCCGCACCGGCCCGGGAGCCCATGTAGCTCTCGTTCTGCTCGGTGTAGGTGCGCACGGTGCTCGGTTGTTGCCCGCTCGGGCGGTTCGCGTTGCCGTCGGTGGCCCGGGTGACGGTCGCGTCGCCGGGCGCGTCGTCGCCGAAGAGGCCGCGCACCTGCGGGGTCATCGCGAGCGCGGCGCCACCGGCGACCACCGCGGCGGTGCCGCCGAGCGCGGCGAGGGCCCGCCGGCGGCTCCGGCGGCGGCTGTCCTCGGAGTCGTCGTCCAGGTCGGGCAGTCCCGGGTCACCGCCGTGTCCCTGGGGGCCGGGTCCGGCCGGGCCGATCCACTGCGGTCCCCGGCGGGCGGTCGACCCACCCGGGGCGGGCCAGGAGGCCGGCGTCGGTTGCGCCTGTCCCGGCCACGGGGCGTACGACGCCCGGGGGTCGTCGGGCTGGCCGGTGTAGTACGGATACGTCGACCCGGAACCGGACGAGTACGGCGGGGACGGGTACGGATCGTGGTACGCGTCGGGGGTGGGGTGGTGTCGTCCGTCCCAGCGGCCCTCGTCCCGCGGCCGGCGTGGTGGCACGTTCTGGTCGGCCATGTACCAATCCTGTTTTCTGCTGAATTCTGCCCGGAACCGGCGTCAGGTGCGGCGCGACGGCGAGGGCAGTCGATGTCTGAGGGGGGTTCTACGGCACGGTAACCAAGCGGTAGAGGGCCATCAAGGTGCGCTGACGCCACCCGGAGGGCCACTTAAGACACGCCTGCACCAGGCGCCGGGCAGGTCGGATATCCGCCGGTGCGGCGGCAACCGTCCCGAGCAGGCCCAACCCGGGGCCGGACCGCCCGAACGCGACGTTTCCCCACGTCGCCGCAGGTTCCGGCCGGACCGCAGGCACAGTGAAACTTAAGGTTCCACTAAGTGGTCGCTGAGGCGTCCACCTGCGGACACGCAGGCGGGACCGCGCGTGCCGCCGGTGGCGAACCACCGGCCAGGATCCGGCCCACCCGACGCCGTCGCGGCATCGCGGGCAAAGAAGCAGCAGCAGGGGCGTGAGCCGCCACCGCAGCGGGTATGCCGCCGGACCGCTGAACCGCATGAGGGGAAGGCACCGCCATGCTCAGCAAAGAGGACCAGCGAAGGTTCGAGCAGATCACCCGGTATCTCCGGGAGAGCGACCCGGCGTTCTTTTCCCGGCTCGACCAACGGGCGCGGGCGCACCGGGGCCGCTACCTGGTGCTGTTGACGATCGTGCTGTGGGCCTCGCTGCCGGCGATGACCGTGCTCGCCGGACGGGTGGCCGGCGCGATCTGCGCCGTGGTGCTCCTGGCCAACTCCGCCCTGCTGTGGCGGCACCGACGGCGATGGCTGTGACGGCCCGCCGACCCCACCGGTCCCGCCGTGGGACGGGCCGCCGTCACTCCCGACCGTCCTCGGCGGAGTCGGCACCGGACGGACCGCTGCCGGACCGACCGACGGGTCCGGTGCCGACCACGCCGCCGGCCGGAGCGGAGTCCGTCGCAGCACCGGTCAGGCCGGTGCCGACCACGCCGTCGATCGCGCCGCCGTCGATCGCGCTGGCTTCGGTCGCGCCGAAGCGCCGGTACGCCCGGCGTAGCCGCTCGGTCAGGCCCGGCCCGCCGAGCGCGCTGTCCGGCGGCCCGAGCTGGCGCAGCACCAGCTCCGGCTCCGTGGCCAGCGTCGGCGGACGCTCGGGCAGGGGCACCGGTGGCAGCCAGAACCGGTCCACCTGGTCGGCCAGGGACGGGTCGGGCAGGTCACCGAGCACCCGTCCGGCACCGGCCGCACGAGGTGCGGCCGACCCGCTGGTGGGCACGGCTGCCGGCCGCCCGCCGCTCGGTCCCGTCGCCGCGCCGACCGGCGCGGTGCTGGTCGGACCGGGATGGGACGTGACCGCGCCGCGCAGGGCGCGGAGCCGGTCGAGCAGTTCCGCACGGCTCCGGCCGCGCCAGTGCAGCAGCCGGAACGGGTCGGCGTCGAACGCCTCGGCCAGCAGATAGAAGGTGGCCGCCAGATGCTTGCAGGGCACCGCGACGTCGGGACAGGAACAGTGCTGGTCCAGCTCGCCGACACCGGCCGGGAACAGGGGCGCGCCGACGGCGGCGAACAGCTCCTCCAGCTCGCCGGGAAGGTCGCCGGCGAGCAGCCGGGCGCTGAAGAACGCCTGCGCGGCCAGCGCCTCCTCCAGGCGCGTCCAGACCGGTTCCGGGAACCGGGCCAGCTCGATGCGGACCTGGTACGGCCGGGGTCGGGAGCCCTGCACCACGGCGGTGACCGCGCCGGGCGCGACGTCCAGGGCGAGCACCTGGCCGGCGCGGGCGTAGGCGCGTCCCCGGGTCAGCCGGGTGCCCAGCGCGAAGGACTCCAGCACCTCCACGAACCGCCGGGACCACCAGGACTGACCGATCGCGCCCCGGCTGCTGCGGGCCCGTAGTCCCCCGGTGACGCGGCGGGGTGGACCGTAGTCGGCGAACCGCCGCTCGGCGGGGCTCACTCGACCACCGCCTGCGGGGCGAGGGTGAGCAGGTCACGCAGGTCGGCGGTGGACAACTCGGTCAACCACTGCTCGCCGCTGCCCACGACCCGCGCGGCCAGCCCACGCTTCTCGGCGATCATGGCCGCGACCTTCTCCTCCACCGTGCCGGCGCAGACGAACTTGCGGACCTGCACGCGGCGACGCTGCCCGATCCGGAACGCCCGGTCGGTCGCCTGGTCCTCCACCGCCGGGTTCCACCACCGGTCCACGTGCACCACGTGGTTCGCGGCGGTCAGGGTGAGCCCGGTGCCGCCGGCCTTGAGGGAGAGCACGAACAGCGCGGGGCCGTCCGGGGACTGGAAGCCGGTGACCATCTCGTCCCGGTCGGCCTTGCCGACCCCGCCGTGCAGGAAGAGCACCTCCCGGCCGAACCGGGCCGACAGGTGCCCGCGCAGCATGCCGCCGAACTCGGCGTACTGGCTGAACAGCAGTGCCTTCTCCCCCGCCGCGAGGACCTCGTCGAGGATCTCCTCCAGCCGGGCCAGCTTGCCGGACCGGCCGGGCAGCGCCGAGCCGTCGCGCAGCAGGTGGGCCGGATGGTTGCAGACCTGTTTCAGCTTGGTCATGGTGGCGAGCACCAGACCGCGCCGCTCGATCCCGTCGCTGGACTCGATCTTCGCCAGCATGTCGTCGACCACCGCCTGGTAGAGCGCGGCCTGTTCGGCGGTGAGGTTGCAGAGCACCTCCATCTCCAGCTTCTCGGGCAGGTCGGAGATGATCGACGAGTCGGTCTTGAGCCGCCGCAGCACGAACGGCCCGGTGACCCGGCGCAGCCGCCCGGCCGTCTCCTCGTCGCCGTGGCGCTCGATCGGCTCGGCGTACGACCTGCGGAAGGAGGAGGCCGGGCCGAGCAGGCCGGGATTGGCGAACTGCATGATCGACCAGAGGTCGGCGAGACGGTTCTCCACCGGCGTACCGGTGACCGCGATCCGGTGCCGGGCGGGCAGCGCCCGGACCGCCTCGGCCTGACGGGTGGCCGCGTTCTTGATCGCCTGTGCCTCGTCCACCACCACCCGGTGCCAGTCGATGCCGGCCAGCGCGACCGCGTCCCGGGCGGCCACCGCGTACGTGGTGATCATCAGGTCCGTGTCCTGCACCGCCTCGGCGAACCGCTCGCCCCGCGCCCGGTCCGTGCCGTGGTGCACACGCACCCGCAGCTTCGGGGTGAACCGGGCCGCCTCCCGCTGCCAGTTGCCGACCAGCGACATCGGGCAGACCAGCAGGGTCGGCCCGGCCTCCGGCGGGTCGGCGGCGAGCAGGGCGAGCAGTTGCACCGTCTTGCCGAGCCCCATGTCGTCGGCGAGGACCGCACCCAGCCCGAGGGACTGGAGGAAGGCCAGCCAGGCCAGCCCCCGCCGCTGGTACGGCCGCAGCTCGCCGGCGAAGCCCGGCGGCGGGTCCAGCGGGGCGAGCCGCCGCTCCGCCTCCCCGGAGAGCAGGTCACCGAGTGCGCCGTCGGCGCTGATCTCCAGCACCGGCAGGGACGCGTCACCGCTGTCGGCCAGGCCGAGCCGGAGCAGGTCGGCCACGGTCAGCTCACCGGAGGAACGAAGCAGTCGCAGGCCGGCGGCGAGCCGCTTCGGGTCCAGCTCGACCCACTGCCCGCGCAGCCGGACCAGCGGGCTCTTCCGTTCCGCCAACGCGGCCAACTCCTCGGCGGTCAGCGGCTGGTCGCCCAGGGCCAGCTCCCAGCGGTAGTCCACCAGGGCGTCCAGCCCGACGCCGCCCGGGGTGGCCACGGTGCCCGGTGCGGTCCGGCTGCGGGCCGTCAGGCGCGCGCCGAGCCGGGCGCCCGGGCGGTGCCACCAGCCGGGCAGCAGCACCCCGAAGCCGGCGGCGTGCAGCACCGGAGCGCCCTCCCGGAGGAAGCGGTGCGCTCCCTCGGCGTCGAGTTCCATGGCCTCCGGAGTCGCGGTGCGTAACGCGTCGTCCAGCTCCGGCCAGAGCCGGCTGGCCCGGCCCAGCTCGGCCAGGAGTGTCTCCTGCGGGGCGTCGAGCCGGTCCGCGAACACGCTGGCACTCGCCGGGTCACGCCAGATCGACTCGGCGCCGACCAGCAGGCCCGGCTCGTCGGCGGCCTGCAACCCGAACTCGACCCGCCAGACGCCCGCGTCGACGGGGTCGTCCGGCGCGGCCGGGGCGGTCGGGTCACCGGAGGCGGTGGGGCCGTCGGAGGCGGTCGGGCCTTCCGGGGCGGTCGGGCCATCCGGGGCGGTCGGGCCGTCGGACGCGTCCACGTCGTCGGACGCGTCCACGGCGATCGTCGGCGGCTCGGTCAGCCGGAAACTGGCCCGGACCGGACTACCGACCGCGTCCCGCTGCCAGGCGTCCAGCCCGGCCCGGAGCGCCTCCCGGTCGACCGGGTCGACCGCGAACCCGGGCCGGGGAGCGGTCAGCGCGGTCAACCAGGCGGCGACCGGGTCACGCCGTCCGGTTCCGGGCAGCCGGAGGCCGTCCAGGGCGGCCCGGGCGGCGGCGTCGGTGAGCGCGTCGAGCGCGTCGGCGACCACGTCGGCCGGGCTCGGCGCACCGTCGGGGGCATCGGCCCGGCTCGACGGGCCACCGGCGACCCGACCGCGCCGACCCGACGTGCTGTCCTCGGCCCGCCCCGCCGGACCCGGCCCGCCCCCGGCGACCGGTGCCACGGCACGGACCGACGGCGGCAGGGCCAGGGTGAGCGCCCGCGCCCAGCCGGCGTCCGCGCCGGTGAGCAGCGGATGCCAGCAGGCGACCGCCCCGTCGGCGCGGCCGTGGCGCACTCCGCCCGCCGTCCGGTCCCGGCCCGGCCGGTCGTCGTCGGCCACCACCGGCAGGACACGCCCCCGGGCCACCAGATCGGCGGCGAAGGCGGACAGCTCGGCGAGGTGCCGCAGACCGGCACCGGGCGTCCCGGCGTACCCGTCGATCCGACGGAGCACGGCGAGGGCGCCGGCCGGGGCGTACTCCAGGGTGGGCACCCGCCAGCGGGCCAGGGTGACCGCGCCGCGGACCGGGTCCACGGCGGCGGTGCGGACCAGTTCCGGCGAGTCGAGCGGCGCGCCACCCCGGGTGGGCAGGGCGAGCGCCGCCGAGCCGTGCGTGGCGGACGCGGCGGCCGGACCGAGCGCGGCAGCCAGCGCGGCGTGGTCGGCGGCGAAGGGGTGCGGACGTTCCCGGGGAGGACGTCCGGCGCGTCGGGGCGGACGCGTCGGGGCGGTGCTCTCCTCGGCCCAGAGGGCGAGCCCGACGCCGACCAGCCACACCCCGTGGATGAGCAGCACACGTCTCCCCTCGTCGTCGCCCGGGGACAGGATAGTGAGCCGGCCCGGGATACCGTCGGCGCCGTGTCCGGACTTCTGGTGATCGGCGGTCTCGGCGTGGACGTGCGGGTACGCGTGCCCGCGCTTCCGCTGCCCCTGGCCGACTCCCTCCACGTGGACCCCGTCGACCTGCGGATCGGCAACACCGGTGCGGGGGTGGCGCTCGCCGCGCACGCGCTCGGACTGCCGGTGACGGTGGTCGACGTGGTCGGCGACGACCCGCCCGGTGACGTGGTCCGGGCGGCGCTGGCCCGGACGGACGCCACGACGGTGCTGCGGACGGACGACCGGGGCACCCGACGGTCGGTGAACCTGGTCGACCCGGCCGGACGGCGCATGTCGCTCTACGACTCCCGCCCGTGGCAGGGGCCGCCCCCGTTCACCGCCGACGAGCTGGCCGCGCTGGTCGCGCGGGCGGCCCACGTACACCTGTCGATCATGGATTGGACGCACGACCTGCTGCCGACCCTGCGGGCCGCCCTCCCGGAGGGTGTCGGCGTCTCGACGGACCTGCACGACTGGGACGGCCGGAACCCCTACCACCGCCCCTTCGCCGAGGTCGCCGACCTGGTCTTCGTCAGCGGGGTACGGCTGGGCGCGGACGCCGCCGCGACGGCCACCGCGCTG
Source organism: Micromonospora sp. NBRC 101691 (assembly GCF_030269285.1). NCBI lineage: Bacteria > Bacillati > Actinomycetota > Actinomycetes > Micromonosporales > Micromonosporaceae > Micromonospora > Micromonospora sp. NBRC 101691. The sequence continues at coordinate 642,920 of NZ_BSTB01000001.1, forward strand.
ACGCCCCGGACCGTGGTGGTCACCCACGGCGCGGACGGCGCGGCGCTGTACCGGCCGGACCACCCGCCGGTCCGGGTGCCGGCGGCGACGCCGCCCGCGCCGGTGCTGGACAGCAACGGCGCGGGGGACGCCTTCGCGGCCGGGTTCCTCGCCGCCCGGCTGCGCGGCGACGCCCCGGAGGCGGCGGCCCGGTACGCGGCGGAGGTGGCGGCGGCGGCCTGCGCCCACGACGGCATGGAGTACCCGTCGGGACTGCTCCCGCGGCCCTGAGGCCCGTCCCCGGTCACACCGTTCCGGTCGCCCCGTCGGTCAGTTCCCGCAGGATGTCCGCGTGGCCGGCGTGCCGGGCGGTCTCCTCGATCATGTGCACGTAGATCCAGCGCAGGTTCACCTCGCCGAGCTGCGGCTGCGGCACCACGTGGTCGAGCGGGAACCGGGCGGCGACCTCGCGGGACCGGGCGCAGGCCGCCTCGTACGCCTCGGCCAGCCGTTCGACGGTGTCCGCCGGGTCGACGGTCCAGCTCAGCCGGCCCGCCTCGGCGGAGAACACGTGCTCCTCGCCCGGTGCGGGGGCGAGCAGGCGGGGGAACCAGTTCGCCTCCACCATCGTGAGGTGCTTGACCACGCCGGCGACCGTCGTGTCGGAGGGCACCAGCCGGCGGGTCGCGTCGGTGGAGGTGAGGCCCCGCAGCTTCGTGAGCACCACCTGCCGGTGCAGGTCGAGGAAGGCCTCCAGCACGGCCCGCTCGTCGCCGGTACGGGCGATCACCGGGGCGAGCGTGGGATCGACGGACGGGTGGATGGTGGTCTCGGCCATGGCGTCGACCGTAGTGAGGGATCCGACCTCCCGCGGTCCCTTTTCCGCCCGGGACCGCCGCTTCCGCACCTCCGGGGTCCGCAGGGTGGAATCCCCCGCCGCTGCCGGCAGGTGCCCGGTCGTGGCATAGCCGTGCGGGTCGACCGGGGTGCGTGCAGGATGGGGCCATGGCATCCACGGCAGAGATTCCCCTGGTGGGCGGCGCCTTCGACGGCGAGACCGTCACCGTCGAACTGGACCCGAACGGCCGTCCGCCGTTGACCCACCACCACCTCGGCGCCGCCGGGCTGGCCAACGCGGAGATCTACGAGCTTGAGTCTGCCGAGGGCGAACCGGCCTGGCGCTACTGCTGGCGCGGCCCCGCCACCTGAAGGGTGGTAGCAGGGGCCCCCTGTTACCGCTTTCTGCCGAGGAAGGGTCCCCTGCACACACCTCAGCCCGGGAGCGGGAGGCAGCGCGGGCGGAACGGCGCTCAGGCGGTGACCCGGGCGCGGGCGCGGGACCGCAGGCCGTCCAGCACCGCGCGGGTCACGAGAGAGGTGCTCCGGGCCTGCTCGCACATCTCCGCCACCCGCCGGGACACGGATTCGGCGCGCGTGTCGCGTTCGTCCCAGAGCCGGTCGACCTCGGCCAGCAACGGCCCCTCCACCTCCCGGGCCACCCCCTTGAGCGCCGGCACGCCGAGCCGCTGGGCCAGGTCGAAGACCTTCCCGGCGTACGGCAGGGGCAGGAACGGGATGTTCGCCCGCGCCGCGAAGATCAGGAAGTGCAGGCGCATCCCGACGGCCAGGTCGAAATGCCGCATCAGCCCCAGCACCTGCGGTGGCGAGTAGTCGCCGTGCAGGATCCGTCCCCGGTCGGCGGCGGTCATGTGGGACATCACGCCGTGCGAGTGGCGGATGTCGTCGCGTTCCATCGGCACGAAGACCACGTCGGCGTCGATCCGGTGCACCAGGAAGTCGCCGACCTGGGCGAGCAGGCGGTGGTACGCGTCCACGTCCAGCCGCTCGGCGGCCCGGCCCGGTTCCCGTACGCTCATCGCGACCAGCCGCTTCCCGTTCGGTACGCCCTCCTCCCGCAGCAGTTGGGCGGGAAAGTCCTCCGGTTCCAGCAGGAACGCCGGATCGGCGGTGACCGTGATCGGGGTGAGCAGGCCGGCCTCCTCCAGGACCACGCGGGACTCCTCGTCCCGCACCGTCACCTCGGTGGCGCTGGTCAGCGTCTCGCGGACCATGCCGCAGTCCACCGCCTCGGTCAGCGGCCCGACCCCCACCGCGTACGTCAGCAGCGGCAGGCCGCGTTCCTGGGCCACCCGCACCACCCGCAGGTAGCGGCGGGCCTCCCGGTCGTAGAGGATGCCACCGCCGCCGAGGATGAGCAGGTCGAGCCGGTCGAGGACGGCTGCCGAGTCGACCCGGCTCACCCCCTCCCACGGCACCGCCTCCACCCCGGGATGGTGGGCCAGGGTGTGCGTGGGATTACGGGAGAAGACGACGATCCGGGCACGCGGCTGCTGGTCGCGCAGATCGGCCAGCAGGGCGGTCAGGATCGCCTCGTCCCCGAGGTTTCGCCCTCCGTACGAGCCCAGCACGCCGATGGTCAGCTCCCCCATGCCGCCCTCCCCTCGCCGGCCCCCGGCCTACCCGCCCCGGCCCCGGCCATGCCTGTTCGCGGGTCACGCCGCCGACCGGGGCGGGACTCCTGTCGCCGGAAACGGGCGTGGCCGCCCCGGGCGGGGCGACCCGTCCCACCGGTGCCGGGTGTGGCCGGCCCGGGCGGACGACTCGTCCCGCCGGAGCCGGGTGTCGCCGCCCCGGGCGGGCGACTTCTCCCGGCGACGCCGGGTGTGGCCGTCCCCGGCGGGCCACCAGCGGCGGCCAATCCGCTTGCCCGCCGGGGCCGGCCCGGCCACCGTGGACGGATGGACACCATCACGAACCGTCGGATCGGCTGGGCCGACCTGCCGGCCGGGGTGCGGACGGAGGTGGAGCGGATCGTCGGGGGCGAGGTCGTGGCGGCGGTGTCCCAGCCGGGCGGCTTCTCCCCCGGCACCGCCGACCGGGTGCGCACCGCCGACGGCCGGCGTGCCTTCGTCAAGGCGGTCAGCCGCGCCCAGAACGACCGCAGCCCGCACCTGCACCGGCAGGAGGCCCGCAACGCCGCCGCCCTGCCCGCGCACGCACCGGTCCCCCGGCTGCTCGGCTGTCACGACGACGGCGACTGGGTGGCGCTGGTCTACGCCGACGTCGAGGGTCGTCACCCGGTCACCCCCTGGCAGGCCGACGAGTTGGCCGCCGTCCTGGACACCCTGGCGGCGCTGGCCGCCGTGCTCACCCCCGCGCCGGCCGGTCACGCGCCCACCGCCGCCGAGAGCCTGGGGTACGACTTCGCCGGCTGGCACCGGATCGCCGCCGACCCGCCGGACGACCTCGACCCCTGGGCGCGGGGGCACCTGGCCGCGCTGCGCGCCGCCGCCGACCGGGGCCTCGCCGCGTTGGCCGGGGACACGCTCTGCCACGTCGACGTACGGGCGGACAACCTGCTGGTCGACGCGGCCGGCCGGGTGACGGTGGTCGACTGGCCGTGGGCCTGCCGGGGGCCGGCCTGGCTGGACAGTGTGATCCTGCTGGTCAACGTCGCGCTGTACGGCGGGCACGACCCCGAGGCGCTGCTGCGTGCCCGGCCGCTGACCGCCGACGTCGACCCGGACGCGGTGACCGGGGTGCTCGCCGGGTGGGCCGGTTTCTTCCTGGACGCGGCCCGGCAGCCCGCCCCGGCCGGCATCCCCACCGTCCGGGCGTTCCAGCGGGCCCAGGGCGACGCGCTCCTGCCCTGGCTGGCCCGCCGGCTGCGCTGAGCGACGCCCCTCGACGCTCCCGGAGGCGGGCCACCGGCAGCGCGTCGGGCGGCCAGCGGCGGCGTCGGCGTCGAGCGAGGCGGCTCAGCCGGGGCGGGGCGGATCAGCCGGGGCGGGGCGGATCAGCCGGGGCGGGGCGGATCAGCCGGGTGGGCGTACCGGGTGGGTGAGGAAGGGCAGCACGGCCGCCGGCAGGGCGGGTGAGCCGACGATGTCCTGGTGGGTGTGGCCGGGCAGAACGGCCAGCCGGGAGGTGGGCCGGTCGGCGCCGTCCGGTCCGGCGTCGTGGTGGCCGCCGCCGAGCAGACCGAAGAACTCCACCATGTGGGCGGTACGCACCGCGTCCGCGTCGGCGAAGACCAGCAGGGTCGGCACGGTCAGGGCGGCCACCTCGGCGGACCAGTCGTAGTCACGCCGCAGCAGGGCGCCCAGTTTGGTCCAGAGCACCGGCCAGTCCTGCGGTCGCGGCGCGACCCGGGTGTGGCGCGCGTACGCCGACGAGGCCCGGCTCTCGGCGGCGGTCTCCGCCCCCATGCCCGCCATGCCGGCGAGCACCTCGGGATACCACCCGTCACGGCGACACGGGGCGGAGACGCAGACCAGTCGGCGGACCAGGCCGGGGTGTTGGATCGCGGTGCGCAGCGCCACCGCGCCGCCGAGGGAGTACCCCAGGACGTCCGCCTCGGCCAGTCCGATCCGGTCGAGCAGGGCGGCCACGTCGTCGGCCAGCGTCTCGTGACGCAGCGGACGGTCCACGTCCGGCGTACGACCGTGTGCCTGAAGGTCGACGGTGACCACCCGACGGTGCGCGGTGAACGCCGGCAGCGCCGACGCGAACATCTCCCCGGTGCCGATGCCGCCGTGCAGCAGCACCAGCGCAGGGCCCGACCCGTGGCTCTCGTGCCACAGGCGCACCCCGTTGACGTCGGCGTAGCTCACGGTCCCCTCCGGCCCACGGATCGGCAGACCCTCGGGGTTCCCCGCGAACGGCCGGGCACTCCGCCCGGTCGCGGTCAACCGCCACGCTGGTGCGGGGTCCGGGTCCACTCGGTGCGGAGCAGCGCGTAGACGTACTCGTCCCGCCACTCACCCTTGCCGAACGCGCACTCCCGGAAGTGCGCCTCCCGACGCATGCCCAGCCGCTCCATGAGGCGGGCCGACGCGGTGTTCCGGGTGTTACATCGGGCGACGATCCGGTGCAGGCCGAACTCCTCGAAGCCGTACCGGAGCATCTCGGTGGCGGCCTCCGTCGCGTAGCCGTGACCCTGGTGACGCGGGTCGAGAACGTACCCCAACTCACCCCGCCGGTGCGCGCGGCTGCGCCACACCAGTTCCACGTGGCCCACCACCCGGCCGGTGTCCCGTAAGACGACCGCCAGGGCCAGACAGTCACCCTCGACGCGGAGACCGTCCTCGCGGATTATCTGCTCCAGCGACCGGCGGGACTGCTCCCGGTCCCGGGCGGACCAGGACATGAACCGGGCCACCTCCGGCCGGCGCTGGTAGGCCCAGACGTCGTCCAGGTCGGCCAGGGTGAAGGGACGCAGGAGCAGACGCGCGGTGGAGAAGGGACCGACCACCCGTCGAGCCTATGCGCCGTACCGGGAAGCCCTTCCCATACACAGCAGGGGATCTCCGGTGCAAGACTCGCCGGGGTCGGGAAACCGTAAGCCGGAAAGGAAATGCATGAGGCGGAAACTTCTCAGCGTGGTCGCCGCTCTGTCGATCGCCGTCGGTGGCGGGACGCTGGCCACGGCGAGTCCTGCGCACGCCCACGGCACGTTCGGTCTGCTCTGCAACCTCAGCTCGAACGGATGGCTGTTCGCCTCGTACGACAGCTACGGCGGGGTCGGCTACCTGCGTACGCTGCACGCCGGTCGCGGGTTCCGCTACCACCTGTCGAGCATCAGGGACGTCCACGGTCGCATTTGGATCTTCGGTCACGGCGCCGAGGCGGACACCACGGACGGCTGGATCCTCGAAAGCCACGTGCACTGCGGCTGACCCCCGGAGCGCCGTGGCACCCCGCCCGCACCATGACCCGCCCGGCCCACCCCGTCGATCATGGAGTTCGGGCACCGAACAAACTTCACAAAGGACGCCGATCGGGCGCCACAACTCCATGATCGGCGTCTGGAAATAATCGGTGCGCTCGTAAGGCACCCAATCGAAAGGAAGCGCATGAAGCGCAATGTGGTACGCGTGCTGGCGGTCATGACCGTCCTCGCCACCGGGACGGCAGTGGCGTCCGCGCCGGCCGCCGCCAGCGACAGCCCTGGTGACATCTGCGTGACCAACCAGTCCACCTGGCTGCGCGACCAGCCCTGGGGCAACGTCCTCCGCACCCTGAGCCCCGGGCGGGGCTTCCGCGTCCACTCGATCTACGGCGGCAGCCACATCCAGACCTGGTACTACGGCCACGGGGCCGAGGCGCCGGGGCAGGACGGCTGGATCCCGGCCGCCAACTGCAACTGGTAGACAGGGACCGCCAACCTTCTCAGCGTTGGTCGACTGTTCCAGAAGGGGCACCCTCTCCAGAGGGTGCCCCTTCTGCGCTGTGTCGATGATGGGCGGCGCTGAATCCGCTCCAGTGACCTCTTCGGTGTGAACCGCCGGCGCGGCCAACCCTGCGGGAACGCGGTGACTTCGTCGTGTCCGGCGGCCGTCGAAATGCCCCCGGGCGGCTGTAGTCGTAGGCCCGGCGGTCCCGGTACACCGTGTACGGCGCCTGGCCGAGCATCTCGGTGTGCATCAAAGGCGCTTTCGCGACGAGGCCGAGAACGCGATCTTTACCTACATCGACGGCTGGTACAACATCCGCCGCATCCCCGTCGGTCTCGTTGGTAATCACCCTGGACGCCATGCCCCGCCAGATACGACAAAGACAACAGAGCCGCACATTAACCCGCAATCCCAATGCAGGCACCTATATTCATAGTCGCCTTTGTTTTATTCTCCATGGACACCCTCACACTCCCCGAGAGGAACGTTGGTAATGATCCGTGGAAAACGTCGCCTAGTCGTATCCGTCTTCGCTGCCGTGCTGCTGGCCGGAGCCGCACTGACGGCATCTCCCGTCGGCGCGAACCCGCTTCGGAGCACGGCTGGAGAAAGCACCGATCGGGCGGCATCCGAAGAGGTGCCGCAGCCGGCCGAGAGTGCCTCCTCTTACAGGATCAAGAACGCCGAAACCGGAAAGTGCCTAGAAACCTGGGCCGGTGTCTGGAGCGGCGCGGCGGTCTATGTCGCGGAATGCTCGAACTCACCGAGTCAGATCTGGGTTCCCAGCGGGAACCAACTGAAGAATTCCGTGCAGGGACTCTGCCTGGACCTCTACAACTGGAACAATTTCGACGGTGCTCCGGTGCTCGTCTGGACGTGCACCGGAGCACCGAACCAGTACTGGAACTGGTACGGCAACCAGATTCGGAGCGGATTCAGCTTCAGGTGCCTGACGGTCTACCCGACCAGTCCCACCACCGGACCGCTCGTCGTGACCGCGAACTGCACCGGAGCGCCGAACCAGACCTGGACCGCCGTCAGTTGACGCCCGACCCGCCGGCCGCGGGCTGCGGCACCGGACCGGTGGGACGCCAAACCCACGTCACCACGGTAATCGGCTCGCCGGACCCCGCCCCGACAGGCGATGGGGCCTCCCTGGACGCAGGAAGGCCCCATCGCTACAGCGTCAGCAAGCGCCAATCCGGTCGCTGACCGTCCATCCGCCCGCTACGGTCCGCCCCATGCGCCTCGAAAAGGTCACCCCGGGGAACTACAAGGCAGCCCTCGGGCTGTCCGTCCGTCCCGACCAGGAAGATCTGGTCGCGCCCGTGGTCAAGTCGCTGGCCGAGGCGTACGTCTTCCCCGACAACGCCTGGCCCAGGTTGATCTTTGACGGCGATCGACCGGTCGGCTTTCTGATGGCCTTCCTCGGCGTGACCTGGGGCCACAACCCCGACGACCTGCGCTCCGGCCTCTGGCGACTGAACATCGCGGCCGACGCGCAGGGATACGGTTACGGCCGGTTCGCCGTCAAGGCCGTGTGCGAGGAGATTCGCGCCCGGGGCGGCAACCGCGCCTACGTCACCTGGGAGCCACGGGCAGGGGGGCCAGAGGAGTTCTACCTCAAACTCGGCTTCAGACCGACGGGTGAGCAGAGCGGCGGTCAGGCTGTCGGAGTCCTCGACCTCTGAGTGCCCGTTGGTCTCGCGCCGTCCACATTGGCCGCCAGTCGATCTGGCGCTCGGGCTGCCCGGCTTGCCACGTCGGGATCGGCGGGCATAATCGTCTGGCTCGCAAGGCATCTTCACCGAGAGGAAGCGCATGAAGCGCAACGTTGTACGCGTGCTGGCGGTCATGGCTGTCGTCGCCGCCGGATCGACGGCAGTGTCCGCGCCGGCCGCCGCCAGCGACACCCCTGGTGACATCTGCGTGACCAACCAGTCCACCTGGCTGCGCGACCAGCCCTGGGGCAACGTCCTCCGCACCCTGAGCCCCGGGCGGGGCTTCCGCGTTCACTCGATCTTCGGCGGCAGTGAGGTCGGGACCTGGTACTACGGCCACGGGGCCGAGGCACCGGGGCAGGACGGCTGGATCCCGGCCGCCAACTGCAACTGGTAGACCGGCACCTCTCACACCACTTTGTTCGGCTGCTCCACGAAGAGGCACCCTCGATCAAGGGTGCCTCTTCTGCGTCGTATCGGTGGTGGGCCGAACCGGGATCGAACCAGCGGCCTTCTCTGTGTGCACTGACGGCGAGCCGGCGGATCGGGCGTCGTCCGAGGTCATCGGGTCTGCTGCGGGCCGTCCGGGTCAGGTGCGGTCCGCTCGGTCGCGGTATCGCGCTGCTGTATCTCCTCGACGGTGTGGAGGACGTCGCGAGCGGCGGTCGCCACCGAACATCCCGGCACGCGGCAGGCTCGGCACTGTCCGTCCGGCCCGGCTCGGTGGTGGCGCAGGATCGTCCGGGCGGTGAGGGCGAGCCGGTTGAGGATCTGGGTCAGGGACAGGAACGGCGCGGTCACCGGTCAGCCCACCCCGAGGGCGGTGGCGAGCTGGGTGAGCGTCGTCGGGGCAGCGGGCTCGCGGGCAACCTGGGCGAGGAGGTCCCGACCTACCGGCCGATGGCGGATCTCGGCCGGTGCGATCCGGTCGGCCTCCATCAGGACCCGGCCGGCGCTGACCGGATCGTCAGCCTGAAGGTAGGCGCGGGCGGCGTCGATCAGGTACGCGGCGCGGTGCTCGGCGGACAGCCATCGCCAGCCGTCCCGGGTGGTCGCTTTCTCGTGCCGGGCCACGGCCTCTCCTACGTCGCCCAACTCCACGGCTACCGCGACGCGGGCCAACTCCACCGCCGTCGGCCCGAACCCGGTCCGGTGGTGGTCGTGCCCGTCCCCCACCCGCGCCGCCATCTCGGCGGCCTCGTCGATCAGTTCGACTACGGCGCGGTCGTCCCCGTCCCGGGCAGCGGCCAGGGCGGCCTGCACCAGCAGCGTCCCGCACAGCGACAGCTCCGGTGCAGCGCCGAACTCGATCACCGGCGGGACGATCCGGTACGCGGCGGCCAGCATCACCGACTTCGCCACCCGCGCCTGCCCCGCCTCGCGTAACACCTGGCCGAGCTGCACGGCAACGGCAGCCACCAACACCCGGTCACCGGTAGCGGCGGTCATCCCCCGGTCGACCGCCAACCACGCCAGGTCGGATTCGCCGAGCTTCACCAGCAGCGCCGCGGTCGCACGGTACGCCTCCACCAACAGAGCCCGACCGTCGCCAGGATCGTGGGCGTGGGTGCGCTGCGCGTCGGCCAACAACGGCGGCACCAGGTCGATCATCTGTGGGTAGCGGGCATGCTGGAAGGTGGTCCAGGCATGGGCGACATCCCGCGCCAACTCGTCGGCCGGCAAGACGGGACGGCGGGCCGGTGGGCGTTCCAAGGCGATCTCGTACGCCGACAACGTCACCCGAATCCGCTCCACCCCCTTGGCCCGCTCAGTCACGTCGGCGGGCTGGGCGCCCCGACCGAGCAGCACCGCCGGGTCGATCCGCAGGACTGCGGCGATGTCCTGGAGGGTCGACACCTTGTCCAGCGACCGGACACCCCGCTCCACCTTGTCGACCCAGCTCTTGGACTTGCCGAGCCGGTCGGCGAACACCTGCTGCGAGAGTCTTCGTCGCCCGCGCCAGTACGCCACTCGACGACCAACCGGCAGAAGCTCACTGCTGTCCACGACGCCACCGCCACTCCGGCACCGCCCGAGTCGTCTCCGCGACGCTGGTGACGCCGCCCGCGCGGAGGACCCAACAGACGACGTGGCCGTTCTCGGCGTGGGCGTCTGGGTGCCCACCGCCCAACCTGCGTCCGACGAACAGCACGTCTGGTGCACCGGGCGGCACACTCACCGAAAGCCCCATGTTCATCACGGTCTGTTGAACCGATACCGTAAGGAACAGCATTGATCGGGCACCAACCCGGCACATGGCCAGCGTGCAGGCATCTGCTGCCAACCTGCCTGCCGGATGCCGGGTGACTGCCACAGGCAGGAGAGCAGAATGAGCGCAACCCCGCCGAACCGCATCCGCGAACTCCGCGCTGCAGCAGGCCTGTCCCAACGTGACCTCGCCGAGCGGATCAACGAGCTAGCCCGGCACGAACAACACCGCACGGCAGCCGCCAGCGCAGACAGTGTCGGCCGCTGGGAACGGGGCGATCACACACCCCAGCCGCTCTACCAACGGTTACTCGCCAGGACCCTCGGCGTCACCGTGCAAGACCTGCACCTCGATTCCACGCCAGCCCGCCCAGTGCCCCTCGGCGTCCCGGAGGACTACATGGACGTCGTCACCCTCGACCCGCGCGTTGAACACAGCCAGGACGAGTGGCGCTACACCCGGAACGCCCTCAACACCCGACGGCACGCCCTCTCGCAGATCGCCGCACGCCTCTACCCGGAGGCTCACCGCCTCGGCACCACCGGACTGATCGCCCACCCCGACTGGCTACCCGCCGCACCCGTCGACCTGGCCGACATCAAGCTTGAACACCAGCCCCACGCCCCGTCGCCGGCATCCGAACTTGACGGACAGGAGAACGAGGCGTCCTACGCCCGGCCGATGCAGTCCATCAACCGGCGGTACGCCCGGTACACCCAGGCCATCCGCGACCTCGCCAAGCCACGACTGTTCGACAACCGGCTCTGCTGGCGGCTCACCGAAGTCTCGTGGGGTGACAACATCATGGTGTTCGGCGACACCACCTACTTCGCCGCCTGCGATGTTTTCGAGTCCACGGCCCACGAGCTGGCGTGTGTGGTTCTCACCGAGGACGGCACCCCACAGGACCGGTCGCCGAGCATGCGGGACCTGCCGTTCCGGCGTCTCATCGGCGACCCGTTCAACCTCGGCCGCCGTCCCGTGATGCCGGCGATCTCCACCCTGACCATCCGTAACGCACCCGACGGGGCCGAGTTTCTGCTACACCGCCGCGACCCCCGCTCGGTGGCCGCAGCCGGCGGCATGTTGCAGGTCATCCCGTCCGGCATCTTCCAACCGTCATCGGTGCTCCCAGGTGCGCAGGAAGCCGACTTCGACCTGTGGCGCAACTTCATGCGCGAGTTCTCCGAGGAGCTTCTCGGCAATCCCGAGCATGACGGCGACGGCCAGCCCGTCAACTACAGCCACGAACCGTTCGCCACCCTCGAAGCGGCACGGCGAGACGGCCGGATCCGGATCTACTGCCTCGGCGTCGCCCTGGATGCGCTGACCCTGGTCGGGGAGATCATGACGGTGGCCGTGGTTGACGCAGACCTGTTCGACGAACTCAGCCGTGACTTCGTCGACCGCAACGACGAGGGAGCCATCGTCAACGAGCGTATGCCGTTCACCGAGAAGGCCATCGCCGGCCTACTGACCGGCGGGCGGGTTGCCCCCGCAGGAGCCGGCTGCATCGAGCTGGCCTGGAAGCACCACGCGGCGATCTTGGACACCCCGGGCACTCTGTGACGAGGTCAGATGGTGGGCGCGGCAGGTTTCGAACCTGCGACCCCTCGCTTGTAAGGCGAGTGCTCTCCCACTGAGCTACGCGCCCGGGCGCCTGTACGGCAGGCCGGTGGCTGGCAGCTTACCTGCCGGCCACCGGCCTGGTCGAACCGTATGCCGGGTGGGATCTCAGGCGGCGGCGGTCTCCGCCAGCGCCTTGCGCCAACCCTGCTGGTCGCGGGCCTCGCCGGGCATGTTCATCTCGGCGAAGCGCACCACACCGGCCTTGTCGATCACGAAGGTGCCCCGGTTGGCGATGCCGGCGACCTCGTTGAACACCCCGTACGCCTGGGCGACCGCCCCGTGCGGCCAGAAGTCGGCCAGCAGCGGGAACTGGTACCCCTCCTTCTCGGCCCAGACCTTGTGCGCGTAGACCGAGTCGACGCTCACGGTGAGGACCTGGACGTCGTCGTTGACGTACTCGTTGAGGTTGTCCCGCACCTCGCAGAGCTCCCCCTGGCAGATGCCGGTGAAGGCGAGCGGGTAGAAGACCAGCAGCACGGCGCGCTTGCCACGGAAGTCCGAGAGGCGGACCTCCTGGTTGTTCTGGTCCTTCAGCACGAAGTCCGGCGCCTCGGCGCCAACCTCGATCGGCATGCAAGCTCCTTGGTTAGTCACGGGTGGGACCAGCCTGCCACACCCGGTGGCGGGGTGGCGGTGCTACTTCTTGCTCTTGGACCCACGCCGTGGGACGAGACGGGCACCGCTCCAGTCCCGGCCGGCGTTGACGGTCGACGTCTGCTGGAGACCTGCGGTCTGCGCGGACTCGGCGACCTCACTCGGCTCGACGTGCCCCTGTCGCCCGGCCTTGGGCGTCAGCAGCCACACGACGCCGTTGTCGGCCAGCGGGCCGAGGGCGTCGACGAGGAGTTCGAAGAGGTCACCGTCGCCGTCCCGGTACCAGACCAGCACCGCGTCGACCACCTCGTCGGTGTCCTCGTCGACCAGCTCTCCACAGCGGTCGGTAAGGACGTCCCGGAGATCGTGGTCGACGTCCTCGTCGTACCCCATCTCCATGACGACCATCCCCGGCTCGATTCCGAACCGGTCCGCCAGGCTGCGTACCCCGTCGGCGGCCTGACCAGCGGTCGCGCTCACTGTCGCGTGCCTCCTCATCTCGTCGCTGCTCCCGGCATCTCCTCCGACACCGTTAGGCAAAGTCCACACACTTGAGCCCTCCGGCGCAAGTGGCGCACCGGGTGGAACGGAATTTACCGCGCCAGCAGCGTACGGGCACCGTGGGTAATGGCTTCCTCCGACACCAGGACCTGGCGCGCAGCCGGACCTAACGGTACAAAAGAGTCGACTGCTGCCACTCTCCGGGCAGAGCCGACATAACCGGCATCGACCAGGGCGGCGATCACCCCCTCGCCGACCCCTCCGGAACGTCTCGTCTCGTCCACCACCAGCACCCGGCCGGTGGCCGAGGCCTCCCGGATGATGTCCGGCACGGGCAGCGGCGAGAGCCAGCGCAGGTCCACCACCCGGGTGCCGACCCCCTCGGCGGCGAGGTGCGCCGCCGCGCGCAGCGACATCCGCACCCCATTACCGAACGTGATGATGGTGATGTCCTCGGCGGATCCGACGCCGTACACCCGGGCCCGACCGATCGGCACGTGCGCGCCCACCCAGCCGCCCGGACCCTGGTACGGGTCGAGCCACTCGCCGTCGCCGTCGACGTAGAGATCCCGGGTGTGGTAAAGCGCGATCGGCTCCAGGAAGACGCAGACGCTGCCGTCCACCGCCGCGCTGGCCAGGCAGGACCGCAGCATCGGCGCGGCGTCGTCGGCCCGCGCCGGGACCGCGACCACCAGACCGGGAACGTCCCGGAGTACGGCCACCGAGTTGTCGTTGTGGAAGGGTCCGCCGAACTTCTCGTACGCCAGTCCCGCCACCCGGACCACCATCGGATTGCGGAACGCCCCCCGGGAGAGGAACTGCATCGTCGCGGCCTCGCCGCGTAGCTGGTCCTCGGCGTTGTGCAGGTACGCGAGGTACTGGATCTCGGGCACCGGCAGCATCCCGGCCATCCCCGCGCCGAGGCCGAGTCCGAGCACCGAGGTCTCGTCGAGGAGGGTGTCGAAGACCCGGGAGACGCCGAAGCGCTCGCGCAACCCCTCCGTCACCCCGTACACCCCGCCCCTCGCGGCGACGTCCTCGCCGAAGACGGCCATCTCGGGATGGTCGAGCATGCCGTCGGCGAGCGCGGCGTTGACACTCTGCGCGAGGGTGAGCGGCCCGGCCAGCTCAGGCAGCTTGCCGTCGAACGCGGCGGCCCGGGCGGCCGCCCCGGGGCCGGCGGCGCGGGCGGCGGCGTCGGCGACCACGCGGGCCGCCCGGAGCGGGCGGCGGGGTGCGAGCGGGGCGACGACGTCGGCCGCCGAGGCGAGCTTCGGTTCGCCGATGACCTCCTCGGCCGTCTTACGGACCTCCCAGCCGATCTCGTCGTAGCGGGCGATCAGCTCGGCAGGGTCGGCGAGGCCGGCGTCGACGAGCAGCCGTGCGGTGGCCAGCACCGGGTCCCGCTCCAGTTCGGCGGCGATCTCGTCGCTGCCCCGGTACGCGGTCTCGGCGTCCGCGCCGGCGTGCCCCATCAGCCGGACGGTGCTCAGGTGCAGCACGGCCGGACGGCGGTGCCGACGGACCCAGGCCGCGGCCTCGGCCGCTCCCTCGTACGCCCCGACCAGGTCGCACCCGTCCGCGCCGAAGTAGCGGACCCCCGGCCGGGACCGCAGCATCGCCTCCACCCAGCCCTCCGGGGAGCGGACGCTGATCCCGAGGCCGTTGTCCTCGCAGACGAACAGCACGGGCACCCGCAGTCCGGTGTGGTCACACCAGCCTGCGGTGTTCAGCGCGGCGGTGGCGCTGGCGTGGTTGATCGAGGCGTCACCGAACGAGCAGACCACCAGCGCGTCGGAGGGCCACGGCGGCCGGATCAGGCCCGCGCCGCCACCGGCGCGGCCCCCGAGCCGTCGGCCGATGCCGTCGAGTCGGCGCAACCGTTCCAGCGCCAGCCCCATGCCGACCGCGCGGGGCAGGTGGGAGGCGATGGTCGAGGTGGTCGGAACGATCGCCAGGTCGGTCCGGCCGAACACCTTGTCCCGGCCACCGGCGGCCGGGTCCTCGGCGGAGGCGACCACGCCGCGCAGCACGTCCCGCACCGCACCGGCGTACGCCCCCGGTGTCGCGCCGTCGGCGTCGTCCGCGCCCGGGGCGTCCGTGTCGGGCTCCCCGGACTGGACCTGGGCGGCCCGGACGCAGTAGAAGGCGCCGGAGCGGTAGTGCAGCAGCGCCGGGTCGGTGGGACGCAACGCGGCGGCCACCGCGGCGTTGCCCTCGTGTCCGGCGGAGCCGATCGTGTGGAAGCCCTCGTCAAAGCTGCGCAGCCAGCGCGCGGCCAGGTCGAGCTGCCGGCTGGTGACCTGGGCGTCGAAGAGTTCCAGCGCGCGCGTCCCGGTCAGCGTGGCGCCGTCCCGGACGGGTTGGTCCGGGTCCCGTCGCTGTGCCGCGCCGGCCAGCGCGGCCAGGCTCTCCCGGAACCGGTCGTCGAGATCTTGCGGGGTGGTCACGTCGCACAGCATTACCGAAGACGGCCAACCCTGCCCACTCAGACACGGACCCGGCGGGGGCCGCAGCCCGGCCGGCGGGCTCCGCCGACCCGGTGTTCCCGCCCCGGTCCGCGCGTGTCTGGTGGTTTCGGTCGGGGCTTTCCGGTGGGCTCAGTCGGGGCCGCAGTGCGGCGGCGCGCAGCTGCCGGAAACCTTCCAGACGAGATGGCGCAGCGCGGCCAGTTCGTCGGCGCCGAGGGCGGCGAGCAGTCGGGAGTCCGACAGCACCTGGTGCACGCGGGCGCGCACCTGACGGCCGGCCTCGGTCACCACCAGCGTCTTGAGCCGCCGGTCGGCGGGGTCGACCCGGCGCTCCACCAGTCCGGCCCGCTCCAGCTTGTCGACCAGGGCGGTCACGTTGGAACGGTCGCAGCGGAGCTGTTCGGCGAGGTCCCGGGCGGGCACGGGATGATCGGGGTCGAGTTCGTGCAACGCACGGGCGACCGCCGGGGTGAGGCCCAGTTCCGCGATGTCGACGTCCTGGTAGTGACGGATCGCGGCGGCGAGGTGCATGATCCGGCGCACCGTCTCCCCGGCGAGCCCCGTGCTGTCGGCCACCTTGGGAGTGGCGGAGGTCACGGTGCCCTGAGTCATGTCTTACATCCTACGGGTTGATCATCCATCGACATCGTTCTCGACGATGGCATGCGCGCCCGGGTCCCGGTGGCCCTTCCGACCCGGTCGTGGCGGGGGCCGGAGCCCCCGCCACCGCAGTCCGGGTGCGGATCAGTCGCGCCAGCCGACGAGGTCGACGCCCTTGGCCAGCTCCACCCGGAAGGCCAGGGCCACCTCGCCGGTCCCGCCCGGCGCGAGGCGCAGCCGCCAGGTCAGCTCACCCAGCTCGGTACGTTCGTCCGGGGTCGGGTCGAGGCGCGTCTCGCGGACCACCACACCCTCGTCCCGGGATACCGGCAGTTGGTCCCGCACGGTCACGGTCGCGACCCGGGGGGTGTGGTTGGCGACGGTGACCACGTACTCCACGTCCCGTCGCCGCGTCGAGCCCAGCGTGGCACGGGTGTCGCTGCGCCGGGTCAACTTCCGCTCCACCCGCACCCGGTCGTCCAGGCCGAGCGCCAACTCGGTCTCCTCCCCCGGCGCCCAGGCCCGCAACCGGGTGCTGCCGACGAAGTCGGCGCCGTGGAAGATCGCCGCCGGGCCGGGCAGGAGGGTGTGCGTGGAGGTGTTGCGCACGGTGGCCCGCAGGTGGGCCACCGGCTCGCGGACCGGCGCGGTCACGTGGTCCAGGGTCGCCGGCAGGTCCATGACCGCGACCGTCGCCCGGTGCGCGGTGCCGTCGGCGGGCACCGCGACCGGCCGGGCCGGCCGGTAGGTGGCGGCGGCGATCCCCTGCTCCACCTCGGCGACGCTCTGCCGTACCGGGGCGGACCGGGGCGCGCCGGCACGGGCGACCTCCGCCGTGCCGAACGAGCCGGCCGGCGGGACCGGCTTCGGGAGCGCGCCGCCGGCCGGGGCCGACATGGGCATCGGTGGGGGCAGCGGCCGGACCCGGTCCAGGTACCAGGGCGACAGCTCGGGCACGGTCGCCGTCACCGACGGCCGGGCGGTGGAGAGTTCGAGTCGGCACTCCGGCCAGTCCTCACCGGTCTCCTGGCTGACCAGCCCGAACCAGGTAAGCGTGACGACCTCGTCGACCAGCCGCAGGTCGTACGAGGGCTGCCAGCGGGCGCCGTCCACCACGTACGTCAGCTCCAACTCCAGGTCGACGACGGTGGTGGCCGGAGCAGGGGTGGCGGATCCACGGGCGGCGGCTCCGTCGGTGGCGGGTCCGACCGTGGTGGCCTCGTCGGTGACCAGGACGGTCACCTCGGCGAACAGGCGGTCCGGCGCCCGCTTGGCGCGTACGTCCGCCAGGTGCCGGTCGACGGCCGCGAGCGACTCCGACACGTCGGTCCGCCGCCGGACGAGTTCCCGCTGCCGTTCGTGCCCGGCGGCCAACTGCCCGGCGACCGAGTCGGCGAAGGCGGCGACGTCGGCCGGGGCCGCGTCGCCGCTGGCCAACGCCCGGGCGTACGTCCCGCCGGCGCGCTGGGACAACAGGGTGAGGAACTCCGTCCGCTGGGCCTCGACGGTGTCCGCGTCGTCCAGCGCGGCCAGTTCCTCGGTGAGTTCCCGGCGGCGCCGCTCCAGGTCCTGGGCCTGCTCGTCGGTGCTGCGTGGCTGGTGCCGGGTCACCAGGTCGACCCCGAGCACGGTGGCCGGTCCCCGGCCTCCGACGCGCAGCGAGTCACGGCGCAGGCCGAGCGGGAGCGGCCCGATCCGCAGCCGGTGTTCACCGGCGGCCAGGGGGACGGTGCCGTGCCGGGTCACCCGGGCCCGGTCGGCGTAGACGGTCACCGCGACGATGGGGGCGTCGACGTTCTCTGCCTTCATCGGCGCGAGGGTAGTCCGGTCCCGCACTTCCGGCCCATCTCAGGGACGAACGGGGCGGGAGCGTGCGTCGGTCAGGCGGGAAGGAAGGAGAAGCGGACCTTCCGGGTCGGGTTGTCGCCGTTGGTGTCGACCAGGCAGATCGACTGCCAGGTGCCGAGCGCGAGCCGGCCGGCGAGCACCGGCACGGTCGCGTACGGCGGGACGAAGGCCGGGAGCACATGGTCCCGGCCGTGCCCGGGCGACCCGTGCCGGTGTCGCCAGCGGTCGTCGGTCGGCAGCAGTTCGTCGAGCGCGGTGAGCAGGTCGTCGTCGGAGCCCGACCCGGTCTCGATGATCGCCAGTCCGGCGGTCGCGTGCGGCACGAAGACGTGCAGCAGTCCGTCGCCCTGGTCGGCGACGAACTGCTCGGCCTCGGCGGTGATGTCCCGGACGGTGGGTCGGGAACCGGTCTGGACGGTGATCACCTCACTGCGCATACGCCGCATTCTGCCGCAGGCCGCGCGGCGCGGCGGGCCCGTGGCGTCAGTAGCTGTCGCCGCCGGAGCCACCGCCGCCGGAGCAGCCGCTGTCGCCACCGCCCGGGAAGCCACCGCCGCCGGGCCGGTGCGGTCCGGTGGCGCCCGGCGCGGCCCCGCCGGGCGCGAAAGCGACCCTGACGGACCTGCTGGGGCACCGGTCGCAACCCGGTCGAAAGTTACTGGTCGGTACCTGTGTTGAGCGTCGCGTCTGGGGGAGGCAGACGTGACGAGGGGTGCCACCAGAGGGCAGGATGGCGCTAGAGACCTATCCCACACACAACCGAGGGAACGCCTGTGGCCACGGAACGCAAGCGCCCGGTGATCACCGCCGGTCTGCCGAGCCAGCTTCCGGACATCGACCCTGAAGAAACCAGCGAATGGGTCGAGTCGCTCGACGGGGTCATCGACGAGCGCGGAACCAAGCGCGCGCGCTACGTCATGCTGCGCCTGCTGGAGCGGGCCCGGGAGCGTCAGGTGGGGGTGCCGTCGCTGACCACCACCGACTACATCAACACCATCCCGCCGGAGCGCGAGCCGTGGTTCCCGGGTGACGAGCACATCGAGCGGCGGATCCGGGCGTACATCCGGTGGAACGCGGCGATGCTGGTGCACCGGGCGCAGCGTCCCGAGATCGGCGTGGGCGGCCACATCTCCACCTTCGCCAGCTCCGCCTCGCTCTACGAGGTCGGCTTCAACCACTTCTTCCGGGGCAAGGACCACCCGGGCGGCGGCGACCACATCTTCTACCAGGGGCACGCCTCCCCCGGTATGTACGCGCGCGCGTACCTGGAGGGCCGGCTGAGCGACGACCAGCTCGACGGCTTCCGGCAGGAGCTGTCCCACCCGGGTGGTGGCCTGCCGTCGTACCCGCACCCGCGGCTGATGCCGGACTTCTGGGAGTTCCCGACGGTCTCCATGGGTCTCGGCCCGCTGAACGCGATCTACCAGGCGCGCTTCAACCGCTACCTGCACCACCGGGGCATCAAGGACACCAGCCAGCAGCACGTCTGGGCGTTCCTCGGCGACGGCGAGATGGACGAGGTCGAGTCGCTCGGCGCGATCGGCGTGGCCGCCCGCGAGGAGCTGGACAACCTCACCTTCGTGATCAACTGCAACCTCCAGCGGCTGGACGGCCCGGTCCGGGGCAACGGCAAGGTCATGCAGGAGCTGGAGGCGTTCTTCCGGGGCGCCGGTTGGAACGTGATCAAGGTCGTCTGGGGCCGGGAGTGGGACCCGCTGCTCGCGGCGGACACCGACGGCGCGCTGGTCAACCTGATGAACACCACCCCGGACGGCGACTACCAGACCTACAAGGCGGAGTCCGGGGCGTACGTCCGGGAGCACTTCTTCGGCCGCGACCAGCGGACCCGCAAGATGGTCGACCAGCTCAGCGACGACGAGATCTGGAACCTCAAGCGCGGCGGGCACGACTACCGCAAGCTCTACGCGGCGTACAAGGCGGCGATGGAGCACACCGGGCAGCCGACGGTCATCCTGGCCAAGACCATCAAGGGCTGGACGCTGGGCTCGCACTTCGAGGGCCGCAACGCCACCCACCAGATGAAGAAGCTGACGCTGGAGGACCTGAAGACCTTCCGCGACCGGCTCTACCTGGACATCCCGGACAAGGCGCTGGAGGAGAACCCCTACCTCCCGCCGTACTACCACCCGGGCGAGTCCTCCGAGGAGATGGCGTACCTCCGCGAGCGGCGGCAGCAGCTCGGCGGCTACCTGCCGTCCCGGCGGACCGAGCAGAAGTCGCTGGTCATCCCCGGCAGCGAGCGGTTCTCCGACGTCAAGCGCGGGTCCGGCAAGCAGAAGGTGGCCACCACGATGGCCTTCGTCCGGCTGCTCAAGGACATCATGAAGGACAAGGAGTTCGGCAAGCGCTGGGTGCCGATCATCCCGGACGAGGCGCGCACCTTCGGGATGGACTCGCTCTTCCCGACGCAGAAGATCTACTCGCCGCACGGCCAGAAGTACACCTCGGTCGACCGGGAGCTGTTCCTGTCGTACAAGGAGGCGACCACCGGGCAGATCCTGCACGAGGGGATCAACGAGGCCGGTTCGGTGGCCTCGTTCACCGCGGCCGGTTCCTCGTACGCCACGCACGGCGAGCCGATGATCCCGCTGTACATCTTCTACTCGATGTTCGGGTTCCAGCGCACCGGCGACGGGTTCTGGGCGGCAGCCGACCAGATGGCCCGGGGCTTCGTGCTCGGCGCGACCGCCGGCCGGACCACGCTCAACGGTGAGGGCCTCCAGCACGAGGACGGCCACTCGCAGTTGCTGGCCGCCACCAACCCGGCGGTGGTCGCGTACGACCCGGCGTTCGCGTTCGAGATCGCGCACATCGTCGAGAACGGCCTGCACCGGATGTACGGCGAGGCGCAGGAGAACATCTTCTACTACCTGACCATCTACAACGAGCCGATCCTCCAGCCGGCCGAGCCGGCCGACGTGGACGTCGAGGGGCTGCTCAAGGGGATCTACCGCTACTCCCCCGCCCCGTCGGTGAACTCGGCCGGGGAGGCCCCCCGGGCCAACATCCTGGCCTCGGGCACGGGCATGCAGTGGGCGATGAAGGCCCAGCAGCTGCTCGCCCAGGACTGGGGCGTGGCCGCCGACGTCTGGTCGGTGACCTCCTGGACGGAGCTGCGCCGCGACGCGGTGGAGTGCGAGGAGCACAACCTGCTGAACCCGGGCGGGGAGCAGCGGGTGCCGTACGTCCAGCAGAAGCTGGCCGACGCCGACGGGCCGAAGGTCGCGGTCAGCGACTGGATGCGCGCGGTACCGGACCTGATCTCCCGCTGGGTACCGGGTGACTACACCTCGCTCGGCACCGACGGGTTCGGCATGTCGGACACCCGGCACGCGCTGCGTCGGCACTTCAACGTCGACGCCGAGTCGGTGGCCGTCGCGACGCTGCGGCAGCTCGCGCTGCGCGGCGCGGTGGCGGCGGAGGTGCCGGCCGAGGCGGCCCGCAAGTACGCGATCGGGGACGTCAACGCCGCTCCGGTCGGCGAGACCGGCGGCGACTCCTGATCTGACCACACGACGAGCGATCTGACTGCACGACGAGCGATCTGACTGCACGACGAGGCCCGGCGCGGGACGATCGCGCCGGGCCTCGTCGTGTCCGGACTCCGGTGGTGGCCCGGAGACCCTGGCGGGGAATCCGGGCCACCGCCGTCGCGGGCGTCGCCGGACCCGACCCGGCTCAGCCGACGGCGGCCAGGTCGGTCAGCCGGGCGAGCGAGTCCTCCAGGTCGGCGCCGACCCGACGCAGACCGAGCCGGAGCAGGGCCGCCTTGACCGGACCGGCCGGCCAGCGGACGACGATGAGGCGGACCACGGTGCCGCCTTCCTCCTCCTCGTCCGAGGTGAGCTGGACGTAGATCTCGGTGCGCGCCTCCGCCCGGGCTCCGGCACCCTTGGCCCGTTCCCGCCAACCGATCAGGTTGGGTTCCTGGAAGGCGATCACCTCCGCCTCGTGCGCCGCGCCGCGCCCGGCCTGGACCAGTTGCCGGCGACCGTAGCCCTCTCCCGAGAGCACCTCGGCCGCTCGTACGCCGGCCAGCCAGGCCGGCAACTGCTCGGCCCGCTGCACCACGTCCCAGACCACTTCCACCGGCGCCGCCACGTGCGCACTGCGTTCCACGAGGATCATCTCTGTCTTTCCCCCACTGAGGACATCCCACGATATTCCGCACTCTATGCGTCAAAACGGACAGATATGGACGTGTTCGGAAAAGACACGCCGATATCCCGCGCTCTCCGTCGACGACCCATGGCGCATCCCCGACGCGGGGCCTAGAGTCCCGAATACGTTTCACGTCCCGTGGAGGGGTGCATGACGTCGACGCCCGCGTTTGCCGCCGGATTCCGCTGGGGAGTGTCCACCTCGGCCTACCAGGTCGAGGGTGCCGCCGGCACCGACGGTCGCGGCCCGTCGGTGTGGGACACCTTCGCCCACCAACCAGGGCGGATCGCCGACGACAGCACCGGGGACGTCGCCTGCGACCACTACCACCGGTACGCCGAGGACGTCGCGCTGATGGCCGGGCTCGGCGTCTCCGCGTACCGGTTCTCGGTCGCCTGGCCCCGGGTCCAGCCGCCGGGTTCCGGCCCGGCCTCGCCGCGCGGCCTGGACTTCTACGACCGCCTGACCGACGCGCTGCTGACCCGGGGCATCGACCCGGTCGCCACCCTCTACCACTGGGACCTGCCGCAGCCCCTGGAGGACACCGGCGGCTGGCTGAACCGGGACACCGCCCACCGGTTCGCCGAGTACGCCGACCTGGTCGCCGCCCGGCTCGGCGACCGGGTCCGCCTCTGGATCACGCTCAACGAACCGTTCGTGCACATGAGCTTCGGCTACGGTCTGGGCACTCACGCCCCCGGCCGGCAACTCCTCTTCGACGCCGTCCCGGTCGCCCACCACCAACTCCTCGGGCACGGACTCGCCGTCGCCGCCCTCCGGGCCCGGACGACCAGCCCGGTCGCGCTGACCAACAACTACTCGCCGGTGCGGGTCCTCGGCGACACCGACGCCGACCGGGCCGCCGGGGCGGCGTACGACGCGCTGCACAACCGGCTGTTCACCGATCCGGTGCTCGGCCTCGGCTACCCGCCCGGCCTCGAACCCGGGCCGGAGGTCGTGCACGACGGGGACCTGACCACCATCGCCACGCCGATCGACGTGCTCGGCGTCAACTACTACAACCCGACCGGCGTCCGCGCCCCCGAGGAGGGCTCGCCGCTGCCGTTCGAGCAGGTGGACCTCGACGGGTACCCACGCACCGCCTTCGACTGGCCGGTGGTCCCGGACGGGTTGCGCGAGCTGCTGGTCGGCCTGCGGGACCGGTACGGCGACGCGCTGCCCCCGATCGAGATCACCGAGAGCGGCTGCGCGTACGACGACGAGCCCGACGCCGACGGGCGGGTGCACGACCCGGAGCGGATCGCCTACCTGGACGGCCACCTGCGCGCGGTGCGGGCAGCCGTCGACGAGGGGGTGGACGTGCGCGGCTACTTCGTCTGGTCCCTGCTGGACAACTGGGAGTGGGCGGAGGGCTTCACCAAACGGTTCGGCCTGGTGCACGTCGACGTCGACACGCAGGCGCGCACGCCCAAGTCGTCGTACGCCTGGTACCGGGACCTGATCGCCCGCAGCCGGGAGGGCGGGGCGTGAGCTCCCGGGCTCGGCGGCGGGGCGTGCGCCTTCAGGTCCGGCGGTGGTGGGTGGGCCCCCGAGCCCGGCGGGTGCGGGTGCGGGTGCGGGTGGCCCCCCGGGCCCGGCGGTGGTGAGCGGCGGACCACGGTGAGCACCGTCGACCCGACCCCCGGATCGCTGCCGGCCGCGCTCGCCGAACCCACCCTGCCGGTACGGCGCGGCTGGATCGCCCTGCTCGTCGCCGCCAACCTCGGCGTCTGGATGGCCTTCTTCACCCCGATCCAGGTGCTGCTGCCGCAACAGGTCGAACGGATCGCCCCGGACGGCAAGGAGACCATGCTCGCCGTGGTCACCGGGGTCGGGGCACTCGCCGCGGTGCTGGCCAACCCGCTGGCCGGCGCGCTGTCGGACCGTACCGTCGCCCGGCTCGGCGGCCGACGCCTCGGCCGCCGGCACCTGTGGACGGCCGGCGGCGCGCTGCTCGGCGCCCTCGCCCTGGTCCTGCTGGCCCGGCAGCAGACCATCCTCGGCGTGACGATGGGCTGGGTCGCCGCCCAGGTCTGCTTCAACGCGATGCTGGCCAGCCTGACCGCCGCCGTGCCGGACCGGGTGCCGGTCGCCCAACGAGGCGCGGTCTCCGGATGGGTCGGGATTCCCCAGGCGCTCGGACTGGTCCTCGGGGTGCTGCTGGTGACCGCGCTGGTCACCGGCAACGCCGCCGGCTACTTGGCGGTCGCGGTGGCCGTCCTGGTGCTCGCCCTCCCCTTCGCCCTGCTCACCCCGGACGACCCGCTGCCCCGCGCGCACCGCCCCGCGCTGCGGCCACGGGCGCTGCTGGCCGCCGTCGACCCGCGACACCACCCCGACTTCGGCTGGGCCTGGATCACCCGGTTCCTGGTCCAGCTCGGCAACGCGCTGGGCACGCTCTACCTGCTGTACTTCCTCACCGACGAGGTGCGTCACCCCGACCCGGACGGCGCGCTGCTGGTGCTGATCCTGCTCTACACCGCCGGGTTGACCCTCACCACCGTGGTCGCCGGTTGGCTGTCCGACCGGTCCGGGCGACGGAAGGTCTTCGTGATCGCCGCCGGGGTGGTGATGGGCGTCGCGGCGCTGCTGCTCGCCGTCGCGCCGGTCTGGTCGGTCGCGGTCGCCGCCGCACCGCTGCTCGGCGCGGGCTACGGCGTCTACCTGTCGGTGGACGCCGCACTGATCACGCAGGTGCTGCCGGCCGCGACCAACCGGGCACGGGACCTCGGCGTGATCAACATCGCCAACTCGGCCCCGCAGGTGCTCGGCCCGGCCGTCTCCGCGCCGATCGTGGTGCACCTCGGCGGCTACCCGGCGCTGTACGCGGCGACCGCCCTGGTGACGTTGCTCGGCAGCGTCCTGGTCCTGAAGATCCGCACCGTTCCCTGACCAGCCCCACCCACACCGCTCCCCGCCGCGCTCGCCGTGCCCGCCGGCACCTGCTGCGCTCGCCGCACCCGCCGTGCTCGCCGTGCCGCCTGCGGCCTGGGTGGTAGCAGGGGTCCCCTGCACGACAAAAAGCGGTAACAAGGGGCCCCTCCTACCACCAACACGCAGCAGCCGTACGCTGGAAGGCGTGACGGTACGTGTGCGTTTTGCCCCCTCCCCGACAGGTATGTTCCACGTCGGCGGTGCCCGGTCGGCCCTGCAGAACTGGATCTACGCGAAGCAGCAGGGCGGGGTGTTCGTGCTCCGCGTCGAGGACACCGACGCGGCCCGCAACAAGCCGGAGTGGACCGAGGGCATCCTGTCGGCGCTGGACTGGATCGGCATCGCCCGCGGCTCCTACGAGGGGCCGTACTTCCAGTCGCAGAACGCCGGTGAGCACCGGGCCGCCGCCGGGCGTCTCTACGAGTCGGGCCGGGCGTACTACTGCGACTGCACCCGGGAGGCGGTGCAGGCCCGCAGCGGCTCGCAGTACGCCGGTTACGACGGCTTCTGCCGGGACCGGGGGCTCGGGCCGGGTGACGGGCGGGCGCTGCGCTTCCGTACCCCGGACGAGGGTGCGACGAGGGTGGTCGACCTGATCCGGGGTGAGCCCACCTTCGAGAACAAGCTGATCGAGGACTTCGTGATCGCCCGGGGCGACGGCTCGCCGGTGTTCCTGCTGGCCAACGTGGTCGACGACATGACCATGGGGATCACCCACGTGATCCGCGCCGAGGAGCACCTGCCGAACACCCCCAAGCAGCAGCTCCTCTGGGACGCGCTCGGCGTGAAGCCGCCGGTCTGGGCACACGTGCCGGTGGTGGTGAACGAGAAGCGGCAGAAGCTCTCCAAGCGCCGCGACAAGGTCGCCCTGGAGGCGTACCGGGACGAGGGCTACCTCGCCGACGCGATGCGCAACTACCTGATGCTGCTCGGCTGGGCGCCCTCGGGCGACCGGGAGATCGTCCCGTGGTCGGTGATCGAGGAGGAGTTCCGGCTGGAGGAGGTGAACCCCTCCCCCGCCTTCTTCGACGAGAAGAAGCTGCGCGCGTTCAACGGGGAGTACATCCGCGCGCTGCCGGTCGAGGAGTTCGTCGCCGCCTGCCAGCCGTGGCTGACCGGCACGGCAACCATCCCGCCGCCGCCGTGGCAGCCCGCGGAGTTCGACGCGGAAGCCTTCGCCGCGGTCGCCCCGCTGGCCCAGACCCGGATCGCGGTGCTCAGCGAGATCGTGCCGAACGTGGACTTCCTCTTCCTCGCCTCGCCGCTGGTCGACGAGGCGGCCTGGGCGAAGGCGATGAAGGAGGGCGCGGGCGAGCTGCTGGACGCCGCCACCGCCGCCTTCGAGGCGCTGGCGACCTGGGACGCGGAGACGCTCAAGTCGACCCTGGAGGCGGTCGGCGCGGAGCGGGGGCTCAAGCTCGGCAAGGCCCAGGCCCCGGTCCGGGTCGCGGTGACCGGGCGTAGCGTCGGGCTGCCGCTGTTCGAGTCGATGGAGGTGCTCGGCCACGAGCGCACCCTGACCCGGTTGCGCGCCGCCCGGGTCCGGCTGCCCTGACCGTACGCGCGGAAGCCGCCGGGACCGCATGACGCCGGACGGGGCGGTGGCCGCGTACTGCCCCAGAAGGCCGCCCCCACCGCCTGCCGTCCTCTCGACGGGAATCCTGGCCAGTCACCGTCTGACAGGGACGGTGACTGGCCAAGACCTGGCGGCGCGGCTGGCAGGGACCGGGTCAGCCGCCGGTGCGGGGACGACGGCGGAGCAGCAGCCCGGCGACGAGCGCGGCGAGCAGGACGATCGCGCCGACCACCCAGGGCCAGGCGGGTGTGTCGTCGTCGCCGCTGCCGGCGGCCGGCTGGGCGTCCGGCGCGGTGGAGGCACCTGTGGTCGACGGCGCGGGGTCGACCGGGGCCGACGTGGGTGCCGGAGTGGTCACTGCCGGCGACGGTGACGGGTCGGCCGGGGTGCCGATGGTCAGGGTGAACCGGATCTCGCCGCGCACCGGGTGGCCGTCCGCCGAGCGGACCTGGTAGTCGACGATGTAGAGCCCGGCCGCGCCCGGCGCGAAGTCCACGCCCACCCGGGAGCCGTCCACCGTCGGGGCACCCCGGGACGCCGGCACGTTGTCCGGTCCGGTTACTGTGATCTTCGTCGTGTTCGGATCGAGCCGGGCGAGGAAACGCAGCTCGATCCGGGTCGGAGCCTGCGCCAACCGTGCGCCGTCAGCGGGAGTGCTGCCGGTCAGCGAGTTGTGCGCGGCGGCCGGCGCCGCCGACCACAGCGACAGACCGAGTGCCACGCCGATCGTGACCAGCCAGCCCGCCAGCCGTAGGACCCTGCCCCCCATGCATCCCTCCGTAAAGGTACGATCCGCCCACCGATCAGACGTCCTGTCATTAGTCGGACTGAGATCGCAGATAGTTCAAAATACTGTTCTGGAAGCTGCAACCGAACGACGGCCGGTGGAGTCTGTGATAAGTACGGCCGGCCCTGCCCGGCGTGCTCGTGCCATCTCCAGTCAGCGCGTGACCCGCAGCAAGGCCATCCATCGAAACGGGGCGAGGAGGCGGCAGTGGTCCGGAGGGTGAGGCGGCTACTCGTCGCGGCGGTCGGGGCGGTCCTGGTGGCGGTGATGTCGGTCGGGACGGCGCACGCCGCGCCCAAGCCCGCGCCCCCCGGAGTGGACATCACCGGGGAGGGACTGTCCGAGCCGCTACGGCTGCGGACCGACACCGCCCCGGCCCACGTGACCGCAGTCATCGACCAGGTCAACTGGTTCGGTGCCCACGGCGCGCGCTCGGGCCCGAAGGAGGCCGACCTCGGTCCCAAGTACACGGTCGTGGTGCTGGCCGGCGACCAGCCGAAGCAGACCTTCGACCTCTACCCGCTCGCCAAGGGCGGACCGCGGGCCTACCGCCCGGCCAAGCAGCCCAACGCGGCCAAGAGCAACGCGGCCTGGTTCCTCGGCCGGCTCAACATGTCCGAGACCCTGCGGACCGCCGGGGTGCCCCTGCCCCGTCAGGTCGAGGCGGTGAGCGGCGGGGTCGGCGGTGGCGAGCGGATGCTCCCGGAGGAGTCCCTCGACCCGGGCCGGGACATCGACCAGGCGCTCGGCGAGTTGCAGCGCCTGCTGCTGTTGAACGCGGGCGTGGTGATCGTCATCACGCTCGGGCTGGCCGGTATCGCGCTGCTGGTCCGGCGCCGCACCCGCTGACCCCGACACGTACACCGGATGCATCGGACGCCGGGTGTTCCCACCGGGGAGCACCGGCGTCCTGCTGACGGGGGCATCGCGCTGCCGGTCGTCGAGTCGTGGCCGGTCGTACCGCGGATCAGCTGTTCCGGGCCCTCGTGGCGACGGTCAGCACCAGCGACGCGGCGGGCGTTCCCGGCGGGTCGCGCGCTGGCTCGGCCGGACCGGTCCGTGCTGGTGCGCGCCGGCCCAGCCCGGCAGGTCGCTGCGGCAGGACGCCGCACGCGCCGGCTCCGGGTCGACGCAGTCGGCGGTCCGCTGGCGGGGCACCGGCGGATCCTCCTCGGCGGGCCGGACGGCCGGCTCGGCCAGGTGCGGGGTGCCCATCGGTGACCGGCGGTGGGTGTGGTGCTTGCCGGGCGTCTGCTGGTCCTGGTGACCCGGCCGGCAGGCGTCGCCCTGGGCGCAGCCGTGCTCGGCCTCCCCGTGCGGCATCTCCGGTCTCCTCACGCTCGCCCTGGACCCTGTTCGACCCGTCACCGGGTCACGCCCCCGGCGGCGGGCCGCGCGATCACGTCCGTGGAACTTCCACGCGCCGCACCGTGCCCTGTCACCGTACTGGCCGGGCGCGTCCGGCGGTACGTCGCATGCGTAATGTCCGTCGACGCGTGATCGTGCGGGAACCGGCTCCCGGCGGAGGCAGGCCGCGATCGACCAGCGTGACGAGTATCCCTGCGACGGTGTGGTGGTCGGCCCACGCGGGAGGGTTCGCGGGCCCACCGCGCCGAGCCGCCGGGTTGTGCCGGAAGGGGTCAGCCCGCGCGGGCGGGGGTCCGGTGCCGGACGGCGTACGCGACGAGCGGCACGACGGTCAGCGCCAGCAGCCAGCCGCCGAGCACGTCCGTGGGCCAGTGTGCCAGCAACGCCACCCGGGTCAGGCCGACGAACACCGCGAACGCGGCGGCCGCCGTCACCGTCACGAGCCGTCCGGTACGGCCCAGTCGGGGCCAGGCCAGCAGCACGACGACCAGCGCGGCGGCGGCCGCGTTGCTGGTGTGCCCGCTCGGGAAACCGTTGCTGGTGACGGTGACGAAACCGTCCAGCGGGCGGGGGTTGTGCAGCAGCCAGTGCGCCAACCCCCAGAGCACCGGCACGGTCACGGTGACCACGGCACAGAACACCGCCGGAACGCGCCGCTGGCGGGCGAGCAGGGCGAGCGCGGCGACCGCTCCGGCGACCAGGAACGGGATCGTGGCGGCCACGTCGGTGAGGATCCGCAGTGCCGAGACCAGTCCGGGGCGCTGGTCGCCGTACTCCCGGAAGGTCTCGCTGAGCGCCTGGTCGGCGCGGTCCAGCGGCGCCCAGTCGGTGAGGACCGGGACCGCCAGCGCGAGGAGAGCGGCGAGGGCGAGGAGCGGGAGGAGCAGCGGCGGACGCGCGATCATCGCCCATGATGGCACGTCGCGGGGTACGGACGCGGCGGCCGACGGGGCGCGTGTCAGGCTAGGACGGTGGGGACCGAGCCCGGGGGTGCGCAACTGGCGGCCACGCTGCGCCGGATCGAGCGTGCGGCGGGGGCGCTGGCCACCGCGAGCGTGGCCCGGATGGACGAGACCCTGCCCTGGTTCCGGGCGCTTCCGGCCGACCAGCGGTCCTGGGTGACGTTGGTCGCCCAGGCCGGCGTCCGGTCGCTGGTGCAGTGGCTGCGCGACGGCGGCGGTCGGGCGGACAGCACCCAGGAGGTCTCCGACGAGGTCTTCGCCATCGCCCCGCAGGCCCTCGCCCGGTCGATCAGCCTCCAGCAGACCGTCGCGCTGATCAAGGTGACCATCGACGTGGTGGAGGAGCAGGTCCCGCACCTGGCCGCCGAGGGCGAGGAGCAGCAGTTGCGGGAGGTCGTGCTGCGCTTCTCCCGGGAGATCGCCTTCGCCTCCGCGCGGGCGTACGCGCGGGCCGCCGAGGTGCGCGGAAACTGGGACGCCCGGCTCCAGGCCCTGCTGGTGGACGCGCTGCTGCGCGGTGACTCCTCGGACGTGCTGGCCAGCCGGGCCGCCGCGCTGGGCTGGGCGGACGCGCCCCCGGTGGCGGTGGCGGTGGGTCGCTCGCCGGGCGGGGAGGTGGCCGCCGTGCTGCACACCGTCTACCGGCTGGCCCGGCGGATCCGCGTCGGGGTGATCGGCGGGGTGCACGGCGACCGGCTGGTGGTGGTGCTCGGCGGCGCGGCCGACCCGTTGGCGGCCACCGAGAAGCTGCTGCCGGCGTTCGGCGACGGGCCGGTGGTGGTCGGTCCCGCCGTGCCGAGCCTGGACGAGGCGACCGAGTCGGCGCGGTCGGCGCTCGCCGGGTACCGGGCGGCTCCGGCCTGGCCGGCCGCGCCGCGTCCGGTGGAGGCCGCCGCCCTGCTGCCGGAACGGGCGCTGGCCGGGGACGCCGAGGCCCGCCGACGGTTACGGCAGGACTACTACGCGACCCTGGTGCGCGCCGGGGGCGAGCTGCTGGAGACCCTGGACGCGTTCTTCGCCTCGGGCGGGGTGTTGGAGAGCACGGCGCGCACCCTCTTCGTACACCCGAACACCGTGCGGTACCGGTTGCGCCGGATCGCCGAGGTGACCGGTCTGTCCCCGTTGCTCCCCCGGGGTGCCTTCGCCCTCCAGGTGGCGTTGACCGTCGGCCGGTTGGACCCGGTCACACCGGTGCTCCCGGCGCCGCCCGGCGGTGGGCGCGGCGAGGAGCGTTGACCGGGTCCGGGAGGCCTCCGACCCGGGCTTTTTGTAGGATCCCTCCAAATGTTCTAGTGCGGTTTGGTGCCTGCCGACAACGCACGGCCGCCAAGATTCAGACAGAGTCATAGGCGTGCTCGCCGTACTCTCCCCAGGCCAGGGTTCGCAGAAGCCCGGCTTCCTGACTCCGTGGCTCGACCTGCACGGCACCGAGACACGGCTACGGTGGTGGTCGGCGCTCTCCGGCGTCGATCTGGTCCACCTCGGCACCGCGGCCGACGCGGACGAGATCAAGGACACCGCCCGCACCCAGCCGCTGCTGGTCGCGGCATCGCTGCTGGCCGCAGAGCACCTGCCGATGGGTGGCGTCGGGCTCACCGCCGGCCACAGCGTCGGCGAGCTGGCCGCGGCGGCGCTGGCCGGGGTGCTCCCGGCCGAGGCCGCGATCGCCCTGGCGGGTGTGCGCGGCCGGGAGATGGCGGCGGCCTGCGCGCTGGAGCCGACCGGCATGGCGGCGGTGCTCGGCGGGGACGCCGACGAGGTGCTCGCCGCCGTCGAGAAGCACGGGCTGCACCCGGCCAACCGCAACGCCACCGGTCAGGTGGTGGCCGCCGGGGCGACCGAGGGGATCGAGAAGCTCGCCGCCGAGCCGCCGACCAAGGCCCGGATCATGCGGCTCAAGGTTGCCGGGGCGTTCCACACCCCGTACATGGCCCCGGCCGAGGCCGCGCTCGCCGCCGTCGCCGCCGGGATCACCGTCCGGAGTCCGGACCGGCTCCTGCTCTCCAACCTCGACGGCACCGCCGTGCCGCACGGCCGGGAGATGGTGCAGCGCCTCGTCCGCCAGGTCACCGCCCCGGTCCGCTGGGACCTCTGCATGGCGACCCTGGTCGACCTCGGGGTGACCGGGGTGATCGAGCTGCCTCCGGCCGGCACCCTGAACAACCTCATCAAGCGGGAGTACAAGGGCTCCGACGCGCTGCCCGAGATCGTCACCCTGAACACCCCGGACGACCTGCCGGCCGCCCGTGACCTGATCGCCCGGCACGGCACCGCACCCCGCCACGAGCCGACCACCCCGTTCCGCGTGGTGGTCGCGCCCGTGGCCGGCACCTTCGCGCCGGCCGAGGGCCTCGCCGAGGGCGGGACCGTCGGGACCGGCCAGGTCATCGGGCACGTCTCGACCCGGCAGGGGCCGGTCGAGGTGGCCGCGCACGCCAGCGGGCTGCTCACCGAGTGGCTCGCCCACCACGACGACCCGGTCGCCCCGGGCCAGCCGCTCGTCCGTATCGGAGGACTCCAACCGTGAGCGGAAGCCGGATCCTTTCCCTCGGTCACTACCAGCCCTCGCGGGTGGTGACCAACGACGAGATCGCCCAGCTCGTGGAGACCAACGACGAGTGGATCCGCGACCGGGTGGGCATCGTCAGCCGCCGGATCGCCGACGGCGAGACGGTGGCCGACATGGCCTCCGCCGCCGCCGACAAGGCGCTGGCGAACTCCGGGCTCACCGCCGCCGACATCGACCTCGTGGTGGTGGCCACCTGCACGTCGATCGACCGCAGCCCGAACGTCGCCTGCCGGGTCGCCGCCCGCCTGGGCATCAACGCGCCGGGCGCGTTCGACCTGAACACCGCCTGCTCGGGCTTCGCGTACGCGCTGGGCACCGTCGACCACGCCATCCGGGCCGGTGCCTCGCGCAACGCGCTGGTCATCGGCGCGGAGAAGCTCTCCGACTTCGTCGACTGGACGGACCGCTCGACCTGCATCATCTTCGCCGACGGGGCGGGCGCGGCGGTGGTCACCGCCACCGCCGAGGGTGAGCCGTCCGGAGTCGGTCCGGTGGTGTGGGGCTCGGTCCCCGAGAAGGGCGACGCGGTCCGGATCGAGGGCTGGCGTCCGTACGTCGCGCAGGAGGGGCAGGCGGTCTTCCGCTGGGCGACCACCGAACTGGCCCCGCTGGCGCTCCAGGCCTGCGAGCGGGCCGGCGTACGCCCGGAGGAGCTGGCCGCCTTCGTGCCGCACCAGGCCAACGCCCGGATCATCGACGGCATCGCCCGACGGCTGGGCATCCCGGACGCGGTCATCGCCAAGGACATCGTCGAGTCCGGCAACACCTCGGCGGCGAGCGTGCCGCTGGCCCTGTCCAAGCTGGTCGAGCGGCGGGAGGTGCCCTCGGGCGCCCCGGTGCTGCTGTTCGGTTTCGGCGGTGGCCTGACCTACGCCGGTCAGGTCGTCCGCTGCCCCTGAGGCCGGCGCGGGTCCGCCCGCGCTGCCCCTGAAGTCCGGCGCGGTCCGACCGTGCCGTTCCCGCCCGGCTCGTACCGCCGCCGGGCGTGTACAACCCTATGAGAGGAAACACAGCGCAATGACCCGTGAAGAGATCACCGCCGGCCTCGCCGAGATCCTCGACGAGGTGGCCGGGGTGGACCAGAACGAGGTGGCCGAGGGGAAGTCGTTCACCGACGACCTCGACGTCGACTCGCTCTCCATGGTCGAGGTCGTGGTGGCGGCGGAGGAGAAGTTCGGCGTCAAGATCCCGGACAACGAGGTGCAGAACCTGAAGACCGTGGGTGACGCCGTCAGCTACATCGAGGCGCAGTCCTGATCATGAGTCGCACCGACGTCGTCGTCACCGGGCTCGGCGCGACGACCCCGCTGGGCGGGGACGTCACGTCGACCTGGGACGCCATGCTCGCGGGCCGCTCCGGGGTGAGTGCGCTCACCCAGGAGTGGGCCGAGCAGATGCCGGTCCGGATCGCCGCGCAGCTCGCGGTCGACCCGGCCGGCCTGCTGGACAGGGTGAAGCTGCGCCGGTTGGACCGGTCCGAGGCGATCGCCCTGATCGCCGCGCACCAGGCCTGGGCGGACGCCGGCCTGGCCGACTCCGGGCTCGACCCGGAGCGGCTGGGCGTGAGCGTCGGCTCCGGCATCGGTGGCGCGGTGACGCTGCTCAACCAGGACGACATCCTGGAGGCGTCCGGCCCCCGGCGGGTCTCTCCGCACACCGTGCCGATGCTGATGCCGAACGGCCCCGCCGCCTGGGTGGGACTGGAGCTGGGCGCGCAGGCCGGCGTACACGCGGTCGCCAGCGCCTGCGCCACCGGCGCGGAGGCCATCGCCCTCGGTCTGGACATCATCCGTTCCGGCAGGGCCGACGTGGTGGTGGCAGGCGGCACCGAGGCGGTCATCCACCCGCTGCCGATGGCCGGCTTCGCCTCCATGCGGGCCATGTCCACCCGTAACGACGATCCGGAACGTGCCTCCCGACCGTGGGACAAGGGCCGTGACGGCTTCGTCCTCGGCGAGGGCGCCGGCGTGGTCGTGCTGGAACGCGCCGACCACGCCGCCGCGCGCGGTGCCCGGGTCTACGCCCGGCTCGCCGGGGCCGGCATCACCTCCGACGGGTACGACATCGTCCAGCCGCACCCGGAGGGCGCGGGCGCGATCCGGGCCATCGGCAAGGCGATCGCCGACGCCGACGTGGCCCGGCAGGACATCGTGCACGTCAACGCGCACGCCACCTCCACTCCCGTCGGGGACATGGCCGAGGTGGTGGCGCTGCACAAGGCGATCGGTGACCACCCCGTGCTCACCGCGACCAAGTCGATGACGGGACACCTGCTCGGAGCGGCCGGGGCGCTGGAGTCGATCGCCACCATCCTCGCGATCCGCGACGGCGTGGTGCCGCCGACCATCAACCTGGACGACCCGGACGACGGTCTCGACCTCGAGGTGGCCGCCAACAAGGCGCGTCACATGGACATCCCGGCGGCGTTGAACAACTCGTTCGGCTTCGGCGGGCACAACGTGGCCCTCGTCTTCACGCGGGCCTGAGGTCACCGCGTTCACGGCGACGCCCCGTTCGCCCGGTAGGTTCCGGCCCCGCTGTCGTCCGCGACAGCGGGGCCTTCCCGTGCCCTGTGGCCCGGCCGTCAGCGCATGACCAGGCCGCCGTCGATCATCACGGACTGGCCGGTCATGTAGTCCGAGTCGGGGCCGGCCAGGTAGGAGACGAAGGCGGCGACGTCCTCCGGGGTCTGGACCCGGCCGAGCGGGATCCCGCCCGCGTACTTCTTGAGCGCCTCGCCCTTCTGGAGGCCGAGGTAGCCGCTGAGCTTCTGGTCGATGACGTCCCACATGTCGGTGCCGACGATCCCCGGACAGTAGGCGTTGACGGTGATCCCGAACTGCGCCAGTTCCTTCGCCGCCGCCTGGGTGATGCCGATCACCGCGAACTTCGTCGCCGAGTACGCGCCGAGGTAGTCGAACGCGTCGTGCCCGGCGATCGAAGCGGCGTTGACGATCTTTCCGCCGCCGCCCTGTTTCCGCATCTGCGCCACGGCGGCCTGGAGGCAGTAGACGACGCCGAAGACGTTCAGCCGGAACAGGGGTTCCAGGTCCTGGGCGGTCACCTCGGTCAGTGGCTTGATCTGCGCCATGCCGGCGTTGGAGACCATGACGTCGACGCGACCGAGGTCGTCCGCGACCTTCGCCACCATCTCGTGGACGGCGTCCCGGTCGCTGACGTCCGCAGGCACCGCGACCGACCGTCGGCCCCGTGCCCGGATCTCGTCGGCCACCGCCTCGGCCCCCTCGGCCCAGACGTCGTTCACGGCCACGTCGGCGCCGTCGTCCGCCAGCCGCAGGGCGATCGCCCGGCCGATCCCCCGTCCTGCTCCCGTAACGAGCGCCACTTTGCCCTGAATGCCCATAATCGCCCCCTTGGTGCCTTGGAGCGTAGACGTCGACCGGCAAGCGGTGGGCGTTTTCTCCTGAATCCAGCTCCTCTGCACGCACCCGTCCCTGGCCGGCCCCGGCCGGGCGCGGGTGCGGGATCAGCCGGTGGCGCGGGCGTGGGCGACGAACGCCCGCCACGCGTCGCGGTCGACGGCCAGGGTGCCGCCGTCGCGGTCCTTGCTGTCCCGAACGAGGACGACGCCGGGCAGGTTGTCGGCGACCTCGACGCATTCGCCGCCGTTGGTGTTGCTCCGGGTGGCCGTCCGCCAGACGGGATGCGCGGTGCTCACAGCTCGTTCACCTGCTTCAGGATCAGGTCTCTGGACTGGTCGCGGGGCAGGGCGACCGCGCGGACAGCATCCCACGCCCGCTCCAACGCGGAAACCTGCTTCGGGTCGGCCACCACCCGCCCCTCCAACTGGTCCTCCAGGAAGGCCAGGTGCTCGCCGCCGCCGGTGGCGGCGATGGTGAACGGCCCGGACTGTCCGATGTAGGGGCCCGAGCCGAACGGCACCACGTGGACGTAGACCCGGGCCCGCAGCCCGATCTCGGCGAGGTGCAGCAACTGCTCCTTCAGGACGGTGGGTTCGCCCCGGCGCAGCGCCGCCTCGTCGACCACGAACGTGGTCAGCGGCGGCTCGGTCCGGTCGAGCAGCGCCTGCCGTTCCAGCCGGAAGGTGACGTGCTCCTCCACCTTTCCGGGCACGTGCAGGCCACTGGCGAGCGCCGCGCGAGCGTACCCCTCGGTCTGGAGCAGGCCCGGGACGATGGCGGGCTGGAAGCAGCGCAGCGAGGTGGCCTCCCGCTCCACCTCCGCCCACGGCCGGAACCACCGGGGCTGCGCGTCCCGGCGGGCCTCGGCCGCCATCTTGACGATCAGGTCACCGGTCTCCAGCAGCCCGTCGAGCGCCTTGGCGGTGTCCGGGTGCGGAATCCGCCGGCCGGTCTCGAACATCGCGATCAGCGAACCGGAGACGTGCACCGCCTCGGCGGTCTGCTCCTGCGTCAGCCCCCGGGCGCCCCGGGCGTGCTTCATGACCAGGGCGAGATACGTGCTCACCACTCACCGACCCTCACCGTCTGCGGTCCTCTCGTCACCAGCCGTCGTGTGCGTCCCGCCATCCTCGACCCCGACGGCGGCGAAGTCCAGGGTGGAGACACGCGATTCGGCTGGTGGAGGCGTCGCCCGGCGGCCGGATCAGCGCGGGGGCCGCCCCGGCTGCGGCGACCGCCCGGCCCTCCCCCGGCCGTGGCGACCGCCGGGCCTTCCCCGGGGGCGGCCCCCACACCGGCCACGACCGATCCCCGGGCGGCCCGGTCCCGGCGGTCCCCGGGGCAGGCCAGCGGGCGACCACCGGCAGGCCATCGAACGGACCAGCGGGCGACCACCGGCAGGCCATCGAACGGACCAGCGGGCGACCACCGGCAGGCCAGCGAGGGTGCGGGCCCACCGGACCGCCGCCCGGGGTCCACCTGGGAGGAGATGCCATGGACCGACCCGACCGCCGGCCACATCCGCCGTTGCGCCCGCTCTGGCTGTGCCGGGTCTGCCTGACCGCCTGGCCCTGCCCGGCGGCGCGGGAGGCGCTGCTGCGGGCGTACGCCGGGGACCGGGTCGGACTCTGCCTGTTCCTCGCTGCGCTGATGCTCGACGCCGACGCGGACCTGCGGGCACTGCACCCGGCGGAACCGCCGGCACCGGCCGAGCTGTTCCGCCGCTTCCTGCGCTGGGCCAGCCGTCCGCATCGCGCTCCGCCGCGTTGGTAGCAGGGGCACCTTGCAGTGCAAAAATCACCTGTAGGGGGCCCCTGCTACCAACTCGGCGCGAGCCGGGTGGAGGCGCGGGCCGGCGTGGATAGGGTGAGGGTCGCCCGATCTGCGAGGAGTACGCGTGGAAGCGACCGAGATCCGCAAGCTCGCCGCGCTCGAGGACACCCACTGGTGGTACCGCGAGCGCCGCGCGCTGCTGGGGCGGGCACTGCGCCGGCTCGCCGCCTCGGGGCAGCGCCCCGGTCGGGCGTTGGACGTCGGCGCGGCCGGCGGCGGCAACACCCGGGTGCTGCGGGCGTACGGCTGGCGACCGGTGGCGCTGGAGTTCAGCGTGGACGGCGCGGAGGTGGCCCGGGAACGTGGGCTGGACGTGATCCGGGCGGACGCCCGGCACCTGCCGGTCGCCTCGGCCGGTCTGGACCTGGTGGTCGCCTTCGACATCCTCGAACACGTCGACGCCGACCACCTCGCCGCCGCCGAGATCCGCCGGACGCTGCGGCCGGGCGGCACCGCGCTGATCGCCGTACCCTGCGACATGCGGCTCTGGTCGGCGCACGACGTGGCGGTCGGGCACGTCCGCCGCTACGACCGGGAGTCGCTGCGGGCGACGGTGGAGAAGGCCGGGCTGGTGGTCGACGAGTTGTGGAGCTGGAACGTGCTGCTCCGGCCGGTCGCCGCGTGGCGGCGGCGCACCTCCACCGGCAGCGACCTGGGCGACCTGCCCGCCGTGGTCAACCTCGGACTGCGGGCGGTGGTCACCGCCGAACGGTACCTGCCGGTGAAGGGGCTGCCCGGGGTGTCGCTGATGCTGCGCGCCCACCGCCCGGCCGACGGTTGAGGACTTGAGTCTCCACCGGCTGGAGGCTGCACGCTGTGTCCGTGGACGACCGTACCGAGCTGTTCACCATCGGACAGCTCTCCGATCGCACCGGCCTGACCGTACGCACCATCCGGTTCTGGTCGGATGAGGGGCTGCTGCCGCCGACCACCCGGTCCGGTGGCGGCTACCGCCTCTACGACGCCGAGGCCGTGGCCCGGTTGGAACTGCTGCGGACCCTGCGTGACCTCGGCGTCGGTCTGGACGACGTCCGGCGGATCCTGGACCGGCAGACCGGTGTCACGGACGTGGCACGGGCACACGTCCGGGCGCTGGACGTCGAGATCCGGACGCTACGTCTGCGCCGGGCCGTGCTGCGGTCGGTCGTCCGTCGCGGAAGCACAACCGAGGAGTTGAGACTCATGCACGACCTGGCCCGCCTCTCCGCCCGGGAGCGGCAGCAGATCATCGACGACTTCGTGACCGAGGTGTTCGCCGGCATCGACCCGGACTCCTCCGCCGGCGGCATCGGCGCGGCGATGCGGGGGGCGATCCCGGCCGACCTGCCCGACGACCCCACCGACGAGGAGGTGGACGCCTGGGTGGAGCTGGCCGAACTGGTGGGCGATCCGACGTTCCGCCAGCGGACCCGGGAGATGGCGGTGGCCGGGGCGGCCGGGGAGGGCACCCCGGCGGAGCCGATGCCGGACGTCACCCCGGCCCGGGACGCCCTCGCCGCCGGCATCGCCCCGGACTCCCCCGCCGCCCGGGAGATCGTCGACCGCATCGTCGACCCGGGACTCTCCGCCGGGCAGCGGGCCGCGTTGGCCGACCGGATGTCCACCTTCACCGACCGGCGGGTGGAGCGGTACTGGCAGCTGGTCGGGGTGCTGCACCGACGGCCGCCGTTCCCGCCGGCGGTGCCGGCGGTGGAGTGGCTGATCCAGGCGCTGCGCGCCGCCAGCTGACCGGAAGCGGGACGCGCCGGGTCGCGCCGCGCCGTGCCGCGCCGGGGCACCCTGATCGACTCCGTTTCGGCGAGGTGGGGCCGTCCAGAACCCTGGAGGCCACCGTTTCGGCGAAACGGAGTCGATCAGAACCGGCTCAGCGGGACGCGGGCACCGCCTCGCGGGCGAGGATCACCGCGCCGTGCAGGGCGGCGTCGTCGGCGAACCGGGAGAGCACCACCTCCGGCCGGTACGGCAGCACCGCGCCGAGCCGCTCGGTCAGCAGACCCCGGATCAGGTCGCTGCCGGACACCCCGCCGACCAGCACCACCCGCTGCGGGTCGAGCAGCAGGCAGCAGGTGGCCAGGTGACGGGCGAACTCGTCGACCCGGGCGGTGAGCGCCTCCCGGGCCGGGCCGGGACGCGCGGCGGCGGCGGCCAGCCCGGCCGCGCCGCCCGGCACCCCCTGCTCGTCGGCGAGCCGGTCCAGCGCCCGGCCGGAGAAGTTGAGTTCCAGCATGCTGCCCGGCCAGGGGCCACCGGCCACGGCGTACCCGATCTCGCCGGCCGCGCCCCGGTGGCCGGCGACCACCCGGCCGCCCACGGTGACCGCCGCCGCGACGCCGGTGCCGATGCCGACCACCAGCCCGGGATCGACGTCGCGCAGCGCGCCGAGGCGCAGTTCGGCCAGGGCGGCGGCGTTCAGGTCGTTGTCGACCGCCACCGCCGGCACGCCGAACCGGTCGCGGACGGCGTCGGCCAGCCGCAGCCGGTCCCAGCCGGGCACGTTCGGGGCCAGGTCGATACCGTCGGGCCGGATCACGCCGGGCGAGGCCACGCCGGCCGCCGCGACCGGGCCGCCGACCTGCGCCACCAGTTTCGCGGCCAGCGCCAGCGCCCGGTCCAGGGCCTGTGGGGCACCCTGCTCGGCGTGGGTGGGAACGCGCTCGCGGACCAGGAGCCGGCCCTGCCCGTCGGCCACCCCGACGGCCATCTTGGTGCCGCCGAAGTCGATGCCGAGCAGCACCGCCCGGTCACCGGCCACCGGCGCGGGCTGGGCCGCTCGACCGGACAATCCAACACTCACCGGTCACACCCTCCGGTCGACAGGACGGGACGCGCGCTCACCGCGCCGCTCGCTCGGCGGCGACGGCGGCATCCAGCCCCGCTCGCTCGGCGGCGACGGCGTCCAGCACCGCGTCGGCCCGGGCCAGCCGGTCACGGACCGCGTCGAGCCGGCCGGCGACCCCGTCGAAGGCGACGCGGAGCGTCGCCACCTGGGCCCGTACGGCCTGCGTGCCGGGCCCGTCGACCTGGGCGCGGTCGAGGACCTGCGCGGGACGGACGGCGGCGGCGATCAGATCCTCGACCGCGGCGTCGTCGAGCCCGTCGGCGATCCCCTCGGCCGCCGCGCGGACCCC
Source organism: Micromonospora sp. NBRC 101691 (assembly GCF_030269285.1). NCBI lineage: Bacteria > Bacillati > Actinomycetota > Actinomycetes > Micromonosporales > Micromonosporaceae > Micromonospora > Micromonospora sp. NBRC 101691. Next base: position 683,391 of record NZ_BSTB01000001.1, read on the forward strand.
GTCGACGGTCCAGGTGCCCGGAGCGCCGCCCCGGACCAGCCGGCCGACCACCGAGTGGGCGGCCCGGAACGGCACCCCGTGCCGGGTCAGCGCGTCGGCCGCGGCGGTGGTGGTGGCCCCGGAGGCGACGATCTCCTCCGCCGACGGTGGCTCCAACGGCTCGATCTCGGCGAGGAAGCCGCCGAGCAGGGCGAAGAACCGGTCGGTGCGGTCGTTGCTCTCCCAGAGGCGCACCTGCACGTCCGTGGTGGCGTTGTTGGAGTCCTCCCACCAGGCTGCGCCGACGTTGTTGAGCACGCTGGCGGCGTCGGCGGCGGTCGCCCCGGCCATCGAGACCAGGTGTTCCAGCACCACCGGGTTGCGCTTCTGCGGCATGATGCTGCTGCCCTGGGTGAAGTCGCCGGGGGTGGTCACCCAACGCCAGCTCAGCCAGTCCATCAGGGTGCGGGCCAGCCGGGCGCCGGTGGCGAGGGCCTGCGCGTTGAGCGTGCCCACCCGGACCAGGTGGTCGGCACCGGCCACCGCCTCGTACGAGTTGGTGACCAGGCCGCCGAAACCGAGCAGCTCGGCCACCCGGGCGGGGGCGATGTCCAGGTCGGTGCCGGCGAACGCGCAGGATCCCAGCGGCGAGGTGTTGAGCGCGTCGATCAGGTCGACGTACGCGACGGCCTCACCGGCGAGCGCCTCGGCGTAGCCGGCGAGGGCGTGCCCGATGGTGGTGGGCTGGGCGGGCCGGCGGTGGGTGTAGCCGGTGATCACCACGTCGGCGTACCGGTGCGCGGCGTCCAGGGTGGTCGCGGCGGTGGCGAGCACCCGTTCGAGGACGCCGACGAGCTGGTCGCGCAGGAGCATCCGGAACACCCCGGCGTCCAGGTCGTTGCGGCTGCGGGCCATCTGCACGTCCAGTTCGGACGCGGGGATGCCGCACGCCTCGGCGAGCCGCTTCTCCAGCAGGTAGTAGGTGTCCTCGAAGGTGCCGTCGAACTCCGGCGCGGGCGTGTCGTCGGCGCGCAGTTCGGCGAGGCCGCGCAGCAGCCGGGCGCCCCGGTCGGCGGGGACGAGTCCCTGCTCGGTCAGCATCACCACGTGCGCCTGGCTGGCCCGCACCATCGCCGGGAACAGGTACCCGACGTGGTGGTCGTACGTGGGCCGCAGGTGGTGCCGCTGGTAGGTGGTCAGCGGGGGTGTGCTCATGACGGGTGTCCACTTCCTTCCAGGCCGGGTGCGTCGCTCGCCGCGCCCGACGTCAGCCGGTCAGTCGCCGAGGCCGAGCAGCCGCTCGGCGTTCCCGGCGAAGATGGCGCGCAGGTGATCCTCGGGCATGCCCAGCTCCCGGCAGATTCGCAGCTGGTCGTCGAGGTAGCGGGTGACGTAGCCCCGGGGGAACCACGACGAGTCGCTGCCGAACACGATCCGGTGCGGGCCGATGGTCTCGTAACAGCGGCGGAAGAGGTCCTCCAGGGTCAGCTTGTACGGCATCCAACGCACCCACTGGTTGGAGCCGGAGGTGTCGACGTGGATGTTCGGGCAGCCCCACGCGGCGAAGAAGAGGTCCTGCACGTGCTGGACGCCGAAGTGCGGCACCACCACGGCCAGCTCCGGGAAGCGGCGGGCCATCCGGGCCAGCTCGTCCGGGCCGCCGTACCGGCCGTGGGAGAGGCCACCGGCGCTGCCGTAGTGCCCGATGTGGACGAGCACCGGCACGCCGAGCCGTTGGGCGGTGCCCCAGAGCGGGTCGAGGGCCTCGTCGTCGAGGGGGCCGCGCAGCAGCGGGGCGAAGAGCTTCAGCCCGCGCAGGCCGCGTTCGACCACCGCGCGTTCCAGCTCGGCGGCGGCCCCAGGACCGTACGGGTCGTGGTGGGCGAGACCGAGCAGCAGGTCGGGATGCCGGTCGACCACGTCGGCGAGGGTGTCGTTGCCACCGCCGGTGACGAAGACCGCCCGCCGGACGTTCACCGCCCGCAGCTCGTCGGCCCACCGGTCCGCCTCGTCCTGCCAGCGCTCGGCCGGTGGCTCCGGGTCGGGGAAGCCCCAGGCCTGTCGCCACTGCGTCGCGTACGGGGCGGAGCCGGCGGCCCGGACGGCCCGCTCGTGCTCCCCGCCCGGGTGCATGCCGGCGGCGTGCTCGCAGCACCGGATCGTCTCGTCCGCGCCGATCCGGAAGTGCAGGTGGAAGTCGACGACGTCGAGTCCCCGGTCGACGGTCACGAGTTCTCCCCCGAGGAGGGGGCCGGCCGGGGCAGCGGGTCGGCGGTGGGGGCGGCCGGGGGTTCGGCGGCCACCCAGGCGGCGACCAGCTCGCGCAGCCGCCCGCCGGCCAGTTCCCGGACCCGTCGCCCGATCGTCTCGTCGGCCAGCGAGATGTGCCCGGACCAGCCCTGCCACGGGTCGGGTCGGGACTCGACCAGCACGTACGGGTGCGGCACCGGCAGCTTGGGCTTCGGCGGCAGGTCGTCGACCGCGTCGAGGCGGACCGCGTCCGGGTCGAAGCCGAGCACGCCCGAGGTCTCGTACGCCCCGCCGTGCCCGCGCGCCGGCAGTGGGCCGTACAGCGCGGCGGTCTCCTCCGGGGTGACCAACTGGAACCAGTTGACCAGCATCAGGCTGGCGGTGCGCCGCCCGGAGACCCACTCCATCGCGGCCCGGACGGTCGACATGTTGGCGTCGTGCCCGTTGACGATCAGCAGCCGGGGAAAGCCGGCCGCCACGATCCCCTCGATCACGTCGGCGAGGTAGCCGACGGCGATCTCCGGGCGGATCGCCACGGTGCCCGGCCAGGGGCGGGTCTGCCCGGGGCAGGCCGCGTACGGCACGGCCGGGAAGAGTACCCCGCGCGGACCGGGCCCCTGGGCGCCGTTCCCGCCGGCCGACGCGTCGTCGCCCGTCGCGTTGGCGCCGGCCGGCACGCCCACCGTGCCCTCGCCGGCCGGGGCGTCCACCGCGCTCTCCCGGGCGAAGCCCTCGGCGAGGATCAGGTCGGTGCCGAGTGGCAGGTGCGGGCCGTGCCACTCGACCGCGCCGACCGGCAGCACCGCGAAGTCGGCCGCGGCGGCGACCGCCGCCAGTTCCCCGCCGGGGATCCGGGTGGCGGGGATCAGCCCGCCCCCGCCCGGCCAGGCCGTCAGGCCGTCCACTTCGCCGCCTCCCGGCTGGACCGCCGGCCGCCCTCCAGGCGGCCGGAGAGCACCATCACCACGAAGATCAGCACGACCTGGAGCATGCCGTACGCGGCGGCGGTGCCGACCTCGAACGAGTACATCCGGTTGTTGATCTCCACCGAGATCGGCGCGGTGTCCGAGGTGTAGATCAGCACCGAGGCGACGAACTCGCCGACCCCGTGCACGAAGGCGAGCAGCGCGCCGGCCAGCACGCCGGGGAGCATCAGCCGCAGCGTCACCGACCCGAACGCCCGCCACCAGGACGCGCCCAGGTTCCGGGCGGCCTCCTCCAGCGACGGGTCGATCTGGGCCAGGGACGCCGAGCTGGACCGGAACACCAGCGGCAGGAACCGGACGAAGTACGCCAGCGGCATGATCCAGAAGGTGCCGATCAGCACCTGCCCGAAGCTGAACGCGTTGCCGGTGCTGAACGCCGAGATCAGGTTGATCGCGACCACCGTGCCGGGCAGCGCCCAGGCCAGCATGACCGCCACGTCCAGCAGGCCCCGGCCCCGGAAGTCCAGCCGGCGCACCGCGTAGGCGATGAGCACACCGACCACGATGCAGCCGATGGTCGCGAGCAGGCTCATCTGGAGCGAGTTCAGGATCGGCTGGAACGCGTCCGGGTCGGAGAAGATCGTGACGAAGTTCTGCCAGGTGTAGGCGGCCGGGATCACCTCGGTGGTCCAGGTGCCGTCCTCGGAGAAGGCCACCAGGGCGATGGTCGCCACCGGCGCGAGCAGCACGGCGGTGGCCAGCAGCGACGCGGCCAGCGCCGCCCAGCGCCCGAACGGGTTGGTGATCTCCCGCCGGTGGCTGGCCACGCCCTTGGACTGGGAGCGGTAGCTGCGCCGCCCCTCGTACCAGCGCATGCCGAGCAGGAACAGCACCGAGACCACGCCGAGCACCGAGGCGTACGTGGAGGCCATCGGCAGGTCGCCGTTGGTGCGGTTGATGTAGATCTGCATGGTCATCGTGCGGTCCACGCCGAACAGCAGCGGGGCGGTGTACGACGCCAGCGAGGTCATGAAGACCAGCAGCGAGGCGGAGACCAGCGCCGGGGTGAGCATCGGCAGCAGCACGGTGCGCCAGACCCGGACCCGACCGGCCCCCAGGTTGTACGCCGCCTCCTCCACCGACGGGTCCATCCCGGTCAGCGCGGCCGAGGTGGCCAGGTAGAAGTACGGGTACATGGTGAAGGTGTGCACCACCAGCACCCCGGCGATGCCGCTGAACGGCAGCACCGGGTTCTCGGTGCCGAGGAGCTGCTGGAGGCCGCGCGGCAGGATGCCGGTCTCGCTGTAGAGCAGCTGGAACGAGATCGCCCCGATCAGCGGCGGCAGGGCCGCCGGCACCAGGACGATCGCCTCGATCAGCCCGCGTCCGGGGAACTGGAAGCGCTTCAGCAGGAACGCCATCGCCACGCCGACGATGCCGCAGAGCAGCACGCTGGCCGCGGAGATGAGCAGCGAGGTGAGCAGGGCGGACCGGGCCACCCCCTCGCCGCTGAGGAAGGCGGTGTAGTTCGCCACCCCGTTCACGCCGACGCTCTCGGCGAAGGTGGCGAACATCGGCTGGACGACGTACCCGAAGAGGATCAGCGCCAGCGGGAAGACCAGCACGTACGGGAACCAACGCGAGCCGGCGCCGCCGCCGAAGCGGTCGGCGAGCCGGCGGCGCGGACGCGGCGGCGTCGGGTCCTCGGTGACCGGCGGGACGGTGGCCGCACTCGGGGTGGCGGGGATGGTGCTCACGGACGGACCACCCACATCCGCTCCCGGTTGGGCCGCAGGCCGACCTGGTCGCCGACGGCGACGCCGGCCGGCACGTCCACGGCGGCCACCTGGATCGACTCGCCGGCCACGTCGACGACCAGGTTGGTGGCCATGCCGGTGAACTCCACCTCGGTGATCCGGCCGGGCAGCGCGCCCGGGTCGGTGGTGGCGGTCAGGGCGATGTGCTCGGGCCGGACCGAGACCAGGGCGTTCTCCCCGGCCTTGCGGCCGTGCCCGGCGGGCGCGCCGACGGCGACCTCGCCGCCACCGGGCAGCCGGACGGTGACGCTCCGCTCGGCCGCGTCGACCACCGGCAGGTCGAGGACGTTGCTCCGGCCGATGAAGCGGGCCACGAAGGCGTTGGCCGGCTGGTGGTAGATCTCCTGCGGCGCGCCGATCTGCTGCACCCGGCCGGACTGCATGACCGCGATCCGGTCCGACATGGCCATCGCCTCGGACTGGTCGTGGGTGACGTAGATCGCCGTGGTGCCGGCCTCCTGCTGGATCCGACGGATCTCGGTGCGGGTCTCCTCGCGCAGCTTGGCGTCGAGGTTCGACAGCGGCTCGTCGAGCAGCAGGGTACGCGGCCGGATCACCAGGGCCCGGGCCAGCGCGACCCGCTGCTGCTGGCCGCCGGAGAGCTCGTCGATGCGCCGCTCGCCGTAGCCGCCGAGGTGCACCTCGCCCAAGGCCTCCTCGACCCGCCGCCGCGCCTCGGCCCGGTTCACCTTGCGGATCTTGAGCCCGTAGGCGACGTTCTGCGCCACGCTCATGTGCGGGAAGAGCGCGTAGTTCTGGAAGACCATGCCGGTGTCGCGCTTGTTCGGCGGCCGGCGGGTGACGTCCTCGGTGCCGAAGCGGATCCGCCCGGAGGTGGGGAAGTAGAACCCGGCCACCATGCGCAGGGTGGTGGTCTTGCCGCAGCCGCTCGGGCCGAGCAGGGTGAAGAACTCCCCGGCGGCGATGGTGATGTCGACGTCGTCCACGGCCGCGGTGTCGCCACCGCGCGCGAAGCGCTTGCTCACCGACTCCAGCGTGACATCGATCATGAGGCCCTCTCCTTCGTGCGGTACGCCACCTGGTCGGACGCACCACTGACGGGCGGGTACGCCGGACCGGGTCGGCCCCGGTCCGGCGTCCGCGCGGTCAGCCCTTGTTCTTGATCTGGCTGTTCCAGTGGTTGATCCACTCGGTCTCGTTCTTGCCGATCACGTCCCAGTCGACGTCGAGCGGCTTGAGGTCGAGGTTGGCCAGCCACTCCGGCTGCTCGGCGATCTCCACCGCCGGGATCTGGAAGTACTCCTTGGCCAGCTCACCGCGGAGCTTGTCGTCGAAGAGGAACTCGAGGAACTTCTGCGCGCCCTCGGTGTTGCCGCCCTTGACCGCGGCGAGGCCGTCGACCAGCACCGGGGCACCGGAGGCCGGCATCACGTACCCGAAGGGCATGTTCGACTGGTTGGCCTGGAGCAGGACGTCCTGGAGGTTCCAGGCGCTGAGCGTGCCCTGCTGCCGGGAGAGCTTCAGGTACAGGTCGGCCGGGTTGGCGGCGTACGCGCCGGTGTTGGCGTCGAGCTTCTTGAGCCAGTCGTAGCCGGGCTGCGGGTTGCTGCCGTCGGGCGACTGCCGCACGATCATCGCGGAGTAGATCGACCGCATGGTGCCGGAGGCGGCCACGTCCCGGATGATGATCTTGTCTTTCCACTCCGGCTTGAGCAGGTCGTCCCAGTCCTTCGGGGCCTGCTCCGGGGTGAGCGCCTTGTTGTTGTACATGATGACCTCGGGCAGCAGGATCTCCCCGAACCAGCGGCCCTCGGCGTCCTTGTACTTGGCGTCCATCTTGCCGGCGAAGCTCGGCTGCATCGGGGCGAGCAGGTCCTCGGTCGCGCCCGCAGAGAGACCCTGCTGGGTGCCACCCCACCAGACGTCGGCCTGCGGGTTGGCCTTCTCCGCCCGGACCCGCTCCAGGATCTCCTGCGCGCCCAGGTTGAGGATCTCGACCTTGCCCTGGTACTCCGGGTACTTGGCGGTGAACTGCTCCACCACGTAGTCGGAGACCTTCTTGTCCCGGGCCGTGTAGATGGTCAGCTTCTCGACGGTCGTGCCGCTGGCCGCGTCGTCACCGCCACCGCCGCCACCGCACGCGGTGCCGGCGGCGAGCACGGTGGCGAGCGCCCCGGCGAGGAGAAGGCGACGTCTCATGGGGTACCTCCGAAGGGGGTGATGGGGAACTACGTGGTCAGGGTGTGGGAAGCAGGTGGGGCAGGCCGGCGGCGGCTGCGGAGAGCGCGTAGCTGACCGCGCCGTGCAGCACCGCCCGGTCACCGAGGACCGCCCGGCGGACCTCGGTCGGGCTGGGCACCGCGGCGGCGACCAGCCCCTGGAGTCGGTCGACGGCCGCGTCGTCGAGTTGGGCGGCGGCCCCGCTGAGCAACACCCGGCCCGGGTCGACGACGCAGACGCAGGAGACGATCAGCCGGGACCAGGCGGTGAGCACCTCGTCCAGGTAGGCGGCGGCCCGCTCGTCGGCACCGGCCAGCTCGACCAGGGCGGCGACCGGGGCGTCCGGCCGACGACCGGGGGCCAGGGCGACCATCCGTTCGGCGATGGCGTTCTCCGACCAGCGGGCCTCGAAGGGGCCGATGCCGTCGTGCCCCTGGTCGGTCGGGTCCAGCGGCAGGAAACCGACCTCGCCGGCCGCGCCGCCGGAGCCCCGGCGGACCTGACCGTCGAGCACCAGGCCGGCGCCGATGCCGTCGGCGACGTGCAGCAGCAGCAGGTCGGCCACGTCGCTGCCGGCCCCGCAGGCGTGCTCGCCGGCCGCCATCAGGTTGACGTCGTTGTCCACCACCACCGGCACGCCGAGCCGCTGCTGCACCGACTCCCCTATCGGGAGCCCCTCGACCAGGCCGACCGAGGGGGCGAGCCGGACCGCCCCGCCGGAGGAGACCCCCGGCGCGGCGATGGCCACCCCGCGCAGCGCGGGCAGGCCGTCGCCGGCCAACTCGGGCACCGACCGGCAGACGGTGTCGACGATGTCACCGGTGAGCCGGACCGTGCGGTGGGCGACAACGGTACCGTCGCTGTCGGCGATTTCGCAGCTCAGGCGGGACGGCTCCAGCGAGACCGCGGCCACCAGCTCGGCGCGGGGGTTGAACTCCAGCATCGCCCGGGGGCGGCCGGTCCGGGACGTCCCGGGCCCACGCTCGATGAGGTAACCCTCGGCGATCAGTTCGCGGACCAGCGGGGTGAGCGTGGCCGGACTCAGCCCGGTGAGCTCGGTCAGCTCGGCGCGGGAGAGCACCCGCACCTGGCGGGCGGTGGAGATCACGGAAAGCCGCTTGATCTCCTTCGCCCGCTCCCGGCTCACCGGGCTCGTCGGTGGCGTCACCACGTCAGTCACACTTCCTTCCTACGGCGAACGAATTAACGAGTCAAGTCACGAAACCATCTCGGGAACCCGAGAAGAACCTTGACTAGCTGGCAAAACGTGCCACCGCCGAAGCCGCTGACCGAGCGCGACCGCGCCGAATGCGCCGGGTGATCATGGCCTCTGCACGGTGACTTTATTTCTTCCACAAACAAAGAAAGACCTTGCAAAGGATTGACGCGCCGGTGCACCGGTCCCTAGCGTCACCGGCGAAGGCCTTCCAGTGTGTACGGATGCCCGTACCGCTGCGTACCCCGGTGCCCGGTGCCCTGCCGCGCCTCGCGCCGGCCGTCCCCCATCAGCCGTCCGAACGCGACCGGAGCGTCGACGCCGCCGTGCGCCCGACGCCGCCGGACGCTGCCCGGACACCGCGCTCAGCGGAAGGATCTGCATGCGATTCAAGGCGTTCCTGCTACCCACCGCGCTCGCCCTGGCCCTGTCCGGGGCACCCGCCGCCTTCGCCGCCCCCGCCGACACCGCCGGCGGCAAGCCGTCCGACGCGGTCGACCTGGACGTGCTCTTCGTCAGCGCCCACCCCGACGACGAGGCCAGCAGCCTCGCCACCCTCGGCCAGTGGAAGGAGAAGCACGGCGTCCGCTCGGGCGTCATCACCATCACCCGTGGCGAGGGCGGCGGCAACGCCGTCGGCCTGGAGGAGGGCCCGCCGCTGGGCATCATCCGGGAAGGCGAGGAGCGCACCGCCATCGGCCGCGCCGGGGTGGAGAACCTCTACAACCTGGACCGGGTCGACTTCTGGTACACCGCCTCCGCGCCCCTGTCCGAGCAGATCTGGGGCCACGACGACACCCTCGCCCAGATCGTCCGGGTGATCCGGACGACCCGGCCCGAGATCGTCATGACGATGAACCCGTCGCCGACCCCGGGCAACCACGGCAACCACCAGCAGGCGGCCCGCTTCGCCGCCGAGGCGTTCCACGCCGCCGCCGACCCGAAGGCCTTCCCCGAGCAGATCAGCAAGGAGGGGCTCAAGCCCTTCCGGGCGGCGAAGTTCCTGCGCACCGGCGGCACCGGCACCTCCTCGGCCGGTCCGGCCTGCGCCACCAGCTTCCGGCCGACCGTCCCCACCGACCAGGTCTTCGGCGTCTGGGAGGGCACCCGGAGCGAGTCCGGTAAGACCTGGGGCGAGATCGAGGTGGACGCCCGCCGTGACTACGTCACCCAGGGCTGGGCGAACAGCGCCGCCGCCCCGACCGACCCGGCACAGGTGCGCTGCGACTTCTACACCCTGGTCGACAGCCGGGTGCCGTACGACCCGGCGGACACCTCCCCCGAGGCGATCCTGCGCGGCTCGGTGCTGCCCGCCGCCCAGGGCGCCCTCCCCGAGGACACCGAGTTCTACCTGACCGCCGACCGGTTCGACCTCACCCCCGGTCAGACCGTCGAGGTCACCGCCCACGTGCGGACCGCGAAGCGGGCCCTGACCAAGCCGACGGTCTCCCTGCGGCTGCCCGACGGCTGGACCGCCAAGGGCTCCGGCGCGCTGCGCGGCGCGGTCGCGCCGGGCAAGGAGCGGACCGCCACCTTCACCGTCACCGTCCCGGCCGACGCCGCCACCAACCAGCAGTCGCTGCTCGGCGCCACCCTCGCCACCGGCCAGGGCACCGGCCGCACCGACCGGGCCGTCCGGGTCGTCGCCGACGTCCGGGGCACCCTGGAGCCGCTGCCCGAGGTCGGCATCTTCCGCGACTGGGCCGGCGCGGAGGGCTACCCGCAGCTCGACACCCTGATCAAGCCGGTGCTCACCCTCGGTTCCGGCAAGAGCCGCGAGGTCCGCGTCGACCTGCGCAACCACGGCTCGACCGCGCAGAGCGGCAGCGTCACCCTCGGCCTGCCGGCCGGCTTCACCGCCGACTCGGCGACGAAGAACTACACCAGCCTGGCCGCCGGGGCGACCGGCTCGGTCACCTTCACCGTGACCAACAGCGACCCGTCGCTGCCGACCGCCAACGAGGGCGGCGTCAACGGCGACTACGCAGTCACCATCACCACCACCAGCCAGTCCGGCACCAACGTGGAGGCCGGCGCGCTGGAGATCGTGCCGACCAGCGAGGTGCCGCACGCCGGCCACGACCACGCCGTCGACGGCGAGGCCACCCCGGGCGAGTACCCCGGCGAGGAGCTGGACTTCTCCCGGATCTGGGAGGGCCAGGCGGTCACCCCGCAGGACGCCTCGGCCAAGGGCCGGATCGCCTGGACCGAGGACGCCCTCAAGGTGATCGTGCAGGTCACCGACGACGTGCTCGGCAAGAAGGTCGTGCCGCAGGACTGCAAGCGGCAGCGGCGCACCGACAGCGTCGAGATCATCGTCGATCCGAAGGGCAACTCCTCGGACACCTCCACGGTGTTCAAGGCGGGCATCTTCCCGATCACCGACGACCCGGCCAACGGCAACCCGCCGTGCTGGCAGCGCGACGCCGACAACCGGCAGGGTCCGGGCGCCCAGACCGCGCCGGGGATGACCGTGGTCAGCAAGGTCAGCGAGCCCTACACCGGCTACACCATCGAGGCGAGCATCCCGTTCTCGGTGCTGCCGGACGCCGTCGACCCGCAGCGGATGGGCTTCAACGTGCTGGTCTACGACTCGGACACCCAGGACCTCAGCTCGCAGTCCCGGCTCGGCTGGTCCACCTTCACCGGGGTCCGGGCCGACCCGTACCGGTACGGCCTGGTGACGCTGCCCGGCTACACCCCGGCCGACCGGGAGCCGAGCAAGCCGATCTTCCCGGACACCGCCGCCCGGAGCGTGCACAGCCCGCAGACCATCGCGCAGTCCGCGGTGGACGGGGTGGCCCCGGCCGCCGTGGCGAAGCTCCCCGAGCGGGCGCTGCGTCTGAGCGACCAGCGGGTCACCGGGGACGGGGTGCGGGTCACCCTGCGCGCCGACCGGACCGGCACGGCCTACCTGTACACCTGGGACGGGGACAAGGCGCTCGGCGAGAAGACGGTCGAGCTGACCGCCGGCCGCTCGGTGACCGTCACGGTCCCGGTCGCGGGCGGACCGGCCGGCTCGCTGCTGGCCGCCTTCGAGTCCGGCGACGCCGCCCGGGCGTACCAGGTCAGCGTCCGCTGACCCGAGGCGACCCATTTCACCACCGGCTGAGGTGGTAGGAGGGGTCCCCTGCTCATCGTTTCTGATGAGCAGGGGACCCCTCCTCACGCTTTCTGACGAGCAGGTGCGGGTCAGCGGAGGCGGTAGACGCTCATCCGGTCGTTGCGGAAGCGCTCGTCGGCCAGATCGGCCAGGGCCGGCGGCTCCGGGGTGACCGCGCGGTCCAGCACCAGCCAGCGGACGCCGTACCGGTCACGCAGGGCGGTCAGCCCGGCGGCGGTGGGCGCGGTGAACGCCGCGTCGTTGGCCGCCAGCCGTTCCGGATCCCAGAACGGGGCGTACGCGCCACCGGGTCGGCCGACCATCCGGGGCGCGAAGGACCAGCCCTCCACCAGCACCGCGCGCTCGGCGTACCCGCTGAGCCAGAACGAACGGGCGTCGCACCAGCCGTCGGTCACCACCCGACAGTGCACGTTGGTGGCGAGCACGTCGTCCGGATCGCTGTGCCGGTGCACCCACCGGGCAGCCTCCACCCGGGACGCCGGCATCGGCACCACCGCGTACGCCCCACCGTTGGGGAAGCGCCGGGCGGCGGCGGCGTCCAGCACCAGCCCCGGGGCGCCGGCCACCAGGACACCGGTCAGCAGCACCGCCGCGCCCCGTCCGGCGAGCGCCGGCCAGCCGCCCACCAGCGCCGGCCAGAGCAGCCCCAGCACGGTCGCCACCACGGCCAGCGCGACCGCCCAGCGCAGCAGCGGCAGCACCGGCCCGTACGCCGTACCGGCCTCGACGGTCGCCGGGTGGCGCAGCTGGACCACGGTGCACAGCAGCGCCAGAACGGCCGCCCCGGCGGCGAGCGCCACCCGCGCGCGCCGCGACAGCGCGGCCCGGTCCAGCACCTCGGCGTACCCCCAGGCGGAGAGGATCACCCCGAAGGCGAACCCGGCCCGGACGAAGTACTGGTTGCTGCTGCCCGGGTGACCGACCAGGAGATAGATCGCCGGCCCGGCGAGGGCGCCGCCGAGCAGGAGGAGCTGCACCGGCTCCAGCCGCCCCCGACGCACCCCGACCAGGGCCAGCACCCCGGCCAGCCGGAGCTGGAGGTTGAGCAGGAACGCCACCGTGACGGCGACCCAGAACAGCGCGGTGACCGAGCCGGACGACGGCACGTACGGTCGCAGGCCGGAGAACAGGTCGACGGTGACCCCGTGGCTGACGAAGCGGAACAGCACGGCGGTGGCGAAGAACTGCGCGGCGAGGGTCAGCCCGATCGCGCCGAGCAGCGGGCGGGGCACCCGGCGGCGCGTCACCAGCAGCACCAGGGCGGTGAAACCGAGCGCGCCGAGCGCGACCGGCACCGAGCTGGCCTTGGCTCCGGTGGAGGCGGCCAGGAACAGCGCGGCGAGCACCCACGCGCCCCGGCCCAGCGGCGGCACGGCGCTGCCCCGCGCCCGGCCGACGACGTCGGCGAGCGCGGCGACCAGCGGCAGCAGCAACACCCAGGAGTACGTCATCGACGGGCTGCCCCAGACGATGAAGGTGGCCTGGGTGCCGAACAGCTGGCGGACGCCGTTCTCGTAGCCGAACTCGCCGACCGTGAACATCAGCGCCGCCGCGCCGACTCCCACGTACGCCCGGCCGCTGACCCGCCAGCCGACCACCGCGACCAGCACGGCGGCCAGCGCGCAGAGCGCCGGCACGGCCAGCCGGAAGAAGACCGTGGGCAGGTCCACGCCGCTGACCAGGCTGGCCGCCGCCAGGTGGGCGAAACCGAACCAGTGGTAGTGCAGCGGCTCCCCGGCCACCTGCGGCACCTCGGGCGGCATCTGGTGGGTGGCCGCCCCGGCCAGCGAGAGCTGGAACGCCAGGTCGATGTACTGGGCCTGGCCCTCGCTGGTGGGCAGCACCGGGTTGCGGCGCAGGAACGACTCGGCGAGGTACCAGGTGAAGCCGGCGACGACGGCGGTCAGCGACCACGCCCAGCCGGCCGGGACGGGAACGTACCCGGTGACCCGCCAGTGCCGGCGCAGCCGGGGCACCGCCACGAACGGCGCCACCACCGCCAGCGGCCAGAGCCAGAGCAGGCGTGGCACGCCCAGGCCGGTGAACACCGCCCAACCGGCCAGTTCCAGCACCAGCCCGACGGCCGCGCCGACCGCCAGGTCCTCGACCAGGGTGTGCGGACGGGCCCGGAGCGCCCGGTAGACCAGCGTGCCGGGGAGCAGCACGCCGAACAGCGCGTACCCGGTGAACCGGGCCAGGTCGACGGCGGGCGTGCCGGTGGCCAGCAGGACGGCCGCGACGAGGGCGTACCCGACCAGTGGCGGGGCGACGCGGAGCGCGACCGGACGGCAGGTCGGCGCGACGTCCGGTGGCGTTCCGGTGGCGAGCGCGGTCACCGCAGGCTGTCGGCCAGGGCCGTCGGACCGCCGACCTCCCGGGACGCGGCCGTGGGCCCGTCGGCGTCCCGGTCGGTCGCGGTGTCGGTGGCCACGACGTACGCCGGGCGGCCCTGCACCACCGTGTAGATCCGGCCGACGTACTCGCCGAGCAGGCCGAGGCAGAGCAGTTGCACCGCGCCGAGGAAGAGGATCGCCACGTAGAGGGAGGGCCAGCCGTCCACCGTGGCCCCGACCGACCAGGCGACGACGGTGAAGACCACCAGCAGGCCGCAGACCACCACCCCGGCCAGTCCGAGCCAGGTGGCGAAGCGCAGCGGCGCGGCGGAGAAGCTGGTGACGCTCTGCGCGGCCAGCCCGGCCATCCGGGACAGCGGGTACTTGGTCCGCCCGGCGGCCCGCCGGTGGCGGTGGTAGGTGACCTCCCCGCTGGGGAAGCCGAGCCAGGGCACCACCAGCCGGAGCACCGGGGCCGGCTCGGGCAGTTCCCGCAGCGTCTCGACGACCGCCCGGCTGAGCAGCCGGAAGTCGCCGGCCTGCGCGGGGACCTGCTTGCCGACCAGGCGACGCATCAGCCGGTAGTAGCCGGCGGCGGTCCACCGCTTGAACGGGCTGTCGGTGCTCCGGTCGGCCCGGACGCCGTAGACCACGTCGAGGTCGTCGGCACGGGCGGCGTGGAGCATCTCGACGATCGTCTCGGGTGGGTCCTGGAGGTCGGCGTCGATGCTGACCACGTACCGGCCCCGGGCCCGGAGCACCCCGGCGACCAGGGCGGCCTGGTGTCCGCTGTTGCGCCGCAGCCGCAGCACCCGCAGCTGCGGCCAGCCGGCCCGCAGCCCGCCCAGCACGGTGGCGGTGCCGTCGTCGCTGCCGTCGTCGACCGCCACCACCTCGTACGTCTCGCCGAGGTCGTCGAGGACGGCGCGGAGGCGGCTCGCCAGCGCCGGCAGCACGCTCTCCTCGTTGTACATCGGCACCACCACGGAGAGGACGGGCTCCGGTCGCGTCACCGCACTCGCCCCCGTCCACCTGCTCCGCCGGTGCTCCGGGCGAACGCTACCAGCCGGAACAGGGTCGCCGGGCCGGGTGCGCGCAGTTCCCACCCTGCCGACCGGCACGCCGGTCAGCGGGGGCAGGTCGGGGCGTCCAGGCCGGTCACCGGCACCGGGGTACGCCCGGTCGGGCGGGCCTTGCCGGCCAGGACGGCGGCCAGCCCGGCCATCGACGCGCGGCTCGACGACCAGGTGGCCAGCAGCGTCGGCGAGGTCGCCTTCGCCAGCACGTACGGGGTGTCCATGGCGACCGTCACGTCGGCGCCGGCGCGCAGGTCGGCGGTGCCGTCGCCGTAGCCGACCAGGTGCACCACGGTGCCGCCGCTGGGCACGACCCGCACCCCGGCGGCGGTCAGGGCCTCGGTCAGCGCGGCGCGGGTCCGCTCCCGCCCGCCGGAGGCGGTGACCGTGACCGGCCCGGTGACCTTCGCGGCGGCGCACGAGCCGCGCAGCACGGTCACCGCGGCGGCGGCCAGGTCCTTCGCCGCCCGGTCGTGGACGTCGTCGGCCAGCGTGGACATGTCCGGGGTGGGCCGGTCGGCCAGCCGGAACTTCAGGGTCAGCACCCGGGTGACCGCCTCGACCAGCCGGGTACGGGGCAGCGAGCCGTCCCGCAGCGCGGCGAGCAGCCCGTCGTAGGCCTGGGTCACGTTCGGCGGCATGAGGATCAGGTCGTTGCCGGCGTTGAGCGCCCGCACCGCCGCCTCGCCCGGCGGGTAGCGCTTCGCCGGGGCCATGTTCATGCCGTCGGTGATCACCACGCCCTGGAATCCGAGCTGGCCCCGGAGCACGTCGGTGAGGAGCTTGCGGGAGAAGGTGCCCGGGGTGCCGGGGTCGACGGCCCGGACGTCGAGGTGGGCGGACATGACCGCCCAGGCGCCCGCGTCGAAGCCGGCGGTGAACGGGGGCAACGCCCCGGTGTCGAGGACCTTGCGGGACTGGGTGAGCACCGGCAGCTCGGCGTGCGAGTCGGCGGAGCTGTGCCCGTGGCCGGGGAAGTGCTTGAGGGTGGCGGCCACGCCCGCGCCCTGTAGTCCCCGGACCGCGCCGCCGACCTGGGCGGCGACCCGCTTCGGGTCGGCGCCGAAGGAGCGGGAGCCGATCACCGTGCTGCGGGTGGCGAGCACGTCGGCGACCGGGGCGAAGTCGAGGTTGATCCCCATGGCGGCGAGTTCGGTGCCGGCGGCCCGCCAGGCGGCCTCGGTGAGCGCCGGGTCGTCGGCCGCCCCGGCGGCGAGCGCGCTGGGCAGCTGGGTCACCCCGTCGGTGATCCGGGTGACCACGCCGTACTCCTGGTCGGTGCCGATCAGGAAGGGGGCCGTGCCGGCGGGGAGCTTGCCGGCGGCGGCGCGCAGTCCGGTGGTGAGCCCGTGCACCTGCTTCGGGTTGTCGACGTTGGTGGTCTCCTGGTTGCCCGAGGTCGGGTCGTCGGCGGAGAAGCCGACCAGGATCAGCCCGCCGAGCCGGTACTTCGCGATCATCTCGGCCGGCGTGGCGACCCCGGCCAGCGCCTTGTTGCCCTGCGCCGACCCGGCCGAGACGTCGGTGGCCGAGCTGCCGTAGGCGTACGGCATGAGCACCTGTCCGACCAGGTCCTCGTCGCCGAGCGTGGCCACCAGCGCGGCGGCCCGGGCGGCCGGGTCGCCGACCGGCGCCGGAGCGGCCGACGGGGTCGTGGTCGCCGCGTCCGAGGGCGTCGGGGCGGGACGCTCCGACGAGCCCGTGCACCCGGCGGCGGTCAGGACGGCCAGCAGGACGGACACGACGCCGACGCGTCGGAGGAGACTCGGCACGCGCCCCATCCCATCAAACTCCCTCCGCACCCACCAAATCCGCCCCACTCCCCCCGTACCTACCCCACCGACGCCTGCGTCGGGACGGGGAGTCCGCGCGGGTCACCGGGCCGGGGGACGATCCCGGCCCGGAAACGGAGATGGTGTGCGAACGGGGCTCGCGACTCCGGACGTCAGCCGACCCGGGTGAGCAGGGTCACCGGCGCGCCGTCACCGGCGTAGCGGTACGGCTCCAGCTCGGCGTCCCACGCGCTGCCGAGGGCCTTGTCCAGGGCGTGGGCGAGCGCCTCCGGCCCCCGGGCGGCGGCCATGATGCTGCGCAGCCGGTCCTCGCCGAGCTGGATGTCCCCGGCCGCGCCGACCGTGGCCCGGAACAGTCCCCGTCCGGGGACGTACATGAAACGTTCGCCGTCGGCCCCGGGGCTGGGCTCCTCGGTCACCTCGTAACGGATCATGGGCCACTGCCGGAGGGCAGCGGCCAGTTCGGCGCCCGTACCGGGACGGCCGGTCCACCCGCACTCGGCCCGGCGGGCGCCGGGGTCGACGGGTTGGGCCGTCCACTGGAGATTGACCGGCGCGGCGAGGACGCGCGCGATCGCCCACTCGACGTGTGGGCACACGGCGAGCGGGGTCGAGTGGACGTATACGACGCCACGCGTAGGCACGGTGGACCTCCCGGAGAGCGAGGTGCGTCTTCCCCTACGACCTCGATCACCAAGTGGTACCAGGACACACATGATGACTGGTGTGGCGGATGGTGCGCCAGGGAATCGGAAAATTCGCCACCGGAATAGCGGGGCGCGTGCTCGCCGTTGCGCTCTGCGACGGCGGGACACCGTTCCCGTCGACCGCACGGGCGGCGGCGACCCGGTCGTCCCACCCACCCGGTGACGGCGACGACGCCGTCGCGCAACAGCCCACGACCAGCCGGTCGGCGGGGCACACCGGCCGAGCCGGATGGCGCGGTCGTGTACAGTTCACTCGGCGGTCTGTGCCGCCGTGCATCACCTCGTGGCTTCGTCGCCGCAGGTGACCGCGGGCTCGCCTCCTCCCCGGGGGTCGTCCGCACCGCCCCCGGACGTTCCGTCCTCCCGTACGTCTTGCAAGGAGTACCTCCGTGGCGAGCAACACCTCTAAGACCGCGCGCGCGTCAGTCCGGGCCGGCCAGGCTGGCCAGGGTGGCGCCCTCAGCGTGCTGGGCGAGTTCAAGTACCTCATCCCGCTCAACGGCGGCAAGCACGCCTACGTGCGGAACCTGACCAACGGCAAGACCGCGCACCTGCGTACCGACTCCGAGGCCTTCGTCGAGGAGATCCGGGTGCTGGCCGCCGCCGGCCACGCCGCCAAGATCCGGGCGGAGATCAACAACCTGAACACCACCCACCCGGGTGACGGCTGGGACGCCACCGAGAAGCGCCTGGTCGAGGCCGGCGTCTTCGAGGCCTGAGCCGCCCCGCACGCGACACCCCGAGCCGCCCGCCGGAAGATCCGGCGGGCGGCTCTGTCGTGAGCGGCATTCGCATCGGTAGATTTCCCTCGGGGCGCGAACCCGGGGCGGCGATTCTTTCCGTCGGACGATTCGCGTGGTGCCATGGCGGGTAGCCGTTGGTTACCGCCGGGTACCCCCGTCGGTCCGGGCGCAGGGGAGGTGGCGATGCCGGAGGGGTTCGAGGTGCGGCTGCCGGACGGCGTCCGGCTGCACGGGGAGACCACCGGCCCGGCCGACGCCGAGGTCACCGTGGTCCTGGTGCACGGCTGGACGCTGGACGGGCGCAGCTGGCACCGGCAGCTCGCCGGCATCGGCGAGCAGCTCGGCGACCGGGTGCGGCTGGTCACCTACGACGCCCGGGGGCACGGCCGGTCGAGCTGCATGGCGCTGCGCACGGCGACCCTGGCGCAGCTCGGTGACGACCTGGTGGCCGTGCTGGACGAGGTCGCGCCGACCGGGCCGGTGGTGCTGGTCGGGCACTCCATGGGCGGGATGACCGTCATGGAGTACGCCCACCGCCACCGGGCCCACTTCGCCGCCCGTACCGCCGGCCTGGTCTTCGTGGCCACCACCGCCGAGGGGCACACCCACACCGCGTACGGTCTCTCGCCCCGGATCGCCCGCCTGATCCGGCTGGCCGAGACCACCGGGGCCGGGGTGCTGGCCCGGTGCGGCTCGTGGCGGCCACCGCGCGCCCTGCTGCGCGCCCTGCGACCGTCCCTGCGCTGGTTGCTCTTCGGCGACCGGTGCGACCCGACGGACATCCGGCTGGTCACCTCGGCGGTGGCCCACGCCTCGCTCCGCTCGATCGGCGGTTTCCGGGCCTCGATCGGGACGCAGCACCGCCTGGACACCCTCGCCGAGCTGGGCGACGTGCCGGCGGCGGCGCTGGTCGGCGACCGGGACCGGCTCACCCCGCCGCCGTGCGCGGAGTCCATCGCGCAGGTGCTGCCGACCACCGAGCTGACCGTCTGCCCCGGTGCCGGCCACATGCTGATGATGGAACGCCCGGAGGAGGTCACCACGGCGATCGTGACCGTGCTCCGGCAGGCGCTTGCCACGCCCGACGCCACTTCTTCCAAAAGGTTACAACGGGACTAATCACGTCGGGATCGGGATGGCCCGACCGTCGGTCGAGCTGCTGCCCGTACCCTCGGCCGGGTCAGATTGGCGCGGGTCCGCGCCGCCCGCCGCCAGCACAGGAGCCCGTGCGTGACCGACCAGAGCACCCTCGAGCAGGAGATCGCCGCCGAGCAGCGGCATCTCGACCGGGTGTACGCCCGGCTGGCCGAGCTGCGGCGGTCGGCCGCCCGGGCCGAACGCGAGGGTTACCGGCTCGCCAAGGTGGGCAACTTCGGCGCGCTGGTCGAGCGGGACGCGATGGTCTTCCACGCCGCCCAGCGGCGGCACCTGCTCGACGCCGAGCACGAGGGGCTGGTCTTCGGCCGGCTCGACCTGCGGGACCGCTCGGTGCTGCACGTGGGGCGGCTCGGGGTGCGCGGCGAGGACGCCGAGACCCTGGTGGTGGACTGGCGGGCCCCGGCCGCGGCGGCGTTCTACCAGGCCACCCCGGCGCAGCCGCTGGGTGTGGTCCGCCGCCGCACCATCGGCTCCGCCGCCGAGCGGGTCACCCGGATCGAGGACGACCTGCTCGACCCGGCCTCGGCCCCGCCGGAGATGCCGGTCGTCGGCGACGGCGCGCTGCTGGCCACCCTCTCCCGGGCCACCGGGCGCGGCATGCGGGACATCGTCGCCACCATCCAGCGGGAGCAGGACGAGGCGATCCGCTCCCCCGGCTCGGGCGTGACGGTCGTCTCCGGCGGACCGGGCACCGGCAAGACGGCGGTGGCCCTGCACCGCGCGGCGTACCTGCTCTACTCCGACCGCAGCCGGTACGCCGGCGGCGGCATCCTGGTGGTCGGCCCGTCGACGGTCTTCGTCGAGTACATCGCCTCGGTGCTGCCCTCCCTCGGCGAGGAGACCGCCACCCTGCACTCCCTCGGCTCCCTCTTCCCGGGCATGTCCGCCACCCGCACCGACCCGCCGGAGGTGGCGGCGGTCAAGGGCTCGCTGCGGATGCGCCGCGTACTGGAACGCGCGGCCCGGGACGCCGTCCCGGACGGCCCGGAGGAACTGCGCCTGCTCTACCGGGGGCAGTTGCTCCAGCTGGCCCGTCCCGAGCTGGACGCGATCCGTACCCGGGCGCTGCCCCGGGGCGCCCGCCGCAACGAGGTGCGCCGGGCCGGCTTCGACGGGATCTTCGCCGCGCTCTGGGCGCAGGCCCGCCGGATCGGCGTACCCGGCCTGCCCGAGCAGCGGGCCTTCGAGGACGAACTGGCCGACCGGACGGAGTTCCGCGAGTTCCTCAAGGCGTGGTGGCCGCGCCTGCACCCGCGCCACGTGCTCGGCTGGTTGGCCCGGCCGGAGCGGCTGCGGTCGTACGCCGGGGGGATCCTTTCCGGCGCGGAGATCCGCGCGCTGACGGCGGCCTGGCGGACGCTGGACCGCGACGGGCTGACCATCGCCGACATCGCGCTCCTCGACGAGCTGGACGCGCTGCTCGGCCAACCGATGAAGCCCGCCCGCCGGCGGCGCGACCCGTTCCAGCTCGCCGGCGGGGTCCGGGAGCTGAGCACCTTCGCCGACCGGCAGCGCGCCCAGCGGGCGGCGGCCCGGGAGCGGCCGGTCGACTACCGCGACTACGCGCACGTCGTGGTCGACGAGGCGCAGGACGTGTCGCCGATGCAGTGGCGGATGCTCGGCCGGCGGGGTCGGCTCGCGTCCTGGACGGTGGTCGGCGACCCGGCGCAGACCGCCTGGACCGGCGACCCGGTGGAGCTGACCCGGGCCCGCGACCAGGCGCTCGGCCGGCGTAAGCGGCACGAGTTCACCCTGACCACGAACTACCGCAACTCGGCGGAGATCTTCGCGGTGGCGGCGGCGGAGATCCGTACCGTCCACCCGGACCTGCCGCTGCCGACGGCGGTCCGGTCCACCGGCGTGCACCCGGTGGCGCTGGCCGTGCCGGCGGAGCAGCTCGCGGCGCGGACGGCCGAGGCGGTCGCCGCGCTGCTGGCGGAGGTGGCCGGGACGGTGGGCGTGATCACGCCGGTGCCCCGCCGGGACGAGGTGGCCGGCTGGCTGGCCCACCTGGACTCGCCGCGCCTCCAGGTGGTGACCAGCCTTCAGGCCAAGGGCATGGAGTACGACGGGGTGGCGCTGGTCGCCCCGGGCGAGATCCGCGCCGACCCGGGTTCGGGCGTGCGGACCCTCTACGTGGCGCTCTCCCGGGCCACCCAACGGCTCACCACCATCGATCCGGTCGCCTGACCCGCGCTGCCCCACCCCGGCCGGGCGCCTTCCGACGCGCTTTTCTGGTAGCAGGGGTCCCTTGTTACTCATTAATGAGTAACAAGGGACCCCTGCTACCACCCTGCACCCTGCCACCTCGCCTGCTTGCGTTCCGGGCGCCTTGCGGGCAGTTACTTGCATACATAGCGATGTGAACATACATTGGGTCCGGACCGAACGGGGAACGGAGGGTGGGGGCGTGGGCGCAGGTCATGACCACCACGGCGGGATAGCGCACGCCGCACAGCGGCACACCGGCCGGCTCTGGGCCGCGTTCGGCCTGCTCGCCACCCTGATGGTGGTCGAGGCGGTGACCGCGCTCGGGACCGGGTCGCTGGCCCTGCTCTCCGACGCGGGTCACATGTTCACCGACGTGCTCGGCATCGGCATGGCGCTGGCCGCGATCACCGCCGCGCGGCGGGCCGGCCGGGATCCGCAGCGCACCTTCGGCCTCTACCGACTGGAGGTGCTCGCCGCCCTCGCCAACGCCGTCCTGCTCTCCGGGGTCGCGGTCTACGTGCTGGTCGAGGCGGTGCGCCGGTTCGGGGACCCGCCGGAGGTGACCACCGGACCGATGCTGGTGGTGGCGGTGCTCGGCCTGCTGGCAAACGTGGTCGCCTTCGCGCTGCTGCGCGAGGGCGCGAAGGAGAGCATCAACCTGCGCGGGGCGTACCTGGAGGTGGTGGCCGACCTGCTCGGCTCGGTCGGCGTGATCACCGCCGCGGTGGTCATCGCGCTCACCGACTGGTGGTGGGCCGACCCGCTGGTCGCGGTGGCGATCGGGGTCTTCATCCTGCCGCGCACCTGGCGGCTGGGCCGGGCGGCCGTGCGCATCCTGGTCCAGGCCGCGCCGGAGCACCTCCAGGTCGGCGCGGTACGCGACCGGTTGAGCGCCGTCCCGGGCGTGGTCGAGGTGCACGACCTGCACCTCTGGACGCTCACCTCGGGGATGGAGGTGGCCTCGGCCCACCTGACCACCGACCCGACGGTCGAGGTCGGCAGCGTGCTCGCCGCCGCGCGGACCGCGTTGCACGAGGACTTCCACATCGACCACGCCACACTCCAGGTCGAACCCGGCGAATCGCCGGGCGTCTGCGGCCGGGTCGAGTGGTAATTAGGACAGACTTAAATCTGGAAGTGTATTGTCCCGCTATGCCAGTTATGCCGATGTCATCTCGCGGGAGTGGTGTGGCCAACGCTGCCCCTGGGATACCGGCTTCGGTAGTCTCGGACCCGGTCACCGCCGGGCGGCGCCCTCCGGCGCCTGCGGTGACCGCCGCCTAATCGCCGGTGACGGCGAGCCGGGGAACCATGTTCTTGGGGTGCATCCGCGTGAGCGGTAGGGATCTTCCGTCCCGAACCCGTCAGCTAACCCGGTCGGCGGCTGACGGAAGGACATGTGCATGCCAGTAGTGGCACCCGTACGACGTACCGCCGCCCGGATGGCGGCACTGGTCGCCGCGACAGTCGCCCTCGGCGTCGCGGCCACGCCGGCCGTCGTGGCCCCCGCCACGGCGGCGCCTCCGCTGACGGCCAGGGCGCCCGGGGACGACCCCGAGGGCGGCACCCCGGCACTGCGCGCCCAACTGGAGGCGGCCAGCAAGGGGTGGCTCGACGCGAAGGACGCGCTCGCGAAGTCGGTCACCCGCCAACAGAAGATCAACGAACATCTCGGCACCATCGAGAAGGACCTGGCGGTCCGCGACGAGAAGGTCGGCGTGATCGCCGGGCTGGCGTACCGGACCGGCCGGCTCGGGCCGGCCTCGGCGTTGCTGGCCAGCGACTCGCCGGACAGCTTCATGGACCGGGTCGCCGCGCTGGACGCGGTGGCCGCCAACGAGGACCGGGAACTGCGGGGCCTACTCAGCACCCGGGAGCAGGCCAACCAGGCCAAGGCGGCGCTGAACCGGGAGATCACCGAGCAGCGCAAGCAGGTCGCGGTGATGGAGAAGCGCAAGCAGCAGGCCGAGCAGGCACTGGTGGTCGCCAACCGGAAGGCGGCGGTCACCACCCCCAGTGGCGGCAGCAACTCGACCCGGTCCGCCACGGCGAAGCCGGCACCGCGCAACCCCGACGGCTCCTGGCCGCCCGAGTCGTGCAGCGTCAACGACCCGACGCCCGCCGACGGCTGCATCACCCCGCGCACGCTGCACGCGCTCAACCAGGCCAAGGCCGCCGGCTTCACCCGGTACGTCTCCTGCTACCGCCCCGGCGGTTCCGGAGAGCATCCCAAGGGCCGGGCCTGCGACTTCGCCGCACAGAAGAACGGCTTCGGCGGCGACGCCACCGGTGGCGACAAGACGTACGGCGACAACCTGGCGGCGTACTTCAAGAACAACGCCAGCCGGCTCGGCGTCCTCTACGTCATCTGGTACCGGCAGATCTGGCTGCCGAGCAGCGGATGGAAGTCGTACAGCGGAGCGGGCGGCGACCCGTCGAGCGACCACACCAACCACGTCCACCTGTCGGTCTACTGAGCCAGCCGACGCGGCCCGTCACCCCTGAGGGGTGGCGGGCCGTTCGCTTGTCGGCGTGGGGCAGCCACGGGGAACCCGGGCCACCGCAGCGGAACCGGCGACACGTGGCGGCGTGCGCTGCACCCGGTTCGGCGGGTCGTGCACCTGAGCTGACCCCGACGGGGGGCGGCGCGCACCGGTCAGGCGCCGGGCAGCACCTCGGGCTCGGGTGCGGCGGCGGCACCGGCGAAGTACGGCTCCGGCGCGCCGAAGAGGCCGAGCAGGCCGGTCACCCAGAGCTGCCGGTGGACGAACCGGCTGGGCTCGGTGACGACCAGCTTGACGCCGCTCACCTCGGCGGTCTGGAAGCCGGCGACCATCGCGCTGATGCCGACCGAGTCGATGAAGGTCACCAACCTCATGTTGAGTTCGATCCGCGCCGGGCGGCTCTTGGAGAGCACCTCGACAACGGCTTCGCGTACCTCGTACGCGGTGTCGACGTCGATCTCACCACGCGGGGCGATCTCCACGACGCCACCGGACAGGACCGACTGGACAATCGACAGGCTCACGCGAGCACCTCCACTCGCCCGTCTCCGGGCGCCTCATCAGTACGCGGGCCGCGACCGAGAGTATTCCTCCGACAGCCTCGGTCGCCACCCCCGGGGATGAGCAATTCACGGATCAGGAGCGACAAGTCGCCCAATTCCGACTCTCCTTCCCTCCCCGAACACCCGGTCCCGGGTTCCGCGCACCAGCAACCAGGTTAGCGGTCGCTCTCCGGGGCGGTGCGCAACCATCCGTCCGGGCGCGCCCGGACGGCGCGGCCCGCCTCCCACCAGCCATTGACCGGCCTGCCTAGCATCAGCCCCACCGGAGGAACCGGCATCGACCAAGGAGCCATAGATGATCAAGAGACTGCTCGGACTGGCGGGCGTCGGCGCCCTGCTCGCCCTCGTGCTGGCCTGCGGCTTCGGCGGGGCGGGCGACGACGATGACGATGACGACGACGACTTCGCCCGCGGCGTCGCGGTGGTGACGCTGCGCTGATCGGGACGCCCTGTCCGGCCGTCCGGATCCGGGGCACCGATGACCCTCGGTGATCGACATCACCGGACGGGTTTGTCGGAACGCCGGACGGGGCACGTGGTATCCCGCGCTGGCCCGACCGGGTGTCCGCCCGGACGGGCGACATGACCGACGGGTGGACGCCGACGCGCCGGCCCGACGCCGTGGTCCGCCGTGACCGCCGGTACCCCGAGGAGGTAACCAGGATGATCGGATCCACTCTGCTGGAACGCCGCAGCAAGCCCGAGCGGATCGCGGACCAGGCGTGGCGACACCTGACGTCCGCGGTCACCTCGGCCGGCGACAACGTTCGCGACACCGCCCGTTCCGCCCGACGGAACGGTCTCACCTTCGCCGACGACGCGGGCGACCTGGTGGGCACCGCCGCCGAGGAGGCCCGTCGGCGGGCCGTGCACGCCTTCGACGCGCTCGCCGGCCGCCGGCCCGCGCTGCCCTGGGCACTGCTCGTCGGCGCCGCCCTGGCCGGGGCGGCGATCGGCTGGGCGGCCGGATCGGCGGCACGTGCCGTCGCCGCCCGGGGCGACCGGGAGGCGGAGGACATCGAGTTCGTCGACGTCGACCGCCCCAACTCGCCGGCCGGCCTGGACACCTGAGCCGGCCCGAACCGTCGGACCCCTGGTCACCGTGCAGGTGACCAGGGGTTCGCGCGCTCGCGGGACTCAGATGGCGGTGATGTCCGCCGGGGCCCGCTCCGCCCGGGACAGGGCCCGCAGCACCGCCGCCTGACCGTGTCGCCGGACAGCGAGCCGGGTGAGCAGGCCGAGCACCGGGTCGATCACCTCGGCGGGCAGTTCGGGCGGGTCGATTCCGACGCTGACCGCCAGGTCGTCGGAGTGCACGGCGATCTCCAGCAGCCGGGTGACCAGGTAGTCGTCGAGGGTCAACCCCCACCCGCCCGGCGGCACGGCCACCACCCGGTCGGCCGGGGCGTCCGCCACGGCCGGGGCCACCTCGTCCAGCGTCGCCGTGACCTGCGCCAGCAGCGCCTCCGGCCCGGCCTCGGCCGCCGCCGCCCCGATCCGCCGGACGGCCACGTTGGCCTCGGCGTCCGGCCCGGCGTGGATCCACGGCACCCGGCCGAAGTGGGTCAGCAGGTCGACCGGCTCCCCCGGCGGGACGGGCTGGTCGAGGACCGTCGGAACCCGGAGGATCTGCGCGCCGAGATGCGCCGCGAGCCCACCCACCCGGAGCCCGTCGAGCGCGCTCGGCTCGGCCCAGCGCCGGGCGACCACCGGTTCGGCGATCAGGGCCATCGCCGAGCGGGCCGCCGTCAGGTACGCCGTCCTGGTCTGGTTCATCGACACACCCCTCCGTGGTCCGGCGCCTGATCGTACCGGTGCACGGCGGACGGCCCCGGCACGTGCCGGGGCCGTCCGGGTCGGGCCGGACCAGGTGGACCGGCCGAGGTCGTCCCATCTCGGGCCGGACCAGGTGGACCGGCCGGATCGTTTCAGGTCCGGCCGGACCGAGCGGACCGGCCGGACCGTTTCAGGTTCAGCCGGACCGAGCGGACCGGCCGGCTCAGCGGGCGACGCAGGTGAGGGTCGCGGGCACTCCGTTGGTCCCCGTCCAGCTCGCGAGGAAGCCGAAGCCGGTGCTGGCTCCGGCACCGAGCGCGCCGTTGTAGCCGGCGTCCCGGACGGAGACCGAGGAGCCGTTCTGGGTGTGCTGGCCGCCCCAGATCTGGCTGATCTGTTGACCGTTCGGGAACGTCCAACCCACCGTCCAGCCGGAGATCGACGTGGTACCGGCGTTGCGGACGGTCACCTCACCCTGGAAGCCGCCCTGCCAGGAGCCGGTCACCCGGTACGTCGCCGCGCAGCCGATGCCCGGCGGAGGCGTGGTGGGCGGAGGCGTCGTCGGGGGAGGCGTCGTGGGCGGAGGCGTCGTGGGCGGAGGCGTGGTGGGCGGCGGGGTGCTGGTGGGCGGCGGGGTGGTCGGGTCGGTGCCCAGCCGGTCGGCGACCAGGATGCCCCGGCCGTTGGTGCCGAGGTAGACCCGGCCGTACACGCGCGGGTCACCGGTCAGCGCCTCGCCCGCGTTGCCGTACTGGTGCCGGTCGTCGTTGATCCGCACCCAGGTCGCCCCGGTGTCGTCGGAGCGGAACACGCCGTGCTGGCCCTCGACGGTGCCGAACAGGTACAGCGCCGGGTAGGTCCGCCCGGGAGCGGCCCTGCCGAAGCCGACGTTGCCAGCCGTGCTGACCGTGGCCAGTCTGGTGAAGGTGGCGCCGGAGTCGGTGGAGCGCCACAGTCCGCCCTCGCCGGCCAGCCAGACGTCCCCCTCCCGGCCGGGCAGCGCCTTGAACTTCACGTTGCCGGTGGCGGGCAGCCCGGTCGCGGCCGAGGCGGTGAAGCTCGCGCCGCCGTTGCCGCTGACGTAGAACGTGCCGCCCTTGAAGCCGTAGAACTTCTGCGGGTTCACCCGGTCGGACTCGACGACCGCGTTCGACGGGATGCCGGTGGAGGCGGTCCACGAGTTCCCGAAGCCGACCGAGTGGACGACCTGCTGTCCGGCGTCGCCCGGTGCCCAGACGAACCGGCTGCCGTCGGCGGCGGCGGCGACCGTACCGCCGTTGTTGATCCCGCCCGGCTCGCTGCCCTGGAACCAGTTCGCGCCGCCGTCGGTGGAGAAGGCGACGTGGCTGTCGCCCGGACGGTCGGCGTCGGTGAAGTTGCCGGCCCGGACCATCACCGCCGGCTTCGTCTCGGCGAAGTCGAGGCTGGTGCTGCTGGTGAAGACCGGCTGGGTGAACATCTTCTCCGGTACGGCGGTCAGGTCGTCGTGCCGGAACCCGCCGACGTCACCGAGCGCGCTGACCAGTGGCGCGCCACTCGGCGGGCTGACCAGGTCGAGGACGTTGGTCTCCTCCAGCCCGCGGACCATCGGTCTGATGGTGAACGTGCCGCCGGTGTCCCACTTCGTCAGCTCGGTGCTGCCGTAGATGGTCGCGCCGGTGCCGTAGAGGAACCGGTTGGAGTCGTGCGGGTCGATCTCCACCGACTCGTTCATCCAGCCCAGCTTCGGGGTCTCCTCCGGCGGCTGCGGGTTCGCGCCGAAGTCCAGCCAGGGCACCGAGCTGATGTCCATGGTGTACTTCTTGGTGCGGTTCGGGTAGCTGCTCCAGTCCCAGATCCGGCTCCAGGTCGCGCCGCCGTCGGTGCTCCGCCAGAAGATCGCGTCCGGCCACCAGGAGATCTGCGTCGCCACCATCAGCGTGTTCGGCTTCTGCCGGTCGATGGTCAGGCCGCTGTAGCCGAAGTACGCGTCGGTGCTGCTCGACGGGATCGGGCTGATCTGCGTCCACGCGCCGGTGGCCCGGGTGAACTTCCAGACGTCCCCCTTGGCCCCGTCGTACGGGCCGCCGGTGTCGCTGGTGGCGATGTAGAGGTGGCCGCCGACGTGGTCGACCACCCCCTTGTGGGCGAGGTACCCGGTGGGCTGGCCGGGGATCCGCTCCCAGGTGGTCCCGCCGTTGGTGCTCCGGTAGACCGGGTTCTGCTTGTCCGCCACGCCGACGTAGACGGTCTGCGTCGGGTTGCCGGCCGTACCGGTGCTCTTGTCGAAGCTGACCCAGGTCAGGCCCTGGTTCTGGCTCTGGTAGCCGCTGGAGTCGTTCGGGTCGGCGACGTAGTTGCCGACGTTCGGGAAGTTCGCCACCTTCGCCCAGGTGACCCCGTGGTCGGTGCTGCGCCAGAGCCCGTTGCCGCCCTCGGCGGCGTAGTAGAGGATGCTGTTCCGGTTCGGGTCGACGGCGAGCCGCTCCCCCATGCCCCGGCCGGGCATGTTGCCGCCGTTCTTGAACGGCAACTCGGTGGCCTGCCAGGTGGCGCCCCTGTCGGTCGAGCGCAGGATCGCCCCGTTGTTCGGGTCCCAGCTGTTGGTGTACATCCCGACCGCCGCGTAGACCCGGTTGGTCTGCACCGGGTCGGTGGCCAGGCTGACCACGCCGTTCCAGCCCCACCTGTCGTTGCCGACCCAGTCCAGCAGCGGGGTCCAGGACTGGGTGGACTGCTCCCAGCGGTACGCCCCGCCGATGTCGGTGCGGGCGTAGATCAGGTTCTTCTCGGTGGGGTTGAAGACGATGCCGGGGACGAAGCCACCCCCGTCGATCCGGACGTTCTTCCAGGAGTAGGGCTCGGCCGCCGCGGCGGCGGCGGAGCCGGAGGGGGCGACGGTGACCTGGACGGCCAGCACGGCCGTCGCGGCTGCCAGCACGGACACGGCCGCGCCGGCGACACTTCTCCGCATCAGCGGTTCCTCTCGGGGGAGTACGCACCCCGGGCAGCGCTCCGGGGCACCCGGCGCGCCGGCCTGCCGGCCGCCGCCGGGCGGTGACTGTCCCGGGGAGTTGCCCGACTCCCCCCACCAGCGCGCTGGCTCCCGCCGCTGAGGAAGGACCTCACCCTAACCGGTCGAACCCCGGTTTGGAAACGTTCCCAACTAAGTATTCCCACTCCCGGGCCGGTCCGGTCACCCCAGGTGATACACGAAACCGTCGCCGACCTGTTCCCGCCGGAGACCCGGCACGTCCATTGGCCGGTCCGCTACGCCCTCCCACGGGGTTCCCACCGCGTACCCGGGCAGCACCACCACTGTCCGGATGCCCCGCTGGCGCAGGTACGTGACCGAGGAGGCGTCCGGGAAGCTGAGGCTGGCCGAGCGGATCTCGGCCTGGCTCGCCGGGGTGAACGAGGCCAGCCCGTTGACCATCCGGGGGAACCCGTCGGTCGACCAGAGCATCACGTGCAGCTCGCGGATGCCGTCGCTGGGTAGCACCAGCAGCGGCCCCTCCACCCCGCGCAGCGCCGCCGGCTGCTCCGGCGCCGGCACGTGCGGAGTCCGGTTGACCCCCTCCAACAGCAACAGCGCCAGCGGTACGACCAGCACCAGCCGCCCCCAGCGGGCGAAGCGCCCACCGGTACGCGCAGCGGGCCCGACGGGCTCGGTACGTGCGGTGGGCTCGGCCGGCTCGGTACGCGCAGCGGGCCCGACGGGCTCGGCCGGCACGTCTCCTCCGGTCGGCTCCGCCGGTTCGGCCCGGCTGGTCGGCTCCGCCGGTTCCTCCGGCGCGGCCCGGCCCGGCGGTTCGCGGGTGAGCGCCCCGGCGGCCAGAATGCCGAGCAGCAGGGTGGTCCAGAGCACCAACCGACCGGGGGTCCGGATGCCGTCCCAACCCGGCGCGTGCTCGACCAGGGTGACGTAGCCCGGATCCCCGTCGCCGAGGAACACGGTGCCGGCGGCCAGCGCCCCGCTGACCAGTACCCCGGCCAGCAGCAGCAGCCGGTGCCGCAGCCGCCAGGCGGAGAGGAAGAGCCCGGAGAAGGCCAGCCCGAGCAGCACCACCCCGGGCAGCAGGGTCATCTCGTTGGGGAAGCCGAGCAGCTCCCGGGCGGCGGCGTGCCGCTCCCCCCAGAGCCAACTCTCGGGCGGCGCGGTCAGGAAGCCGCGCAGCGGCGGCGAGAACATCTCGATGTGTTCGACCGTGCGCCGTCCCTCCGGGTGGCGTTCCACCACCTCGAAGTAGGGGGCGGCCATCAGCAGGGCCACCCCGGCGAAGAACACCCCACCGGCCAGGTCGGCCAGGAGCAGGCCACGCGGGAACGGCCGCCGGCCCCGCCGCCACCAGGTCCAGGTGTAACCGGCCGCCGTGACCAGGCAGACCAGCGCCAACACGTACGCGAAGGGCAGGCCGATGCCGAAACCGAGGCTGACCTGCCAGGCGGCGACCAGCCACCCCGCCGCCGCCCAACCCGGACGGACCCGCTCCGGGCGGTATCCGTGCCGCAGCGACCAGCCGTGTCCCCGGGCCAGCATCGCCAGCGACAGCGCGATCCCGCCCACGGAGAGCACGTGCAGGTGACCGGCCTGGGCGAGCTTCCACGGGGCGTACGCGAACGCCGCCCCGGCCACCGCCGACCCGGCCCGCCCCGCCCCCAACTGCCGGGCCAACGCGTAGGCCCCGACGAACGCCAGGGCGTGCACCAGCACGTAGAGCAGGTTGTAGCGGACCACCGCGGCCACCGGGCCGTCACCGACCATGCCGAACGGGGCGTACCCGAGCAGGGTGTCGGAGTAGGCGTAGGTGTACGGCTCGGGATGGAAGCTGTTCGAGTGCCAGAGGTTGGCCGGGTCGGTCAGCAGGGCGTGCCCACCCCAGGCGATCTGCCAGGCCTGGAGGGTCGGATCGCCGCTGTCCTGTGGGATCGTCCCGGTCAGGTCCCGCAGCGTCGGCCAGGTCAGCGCCGCCGCCAGCAGCAACGAGCCGAGCACCACCAGGGTCCACTCGTGCCGGGCCAGCCGCCACAGCACCCAACCGACCCGGTCCCGGACGCGGGCCGGAATGGGGGCCGTCTCCCGTTCGGTGCTCATCGCCCGCCCTCGTCGCCGACTGTGACTCGATCGATCCAGATCGTGCCGTACCGCAGCCCGGCTGTCACGCCCGTCCCATCCGGCCGGCACCGCCTCCTCCGGTCCGGGTGAGGGTGGTTCACCCCTTCCCCGGGCAGCATCGCGGCCGACGGACGAGGACGCCGTCGGCAGCATCGCGGGCCGACGGGCGAGGACACCGGCAGGGAGGAGCCTCCGATGGGCGGCGCGACGATCATCCGTACCGACCAGGACATCCAGGCCGACGTGCTGGACGAGCTGACCTGGGAGCCCCGGGTCCAGCCGCACGAGATCGGCGTGACCGTGACCGAGGGCGTGGTGACACTCACCGGCTGGGTGGACGGCTACGCCAAGAAGTGGGCCGCCGAACGGGCCGCCCACCGTGTCCCCCGGGTCCGGGCGGTCGCCAACGACCTCGCGGTGCGGCTACCCACCTCCGCCCGCCGGACCGACCAGGAGGTCGCCACCGCCGTCGTCCGGGCCCTGGAGTGGGACGCGTTCGTGGCGGTGGAGGATCTGGACGTGACCGTCGCCGACAGTTGGGTGACGCTGCGCGGCCAGGTCGAGTGGGAGTACCAGCGGCGGGCCGCCGACCGGGCGGTGCGGCAGCTCACCGGTGTACGGGGAGTCAGTAACGGCATCGCCGTCCGTCCCCGGACCACTCCCGGAGGCCCGGAGGTCGTCGCCGGCATCCGCCGGGCGCTGGAGCGCGGCGGCGTCGCCGACACCGTCCCGGTCTCGGTCGACGTGGACGGCGACACCGTCGTCCTGGACGGGGTGGTCCGGTCCGCCGCGCAGCGGGAGGAGGCGGAGCGGGTCGCCTGGTCCGCGCCGGGCGTGACCGAGGTGCACAACCGGCTCGTGGTGGGAACCACCCCGGCGGGATGAACCGGCCTCACCCGAAGCGCCGCCAGGCTGGAGGGCGTGACCGGCCCGCGTCGGCCGTGCCGACCGGCGCGGACCACCGGGCCGGGCCGACCGGGAGGAGGTGAGCGGCGTCATGACCACGTCGCTCCAGGTCACCGTCGCCCGTCTGCGGGTGCCGGTCACCGAGGCCGACCACGCGCGGGGGCCGGTGGACGCCCCGGTGACCCTCGTCGAGTACGCCGACTTCCAGTGCCGCCACTGCGGCGCGGCCTACCGGAACCTGCGGGACGTGCTGCGTCAGCGCGGTGACCTGGTCCGGCTGGTCTACCGGCACTTCCCGATCGCCAACATCCACCCGTACGCGGACAGCGCCGCCCAGGTCGCCGAGGCGGCCGGCCGGCGCGGCCGGTTCTGGGAGATGCACGACTGGCTGTACGAGCACCAGGACCAGCTCGACCCGGTGCACCTGACGGTCGGCGTCGAGCAGCTGGGGGTCTCCCCCGACGAGGTGGGCGCCGAGGTGGACCAGCGGGTGCACGCCGACCGGGTCCGGCGGGACTTCGTCGGGGGCATCCACAGCGGGGTGACCGGCGTGCCGGCCCTGTTCGTCAACGACGTCTGCCACGAGGGCGGGTACGCCGTCGCGGACCTGCTCACCGCCGTCGACCATGCGACCGAGGACTGAGCCGGCCGCTGCGACGCCTGCAGGGGACCCCTGCTCCTCAGAAAACACCTGCAGGGGTCCCCTGCTACCACGTGCCACCACCCCGGCGCGCTCAGATCAGGTGGAGTTCGCGGGCCCGGCGCACCGCCTCGCGGCGTCGGGTGGCGTCGAGCTTCCGGTAGATGTTGCGGACGTGCGTCTTGACGGTGTTCACCGACAGGGACAGCTCGCTGGCGATCTCCACGTTGGACAGGATGCTCTGGAGATACCGCAGGATGGTCAGTTCCCGTTCGGTCAGCGGCTCGTCCAGTCCCCGTCCGGGCCCTTCGCCGTACCGTGCCGGCTCGCCGGCCCCGGGCGGGTCACCGTCGCCGAGCAGGTCGGTGACGAACGCCCAGTGCGCGGTGCCGGAGTCCAGGTGCTCGGCGAGCACGTCCCGTACCCCGGGCACGGCCCGGGTGAGCACCCGCCGGTGTCCGTCCGCCGCGGCCAGTTCCAGCACCTGTTCCACCACCCGGCCGACCCGGCGGGTGTCCCCGGCCCGCCGGGCGAGCAGGGCGTCGAGCAGGCCGGCGTCGAGGCGTACCGGCACCGGCCACCGGTCGGCGTCCGGGTCGTCCCACGGGGGCAGCGCGCGGCGGGCCGCCCCCGGATCACCGGCGTGCACCTCGACCCGGGCGCGCGCCACGGCCAACTCCGGGTTGGCCGTGGAGACGGCACACTCCAACAGTTCCCGGGCGGCCGCCGGGTCGCCGCGCGCGGCGCAGTGGTCGGCCTCGGCGGCGAGCAGCCGGTCGGCCAGCACGCCGGCTCGGGGACGGTCGGTCAGCCGGTGGCGCGCCCCGGCCAGCGCGCGTTGGGCGGCGGCCGGGTCGCGCCGGAGCTGCGCCCGGCAGAACGCGGCCACCGCCGCCACCGTCGGGTCGTAGCCGGGACCGTCGGCGCGCGCCAGGTCCGCCTCGGCCTCCCCGGGCCGGTCCCGGTACAGCGCCACCACCGCCAGGGCCAGGTACGCGTGGCTGCGGTCGGCCGGGGTGACGGGTCCGCCGAGCGTCTCCCGGGCACCCTGTTCGGCCTCGCGGAGCCGGCCGTGCCAGGCCGCCGCCAGGGCCGCCCGGCTTCGGCAGAACAGTTCGGTACGGGTCCGTCCCGCCTGCCGGGCCGCAGCGGACAGCCGGTCGAAGGCCGTCCCGGCGCCGGACAGGTCCCCCTCGCTCAGGTCGGCGAGCGCGTCGGCGATGCCGGCGACCAGGTGCCCGTCCGCCCGGTCAGCGGCACCGGACCGGGGGTCACCGGCACCGGACCGGAGAACGTCACCCGGCCGGGAAGGGTCACCCGACCGGGAAGCGTCGATCGGCCGGGAAGCGTCGATCGGCCGGGAAGCGTCGACCGGGCCGGTGCGGGGAGCCCCGACGGGGCAGGCCGGCGGTCCGGTCAGTGTTCGCAGCCGGGCGGCGGCAGCGCGTACCGCCGTGGGGTCACCGCCCAGGCGGGCCAGGGCGACCTCCAGCGCGGCGACCAGCCACCGGAGCCGGTCCCGGCGGGGCGCGGGCAGCTCGCGGGCAGCGGCGACCGCGGCGCGCAGGTGGCCGGCGGCGGAGGGGTCGGCGGACCGGGCCCGGTCCACGGCGAAGGCCAGGGCAAGTTCCGGATCCCGCTCGACCCGGTCGGCCGGCGGGGCGGGCGGTGGTGCTCCGGCCGGCTCCGGGTCGTACGGGACGAGTTCCGGCCATCCGACGAGCAGCAGGTCGGTGGCATGGTCCCAGTCACCGGCGGCGAGCGCATGCCGCAGCGCGTCGGCCGGCTGGCCCTGTTCGGCGTACCAGCCGGCGGCCCGGGAGTGCAGCTCGCGCAGCTGTCCGTCGGGGAGCTTGGCCAGGTCGGCGCGGAGCAGGTCGGCCAGCAGCGGTTGGCAGCGGTACCAGCCGGGGCGCAGGCCGTCGGGGTGGAGAAACCCGGTGGACCGGGCGAGGTCGGCCAGGCGGCCCTCCCCGCCGGCCGGCCCGGTCAGCGCGGTGACCAGGTCGTCGCAGACCGTCCCGGTCACCGCGAGCCGGCGCAGCAGGTCGACGTCGTCGCCGGGCAACTCGGCGAGGACCTCGTCACGCAGGTAACCGGCGACGTCCGGCTGCTCCCCGCCGAATCCGGTGAGCACGGCGGCCGGGTCGGCGGCGGCCCGGGCGGCCAGCGCGGCCAGGCACAGCCCGGCCGGCCAGCCGCCGGTGCGTTCGCGGAGCGTCGGCACCGATGCGGGGGGCACCGCCACCCCGTGCGTGGTCAGCAGGTCGGCGACCTCGTCGGTGGTGAAGGCCAGCTCGTCGGCATCGATCTCGGTCAGCTCCCCGCGCAGCCGCCACCGGTGCAGCGGCAGCGCCGGGTCGACGCGCGCCGCGACCAGCAGGCGCAGCCGTTGCCCGGCGTGCCGGAGCAGGAACTCCAACCCGGCCAGGGCGGCCGGTTCGGTCACCCGGTGCAGGTCGTCCAGGACGAGGACGACCGGCCGGTCCCGGCCGGCGACGGCGGCGGCGAGCCGTTCGAGGTGGTCCGGCCGGTCGGCCGGCAGGTCCGCGGCGCCCAGCGCGGCGGCCAGGTACGACCAGAGCCGCGTCGCGGTGTCGCCCGTCTCGACGGAGAGCCAGGTCGGCACCGACGCGGCGGCCCGCGCCCAGGCCGCGAGCAGGGTGGTCTTACCCCAGCCGGCGGGTGCGCGGACCAGGGTGACCGGCCCGTCGGTGCCGGAGTCGAGCCGGCGCAGCAGCCGGGGACGGAGCACCACCGGCTCCGGTGGCGGAGGCGCGACCAGCCGGGACGCCAGCAGCGGCACGGTCGAACCCATCCCGCTCGACTGCTCCGGCATCTGTCGGCCTCCCCGTGGTCCCCGGTCGCGGGCGGCGGTTACCCGGCCTCACGGCGTTCACCCCTTCCGGGGGAACCGGCTTCACCCGCCCCGCCGGCAGGGTGCGGGGTGGCAGCCGGCGGGAGGCGAGGCGGAAGCCGGCAGGAGGACGGAAGGCGGGTGACGACCGTGGTACGCGCGAGGCGGCCGGGGCCGGTCGGGCGTTGGCAGGTGGTGACCGTGGGCCGTCCGGCGGACGAGGTGCTGCCCGGCGGGCGGCTACCGGAACCGCTGGCCCGGCTCGGTGACGGGGTGCAGGTGCGGTTGCGTGCGGCCCCGGGCGACCGGGGCACCGAGCTGGCCGCCCGCGCGCCGGACGGCCGCTTCGCCGGGATGGCCGCGCACCTGGTCGGCGACGACCCGGACCAGGTGCTCCGGGCCGCGCTGCGCGAGGTGCGCCAGCTCGCCGAGACCGGCGAGCCGCTCCGGCCGGACCGGCCCTGGACCGAACGGCACCGCGTCCGGCCGGACGCCGAGGTCCGTGGGCCCGGTCCGGGCCGAGAGCCGGGTCGGCACCGCCGGGGCTGGCCTCGACTGGCTCGCCCGTCGCGCTGGCGCGGTTGGCTCCGCCGGTGGGGCCGCCCAGGGCGGCGGGCGGTGCCCGGGTGAGGGCGCTGTGCTGGCAGGGCGACCGGCTGACCGTCGCCGAGGTGCCCGACCCGGAGCTACGCAACGGGCACGACGCCATCGTGCGGGTGCGATACAGCGCCACCTGCGGCACCGACCTCCACCTGATCGACGGTGGCGCATTCGGCCCCGGAGACGTGCTCGGGCACGAGTTCCTCGGCGAGGTGGTGGAGCTGGGTCCCCGGGTACGCCGGCACCGGGTCGGCGACCGGGTGGTGGTCGCCTCGGTGGTGGCCTGCGGCCGGTGCCGGTACTGCCAGCAGGGGCGGCACTCCTGCTGCGACAACGGCAGCGTCGACCCGGCCGCCGGCGAGCTGGCCTGGGGGCAGGCGCCGGCCGCCTGCTACGGCCATCCGTCGGCCGGTGGCGGCTTCGCCGGCGGTCACGCCGAGTTCGTGCGGGTGCCGTACGCCGACGTCGGAGCGTTCACCGTGCCGGACGGGGTTACCGACGAGCGGGCGGTGTTCGCCTCGGACGCCGCACCGGCCGGCTGGACGGGGGCGGACGTGGGCGGGGTGTGCCCGGGAGACGTGGTCGCGATCTGGGGCGCGGGCGCGGTCGGGCAGCTGGTCGCCCAGGCGGCGGTGCGGCGCGGCGCCGCGCGGGTCGTCGTCGTCGACCGGTACGACGAGCGGCTCCGCATGGTCGAACGGCACACCGGCGCGGAGACGGTGCACTACCAGCACGCCGACGTCACCGCCGAGCTGAGGGAACGCAGCGGCGGGCGGGGCCCGGACGTGTGCGTCGAGGCGGCCGGCGCGGTGGGTGGCTCCCGGTCGCTGGCCGAGCGGCTGCGCCGCGCCCCCCGTACGCCGTTGGCGTTACGTGAAGCGGTGCACGCCTGCCGCAAGGGCGGCACCGTGGTCGTCCTGGGCGACCTCACCGACTTCGTGGACGCCTTCCCGGTCGGCGCGGTGGTGCAGAAGGAGCTGACCGTACGGGGCACCCGCCCACACGGTCCCCGGCACATCCCGACGCTGCTCAAGCAGATGGCCCGCGACGAGCTGCGCACCGAGCACCTGGCCACGCACCGGTTCCCACTGGACCGGGGACCGGAGGGGTACGCCCTGTTCCGCGACCGGACGGACGGCTGCGTCCGCGTCCTGTTCACGCCCGGCTGAGGTGTTTGCAGGGCACCCCCGGCTGAGGTGTTTGCAGGGGTCCCCTGCTACGCAAAATGCGGTAACAGGGGACCCCTGCTACCAGCCCAGCCGGGTGGGAGACTCGTCAGGTGCCCGGTCCCCGCCCGTACGACCTCGTCCTGTTCGGCGCGACCGGCTTCACCGGTGCGCTGACCGCCGCGTACCTGGCCCGCACCGCCCCGGCCGGGCTCCGGTGGGCGCTGGCCGGACGTAACCCGGAGAAGCTGGCCGGGGTACGCGACCGACTCGCCGCCGTCGACCCGGCGCTGGCCGGGCTGCCGCTGCTGACCGCCGACGTGACCGATCCGGAGTCGCTGCGCGCGGTGGCGGAGAGCAGCCGGGTGGTGGTCAGCACGGTCGGCCCGTATCTCCGGTACGGGGAGCCCCTGGTCGCCGCCTGTGCCCGCGCCGGCACCGACTACGTGGACATCACCGGCGAGCCGGAGTTCGTGGACCTGACGTACCTGCGCCACCACGCGGAGGCCGAGCGGACCGGGGCGCGACTGGTGCACACCTGCGGCTTCGACTCGATCCCGTACGACCTGGGGGTCTGGTTCACCCTCAAGCACCTGCCCACGGACGGGCCGGTCACCGTCGACGGGTTCGTCCGGGCCGGCGGACGGTTCTCCGCCGGGACGTACCACTCGGCGTTGACCGCGTTCGAACGGTCCGCGCAGATGAGCCGCATGGCGCGCCAGCGCCGGGCCGCCGAGCCCCGGCCCGGGGGTCGCCGGGTCCGGGCCGTACCGGGGAAGGTCGGTCGCCGCGCGGACCTGGGCTTCTGGGTGGTGCCGCTGCCCACCATCGACCCGCAGGTGGTCCGCCGGTCGGCGGCGGCCCGACCGGAGTACGGCCCGGACTTCACCTACCGCCACTTCGCGGCGGTGAAGCGGCTGCCCACCGTGCTGGCCGGCGCGGTCGGTCTCGGCGCGGTGGCGGGGCTGGTGAAGATTCCGCCGACCCGGCGGTGGCTGCACGGGCGGCTCGCCGCCGGGCAGGGGCCGACGCCCGAGCAGCGGGCGAAGTCGTGGTTCCGGGTGCGGTTCGTGGGCACCGGCGGCGGGCGGCGGGTGGTCACCGAGGTCGCCGGCGGCGACCCCGGATACGACGAGACCGCCAAGATGCTCGCCGAGTCGGCGCTCTGCCTGGCGTACGACGACCTGCCGGCCACCGCCGGTCAGGTGACGCCGGTGACCGCGATGGGGGACGCGCTGCTGGAGCGCCTGGTGCGGGCCGGGATCACCTTCCGGGTCGTCGACGGCCCCGTACCAGCCGACGGTACGGGGACCGACGGCCCCGCACCGGCCGGCGGCACGGGTTGACCCTCGACCAGGTCGAGGGACCAGCATCGGTGCCCGTGGAGAGGGAACTGCTCAGCATCGGCGAGCTGGCCCGGGCCAGTGGCCTGACGGTGAGCGCGTTGCGCTTCTACGACCGGAACCGGGTGCTGGTGCCGGCGTGGGTGGACGCACACACCGGTTACCGCTGGTACACGGTCGACCAGGTGCGCGCCGCGCGGCTGGTCGCCGGGCTGCGCCGGGTGGGGATGCCGCTGGCCGGCGTCACCGCCGCCGTCGCCGCCGCCGAACCGGCGGTGGTGCACGGGCTACTCGACGCGCACCTGCGTCGGCTGGAGGACGGGCTCGCCGATGCCCGCCGTGAACTCTCCCGGATCCGTACCCTGCTCGACTCCGAGGAGACCGTCATGACCACCCGACTCACCCTGCCCCGCACCGCCCTGGCCGCCGCGTTCGACGCGGTCCGCTTCGCCGTCGGCGCCGACCCGGAGCTGCCGCAGCTCGCCACCGTCCTGGTCGACGTGGGCCCCGACACGGTGACCCTGGTCGCCACCGACCGGTTCCGGCTGGCGGTGGCCGGCGCGCCCGCCGCCGTCGCCGGCCCGCCGGTCCGGGTGCCGGTGCCGGTCGACGTCGCCGACCGGGTCCGGGAACTGCTCGGCACCGCACCGGCCGGGGACGTGTCCCTGACCGTGGGCAGCGACGGGGTCACCGTCGCGGTCGGCGACGAGCGGGTGACCGGTCCGGCCGTCGACGTCGACTACCCCGACCACCGGCGGCTGCTGCGCGACCGGGTCGCCGCCTCGCCGGCCCGCCGGACGACGGTGGACGTGCCGGCGCTGCGGGCCACGCTGGGCGGTGCGCCCACCGTGCGGCGCGAGCACGACGGCATCCGGTACGAGGTGACCGTGCTCAGCGTGGACGACCGGGGTGCCCTGGACGTGGTCGGCGAGGACGTCCCCGCCGGGGAGGACCTGCGGATCGGGGTGAACCGGGAGTTCCTCCTCGACGCCCTGGACGCGGCGGACCGGGGGCAGCTCGTGCTGGAGCTGGACGGGCCGATCACCCCGCTGGTCGTACGCCGTCCCGACGACGAGCTGACCTACTCGCTGCTGATGCCGATCCGGCTCTGACCGTCCCCTGAGCGGTTCGGCGATGTCGGGGCATCCTGCCGGCAGGATGCCCCGGTGTCGCCGGAGCGGGGCGGGAGCCGGGCGACGCGGCGACGGGCCGTCGGCCGGGCGTGGCGAGGGCGTGCCCGGCCGGCGGGGGCGCGACGGTAGCATCTGGTGGTCCCACCCGACGGCCCGGACGGAGCGTACGGAGCAGCATGCTCGACATGGAGTTGATCCGGAAGGATCGGGAGGCGGTCGCGTCCGCGCTGGCCAAGCGGCTCGATCCGGCCGAGGTCACGCGTGCCCTTGACGAGATCCAGCAGCTCGACCAGGACCGACGCGCCCTGATCAGCGCCATCGACGCCGAGCGGCAGCGCCGCAAGGCGGAGGCGCGGGCGTACGCGGCGGCCAAGCGCGCCGGCACCGAGCCCGAGGTCTCCGCCCCGGAGGCGGGGCGCAAGCAGCTCGCCGAGCTGGAGGCCGAGCTGGACGAGGTGCAGTCCCGGCTGCGCACCAGCATGAGCGAGCTGCCGAACCTGCCCGCCGACGACGTGGTCCCCGGCGGCAAGGAGGCCAACCGGGTGGTCAAGGTCTTCGGCGAGCCGCCGACGATCGAGAAGGTCCGCGACCACGTGGAGCTGTCCCGCGCCCTCGGTCTGGTCGACCACGAGCGCGGCGTCAAGCTCGGTGGCTCCGGCTTCTGGATGTACACCGGGTGGGGCGCCCGGCTGGAGTGGGCGCTGGTCAACTGGTTCGTCGACCGGCACGTCGCCGCCGGGTACGAGTTCCTCCTCCCGCCGCACCTGTTGCTGCACAGCGCCGGGTTCGCCGCCGGGCAGTTCCCCAAGTTCCACGACGACGTCTACCACCTCGACCGGGAGTCCGCTCCACGTGGACAGTTCCTGCTGCCGACGTCGGAGACGGCGATCCTCGGCGCGTACCAGGACGAGATCCTCGACCCGGCGAAGCTGCCGCTGAAGGCGTTCGCGTACACCCCCTGCTACCGGCGGGAGTCGGCCGGTTCGCACTCGGACGAGCGCGGCACCGTCCGGGGCCACCAGTTCAACAAGGTGGAGATCTTCCAGTTCACCCTGCCCGAGCAGGCGGACGCGGCGCTGGAGGAGATGCTCGCCCACGCGGAGAGCCTGGTCGAGGGGCTGGGGCTGCACTACCAGCGCAGCCTGCTCTCCGCCGGGGACGCCAGCGCGTCCATGCGGAAGACCCTCGACATCGAGGTGTGGATGCCGAGCACCGGCAAGTACAAGGAGGTCTCGTCGGTCTCCTGGGCGGGCGACTACCAGGCCCGCCGGGCGGCCATCCGGTACAAGGAGCCCGGCGGCAAGCAGACCCGCTTCGTGCACACGCTGAACGGGTCGGCGCTGGCCACCAGCCGACTCTTCCCGGCGATCCTGGAGCAGTTCCAGCAGCCCGACGGCTCGGTGCTGGTGCCGGAGGTGCTCCGCGACCGCCTCGGCACCGACCGTCTCGTGCCCCCCGGTCGCTGACGGGTCGGGTACGACGTCGCACAGGTCCCCCGCGAGCGTTCCTCGCGGGGGACCTTTCGTCTACTACCGGTCGAACGGTAGTTCGGGGCGTCGCTGGTCACGCGGTTCGACGATGGCCGCTTCGAGTCGGAGTCCCAGTCCGGTGAGGACCAGCAGGCCCGCCAGGACGAGTCCGCCGGGCTGCGGGTTGGTGCCCATGTTCAGCAGAGAGATGAGCAGGCCGACCCCGAGCGAGAAGCCGCCCATCGCCCGGAGGCCCTCACTTCGGGTGTACCGCAGATTCATGACGTCCACCGTAGAGCGGGACTCGGTCGGGTGTTTCATCGCGACGGTGAGCAGGCGAGGAACGGTCGGTGGTGGTAGCCATGCACATCGGCGGCCTGGACGAGTGGACGTGGCAGCTCCACGGCGTCGCCGCGCCTGACCCCGAACCCCGCCGCCTGGCACGAGACCGTCCAGCGGAACGACTGGCGGTGGCTGCCTGCCGAGCATCGTGCCGCCCACCTGGTCGACGCCGCCCGCACCTACCTTCAGGCGCACGGCACACTCGCGGTGCTCGGAACGTTGTTCTGCGCGTCCGTCGCCCTCCAGACGGTCGCCCACTGGCAGCAGGTTCCGTTCGCTGCGGCGTTGACCTTCACCGGGCTCGCGGCGGTATGGCGAGCACCTCCTCGTCTACCTTGAGAGCTGGCAGGCGGGCGGTGCTCGTAGAGCCCGGCACGAACGCAGTTGACGGGTGGCTTAGGTTTCACGTGTCCATACGTGCGACAGACGGGTTGCCGACGATGAACGCCCACACAGCGCCAGGCAACGGTCCCGATCGACGGTCGCACCCGCCGGCCGCCCTGGCGGCCGAGGCAGCGCGGCATCCGGGGGGCTCGGTCGCCGAGATCGACCACACGTTGGTCAGTGATCCGAACGGCTTCGTTCCGGCGGAGGCCGTCCGTGGTGTGTGGAAGGTGGGCGCCGACGGCCGGCTCACCGGTGAGTTCCAACCCAATCCGAACTACGGCCCCCCGCAGGACGACTTCACCCGGCTGGTCAGCACCGGCCACTTCCTGGATTGGCTCGGCGACGATCCGGCCTCGGCCGTTCGCGGATCAGTTGCCGAGATCGTCGACCAGCAGGTGCCGGGCGCAACCGTACGCTGGATGAAGATCACCGACGAACCGAGGTTCCTGACCGCTGGTCGACGAGCTCCGGACGACCCGGAAAGCCTGATCCTCACTCGTGCCGCCCTGGCTGCGTCCTTCGCGATCGGGGTGGACTCGCCGTCCGGGCGTCACGACGTCCTGTGGGGGGTCCACAGCATCGTGGTGGTCGGGCTCGACCGGGGAGACCGAGCCCGCAGCCGGGCATGGTTCGACCTCTGGACCGAACTGGACGCGGCCGAGCACCTTCTCCGTTCCCGTATCGCCGAGGTCGAGCCGGCAGGCTGACCCACCACAACGTGTCGCCCTCGGGACAACGGGTCCCGGGGCCACTCGCTTCTCTGCGCTGGCCTGCCTGTGGCGGTCTGCTGCTGGCTGGACGGCAACCGGGCACGATCCCGGTGGGCGCATGAACGGGGCAGTTCCACAGCGTCGCTACCTCCACCCTGCTCCCGCCCGCCGACCGTCGACGACGAGGCAGGATTGCCGCCGCCACACAGGCAGAAAGACGTTTGTCCATGCGTTGACGCCCACTGCAAGGCGCTTGTAACATTTCCGAAACCTTTCAGAGCCGCTGCAAGAAGCGGCACCGCAGTCCTGGCGC
This sequence comes from Micromonospora sp. NBRC 101691, assembly GCF_030269285.1. NCBI lineage: Bacteria > Bacillati > Actinomycetota > Actinomycetes > Micromonosporales > Micromonosporaceae > Micromonospora > Micromonospora sp. NBRC 101691. The sequence goes on from NZ_BSTB01000001.1 coordinate 726,709, forward strand.
GTCCACCACCCGTCCCCCGTACCCCCGTCAGGAGTAGAAGATGCTTCGACGTCGACGCCGTACGGCGCTGCTGGCCGTGGGCCTGCTCGCCGGCCTGCTCGCGCCGGTCACCGTGACGGCTCCCCCGGCCGCCGCGGCCCCCTCCGGCAACAAGAAGGTCATCGCGAACCTGTTCGAGTGGAACTGGCCCTCGGTGGCCAGCGAGTGCACCAGCACGCTCGGCCCGAAGGGCTACGGCTACGTCCAGGTCTCGCCCCCGCAGGAGCACATCCGGGGCAACCAGTGGTGGGTGACCTACCAACCGGTCAGCTACCGCATCGAGTCACGCAAGGGCACCCGCGCGCAGTTCCAGTCCATGGTGAACACCTGCCATGCCGCCGGCGTGAAAGTGATCGTGGACGCGGTGGTCAACCACATGTCCGGCCAGGACGCGGGCGGCACCGGCTGGGCCGGCTCGTCGTACCAGCACTACACCTACCCGGGCATCTACCAGTCGCAGGACTTCCACTACTGCGGGCGCAACGGCAACAACGACATCGCCAACTACAACGACCGGTACGAGGTGCAGAACTGCGAGCTGGTCAACCTCGCCGACCTGAAGACCGAGTCGGAGTACGTCCGGTCGCGGCTCGCCGCGTACCTCAACGACCTGCTCTCGCTCGGCGTGGACGGCTTCCGGATGGACGCCAGCAAGCACATGCCGGCCGCCGACATCGCCGCGATCAAGAGCAAGCTCTCCCGCTCGGCGTACATCGTGCAGGAGGTCATCTACGGCGCGGGCGAACCGGTCCAACCCGGTGAGTACACCGGCAACGGGGACGTGCACGAGTTCCGCTACGGCAAGGACCTGGCCCGGGTGTTCCGCTCCGAACGGTTGGCGTACCTGAAGAACTTCGGCGAGGGCTGGGGGCACCTGCCCAGCGGCGTGGCGTCGGTCTTCGTCGACAACCACGACACCCAGCGGGACGTCGGCGGCGTGCTGACCTACAAGGACCGGGGCATCTACGCCCTCGCCAACGCCTTCATGCTGGCCTGGCCGTACGGCTCGCCGACGGTGATGTCGAGCTACACCTTCACCAACCGCGACGCCGGGCCGCCCTCGGACGGCAACAACAAGACCCTGAACACCACCTGCTACTCCGGCTGGGAGTGCGAGCACCGCTGGCCGGTGATCGCCAACATGGTCGGCTTCCGCAACGCCACCGAGGGGGCCGGCGTCTCCAACTGGTGGGACAACGGATACCAGCACATCGCGTTCAGCCGGACCGGCAAGGGCTTCGTCACGATCAACGACGAGGACTTCGCGGTCAACGGCCGGACCTACCAGACCGGTCTGCCGGCCGGCCGGTACTGCGACGTCATCCACGGCACCTTCAGCAACGGCTCGTGCAGCGGACCGGTGATCACCGTCGACTCCGGCGGCTGGTTCGCCGCGAACGTGCCGGCCCACGACGCGATCGCCATCCATGTCGGAGCCCGTCTGTCGTAGCACCATCCGAAAACCCCTCCCCGATGCGACGGCGCGGGGAGGGGTTTTCCGTGTCAACGGCGCATGGCCCGTCCGGGCTGACCCCGCGACGCCCAGCGGCACCTGGTGGAGGCGGTCCCGCGCGGCACCGCCGTGGTGCTGGTCGACCGGGTGTAGGCGCGCGGGACGCCGGGTACCTGGCCCCTACCCCGCACCCCTGACCAGGAGGACCTCCCATGACCGTCGTGCTCGCCATCGTCTGTAGTGACGGGGTGGTGATCGGCGCGGACTCCCAGATCACGGAGAGCGACCGAGGTCTGAGCTTCCCCGCCCAGAAGCTGCACCCGCTGGGCTCGTGCGCCGCCTGGGGCGGCAGCGGCGCACGGGGGGTGCTCAACGACCTTCGCCCCATCCTCCAGGACTCGGCCACCGCCATCCTCGAAGCACCCGACATCGGCGACGAGTTGCAGGAACGCGCCCTGCCCGTCCTGAAGAAGCACTACGAGAACTACATCCCGGACGTGCCCGGCGAGGGCAGCGGCGGCGGGGTGGCGGCGTACCTGCTCGCGGCGGGCTACAGCCAGGGCGGGCCGTGGATCGTGGAGATCAACCCCAACGGCCTCATCGGGCGGTACGAGGACGTGGGCTTCCACGCCATCGGCTCCGGCGCGCCCATGGCCCAGCAGGCCGGCGCGCTCCTGTCCCACTTCCGCATGACCAAGCGGACCGTCGAGTACGGCGTGGTGGGTGTCGTACGGGTGCTGGAGGCCCTGGAGCAGACCTCGCCGTCGGTCGGCCGGCCGTTCAGCGTCGCGAGCATCCGCGAGGAGGGCGCCCACCACCTCGACGACAAGGAGATCGCGAAGGCTCTGAAGGACGCCGAGCGCTGGCGCGACCTCGAACAGGAAGCGCTCGACCGGCTGTTCGACTGACCGACCGGCACCGGGTGGGTGTGCGACGACGACCGGCATGGTCACCACCCGACGGGGTATCAACCGTGCCATGAGGGCGAGTTTCCGGCTCGGTCGGGTCGCCGGCGTGCCCGTCGGCGTCAACTGGAGCGTCCTGGTCATCTTCGCGCTGATCGCCTGGGCGCTGGCCGCGCGGCAGTTCCCGCGCGCCTACCCGGGGGAGCCGGTCTGGGCGTACGTGCTCGCCGGGCTGGCCGCCGCGGTGGTCTTCTTCGTCGGTCTGCTCGCCCACGAGGTTGCCCACGCAGTGGTGGCCAAACGGAACGGGCTGGGGGTCGAGGGCATCACGCTCTGGCTCTTCGGCGGGGTCTCCGAACTGAAGGGCGACGCGCCGAACCCGGGCGCCGAGCTGCGCATCGCCGGCATCGGGCCGCTGGTCAGTCTGATCATCGGCGTTCTCTTCGGCGGCGTCGCGGTCGCGTTGGCGCTCAGCGGAGTGCGGGGACTGCCGGTGGGCGCGCTCTCCTGGCTGGCCGGCATCAACCTCCTGCTCGCCATCTTCAACGTGCTGCCGGCCGCCCCGCTCGACGGCGGCCGGCTGCTGCGGGCGGCGGTCTGGAAGGCCACCGGCGACCGGACGCGCGCCTCGGTGGTGGCGGCCCGCGCCGGCTGGGTGCTGGGCGTGCTGCTGATCGGGCTGGGCCTCTGGCAGTTCCTGGTCGGGGCCGGTATCGGCGGGCTCTGGCTGGTGCTGATCGGCTGGTTCCTGATCGGGGCCGCGACGATGGAGGAACGGCAGGCCCGGATCGGCTCGGCGCTGCACGGCGTGCGGGTCGCCGACGTGATGACCCCGCAACCGCAGACCGCCTCGGCGACGATGACCGTCGGCGACTTCGTCGACCACTACCTCTTCGCCTACCGGCACTCGGCGCTGCCGTTGACCGAGGACGGACGGCCGATCGGCCTGGTCACCCTGGACCGGGTCCGGCACGTCGCGGCCGACCAGCGGGCGGGAACCACCCTGGCCGAGGTGGCCTGCCGGTCCGACGAGCTGGTGCTGGCCCGGCCGGAGGAGCAGTTGACCGACCTGCTCCCCCGGCTCAGCGCGTGCGCGGACGGCCGGGCGCTGGTGGTGACGGACGGACAACTGGTCGGGATCGTCTCGCCCAGCGACATCAGCCGGGCGGTGCAGCGCAGCAGCATGCGCGACCAGCTCGCCGCCCGCCGGTGACGCGGCCCGCCGGTGACGCCGCCCGCCGCTCCGGGCCGCGTCGAGCCCTGGCCCGGACAAGTCAGCCGGCGCGGACCGGTCTGCCGGCGCGGACCGGTCTGCCGGCGCGGACCGGACGGGGGCCGGGGTGACGGTCCAGCCACCACTGCGCGGCCAGCAGCGGCAGCGTCCAGCCGAGCCAGGCGGTCGCCCCGGCGATCATCCAGCTCATCAACTTCTCGTCGCCGTGGAAGGTGCTCTCCAGCTGCGGGTACAGCAGCAGGAAGAAGACCACGCCCCAGACCCGGTTCGTGATGATCGAGACGGTCAGCGCGAAGCTGCGGATCATCCACCGGCGGTGCTCGACGAACCGCCGCTGCCGGGCACGCCGCCAACCGACCACGGTGCAGATCAGCCAGAGGGGAGCCAGCACCACCCCGCTGGCCTGGGCCGCCGGCCCGAACGGCGTCACCGCCCCGAGGTAGAAGCCGATCACGCCGGCGGGGAGCACCCCGGCGAAGACGTACACCCGGCCGATCCGGCGGTGGGCGGCCGGGAAGCGTCGGCGGAACCACGGCCACACCTGGAACCAGCAGGTCAGCGTGGCGACCGAGGCGAAGAGGACGTGCGCGACCAGCAGCGGGTAGTAGAGCGGCGCGCCCTCCGGCGGCGTGACCCGCGACTGCCCCTCGTCGAGGGTGAGGTACGGGGGTAGGGAGAAGGCCACGAACAACAGCAGCACCACGCCCAGGGGCGCCATCCAGGGGCGCCGCCACCACCGGCGGGTCGAACCCGCACCCGTCCCGCTGGCCGGCGCGCGGCTGCCCGGCCGTGGACCGGGGTCCGGCCCGGACGGCGTCGGAACGGTGGGCGGGGTGGTCTGCGTCGTACCGGTCTCGGCCACGGTGGGCTCCTCGTCGACGGGGTCAGGTGCTGCTGCCGACGGTGGCCACCCACGCTGACCGGACCCGCACCGGACGCTGACCGCCACCTCAACCGCCGGGCGGACCGGCAGGCGGGTCACGGGCACGGGGGTGCCGACCGGTCAGGCGCGGAGCAGGTCCCGCAGGACGGCCCGGCCCCGGGTGTGGTCGAGCGCGGCACCCCGGGCGAAGGCGACGGCGTAACCGTCCGCACCGAGCGTCGCCCGTACCCCGTCCACCACCCGGGCCACGTCCCGGCTGGGGGTCGCCCGCAGGCCGCGTACCGCCGTGGCCACCCCGAGCAACCAGGCGGCCCGTTCGGGCATTCCGTCGTCCAGCAGCACCCCGGCCAGCCCTTCGGCCGCACCGGCGATGTCCGGCCCGTTGTGCTGGCGGAGAGCCGCGTCGAGCGCCTCCCGGTGCCGGCGGCGAGCCTCGTCGAGATCGCCGCCGGCCTGCGCCACCCGGCCGAGCGCGGTCAGCACGGCGACCCGGACCTCGCCGCCGGTCCACCCGTCCGCGACCCGGTCCAGCGCCTCGGTCTGCCGGCGGCGGGCCTCCACCAGATCGCCGGTCAGCCGGGCCACCTCGCCGAGACCCCAGGCGACCTGGGCCGCCGTCGCCGACATGCCACCGCGCCGGGCCAGGACGGCGGCCTGTCCGTACTCGACGCGGGCGGCGTCGGGGTCGCCGACGCAGAGCAGCCGCTCGGCCCGCCGGCAGTGCAGGTCCGCCACCTCCTCGTACGCGCCGAGCTGCCGGACCAGTCCCAGTGCCTCGTCGCGCAGGGCGAGGCACTCGTCGTCCGCGCCACGCCAGGCGGCGATGGTCGCCAGCCCGTCCAACGCCTGCGACACACCCCACCGGTCCCCCACCGTCCGGAAACCGGTGAGCGCCTGCCGCAGCTCCGACTCGGCCGTGTCGACGACCCCCTGGAACAGGGCGAGGAAGCCGTTGCCGAAGTGCCCGAGCGCCTGCGACCACGGGTCCGTGCCGATCAGCCGTCTGCGCCGGGGCAGTTCCGCGCCGGGCGGTCCGGCGAACTGCGCCCACAGGACGTGGAGGAACGGCTGCCGGGGCGGATGCTCCATCGTGTCGACCAGGACGGTGGCCCGTCGGACGTGGTCGGCCAGTCCGGCGCCGGAACCGCCGGAGACGGCGTACATCACGCAGAGCACGTACTCCTCGGTCAGCCCGTCGGGTGGTTCCGGACCGACCACGTGAAGCACCTGTTCCGCCAGCGGCGCGATCTCGCCACGTAGGCCGCGCAGGTACCAGTAGGCGCTCAACGCGCCGACCAGTCGCATCGCCAGGGGCGGGTCGGCGGTGACCGCCCAGCGCAGGGCCGCGTCCAGGTTGCGGTGCTCGGCGCGGAGCCGGTGCAGCCAGTCGACCTGCTCCTCCCGGCGCAGGTAACCGTCCGCCCGGCTGGCCAGGCGGAGGACGTACGTGGCGTGGGCCCGACGGAGCACGTCGTCCTCGCCGGCCTCGGCGAGCCGCTCGGCGCCGAAGCTCCGCACCGTCTCCAGCATCCGGTACCGGCCGGCGGCGTGTTCGAGCAGCGACCGGTCCACCAACGCGGCGAGCAGTTCGGCGGTGTCCGGCTCGCACCCGCGCCGGGTGGTTGCAGGGGACCCCTCCTCGGCAGAAAGCGGTAGGAGGGGTCCCCTGCAACCACAACCACAACCGCAACCACACACCTGCTCGGCGGCGGAGACGGTCGCCCCACCGGCGAAGACGGTCAGCCGGCGCAGGAGACGCCGTTCCGCGTCGCTGAGCAGGTCCCAACTCCACCGGACCACGGCGTGCAGGGTCTGGTGCCGGGGCGCGGCGGTCCGGTCGCCCCGGGACAGCAGCCGGAACCGGTCGTCCAGCCGGGCCGCCACCTCGGCCAGGGACAGGGCCCGTATCCGCACCGCCGCCAGTTCGATCGCCAGTGGCAGGCCGTCCAGCGCGGCGCAGATCCGGCGTACCGTGTCGACGGTGTCGCCGTCGAGGACGAAGTCCGGGCGTACCGCGGCGGCCCGGTCGGCGAAGAGACGCACCGCCGGGGCGGTGGCGACGGTCCCGGCCGGCACCTCCGGGGGCGGCACGGGCAGCGGGGACAGCGGGCAGAGCAGCTCCCCGGTCAGGCCGAGCGGCTCCCGGCTGGTGGCCAGGATCCGCAGGTGCGGTCCGGCGGCGAGGAGAGCGCGTACGACCGGCGCGGCGTCCGCGACCACGTGTTCGCAGTTGTCGAGCAGGAGCAGCATCCGCCGGTCCGACAGCGCGGTGACCAGGCGGTTCAGCGCCGGGTCGGCACCGCCGGCCGGCGCACCGGCATCCACCGGGCCGGCAGCGGCATCCACCGGGCCGGCGCCCACCGGGCCGGCAGCGGCACCCACCGGCCCCACGCCCGCCAGGCCGGCAGCAGCCCCCGCCGGGCCGGCACCGTCGGCTGACGCGCGGCCGGCGAGCGGGGCGGCAGGCGGGCCGGCGAGCGGGGCGCGGGTCACGCCGGGCAGGCCGAGGCCGGACTCCCGCAGGCCGAACGCGTCGAGCAGGACGGGCGCGACCCGTGCGCCGGCCGGCAGTGGGGCGAGGTCGACGAAACAGACCTCACCGTCGCGCCGGCCGGCCGTCTCGATCGCGAGCCGGGTCTTGCCGACCCCACCCGGACCGGTCACCGTGACCAACCGGCCGGCGTCGAGTAGTCCGGCCACCCGGGCCAGGTCGCCCTCCCGGCCGACGAAGCTGCTCAGCTGGGCGGGGAGCCGGGCCGACGGCGGTGCCACCGGGTCACCGCGCTCGTCGCGCAGCACCGCCAGGTGCACCGCGGCCAGCTCGGCGCAGGGCTCGACGCCGAGTTCCCCGGCGAGGGTACGACGTAGGTCGGCGTAGACCCGTAACGCCTCGGCCGACCGGCCGGCGGCGTGCAGCGCCCGCATGAGCTGTCCCCGGGGGCGTTCCCGCAGCGGGTGGGCGGCGACCACCTCGCTCAGCAGACCGATCGGCGCGTGCGGGTCCCCGGCGGCGAGCGCCGCCTCGGCGTACTCCGCCACGATGTCCAGCCGCAGCTCGGTCAGGCGCGCGACCTGAGCGGCGGCGAACGGCGCGGCGGTCACGTCGGCGAGCGGCTCGCCCCGCCAGAACGTGAGCGCCTCGCCGAGCAGCGCGACCGCCCGTGCCGGGGCTCCGGCGGTGAGGGCCTGCCGAGCGGCCCGGTCGAGCCGGGCGACCCGGTGCACGTCGACGTCCTCCGGGTCGACGGTGAGCCGGTACCCGGCCGGGTGCGCCTCGACGGTCACCTCGGTGCCGGCGGCGCGCAGCGCCCGGCGGAGCCGGGAGACCTGGGACTGCAACGCGTTCGCCGCGCCGGCCGGCGGGTGTTCGCCGTGCAGGCCGTCGATCAGGCGGTCCGCGCCGACCACCCGGCCGGGTTCGAGCAGGAGCAGGGCGAGCAGGGCCCGCAGCTGCCGCCCGCCCAGGGGCACGGCCGTCCCGTCGACGGTACGCGCCTCGACCGGACCCAGGATGCCGAAGAACACGGCCCCGATTCTGGCGTACCCGGTCCCGCCCACCGACGGCGTCAGCGGGGGAGGTAGCGGTCCAGCAGGTCGTTGCGGAACGTGCCGGTGGGGTCGGCGGCGACCATCGCCGCGACCGCGTCGGCGAACCGGGGGTACGCGGCGGCCACCGCCGCCGGGGGCAGGCCGAAGACCTTTCCCCAGTGTGGACGGGGAACGAACGGGGCCAGTCGCTCCTCGACGGCGGCCACCACCGGGGCGACCGCCCCGGCGTCGGGTATCCAGGTGAAGTGGATCGACAGGGTGTCCCGGTCGTACTGGGGGCTGAGCCAGAGCCGGTCGGCGGCGACCGTCCGCAGCTCGCAGATCTGCACCACCGCGGCGATCCGGTCGCGGACGCCGTCCAGCGCGGCCAGGGCCTCGGCCGCCGCCGTCCTCGGCAGGTGGTACTCCGACTGCAACTCCTGCCCGCTGCTCGGGGTGAAGTCGGGCCGGAAGTGCGGCAGGCGTTCGTGCCAGGGGCCGGGCACCCCGAGCTGCACGGTGCACGTGTCACCGGGCAGGCCCGGCACCGGGTGCCGGGGCGTGTCGGCCGCCGTCGCGCCGAGCCACCGGGTCGGGGGCGGTGGCTGGTCGACCAACTGCTTGTGCCACACCTGGTCGAACCCGGTGCCCCGCCAGTCGGTGAAGAGGCTGACGCTGTACGCCGAGGCGAGCGCCTCGTCCATCGCCTCGCGCGGGAGGTCCAGGTGGATGTACTGGCGGATCTCGAAGGTCGGCACCAGGGCCAGCGTGAGCCGGACGACCACCCCGTACGCGCCGAGGCCGACCACCAGGCCGGGGAAGCGGGCGTCGGTGGCGTCCACCCGGACCAGGTCACCGTCGGCGGTGACCAGTTCCAGGGCGACGACGGAGGTGGCCAGGTTGCCGTGCCGCTCACCGGAGCCGTGGGTGGCCGTGGCGACCGCCCCGGCGACCGAGATGTGCGGCAGCGAGGCCATGTTCGGCAGGGCGTACCCCTGCTCGTGCAGGCGCGCCGCGACCTCGCCGTAGCGCAGCCCGGCCGCCACGGTGGCGGTGGCCCGGACGGGGTCGATCTCGACGGTGGGCGGCAGGCCGTCCACCGCGACCAGGTCGCCGGTGGTGTCGGCGAGCCGGTTGAACGAGTGCCGGCTGCCCACCGCCCGGATCCGCCGGCTCGCCGCCACCAGTTCCCGCAGTTCGTCGACGGTGGTCGGACGGTGCCGGCGGGCCGCCGACCAGGTGACGTTGCCGGCCCAGTTCCGGGGCGGCACCCCGTTCTCCGCGGCCACCGTGTCCTCTGCCATGACCTCTCCCCTCGGTCGGCGGCGTGCCCGGCGGCACCGGGCCGGTACGCCGGGTCGCGGTCACCGTCGCCTGCGGCGGCGCGCCCGGCGGGTCTCAGACCTGCGGCATGACCTCGGCGGCGACCAGTTCCAGGTGGTCGAGGTCGGCCAGGTCCAGCGTCTGGAGGTAGATGCGCTGGCTGCCCACGCCCGCGTAGCGGCCGATCTTGTCGACGATCTCGGCCGGCGAGCCGGCGAGCCCGTTCTCGCGCAGCTCGTCCGGGTCACGGCCGATCGCCTCGGCCCGTCGCCGCACCTCCGCGTCGTTCCGCCCGCAGCACAGCACCAGCGCGTTGGACCAGCGCAGCTCCGCCGGGTCCCGGCCGATCGCGGCGCAGGCGTCGCGGACCCGGCCGAACTGCGCGGCCGTGTCGTCGACCGGCACGAAGGGCAGGTTGAACTCGTCGGCGAAGCGGGCGGCGAGTCGGGGCGTCCGCTTCGCTCCCATCCCGCCGAGCAGGACCGGCGGTCGGGGCGACTGCACCGGCTTCGGCAGGGCCGGCGAGTCGGTGAGGGTGTAGTACTTCCCGGCGAAGTCGAAGGTCTGCCCGGCCGGGGTCTGCCAGAGGCCGGTGATGACGGCGAGCTGCTCTTCCAGCCGGTCGAACCGCTCGGCGAGCGGCGGGAACGGGATGCCGTACGACTGGTGCTCCGCCTCGAACCATCCGGTGCCGACACCGAACTCGATCCGGCCGCCGCTCATCGCGTCCACCTGGGCCACCGTGATGGCGAGTGGGCCGGGCAGCCGGAAGGTGGCGGCGGTCATCAGCGTGCCGAGGCGGATCCGGCCGGTCTCCCGGGCCAGGCCGGCGAGGGTCGTCCAGGCGTCGGTGGGGCCCGGTTCCCCGCTCGCCTGACCCATCATCAGGTAGTGGTCGGAGCGGAAGAACGCGTCGTAGCCGGCGTCCTCGGCGCAGCGTGCCACGGCGAGCAACTGGTCGTAGCTGGCTCCCTGCTGGGGCTCGGTGAAGACGCGTAGTTCCATGCGCCGAGCATAGGGAACCGGCCGTCGGTCCGGCGGGCGCACCGGAGAGGGTCCCGGTGGGCGGGCGCCGGGACCGCGCCCGCCCACCGGTGTCACGACCGCGTCCGTGCCGGTTGGAACGTCCGCAGTCGCAGGCTGTTGGAGACGACGAAGACCGAGGAGAGCGCCATGGCGGCACCGGCGATCATCGGGTTGAGCATGCCCACCATGGCCAGCGGCAGGGCGCAGATGTTGTAGGCGAACGCCCAGAACAGGTTGCCCTTGATGACCCGGAGGGTGCCCCGGGAGAGGTGCAGAGCGTCCACCACCGCGAGCAGGTCCTCCCGGACCAGGGTCAGGTCCGACGCCTCGATCGCCACGTCGGTGCCGCTGCCCATCGCGATCCCCAGGTCGGCCTGGGCGAGCGCCGCCGCGTCGTTGACCCCGTCACCGACCATGGCGACCGTCCGCCCCTCGGCCTGCAACTCCTTGATGATCTGGACCTTCTCGGCGGGCAGCACGTCGGCGATGACGTCGTCGACGCCGACCTCCGCGGCCACCGCCCGGGCCACCTTCTCGTTGTCCCCGGTGAGCAGCACCGGCACCAGACGCAGGGCCTTCAGCTCGGCGACCGCCCGGGCGCTGGTCTCCCGTACGGTGTCGGCCACCACGAAGACGCCCCGGACGACACCGGCCCAACCGACCAGCACCGCGGTGCGACCGGCCGCCTCGGCCGCCTGTCGGGCCTCGTCGAGCGCGGTCGGGATCTCCAGTCCGGCCTCGGTGAGCAGCCGGGACCGCCCGACGAGGGTCGGCCGGTCGGCGACGGTGCCCCGGACGCCGAGCCCGGGGAGGTCTTCGAAGTCGGTGACCGGCAGCAGGTGCCCGGGGTCGCCGGCCCCGGCCACGATCGCCCGGGCCACCGGGTGGTCGGAGGCGGACTCCAGCGACGCGGCGACCCGCAGCACCTCGTCCCGGTCGGTGTCGGCGACCACCTCCAGCAGGCTCATCCGGCCGGTGGTGACGGTGCCGGTCTTGTCCAGCACGACGGTGTCCACCTGGCGGCTGTTCTCCAGGATCTGCGGACCCTTGATGAGCACCCCCAGTTGGGCCCCCCGGTTCGTCCCGACCAGCAGGGCGGTGGGGGTGGCCAGGCCGAGCGCGCACGGGCAGGCGATGATCAGGACGGCCACCGCGAAGGCGAAGGACGGCGATCCCATCCCGGTGCCCAGCCAGAAGCCCAACGTCCCGACGGCGAGCCCGATCACCACCGGCACGAACACCCCGGCCACCTGGTCGGCCAGTCGTTGCACCGGGGCCTTGCCCGACTGTGCCTCCTCGACGAGCTTGGCCATCTGCGCGAGCTGCGTCTCGGCCCCGACCCGGGTGGCGCGGACCACGAGCCGCCCGCTGCGGTTGACCGTCGCCCCGGCGACCTCGTCGCCCGGCACGACCTCCACCGGCACGGACTCCCCGGTGAGCATCGAGACGTCGACGGTGCCGTTGCCCTCCTCGACCACCCCGTCGGTGGCGATCTTCTCCCCGGGGCGGACCACGAACCGGTGCCCGACCACCACCCGGTCGATCGGCAGCCGGACCTCCGCCCCGTTCTGCAGGACGGTCGCCTCCTTCGCGCCCATCTGGAGCAGCGCGCGCAGCGCGTCCCCGGCGCGGCGCTTGGCGCGGGCCTCGAAGTAGCGGCCGCTCAGGATGAACATGGTCACCCCGGCGGCGACCTCCAGGTAGATGCTGGCCGCCCCGTCGGTCTGCGACACGCTGAGCGAGAACTGGTGCCGCATGCCCGGGGTGCCGGCGACGCCCAGGAAGAGCGCCCAGACCGACCAGCCGAACGCGGCCAGCGTCCCCAGCGAGACGAGGGTGTCCATGGTGGCCGCGCCGTGGCGCAGGTTGACGAAGGCGGCGCGGTGCATCGGCCAGCCGCCGTACACCACGACCGGGGCGGCCAGGGTCAGCGACAGCCACTGCCAGTAGGTGAACTGCCAGGCGGGCACCATGGCCAACGCGATCACCGGTACGGAGAGCGCGATCGACACCAGCAGCCGCTTGCGCAGGTCGTCCAGCGGATCGGCCGGCGCGACGCCGCGTTCCACCTCCTCGGGCGGCGGCGGCACCTCGGCGGTGTAGCCGGCCTTCACCACGGTGGCGATGAGGTCCGCCGGGGTGACGTCGTCGGGGAACGCCACGCTGGCCTTCTCGGTCGCGTAGTTCACCGTGGCGTGGACGCCGGGCATCCGGTTGAGCTTCTTCTCGATGCGACTCGCGCACGCCGCGCAGGTCATACCGCCGATGACCAGGTCGATCCGGTTGGCCGCAGGGGACACGTCGGGGGGCGTGGCGACGCTCATCGCGCCACCTCCACCGGATCGCCGGCCGTGGCCGGCGCGGGCAGCCGGTCGACCTGCCCCACCGACATCATCATGTCGTGGCCCTCACCGCTCTCCGCCGGGGAGCTGATCGGGCCGATGAGCCGGCCGATGATCAGCATCACCGTGAAGACCACGAGCAGGACGAGCAGGTAGGTGCCGAGTCGCCAGATCGCGTTCATGACAGATCCTCTCCGGAGCCACCGGGTCCGGCCGCCGGCCGGCGTCCGGGGCAGGACCGGCCGCCTCCGTCACCGACGTCGTCCGCATCCGTGTGCGGGGTCCACCCGCCGCCGGGCGACGCGGTTGCGGCCCCTCTCCGGTCCGGACAGATATTCATGTTCCACACTCCAGCCCAGCGGGCTCCGGTGACCGGGACGTATCGCCCCTGCCACAATCCAGCCGATCCCGACGACACGGCTCCCCCGACCAATTCCCGTTATGTTCCTAATCGATTATCCGCAGCTCGGCGCCGGTCCCGGCATCACGTACGCCGATCGCGCTGACCGGACAGAGATCCGCCGCCGCGACGACCATCGGATCTCCCTCCGGGACCACCTCTTCCACCGGCTGCGACCACCCGTCCACCAGCCGGAAGTGGTCGGGCGCGGTGGCCAGACACATTCCGGAGCCGATACACGAGGAATCGACCTCCACCTTCCACTGCCGCTCGCCCACCGCCGGCCCCTCTACCACTCGACCGGCAGTGCCGACGGACAACGCGCGATCAGCCCCGGCTTCCACGGCACTTCGTCGGCGGGCACCGCCAACCGGAGTCCCGGGAAACGCCCGATGAGTCCCTCCAGGACGAGTTGGATCTCCAGTCTCGCGATCGACGCGCCGAGGCAGTGGTGCGCACCGTGCCCGAATCCCAGGTGGGGATTGTGCGACCGGGCCAGGTCGATCTCCTCCGGATTCTCGAAGATCCGCTCGTCGCGGTCCGCCGACGCCCGCTGGAAGACCACGGTCTCGCCGGCCCGAATGGTGACCCCGGCGATCTCGACGTCCTCGATCGCCCGCCGGGGGAAACTGCCCACCGAGCGGAGCGGAATGATCCGCAACATCTCCTCGATGGCACTGGGCACCAGGCGCGGGTCGTCCCGCAGTTGGGCCCAGAGTTCGGGCTGGGCCAGCAGCAGGTAGAGCACGTTCGCGATCATGCTGAGCGACGTCTCGTGACCCGCCATGAGGATGCCGATGCCGGTGCGCAGCATCTCCGTCTCGCTGAGCCGGTCCTTCCGCTCGAACGCCTCGAGCAACGTGGTGACGAGATCCTCCCTGGGCTCCCGCCGACGCTGCTCGGCGAGTTCACCGAGGTACGCCTCCAGCTCGTTGCGCGACCGCTCGATCTCCTCCGGCGGCGCCCCGCTGGTGGCGACGAAGACGTCCGAGAACTGCCGGAACCGGTCCCGGTCCTCGTACGCGATACCGAAGAGTTCGCAGATCATCGTCACCGGCACCGGGACGGCGAGGTATTCGACCGCGTCGACCGGGGCGCCGTGCTTCGCCATCGCGTCGAGTTGCTCGTGCACCACCTCCTTGATACGCGGCGCGAGGGCGTCGATCCGACGCTTGGTGAACGCACCGGCGACGACCCGCCTGATCCGGGTGTGCTCGGGCGGATCCATCGAGAGCAGGTTTCCCTTGCGCAGGGGCAACGGGGTCACCCGGGCGGTGTCCGGCTCGGTCGCCTGCAGCGAGCTGAATCGACGGTCGGCGAGGAACTGCTTCAACTCGGTGTAGCCCGTGATCAACCAGGCCTCGCCCCCGTACGGCATACGGACCCGGGTGATCGGTTCGGTTCGGCGCAGCTCCGTGTATCGGGGGTGGAGATCGAGCTTGTTAACCGGCCCGAAAGGGTAGGTGGGCACTTCCGTGGTGTTGTCGGCCGTCATCGTACCCCTCTAGCAGCAATCAGCGGGATCGACCCGTGCCGACCCCGGCGGGAACGAGGACGAACGCGGATTGCCGATGGCCGGTCATCGTCGACCGGGTCGCGCGACGGAGCCTCCGGCCGTACGTCCCCAGGTACGGCAGCAACATACCAGTAACATCGATGATCATCCCAGGATAACAACCGCGACAGAGAGATTGTCGACATTGTCATTCCAATCACGATGGACTATTTGCCGTGATGCCGGTAGCAGCGACTTTGACCCATTGTGCCGATATTTCAGGTGCCCCTTTCGGCGATTCTCGGGCATGCTCGACCCGCCCGCGACAAGGCGAGCGTCGACTGTGGATTTCGGCGTTACATCTGACTCACCCGTGACGCGTCCGACGGCTTGCAACTCCAGTGACAGGACCGGGTCGGGCAGACGCAGAGCGGGCGGGTGTTCAGCAACGCCCGGCCGGTGTCGACGTCCGTGTCGATGCGGCCGTCGACCCCGAAGACCGTCCGGAGGACCTCGGGGGTGATCGTGCTCTCCGCCGCGCCGGTCGCCACCACCCGCCCCTCCTGGAGCACGACGACCGAGTCCGCGTAGGTCGCGGCGAGATCGAGGCTGTGCAGCGCCGCCACCGTGGTCACCCCGAGACCCCGGACCAGCTCCATCAACTCCAACTGGTGGCGGATGTCGAGATGGTTGGTCGGCTCGTCGAGCACCAGCAGTCGCGGCTCCTGCGCCAGGGCACGGGCGAGGAGGACCCGCTGCCGTTCGCCCCCGGACAACTGCCCGACCCGGCGGTGCGCCAGGTCCACCAGGCCGGTCTGTTCGAGAGCCTCCTCCACCACCCGACGGTCGACGCTGCGGAAGCGGTCGAACGTGCCCAGGTGCGGCGAGCGCCCCAGGCAGACCGTCTCGAAGACGGTGAACTCGAACCCGGAGTGCTGCTCCTGGGCCAGCACGCCGGTGCTCCGCGCCGCCTCCGCCGCGGTCATCTTCCAGACGTCACGGCCGCCGACCAGCACCGTCCCGGCGTCCGGCCGGTAGGCGCGGTAGACCGTGCGCAACAGGGAACTCTTGCCACTGCCGTTCGGTCCCACCAGCGCGGTGAACTCACCCGCCCGGGTCGACAGGCTCACCTCGTCGAGGATCCTCCGGCCGCCCCGCGTCACCGACACCCCGTCGACGGACAGGTCCATCACATCTCCTCCCCCGCCAGGCCCCGGGCCCGCATCACCAGCAGGAAGAACGGCACGCCCAGGAAGGCGGTGAGGATGCCGATCGGCAGCTCCGTCGGCGAGATCAGCATCCGGGCGGCGACGTCCGACCAGATGAGGAAGAGCGCCCCCAGCGTGACGGTCACCGGCAGCATCCGCCGGTGGTCGGCCCCGACGATCATGCGGGCCAGGTGCGGCACGATCAGACCGACGAACCCGATCCCGCCGGAGACCGCGACCACCGTGCCGGTCAGCAGCGTCACCAGGACCAACAGCTGACGCCGCAGGACGGTCGCGGAGACCCCGAGCGCCGCGCACGCCTCCTCGCCGAGCACGAGGACGTTCAGCCGGCGGCTCACCAGCATGAGCAACGCCGTGCCGACCAGCACCACCACGGCGGGAACCGCCAGCGACTCCCACCGCGCTCCGGAGAGGCCGCCGAGCAACCAGAAGATGATCTGCTGCTGGACGGCCGCGCTCTCCGAACGGGTCAGCAGGAAGGAGGTCACCCCACCGAGCAGGTGCGCGCAGGCCACCCCCACGAGCACCAGCCGCAGGGGCAGCAGTCGGCCGTGCTGCCGCGCCAGGACCAGCACCACCGCCATGGCGCCCGCCGCCCCGAGGAAGGCCGCCGTGGGCAGCGTCAGGGCGCCCAGCACGGCCAGGCCGGTGGTCAGCACGACCACCGCGCCGACCGACGCGCCCGAGGACAACCCGAGCAGGTACGGGTCGGCGATCGGGTTGCGGACCACGCTCTGCACCACCGCGCCGGAGAGCGCGAGTCCCGCGCCGACCACCGCACCGAGCAGCACCCGGGGGAACCGGATCCGCCAGACGATCAGATCCGAGGTCGACGTGCTGTCGCCGCCACCGCTCAGGTGGTGCAGGAGGATCCGGCCCCCCTCGTCGGGGGGCACCCGGACCGGCCCGATCCCGGTCGCCGCGACCAGCGACACCAGCAGCATCACGAGCAGTCCGCCGAGCACCACGGCGTACGGCACGCGGTCCGGGCGTCGGGGGATCCGCCGCTTGTCCCCGGCGTCGGGGACGGCGCGGACCTCCGCGACCGTCACGGCTGCCCCGTCCACAGCCCGGCCGCGAGCTGCTCCAGACCGTCGAGGTTCAGTGGTGTGGGAAACGAGACCAGGAACTGCGAGGTGCCGACGACACGTCCCTGCTTGACCGCGCTCGTGTTGGCCAGCAGCGGGTTCGCCTTGACCTGCCGCAGCAGTTCGTCGCCCTTGACCTTGGCGAACGGGTAGTCACTGATCACCCAGATGACCTGCGGGTCCCGCTTGAGCACCTCCTCCGGTGAGACGTCCGCGTGCATGGACGTCACGTCGGTGAAGGCGTTCTGCCCGCCCGCCGCCTCGATGAGGGCGTGGGCGATGGTCACCGTGCCCGAGGTCTTCAGCGGCTGACCGGCGACCGGGTTGTCCTGGAGGATCAGCACCCGTGGCCGGTCCGAGCCCCGCTTCGCGGCGACCGCCTGCTCCCTGGCGCGCAGTTCCCCGATCACCTGCTCGGCCCGCTCCTCCACCTGGAACACCCGCCCGAGGCGGGTGAGGAAGTCGTACGTCGAGGTGAGACTCGCCGGCCCGCCGTTCTTCTCGTCCCCCAGGCAGGCGGACAGGCCCTTGGCCCGCATCGTCTCCAGGTCGGCGTCGCTGGGGCTGCCGGGCGCCTGGCCGAAGGTGGAGAAACCGGTCAGTACGAGGTCCGGGGTGGCGGCGGCCACCACCTCGGTGGTCGCCACGGTCCGCCCGAGCACGCGCAGCTTCTCCAGCTCGCCCCGGAAGGGCTGCTGGTCGGCGCCGAACGGGGCGGGATAGCCCGTTCCCACGATGCGGTCGGTCAGTCCCAGCCGTGCCATGGCCTGGGCGGCGTAACCGTCCACGGTGACCACCCGGCGCGGTGACGCGGGGACCGCCACGTCCCTGCCCTGGCAGTCCTTGATGGTCACCGTGCTGTTCGCGCTGTTGTCGGTGGCCGAGCCGGCGTCACCGCAACCGGTCAGCACCACGACGCCGCTCATCATGACGGCGAGCCAGGGGGCGGTCCTGGGGGACCGGCGCGGCCGGTCGGCACCGGATGGCCGAGACCGACGCGTCCGTCCCACGCGATGGAGACGACGGACCCCCCGCGCGCCCCCGCCGGCCCGCCTGCCTGCCAACATCTCAGTCATGTTCCGTTAGTCGCGCTCCGTACCCGGGAAGTTCCCGACGGTCGCGCGATCAGGATCGGACATACCGGTCGCGCCCCAGATCAGAGGGATATCCAAGAATCTCTCCGTCCGCGTGAACCAAATCTGGTAGCGGAGCGACTACCTTCTGACACAAACCCCCGACGCACGCGTGGATGGAGCTGGAACGTGACGCAGAGCCGGGAGATCACGCCGCCGCCGAACGGACCGGCCGAACCGCACCAGCGCAACAGCTGGGCGGTCGTGCTCACCGCCGGCCTGATCTCCTTCCTCGTGATGTTGGAGATCAACGTCGTGCACGTGGCGCTCCCCGTCATCCAGCGGGAACTCGGGACGACGCAGGGCGTGACGCAGTGGGTGGCGGTCGGCTACCTGCTGCCGGCGGTGATCCTGGTGCTGCCCTGTGGACGCTGGCTCGACCAGATCGACCGCCGGACGGCGTACGCCTTCGCGGTCGGCGGCTTCGGGCTCACCAGCCTCGCCGCCGGCCTGGCCCCGGGGATCGAGACCCTGATCACCGCCCGGGTCCTCCAGGGTGTCTTCGCCTCCTTGATCTTCGCCATGGCTCCCGCCCTGGCCGCCCTCGCGGTCCGCGCCGACACCCAGGGCCGGGCGATGAGCGTCATCGCCACCATGGGGCCGCTCGGCGCGATCACCGGCCCGTCGCTCGGCGGGTTCCTGCTCGACACGATCGGCTGGCGGGCGGCCTTCCTGGTGGTCGTGCCCGTGTGTGCCGTGGTACTGCCGATCGGCCTCCGGACGATTCCCGCCACCGGGAAGGCGTTCCGGCTGCCGGACCGGGAGTGGCTGGCCGCCGCCGGGCTGATCGCCGTGTCGGTCGGCGCTCTCCTGGGCGGCATCTCGCTGGCGCCGGACCGGGGCCCCGCCTGGGTGCTGCTGGCGCTGCTCGCCGTGCCGGCGCTGCTGGTCTGGCACCGGCTGGGCACCAACCGGCCGGTGCTGGACCTGCTGCGTACGCGGGAGATCTCGGTGGCCGCGCTCGCGATCGTGACCGGTTCGCTGGGGTACGCGATGCTGGCCTTCATCGTGCCGTACTTCCTCCTCCAGGTGCTCGACACCAGCGCGGCCGTCGCCGGTCTGACGGTGCTGGCCTACCCGCTGGCCATGGCGGTCTTCGCGCCGCTCGGCGGCACCCTGGCGGACCGCTGGGCACCGGGGCCGGTGGCGCTCGTCGGGGCGCTCCTGGTGGCGACCTCGGTGCTGCTGGTGCAACCGCTCGCCAGCGACTGGAGCCCGGTGGACCTGGCCTGGCGGCTGGCGGTGGGCGGGGCCGGCACGGCCCTGTTCGGCGGACCGGTCCAGGCCATGGCGATGCGGGCCGCCCCGCGTCCGCTCGCGGCCACCGCCGCCGGCACCCTCCAGTCCGGGCGGATGCTCGGCTTCACCCTCGGCCCGGCCGTCGCGACGGCCGTTTGGGCCGCCTCCGACCACTCGGTTCCCGGCATGAGGAACGCCCTCACGACGTCACTCACCATCGCCACGCTCACCGCCGTCGTCCTCGCCGCGGGTCTGCTGCTGACGGCCCGCCGGGCCCGGGCCGCCGCGACGCCCGCCGTCGCCGAACCGATCGAGGTGATGCCCGAGAAGGCACTGGACTGACACCGCCGGTATCTGTCTCCACCGTGGAAGGACGCAATTCGATGGACGTGATCGGGGTCGGCTTCGGCCGGACTGGCACCCTCTCCCTACGGGCAGCTCTCGTGCAGCTCGGCTTCGACCCGTGCTACCACTTCGCCACGCTCTTCGAGAAGCCGGACCAGGCCAAGTACTGGCTGGCCGCCGCAGAGAACGACCTCACCGCGCTGCGTACCGCGCTCGAGGGGTATCGGGCGACCGTGGACTGGCCCGCCACCTCGTTCTGGCGTGAGCTGGTGCAGGAGTACCCGAATGCCAAGGTCATCCTGACCACCCGCGACTCCGCCGTCTGGTACGAGTCGATGGAGCGGACCATCCTGAGCATGCTGCGGCACGGGAAGCAGACGGGCGCGCTGGTCGCCAACTTCCCGCACCTGCCCGCCGAACAGGTCGTCCAGACCGCGACCATGGTCGGCCACCGGGTCACCGTGCCCCTCAGCTTCGACGGCCGGGTCGACGACCGTGACCACGTCATCGCCTGCTACGAGCGGCACAACGAGGCCGTCCGCCGGGAGGTGCCCGCCGACCGCCTTCTCGAGTACCAGCCGGGTCAGGGCTGGGAGCCGCTCTGCCGGTTCCTCGGCGTGGCGGTGCCGGACAATCCGTATCCGCACCTGAACGAACGTCCCGCTGCGCTGCGCGGCCCCGAGAGCTGACCGGTCGGGCCGGACGGACGCGACCCGGCGAGGGATCCCGCCGCCGGGTCGCCGCCGTCCGGCACCCCGGTCGGACCGACGAAAGATCACTGTCCCCTCCGCCCCGGCGACCGGCCCCGTCCGTCGACCCGGCCGGTCGATGCCCACCGGTGCACGTCGACCGCCCCGGGGGTCGACCCGGGGCACCACGAACGGCCGGACGTCCCGCCCCGTCGCCGCCGGCTCCGGGATTGCACCCGGGAGGACCTCGACCGACGGTCCTCTCCGACGCCACGGACGTCCCGGGCCCGCGACCGTCGCGGACTCCGGGGCGCACCTCCGGTCCGGGTGCCCGGAGCGCACCACCGCCCACCGCACCCGCCCGCGTGACCACACCGGCAGCAGGATGACCGCGAAGGCAGCGGCCCACTTCCACGGCGAGCCCACACCGCAGGCAGACTGACCCGCTCGACCCGGCCACCGGCCGCGCTCGACCCGTTCATCCCAGACTGGCACCAACCCCGGGTGGGACGGCCCGACCGGCTCTCTCCCCCGGCCCGGTAGTCGGCCGACCCGCCCGACCCCACGGCAGGCCGGGCGTCACCCGTCAACCCGTCCGCGCCCGCGTCGAAGCCTCCGACAGCAGTCTCCCGCAGCGGTCCGGCAGCCGGTATCCAGACAATTAATGGTGAGATTGACCGACACTACCACCATTCCCCGCATATAGATATTTTTCATTCTATAGCGGGCAGTCGTTGATGACCTCCGAATGGTTCCCACCCACATCTTCAACCATGGGAACATCGGACACTACCGGCGTCGCCTCGCGACGCGCCGCCGAGGACCGCGAACGGCTCGAACCGAAACGACGCCTGCGGACGACAAAAAATGCCAACAAAGCGCCACAAAGGCGGCGCGCAGCGTGCAACGTTACCGGGTGAACATTCGATATGGGCGATGATGTGAAATTTCCACCACCCCATTCAAGGTCAATAGGTGAGTGATTAACTGGTGATGGGGCGTTACATTCCCTTGGGGGATGACTTCGCCTGACGGATGGATCATCGGTTCGGCGTGAGCCAACCCCTCCGATCGACTGACGCCGATGCCAGAGGAGAGCGGATGCACAAAATCAAGCGGCAGGTGTCGTGCAGCCACGACCTCCGGTCGAGGCCTCACCCGCCGCACGGGGGAAGCACTCCGAACAGGCGGAAAGCTGCCGGGGCGATGGCGGGGAAGGGGCTTTTCCCGGCCACGACCGCCGTTGCGGAACCGGCCGGATCGACACGGCGACACCCCTTCCGACGCCACCATCAGCAGGCCCAGGGCGACATCAACGCCGCAGGAAAGGGTGCGTGATCACTGAGGATGGCGGGGGCCGAAACGCCATCCCGCCAGTCGGCTGATCCCCCGTACGACCAATCTGCGAAGTGGGCGTTTCCTCGTTCCCGAACTGAGGAGACGGCCGCGCGGTAACGCATGGCCCAGACGCGCTCAAATCGCAGGAAAAGCAATTCACCGATCTGGACCGATCGCGGTCGGCGCCGCCCGTGACGTCGGTTGTGCGGGACGGCTCGATCGACCATCGCCCGCGCCGCCAGTTCCTTCCCTGGAGACACCGATGACCTCAGAAAAGCCCTATCCGCTCTACGGGCCGGAGTTCAAGCGCTGCCCGTACACCACTTACCAGCAGCTACGCGACAAAGGCGAGGTCCACCCCGTCGAGTTCCCCAGCGGGGTGACCGGCTGGCTCGTCACCGGCTACGACGCGGCGGTGCGTACCCTGACCGACCCACGGCTCGGGAAGAACCACGACCTGGGCAACGACGCCTGGCGCGCGCTCGCCGCCATCATGCCGGAGCCGCAGCACTCGCAACTCCAGGTCCACCTGCTGCACCAGGACCCGCCCAAGCACACGTTCATGCGGCGGTTCGTGACCGACGCGCTCAACCCGCGACGCCTCGAGGCGCTCCGCCCGCAGTTCCAGGCCATGGCCGACGAACTCCTCGACGAGCTCGCGCCCGTCGGGCACGGCGACCTGGTCGAGAGCTTCAGTGCCAGGTTCCCCTTCCTGGTGCTGAGCACCGTGATCGGACTGCCGCCGCACCTCGCCCGCCAGTTCCGGCGGGAGTGGTGCCGGGTGGTCCAGCCGGTCGGCCCCCGGTCGCCGCACCGCGCCCACTACATCGGCCTCCTGCACGGCCTCCAGGCGTACATCGCCGAGGTGGTGGCGGACCGGCGGGCCGATCCCGGCGACGACCTGCTCGCCAAGCTGGTCGAGGCGAACGACGACGGCCGGTTGAGCGACGAGGAACTCGCCTCGATGATCTTCCAGCTGCTGGTGGCCGGCCAGGAGCCGATGACCAACCAGATCAACACCGCGATGGTGGCCCTGCTGACCCACCCGGAGGCCATGGCGCAACTGGCCGCCGATCCGGCACTGCTGCCCCGCGCCGCCGAGGAGCTGATGCGATACGACAGTGCCTTCGAGCTGACCACCTGGCGGTTCTTCGCCGAGGACAGCGACCTCTTCGGCACCCGGATCCCCGCCGGTGACTCGGTCATCGTGTCCCTCGCCGCCGCCAACCGGGATCCGGCCCGCTTCGAGCGGGCGGACGAACTCGACCTCACCCGCTCACCGAACCCGCACATCGGCTTCGGGCACGGCATCCACTTCTGCCCGGGGGCCGGCCTGGCCCGCACCGAGCTCCAGATCGCGTTGGAGACGATCCTCCGCCGCCTGCCGCACCTGAAGCTCGCCGCGGAGCCCGACGAGCTGGGGTGGATCCCGGCCGTCCTCGGCCGGGGCGTCGAACGTCTGCCGGTCACCTTCACGGCGACTCCCTAGACCCGTCCACGACCATCCCACGCGGCCGACGCCGTCGGCCGTGCGCGAGCGCGCGCTTTTCCGAGCCACCGGGCGCCCACGCCTGGTCACCGATGACCGGCTCGGGCCCTCCCCTTCCGTAGCGTGATGTCAGCTGGGAGAAGACCATGCCAAGCTCCACCCGCTCCGCGCCGCAGGACCACACCAGCGCCGAGCTGATCTCGAACGTCATCCTGCGGTTCCTCCTGCCGCACCGCCGGTCGGAGGCCAACGAGCACGAGCACACCGACTGCTTCGCCGAGCAGCTCGCCGCGATCCGGCACTTCGTCGACCGGCAGGAACCGATCCTGTTCACGCTGCCGGCCTTCCCCTGCAAGTCCCCGAACCGGCGCAAGGTCCTCGGTCACCTACCCGACATGGGCGAGCTGCTCTCCCTCCAGTTCCTCAACCAGCTCTGCGACCAGGTCGCCAAGGTGCACACCCCCGGGGCGCGGATGCTGCTCTGCTCCGACGGGCACGTCTTCGGCGACCTGATCCGCGTGCCGGACGACCACATCACCGAGTACGGCGACGAGATCCAGGCGATGGTCGACCGGCACGGGCTGTCCCACATCGAGGCCTTCAGCCTCCAGGACGTCTATGCCGGCCACGACTACGACGGCAAGCGCAAGCTGCTGACCGAGCAGTACGCCCAGTCGCTGGAGAGCCTGCGGGACGAGGTCCGCTCCGACGACAAGACGCTGAGCCTCTACCGGGGCATCACCCGTTTCCTGGTCGAGGACGTCAGCGAGTGGCACGACAGCAAGGCGGCGCTCCAGCGGGACTGCCGGGCGCGGGCGTACGGCGTGATCCAGCGCAGTCGCGCCTGGGGCGACCTGATCGCCGACCACTACCCCGTGTCGGTCCGGCTCTCCATCCACCCGCAGCCCTGCGGGGCGGCGAAGTTCGGCATCCGGCTGCTGGAGATCCGGGACATGTGGCTGACCCCCTGGCACTCGGTGGCGGTGCTGCGCACGGACGGCCGGTTCGCGCTGATGCCCCGGGCCGAGGCCGAGAAGATCGGCAAACTGGTGTACCAGGACGGACGGCCGAGCCACTTCGTGGTTGACTCTCCTGAGTGACCACTGTGGAGTCGAGTCCGTGGGGCGATGACCGCCCGCTGGTCGAGCGCTACCGGACGATGCTGTTCGACCTGGACGGTGTGGTCTACCGCGGTGCCGTCGCGGTGGACCACGCCCCGCCGGCCCTCGCCGACCTGGCCCGGCGCGGACGGGAGCGGGTCTTCGTCACCAACAACCCCTCCCGGACGCCTGCCGAGGTGGCCGCCCTCCTGGACCGGCTCGGCGTCCCGGTGCCGGTCGGGTCGGTGGTCACCTCGGCGCAGGTGGCGGCGGCGATGGCCGCCGCCACCGTTCCGGCCGGGTCCCGGGTGCTCGCGGTGGGTGGAGCGGCGGTGCTCACCGCCCTGCGTGAGGAGGCGTTGACCCCGGTCCGGTCGGCCGCCGACGACCCGGTGGCGGTGGTCCAGGGATCGGCCCCCGAGGTCGACTGGCGGCAACTGGCCGAGGCGTCCTACGCCGTCGCCCGGGGGTTGCCCTGGATCGCCACGAACATGGACCTCGCGGTGCCCCGGGAGGGCGGCATGGCGCCGGGCAACGGCGCGCTCGTGCACGCCGTGACGTTGGCCACCGGACGGGTGCCGCAGGTGGCCGGCAAGCCGGAACCGGCGATCTTCGAGTACGCTGCCCGGCACGGACCGGGTCCTCACGTGATGGTCGGCGACGGGTTGACGACCGACGTCGAGGGCGCCCGCCGCAGCGGTCTGGACAGCGTGCTCGTGCTGACCGGGGTCACCGGCGTCGACCACCTGCTCGACGCGCCGCCCCCGCACCGGCCGACCCATGTCGTCACCGACCTGCGCGGTCTCTTCAAGGCACCACCGCCGGTGCGGGGCGCGGACGACCGGTACGACTGCGGCCCCTGGCACACCCGTCGGGAGGGCGACGAGATCGTCCTGGCGGGTGGCCCCGGGGACCCGGCCGACGGCGTCCGGGTGCTGTGTCACGCGGTGTGGACCGCCCGGGACGAGGGCCGTCCCGCTGTCGTCGCAGCCGGCTCCCGGGACCTGGTGCGGCCCCGGCACCGGGAGAGTCTGCGAACGTGATCCCGACTCCCGATGGAACCGGACGGGCACGAGGAACGACTCCTGATCGTATGGCCTGAGTAGAGGAGTTCCGAATGCCCCGATGGTCCGGCCCGGCCGGCCTGGTGATCCGACAGGTGGGAGCGGCGGCTGCCGCCGTGGCCGTCGTGCTGGCGGTCACCGCGACCCCGGCCAGCGCGCACGCCCGCCTGGCGAGCACCTCCCCCGCCGAGGACGCCACCCTCTCGGCTCCGGTGGAGACGGTGGAGTTCACCTTCGACGACCGCGTCCGGGAACAGTTCGTCACGATCGTGGTGGCCGGGCCGGAGGGCCGGTCCTACCTGCGGGGTGAGGTCGAGGTCGACCAGTTCCGGCTGCGCCAACCGGTCTATCCGACCGGCTCCGGCTCGTACCGGGTCGCCTGGCGGGTGGTCGGCTCCGACGGGCACCCGGTGCAGGGCGAGTTCCGCTTCCGGGTGGACCTGCCGTCCGGCCAGGAGCCGGCGGTCCTGCCCCCGGCCGAGGCGGAGGACGGTCCCACCTCACGCTCCGGCACGCCCTGGGTGCTGGTGGCCGGCGGTGGGCTCGTGCTGCTCGCGGCCGGCGTGGCGCTGTCCTCCCGGACGCGTGGCCCCCGCCGGTCGGCGAGGAACCTTCCGAAGTGACCCGGATCGAGCAGCGCCCGGCCGACACGCCGGTCACCGTACGGCGCGACCCCGGCCCCGCCCGGCTCGTCGCCGCCACGGCGGCCGTCGGGTCCGTCGTCCTCGCCCTCGCGCTCTGGTACGGCGGCGGCACGGATCGCGAGCAGATCCTCGGCCTGCCCGACGGCGGCGCGTTCACCGCCTGGGCGCTGCCGGTCGCCCGGACCCTGAGCTACGTCGGTGGGGTCCTGACCGTCGGCTGGACGGTCGCCGCGGCGTTCCTCCTGCCCGGGCTGGACCGGCTGGTCGGGCCGGTCGGGTACCTCCTGCTCCGCCGGGCGTCCTGGACGGCGGCGCTCTGGCTGCTGGCGACCCTGGCCGCGCTGCCGCTGACCGCCTCCAGCCTGCTCGGCAACCCGGTCGACCAGGTCACCACGGTCACCGTGTTCAGCCTCGCCATGTCGGTGTCGCAGGGGCAGGGCCTGGTCATCGCGGCGGCCATGATCGCCGTGGTGTTCGCGGCGACCCGCTGGGTGATCACCCGTACCGGAGTCGCGGTCACCGCCCTGCTGGCCGTGGCGGCGACCCTCCCGGTGGTCCTGACCGGCCACTCGGCGGGCTCCGGAAACCACGCGATCGCGGTCAGCAGCGTCGGGATCCACACGGCGGCGGCGGCCCTCTGGGTCGGCGGCCTGGCCGCGCTGCTCACCCTCCCCGGTCACCGTGAGCTGCCCCGGGCGGCCCAGCGCTACAGCACCATGGCGCTCTGGTGCTTCGTGCTGATGGGGCTGAGCGGGATCGCCAACACCGCGATCCGGCTGTACCAGCCCGACGAACTGTGGAGCACCCGGTACGGCGTGCTGGTGCTGGTCAAGAGCGTCGTGCTGGTGGCGCTGGGCGTCTTCGGGGCCGCGCACCGGTCGCGTACCCTGCCCCGGCTCGCCGCCGGTGGAGCGGGGGCGTTCCGTCGGCTCGCCTCGGTCGAGATCCTGGTGCTCGCCGGGATCGTGGCCGTCGGGGTGGCCATGTCCCGGGCCCCGTCGCCGGTCACCATCGACCCGGTGGAGCCGGACGTCTACACCGAACTCCTCGGCTTCCCGCTGCCCGCCGCGCCGACCGTGGCCCGACTGCTGGGTCAACCGGTCCCGGACGCGTACTTCCTGCTCATCGCCGTGATCGGCGGGGGTCTGTACCTCGCCGGCGTACGCCGGCTGCGGCGGACCGGCCGGGTCTGGCCGACGGCCCGGACGATCAGCTTCCTCGCCGGCATGCTGGTGCTGGTGGCGGTGACCTGCCTGGGCTTCGCCCGGTACGCGGCGGTGACCCACGCCCACCACATCGGGCAGCACCTGGCGCTGCTGGTGGTGGTCCCGCTGCTGGTCTGCGGCGGGGCGCCCGGCGCCCTGGCCGGGGCGACGCTGCGCTCCGGACCGACGTCCGACCTGCCCGGAGCCCTCCAGTGGTGGGAGACGCTGCGCCGCAGCGGTCCCGCCCGGGGGCTGGCGCACCCGGTCAGCGCGGTGGTCGCCTTCGTGGTCTGCCTCTACCTGCCGTACTTCGCCCCGGTGTTGAGCTGGCTGATGCAGCGGCACGTCGGGCATCTGGGGATGCTCACCGCGTTCCTGGCCGCCGGAGGGGCGGTCGCCACGGTGCTGCGCCACCGCCCCCGTCGGGTCGGCGGGGCTGTCCTGGCGGCCGTCACGGCGGCCCTGCTGGTCTTCGCCGTCCTGGTGTGGCGCAGCGACCGGTTGCGGTCGGCCGAGTGGTTCGACCTGGTCCGCACGGACTGGGCACCGGTCCCGGCGGTCGACCACCGGTACGCGGCGTGGACCGCGCTGGTGGCGGCGGTGGTGCTGACCACGGCCGGGCTCGCCCTGCTCGGACGCTCCGCCGCCACGACGACCGGCGCGGGCTCGGCCGCGACGACCGGCACTCGGCCCACGACGACCGGCGCGGACCGGGCCGCGACGACCGGTGGCGACCCGCACGCGGTGGCGAGCGCCGACGACGACCGGACCGTGGCGGTCGGCGACGACCGCTCCGGGGCCGGTGGCG
Organism: Micromonospora sp. NBRC 101691; assembly: GCF_030269285.1. NCBI lineage: Bacteria > Bacillati > Actinomycetota > Actinomycetes > Micromonosporales > Micromonosporaceae > Micromonospora > Micromonospora sp. NBRC 101691. The sequence continues at coordinate 754,708 of NZ_BSTB01000001.1, forward strand.
GGGACGATCCGCGGGGCTGAGCAGAACGGCTTCCCGTCGGGCGGCGCGGACGCGTCCCCGACGGGAAGCCGGTGCGGTGGCGGGGCGGTGCCGGTCAGCCGGGCTTGACGGCGGTGTAGACGCCGTAGTGCATGACGTCCTTGTCGTACGCCTGCTTCATCAGCGGGACGGAGTTGAGGAAGCGGAAGATGTCCGCGCCCTTGGCCCGCACCAGCTTCCACACGTACGAGGGGTCGCGCATCAGCGGCTTGACGATGTCGGCCGACAGCGCCCAGGTGGCCCGGACGTTGTCGGTCCAGTCGGCGGTCCGCACGTCGGTGTAGCCCAGCTCGCCACAGAGCTTCGCGTAGTGCTCCAGCGGCAGCACGTGCGAGATCGCGAAGTCGCGGTAGAGCCGGCGCAGCAGCTTGACCTCCTTCGGGTCGAGCTGGTCGTCGCGGCTAGTCCAGGTGGCCACCACGAGCCGGCCGCCCGGCTTGAGGATGCGCAGGTTCTCCGCGAGGTAGGCCCGCTTGTCCGGCATCAGCTCGCAGCTCTCCATCGACCAGACCACGTCGAAGGTGTCGTCCGGGTAGTCGGTGTGCATGGCGTCGAGCACCCGGAACGACGTCCGGTCGCCGACGCCGGCCGCCGCCGCCTTCTCGGTGGCCCGCCGAACCTGCTCGTGGCTGAGCGTGATGCCCTCGACGGTGCAGCCCAGGTCGGCGGCGAGCATCACCGCCGACGCGCCGATGCCGCAGCCCGAGTCGAGCACCCGCGCGCCCTGCGGGATGCCGCCGAACCGCATCAGCTCCTGCGTGGTCCGCCGCTGCGCGACGTCCCGCGACACGTTCGGCGCGTCGAGGTCCCAGTAGCCGTGGTGGATGTGCTCGCCCCACAGGTCCTCGTAGAGGTCGACGAGCTTGTCGTAGTGGTCGCGCACGGCCCGGTGCAGGTCCTCGACCGAGCCCTCCTGGCTCATGCCGGTGTCGGTGGTCTGGGTGCTCACGTGGCGCTCTCCTTGTCGCGAAAGGGGGTGGGTCAGGCGCTGGGAACCAGGCGGGCGGCGGAGCCCCGGCCGGCGAAGTCGGTGACCTGGCCGACCAGGATCGTCAGCCGGCGCATCAGTCGGGCGTCGGCGCGGATCGCCGCGTCGACGTCCTCGACGGCGGCCAGCTCGATCGAGTTGACCGCGACCGCCATCGGGGTGACCCAGCCGCGCAGCGACGTCACGGTGGTGCGCAGCGCGGCGACCGCGGTCGCCGCGCCGTGCTCGCTCCAGCCCACCGCCACCGAGCCGACCACCTTCCCGTCGAGGTAGGCGGGCCGGTCGGTGGCCAGGTCCTCCAGGTGGTCCAGGGCGTTCTTGAGCAGTCCGGACATGCCACCGTGGTAGGTGGGCGACACGACGATCAGGCCGTCGGCCCGACGCACCGCGGCCAGCAGCGCGGCGGCGGCCGGCCGGCGGTGCGTGCCTCCGGGCTGGTAGAGCGGCAGGTCCAGGTCCGTCGCGGTGAGCACCGTGGTGCCGGCACCACGGTCGGCGGCGAGGTCGGCGCAGGCGTGCAGCACCCGCTCGCTGACCGACCCCGGCCGCAACGATCCGCCGAGCAGTGCCAGCTCCACGGCGGTCACGGAAGCGGTCCGGCGGCCACCATCGCGGCCACCTGGGGACGTTGGAGCTTCCCGCTGGAGGTCTTGGGCAGGGTACGGGGAGCGACCACGACCACCTTCCCGGGGCGTACCCCGGTCAGGTCGGCGACCGCGCGCTCGATGGCGCGGGCGGTCTCGGCGGCCCGCGCCGGATCCCGGTGGGCCCGGCTCTCCACCACCAGGACCATCCGTTCGGTGCCGCTGCGCGGGTCGGGTACGCCGACCGCCACCGCGCCGCCCGCACGCACCCCGTCGACGGTCTCGGCGGCGCGTTCGAAGGTCTGCGGCTGGTAGTTCCGCCCGGCCAGGATGATCAGGTCCTTGCTCCGGCCGGTGACGTAGAGCTCCCCGTCGAGCAGGAAGCCGAGGTCCCCGGTGTCCAGCCAGCCGTCGCGCAGTTCGAGCAGCGGGTCGGCGGGGCCGTTGAGGTAACCGGTCATCATCGACTCGCTGGCCACCAGCACCCGGCCGACGTGCCGGTCGGGCAGGTCCACATGGTTGCCGTCGGCCACCCGGACCTTGGTGCCCGGCACCGGGATGCCGGAGGAGACGTAGTGGTGGGTATCCTCCTCGGACTCCGGTGCCGACGCCCGGCCCTGCTCGGCCATCGCGGTCCGGGAGACCGGCTCGCTCCGGGGCGGGGTGCCGACCGGCGAGAAGGTGGCGGCGAGCCCGAGTTCGGCCATGCCGAAGCAGGGCCGCAGGTGTTCCGGCCGGAACCCGAGCGGCGCGGTCACCGCCAGGAAGTCGCGCAGCGTGCCGGCGTCGACGACCTCCGCGCCGTTGAACGCCGCCCGCCAGCAGCTCAGGTCCACCCCGGTCAGGTCGACCTTCCGGGCCACCGCCGCGACCAGCCGGTACGCGAAGTTCGGCGCGGGCGAGATGGTGGCCCGGTACTCGTGGATCAGCCGCAGCCAGCGGTCCGGCCGGGTGCCGAAGGCCAGCGGCCGGATCAGCACCGACGGCAGGGAGAGCAGGAACGGCGTCATGGTCGCCCCCACCATGCCCATGTCGTGGTGCAGCGGCAGCCAGCTCGCCATCACGTCGTCGGCGTGGAACGGGCCGCCGAGGCCGATCGCCGAGGCCGCGGCGAGCACCGCGCGGTGGCTGAGCACGATGCCCTTCGCCGCCGAGGTGGTGCCGGAGGTGAACTGGATGAAGGCCGGCTCCTCCGGACCGGCCGCCAGCACCGGGTCGGCGACCGTCCCGTCGCCGAACGGCGGGCTGATCACCGCGACGTCCAGGTCGGCGAGGGCCTCGACGGTGGCCTCGCGCAGCTCCTCGTCGCAGACCAGCACCTCCGGCTGCGCGACCGCCACGATGTGCCGGACCCGGTCCAGCCAGAGCTGCTTGCGGCCGGCGCTCAGCGGTGGTTCGAGCACCGACGGGACGGCGCCGAGCAACTGCGCCCCGAACAGCCCCGCCAGCAGCGGGGCCGAGGTGTCCAGGCAGAGACAGACCCGGCCACCCCGGCGCAGCCCGGCCGCGGCCAGGGCCGCGGCGGCGGCGTGCGCCCGGTCGAGCATCCCGGCCACCGTGATCCGCTGGTCGGCCTCGGGCTCGTCCGGCAGGTAGTAGGCGACCGCGTCGGGTTGCCGGCGCGCCCGTTCCACGAGCGCGCCGGCCACCGTGCCGGCCGGGGTGAGCCGGGCGAGCCCGACGGCGGGGTCCGGGGTGAAACCCCGCCGGTCGGGGTGGATCGCGAGGTCGGGGCCTGTGCCGCTGTCGATGCTCATGATGGGCTCCGATGGGGTGGCGAAACGATCAGGGAATGACGAACGGGAAGTCGTTGCGGCCCATCTCCCGGGCCGCGTCGATCACCGCGTCGCAGACGGCGTCCACGTCGGCGTCGGAGTGCGCGTCGCCGGTGTAGAACATCGGCATGCTCAGCGTGTAGACGCCGCGCTTGCGCAGCATCAGGGTGAGCACGGCCGGGCCGAGTGGGTTGGCCGCCGCACCGAACTCCCGGTAGGTGTCGTAGGAGTCCCGGGCGGTGAAGCCGAACGTGCCGGCGAAGGCGCCGAAGCCGAGCAGCCGCAGCGGGATGCCGGTCTCGGCGCGGAAGTCCGCCAGTCGCGACTGCACCCGGGCCACCTTGGCCTCGGTCCGCTCGTAGAAGGCCGGGCCGGCGTCACGGAGCATGCTCAGCGAGGCGTACGACGCGGCGATCGACAGGTGGTTGCCGGAGTGGGTGTTCACCACGAACGTCTTGCTGCCGATGTCGGTCAGCGGCATGCCCGAGGTGTGCGCCGCCTCCAGCAGCTCCGCCTTGCCGCCGATGGCCGCCAGGGGCAGGCCGAGACCGGAGACGACCTTGCCGTAGCAGTGCAGGTCGGCGGGGATGTCGAAGTGGCCGGCCGCGCCCGCGGTGCCGAACCGGAAGCCGGTGAGCACCTCGTCCAGGATGAACGGGACCCCGAGGTCCTGGCAGCGGTGCGCGACCTCGCGCAGCTCCGGGATGGTCTGGTCGGTGAACGGCCAGGACTGGCAGGCGGCGTCGGCGACGACGCAGGCCAGGTCGTCGGCGTACTTCTCGATCAGCTTGCTCGCGGCGGCGGCGTCGTGCGGCAGGATCAGCATCTCCAGCTGCGGCACGCCGGTGAAGGCGGTCAGCGGCGCGATGCCGTCCGGGCCGATCTCCGGGAACGGGTTGACCTTCGGGTGGCCGTGCGCGAAGAACGAGGTGTTGTGGGCGGCCACGTCACCGGTGCCGTGCCAGCAGCCCTCGAACTTGGCGACCAGCCGCTTGCCGGTGTAGGCGCGCGCCAGCCGGGTGGCGATGGCGATGGCGTCGGTGCCGGAGTTGAGCAGGGCGAACTTCTCGCAGTGCGGGATCAGTTCCTTGAGCAGTTCGCCGAGCTTCAGTTCCAGCGGGTTGAGGTAGCCGTTGCCGGTGCTGCGCAGCGCCTGCTCCCGGACGAACTCGACCACCTGCGGCGGGTTGTGGCCGAACAGCGACTGCCCGCCGAAGCCCAGGTGCGAGTCGATGTAGGTGTTGCCGTCGACGTCGGTGAGGCGGCTGCCCTGGGCCTCGGCGACGGCGAGCGGGAACATCGGGGCGTGGAAGGGCAGGAACACGTGGTTGGTGACCACGTGCTCCCGTACCTCCTCGGCCAACGCCATGGAGTTCTGCTGCCGCTCCGTCAGCTCGGCGAAGAGGTCGCCCACCCAGGGCTGGGACATGACGTCGGCCAGGATCTCGGCCGGGGTGCGGGTGTCGGGGGTGGTGTCGGCGATCGTCATTGGCGTTGGCCCATCCGTGTTTCGAGGGGTTGAGTGGTCAGGCCGGGAGCACGAACGGGAAGCCGTGCTTGTCCAGTTCCCGGGCGGAGTCGAGGACGGCGGCGAGGAGTTCCTCCACGTCGGCGTCGCTGTGCGCGTCGCCGGTGAAGAACATCGGCAGGCTGAGCGTGTAGATGCCCCGGCGGCGGAGCATCAGGGTCAGCAGGAACAGGCCGATCGGGTTCACCGCCGCGGCGAACTCGCGGTAGTCGTCGTACGACTCGCCGGCCACGAAGCCGAACGAGCCGATGAAGTCACCGAAGCCGAGCAGCCGCAGCGGGATGCCGGTCTCGGTGCGGAACTCGGCGAGCCGGTTCTGCACCGTGGCGACCTTGGCGCGGGTCCGCTCGTAGTAGGCCGGTCCGGCGTCGCGGAGCAGGCTCAGCGAGGCGAACGAGGCGGCCAGCGAGAGGTGGTTCCCGGCGTGCGTGGTCTGCACGCAGGTCTTGCGGCCCAGGTCGGTCAGGGGCAGACCGGTGGTCTGCATGTGGTCGATGATGTCGGCGCGACCGGCCACCACGGACAGCGGCAGGCCGAGTCCGGTGACCACCTTGCCGTAGCAGTACAGGTCGGCCGGGATGTCGAACTGGGCGGCGGCGCCGGAGATCCCGTAGCGGAAGCCGGTGAGCACCTCGTCGAGGACGAACGGCACCCGCAGGGTCCGGCAGCGCTCCGCGACCGCCTTGATCAGCGGGACGGTGTGCTCGGCGTACGGGAACGACGAGGAGACCGCCTCGCCGAGCACGCAGGCCAGCTCGTCGCGGTGCTTCTCGATCAGCGCCAGCGCGGCGGCGGTGTCGTTCGGCAGGATGAGCAGCTCGGTCTTGGCGGCCGGCGCGACGCCGGTGAGCGAGGGCAGCGGCGCGATGCCGTCCTCGGTGACCTCCGGGAAGGGCTGCGTCGGGTGGCCGTGGTACCAGAAGGCGGTGTTGTGCGCGGCCAGGTCGTGCACGCCGTGCAGGGCGCCCTCGAACTTGGCCACCAGCCGGCGACCGGTGTGCGCCCGGCAGAGCCGGATCGCCGCGTTGGTGGCGTCGGTGCCCGAGTTGAGAAAGGCGAACTTCTGGCAGTGCGGCAGGATGTCCTCGAGCAGGTCGACCAGTTGCAGCTCGGTGAGGTTCAGGTAGCCGTTGCCGGTGGAGCGGCCCAGGTGCTCCCGGACGTGCTCGACCACGGCCGGCGGGTTGTGCCCGAACAGCGCCTGCGCGCCGAAGCCCAGGTGCGAGTCGAGGTACGTGTTGCCGTCGATGTCGGTGATCCGGCTTCCGGACGCCTCGGCGACGACCAGCGGGAACTGCGGCGCGTGGAACGGCCAGAAGACGTGGTTGGACGCGGCGCGCTCCCGGACCTGGCCGGAGACCTCGATCGACTGGCGCTGGCGCTCCCCGATCTCGGTGAACATGTCGATCACCCAGGACTGGGTGAGCAGGTCGGCGACCAGGTTCTCGGTCGGGTTGGGGGTGGCCATGGGCCGACTCCGTTTCTCGGGTTTCTCGGGGTTGGCGGTCGGAATCAGAAGCGGACCAGGGCGGATTCCATGGTCAGGCCGGGTCCGAAGGCCATCAGGACGCCGTACTCGCCCGGCTGCGGGCGGGAGGTGCGCAGGATGTGGTCGAGGATCAGCAGGACCGTCGGCGAGGAGCAGTTGCCCCAGGAGTTGAGGATCTCCAGCGACGGGCGCAGCGCCGCGACCGGCAGTTCCAGCCGCTCGCCGACGAAGTCGATGATCTTCGGGCCGCCGGGGTGGATGCCCCAGTGCGCGACGTCGCCGACCGACAGGCCGTGCGGCTCCAGGAGCCGGCCGACGAAGGGCCGGATCGTCTCGGCGAGGTAGACCGGCACGTACGGCGAGAGCGTCATCCGGAACGCGTCGTCCATGACCTTCCAGGTCATCGCCGCCGAGGTCTCCGGGTGGGTCTCGGTATGCGTGCCGAGGACCACCGGCCCCTCGGCCGCGTCGACGTCGCCCTCCACCGCCTCCAGCAGCAGGGTGGCGGCGGCGTCGCCGAAGAGGCCGGTGACCACGACCTGTTCCTTGGTCGCCTCGGGACGCAGGTGCACCGAGCAGACCTCGGCGCAGGTGACCAGGGCGAGCTGGTCGGGGCGGCCGGCGAGGGAGTCCAGGGCGACCTTCAGGCCGTTGAAGGCCGCGTAGCAGCCCATGTGGCCGACGAAGGTCCGGCGCAGGTTCTTCCGCAGGCCGAACTCCTTGGCCAGCAGCATCTCCGGGGTCGGGCCGGCGTAGCCGGTGCAGCTGACGAAGGTGTAGCTGCCCACCCGGTCGGCCGCGACGTCGTCGAGAACCCCGCCGACGGTCTCCCGACCCATCGCCAGGACGCCCTGCTCCCAGGCCTCGATCCGGGCCCGCATCCCGGGCCAGCCGTCGCCGTAGTGGGCCTTCGGCGGCCAGAGCAGCCGGCGCTGGTCGACCTGGGTGCTCATGAAGAGCTTCTCGGCGTCCGGCACGTCCGCGTAGAGGTCCCGGTAGAAGGAGTCGAACATCTTCCGCTGGGAGATGGCCGGGCCGGCCTGCGCGGTGCGCAGGCCGACGATCCGCGCCGGCCGGGTCGGCTCGGTCGCGGTGATCATCCCGACACGCTCCCGGACTCGACCGCCTCGCGGATCGCCTTGACGAAGCCGCCGGTGACCTCGTCGCTCTCCTTCTGGGCGAACGGTTCGATCAGCACGACCACCACCCGGGCGACGTCGACGGACGCCTCGGACCGGGTGTCGATCTCCAGCACCTGCTCGTCCGGGGTCGGGCCGTCGGTGATCCGGAACGTGCCCCAGGAACGGAAGTTGGACTCGCCCACCGGCTCCCAGGTGATCGCGTCCGGGTCGGACGTGTCGAACCGGGCGGTGTACTCGGGGGTGAACCGGACGACGCCGTTGGAGACCTCGGCGAGCCGGTAGTGGTAGAGGTCGTCGCCGACCTGGGACAGCTCCTCCACCCCCGGCATGAGCTTTCCGGTGCCGACGATGTCGAGCATCACCTTGCGCAGCTCGTCGCGGCTGGTGCGGATGACCGTGTCGCGCCTGGTCTTGGTCCTGATCCAAACCATGTGTCAGCTCTCCTGGGACTTGACGGCCTGGCCGATGTAGCTCACGGCGGTGGACGGGGTGAGGTGGAAGGGGCCGACCGCCCGGCCGCGCAGCGTGGCGGGGACGAGCTTGTGCGGCGGGGCCATAGGCTCCAGGCCCTTGATCTCGGTGAGATCGAGGCCGTGCCCGGCGAAGACCGCGCGCAGTTCGTCCGGGCGGATGAACATCTTCCAGTTGTGCGTGCCCGGATAGATGATCTTGAGGATCTTCTCGGAGAGCACGATCGCCTTCAGGTAGCTGGCCACCGTCCGGTTGATCGTGTCGAAGACGACGATCCCGCCGGGACGCAGCACCCGGGCGATCTCGGCCACCGCGCCGGGCAGGTCGTGCAGGTGTTCCAGCACGTCCGAGACGACCACCAGGTCGACCGCGCCGTCCGGCTTCGGCAACTCGTACGCCGAGCCGACCTGGTAGTCCACGGTCACACCGCTGGCCGAGGCGTGCCGCCGGGCGGTCTCGATCGAGCCGGCCGAGAGGTCGACGCCGGTGACCGGATAGCCCAGCGCGGCCATCCGCTCGGAGACCAGTCCGCCACCGCAGCCGACGTCGAGCACCCGCACCCGCGAGCGGTCCGCGCCGAACGCCCGCCGGGCGGTTGCGTCGAAGTAGGCCACCCGGGCCGGGTTCATGTCGTGCAGCGCGCGCAGCGGGCCGCTCGCGTCCCACCAGGAGTCGCCGACCTCGTGGTAGTACTCGTTGTCGATCGCGACCGCGTCCGGGTCGAGCGCGGCCAGGTGCCGGTCGTTGCCCGCCATCACACCCACCTCGGGGTCGCGGCCGGGTCGATGCCGAAGGCGGCCTTGCCGACCAGCTCCCGGGCGAGCGCTCCGGGCACCGGTGGCGCGGTGGCCTTCAGGTCGTGCCAGATCTGGCCGATCCGCGCCGCCGCGTCGGCGTCGACCAGGTCGTACGCGGCGGAGACCACCGCCTCGGCCTCGCCGGCCACGTACAGCCCGGCGGTGCACGCCTCGGCGAGCGCGGCGGCGTCGTCCCCGACGGCCCGGCCGGCCTGCCGGTCCAGCAGCGCGGTCATGGTGTCCAGCGACCCGCGCATCCGGGCCACCGCGAACTGCGGGCCGGGCTGCCGGGCGAGGTCGCCGAGCTGCCGCACCCGCTCGACCGCGACCGCGTACGCCCGCTCGGCCAGGCCGAACTGGACGGCCGCGTGGTGCAGCACCGCCTCGGCCCGCCCGGCGGCCAGCGCCGCGCCGAGGGCGAAGGCAGTCGCCCCGCAGCCTCCCGCGACGGTACGCAGCACCTGCCGCCGATGCGCGCCGTCGCCGTCGGCGGCGGCGATGACCCCGGCCGCGTCGAGCGCGGCCAGGTTCTCGCCGACCAGGTCACCGGCGTCCACCCGGCCGGCCCGGCGCTTCTCGAAGTCCGCCGCCAGGTCGGCGGCCACCCCCACACCCGCGCTCGACATCGTGGTCTCCCCGTTGGTCGTCGTGGTCATCCGGCTCACCCGACCCAGCGCGGCTCGGCGAAGATCGGCACGTCCAGGGCCAACTTGCCGGCCCACTCCAGGACGACGTCGGTGGCCGGCGGCACCAGCAGGCCGGCGACGACGTCCCGGTACATCCGCTGGAGCGGGTCGCTGGAGGCCAGGCCGGACCCACCCTGCACCTGCATGCCGAGGGTGACCACCTCGTGCGCGAGCCGGGTGACGGTGGTCTTCATGACGCTCATGTCGACGTAGTGCCGAAGCGGGTCCACGTCGTCGTGCTCGGCGTGGATCGCGGCCTCCAGGTGCGCCCGCGCGGCGGCGACCCTGGCGGCCATCTCGGCGACCTTGAACTGGATGCCGGGCAGGTGCGCGTTGGGCTTGCCGATCACGCTGATCACGCGCTGCTGCTGGGTGCGCACCACGTGGTCGAGGGCGGCGCGGGCGATGCCGACGAAGCAGGAGGCGAAGCTGCACCAGGCCCAGTGCACGCCGGACATGAACAGCAACGGCAGCGTGCCGAGCTCCCCCACCATCCACTTCTCGTCGATGAAGAGGTCCTCCAGGGCCAGCGAGTGGCTACCGGTGGCGCGCATGCCCGCGGCGTCCCACTCGGCGGTGACCCGGACGCCCTTCTCCGGCTTGGGGATCAGGAAGGCCATCGGCTGCGGCAGGCCCCGGTCGTCCATGGTGGCGGCGGAGAGGAAGAGGTGCGTCGCCCCCGGGAAGCCGGTGAAGAAGCCCTTGCGGCCGTTGAGCACGTAGCCGCCCTCGACCTCCTCGGCCCGCGTGGTCGGGTGCCACCAGTTGCCGCCGACGCCCGGCTCGCTGAACCCGCCGGAGATCACCGCGCCGTCGCGCACCGCCCGGCAGGCCCACTCGGCGCTCGGGCCGCCGAGGCGGGCGATCATCGCGAGACCGTGGACGTGCATGTTGACCGCGAAGGCGGTCGACGCGCAGCCACCGGCGAGAACCTGCTGCGCCTCGCAGAGCTCGGCCAGGCTGGCCCCGTCGCCGCCGAACTCCGGTGGCACGGTCATCGCGGTGTAGCCGGTGCGGACCAGCTCGGCCATGTTCTCGTGCGGGAAGGTGAGGTCCCGGTCGTGCCGCGCCGCGTTCTCGGCGAACTTCGGCGCCAGCTCGTGGGCCAGGGCGACGTAGTCGGTGCGGGTGGCGGAGGCCGAGCTCATCGCTTCTCCTCCCCGGCGGCACCGGAGCGCGCCAGCAGCTCCGCCATCGATCCGACGCTGTCCACCTCGGAGGACATCGCGTCCTCCAGCCAGCGCAGCAGGTCGAAGTCGGGGTACGCGTCGCGGATGCGGGCGGCCAGCTCGACCAGGTCCAGCGAGTCGAAGCCGAGGTCCCGGGTGATCGACGACTCCGGCCGGATCTCCTCGGGACGCAGGGTCGGCTTCACGGCGACCAGGTCGTCGACGAGCGTCCGCACGTGTTCATCGAGACCGATCATCGTCCCTCCCCGCCAAAAGTGATAAGGTCGCAGCGAAGCTGCTGTATCCCACAAAGTCTTCCGAGCACGTGGGTATCTCCGATCCGTAACGAAAAGGACGCCTTCGGAGGTGGACGCGGCGACGGTCGGAGCACCCTGAGGCGACACACTCCCGGGGTTGGCGACCTCGGCCGTGCTGGCTCCGCAACGGGGTTGAATGCTTGGACGGGCCACTCGCGAATCACTCAAGGCTCACTCGAGGATTCCTCAACGATCACTCAGGGTGCATGGTGATCAGAGCGCCGCTACACGTAGCGTCACTACCTGTAGATCACTCCAGTGAGGCTCGAGTGCGCCGCGAGTGAGTCACGAGACCCTGCCGGACGGCGATCGGGTGGATCGGTCGCCCTGTCGAGAGCGACCAGGGAGCACAACGTCCGTGAACGCCGTCGTCCGGTTCTCCATAGCCCGTCCGAAAACCGTCATCGCGATCTGGGTCGTCCTCGCCGCGATCTGCGTGCCCCTGATGATCGCGCTCACCGGGGCGTTGAAGGCCGGGGGTTTCGACAATCCCCGGGGCGAGGCCGCCGCCGGGCAGAAGGTCATCGAACGCACCTTCGACGAGGCCCCGGAGAGCCTCCAGGTCGTGCTGACCAAACCGGACGGTGACGTCACCGCCGAACTGGCCGAGGCGAACCGGGTGGCCGAGGAGACCCCGCACGTGGCCTCGGTGCAGGACTACCGGCAGGATCCGGAGTGGCTCTCGCCGGACAAGCACACCACCTTCCTCCAGCTCGGGTTCCGCGTCGACAAGTCCACGATCCAGCACGAGATCGACGGCCTGCGCGAGCGCATGGCCGGGGCGATGCGGGACCGGGGCGTCCAGGTGCACGTCACCGGCGCGCAGGCCCTCGACTACGACCTCAGCGTGCAGTCCGAGAAGGACGCCATCACCGCCGAGATGATCGCCTTCCCACTGCTGATCGTCGTCCTGCTGGTGGTGTTCCGCTCGGTCGGCGCGATGCTGCTGCCGATCGTGCTGGCCGGGCTCGCGCTCGTGGTCGCCTCCGCGATCGGCTACCTGATCACCTTCATGACCGACCTCTCCACTCTCTACACCAACGCGGTGTCCCTGATCGGCATCGCCGTCGCGGTCGACTACTCGCTCTTCATCATCAAGCGGTACCGGGACGAACTGGTCGCGGGCGACACGTACGTCCCCGCGCTGCGCACCGCGATGCGGACCGCCGGACACGCGGTGCTCTTCAGCGGCCTGGCCGTGGTGGTGGCCCTACTCGCTCTCTTCATCCCCCGGATCATGGTGTTCAGCAGCATGGCCATCGCGGGCGTGGTGGTCACCCTGGTCGCCCTGGCCATGTCGATGAGCCTGCTCCCGGCCGCGCTCACGGTGATGGGCCGGCGGATCAACTGGCTGTCGCTCAAGCCGCGCGCCCAGCGGACCACGCAGGGCGGACCCGGTCTGCTCACCCGGCTCCAGCGCCGGCCCGCCCTGACCCTCGCCGTCCTGGTGGCGATCTTCGGGGTGATGGCCTGGCCGATGACCGACATCCGCCTCCAGTCGCCGGTGGCCAGCGCGACCATCCTGCCCGAGGACGCCGACTCCCGGCAGGGCATCGAACGGCTCCAGGCCGCGCTGGAGTTCCGCAACCTCTTCCCGGTGCAGGTCGTCGTGAGCGCGCCCGAGGACACGTCGCCGGCGACGCTCCTCGACGCCGTCCGCGCGGTCGCCGGCACGGTCCGGGAACAGCAGCGGATCGACACGGTCACCGACGTGACCAGCATCGGGCTCCCCGCCGAGGCGGTCACCGCCGCGGTGAGCGGCCAGTCGGCGGCGCTGCCGCCCGAGGCGAAGGCCGGATTCGACCAGCTCTGGGGAGTCGACGGGGACCGTCTGGTCAGCCGGGTCGTGGTGATCCCCGGCTCCGACCCGGACAGCGACGCCGCCCACGACCTGATCCACGACCTGCGCGACGAACTGCCGGGCGCCGTTCCGGACGGGGTACGCGTCCAGGTGACCGGGGCGACCGCCACCGGCGTCGACTTCGACGAGATCCTGATCGACACGCTGCCGGCCATCCTCATCGCGGTCGCGCTGATCACCATCGCCCTGCTGGCCCGCGCGTTCCGCTCGTGGCTGCTGCCGCTGCTGGCGTTGGCGCTCAACGCGCTGGTGGTCGCGGCCAGCCTCGGCCTGCTCACCGCGATCAGTCAGAACTGGCTCGGCCAGCGGATCGACAGCACCACCCCGGCGCTGGTCTTCGCCATCATGTTCGGGCTCAGCATGGACTACATGGTCATCATGATCTCGCGGATGCGGGAGCACTTCGTCCAGCACGGCGACCACCAGGGGGCGGTCACCGACGGGCTGCGCGACACCGCCGGCCTGGTCAACGGCGCCGCCCTGATCATGGTGGCGGTGTTCGCCTCGTTCCTGGTGGCGAAGGTCAGCGTGGTCCAGCAGCTCGGCCTGGGCCTCGGCATCGCGGTCGCCCTCGACGCCGTGGTCATCCGACTGCTGGTGATGCCCGCCGCGCTGAACCTGATCGGCCCACGCGTCTGGGGCCGGGCCGCGCAGCGCAGCAGCACCGCCGGCCAGCGCGCCACCGACCCGGAGCCGGTGCCCGCCGCCTGACCGACCCGCACCGGGCACGAGCCGCGACCGGTCTCGTTCCCGCAGCGGTAGCCCCGGTGTCAGCGCCAGGGCTACCGCCGCGTGAACGCCCGCCCGCACGGCGGGCGTTCACGCGTCCAGCGTTGGTGGATCAGACCCGGCGGAGCTGGAGCACGGCCACCCGGGCGTTGTGGCTGTCGACGTTCATCGGAACGACCTTCGTGTTGCGGAGCTGGATCTGGACGCCGTTCGTGCCCTCGATCCAGCCGATCTGGTCGATGCCGGAGGCGAAGGCCCGCGTCTCCTTGTTCGGGTACAGCAGCGGCATCGGGTCGCGGTTGACGTCACCGGTCCAGATCACCGGGTAGCCGCGGGTGCGCCAGTGCTCGATGACGGTGTCCCGGAGGATCCGGAAGTGGTCGCCCCACATGGTGCGACGCCAGTCCTCGTACGGGTCCTCCCTGCCGTTGTAGGCGCCCGCGACGAAGTGCGTGTTGACGAAGGCGAACTGGAGCGCCGGGTCGTCGGCCGCGGCCAGGAGAACCTCGGAGATGACGCGGTTCGGTGAGACGCCCTCCTTACCGGGATGCACGTGCGTGACGCGCTGGGCGAGCACGTTGTACGCCGTGGGCGCGGAGATCGGGACGCGGTGGCCGGCGTTGTTCAGGTGCAGGTTCTGGTAGTTCGGGCCGAAGTGCTGGTTGATCCAGCCCTTCTCCTTCTCGTCGCCGTCACCTTCGCCGATCTCCTGCCAACCGACGAGCGGACGGTCTGCGGCGCCCTCCATGGTGAGAGCGTTCCGGACGGCGATGATCGCGGCCTCACGCTGGCCGAGATTGTCACGGCCGATGTTGGCGGTGACGACGCCGAGGTTGCGCCAGGCGGTCGCCGCACCGGACGGCGCGGCGACACTGAGGGCTCCCGCGACACCGGCAAGGGCGGCCCCACCGGCGATGCCGAGGGCCCGTCGTCTGCTGATGGGCTTCATGGATCTCCTTCGGGCGGAGGTTCGGACGGTGGTGCGGTCCGGATCGGCCGGCTGCGCGGCGCGTGCGGTACCGCCGCTACGAGACGAGGAAGCCGGAGGAGGAGCGGGTGAACACGCCGGTCATGGGGAACCGGGTCTCGCCGTCCCACCAGTGCCAGACCACGCGGTCGGTGCCGTCGGCGGCGCTGAAGACGTCCATCCCGCCGGGGCCCCGGTGGTTGCCGGGGAGGCCACGGTACGGGTCGAGCCCGGCCTCGCCGGTGAAGCCGAAGAAGGGGCGGGTGACACCGTCCCGAATCGGCGTGCAGCGGGAGCCGGGCAACGGGGTCGTACCGCAGTTCGCGATGCCGGTCGCGTACCGGGGGCTGTCCCAGTTGTTGCCCGAGTACATCAGGTACCAGTTCCCGTCGGCGGCCTTCCACATCGACGGGTTCTCGACGACGTGGGTGCCGCCGCTGGTCTTGGCGGTGTCCCAGGTGATGTCGGTGCTCTTGAGCATGTCCCGCCGGGTATCCCAGATCGCCCGGCCCTCGCTGTCGGTCCGGACGGTGGAGATGCCGGTCTCCGCACCCGTCGCGATGGCATCGTCCCGGTAGGTCACGTACAGGTTCCCGCCGGCGACGAAGGGATTCGCGTCGATCGCCCACCGACCTCCGTCGGGGCAGGCCCAACCGCCCTGGTTCTGGAAGGGGCCACGAGCGTTGGTGGAGACGGCCCGGCCGATGCACTTCTGGCCGGAGCCCTTCCGGGAGGCCGTGTAGAACATGAAGAACCGATCGCCGAAGCGCGCGACGCCGGGCGCCCAGATCGCGCTCTCCGGCTCGGCCCAGGTACCCGGGCCGGACGGGAGGGCGTCGTCCGACGCACAGTTCGCCATTCCCACGCTACTGCCGGAGCCGTGGACGAGGACGGGCACGTACAGCTTGCCGGTCGCGCCGCAGCGCGCACCCTTCCCGGCACCGACAGTGGTGCCGTACGTGACGTACGAGCCGTCCTTCGCCAGCACGGTGTCGGGGTCGGCCAGCGGGAAGGTGGACGTGCTCGCCAGGACGGAGACGCGGTCGTCCCCGGGTACGGCCACGGCGGGCCTCGCGGTCGCCGTGGCCGCGACCAGGACGGTGGCCACGAAGGCGACGAGCGCCCCGCGTGGTCGGAGAGGATTCACCGGACGCCCCCATCGACATATGTCTCTGTTGATCGGGAGGAGGCTACCGACGGCATTCAACCCCGTCAACGGCACCTCTCCGCCGCTCCGTTCCGCCGAATCCGCGGCATCGCGGCGAAGCGACACCGCAGATTCGGCGAACCAGCGCAACGGATCCGGTCAGTCGCCGGCGCCGAGGGCGGCGACCGGGCTGACCCGGGCGGCGCGGCGGGCGGGCAGCAGGCCGGCGAGCGCCGTCGCCGCCGCCAACGTCAGCACCACGAGCGCGAGCCGTCCGGCCGGGAACTCGACCGGCACGCTCTCCCCGAGGGCGGCCATCGTCAGCCAGGAGTACGGCAGCGCCAGCACCAGACCGATCACCGCGCCGAGCAGCCCGTACAGACCTGCCTCGACGGTGAGCATCGCCCGGAGCCGGTTCCGGGACATGCCGACGGCCCGCAGCAGTCCGGACTCCCGGATGCGTTCCACCACGGAGAGCGCGGTGGTGGTGCCGACCCCGACCACGGAGACGATCACGGTCAGCCCGAGCAGGGCGAGCATCACCCGGAAGATCTCCCGCAGGTCACCGTCGGCGTCGTCGCGGGCGTCGGCGAGCACCTGGACCGCCACGTTCCCTCCGCCGAGGGTCCGCAGCGTCTTCAGAGCCGCCGTCCGGGCATCCTCCCCGTCGGTGGCCAGGTCGGCCAGCAGCGCGGTGGGCCGCGCCGGCACGCCGAGCCGGTCCAGGTCGGCCGGGTCGAGCAGGATGCCCGCGTCGACCGGGGTGTTGTCCAGGGTGGCTGCCAGGCGCAGGTCGACCGTACGGCCGCCCAGGGTCAGGGTCAGCGTCTCCCCCGGCCGCACCCCGGCCGCCTCGGCGTAGTGCGAGAGCAGCACCGCCCGGCCGGGGCCCAGGTCGTCCAGGGAACCGGCGGCAGCCCCGAAGTCCTTCCAGGTGGAGAGCGCGCGCAGATCGAGGTCGACGGCGAGCAGTCCCTCGACCTGCCCGTCGGCCACGGTCACCCCGGACACGCCCCGGTAGGGCACCACGGTGGTCAGGGCCTTCTCCCCGCGCACCCGCTCGACGAACCCGTCCGGGAGGAACCCGCCGCCGCTGTCGGAGTTCGCCGCGACGTGCAGGTCGCCCGGGGCCATCCCGGCCAGTTCCCGCTTGGACAGCGCGGTGAGCGAGGCGCTGCCCACCAGCGCCCCGGCGATCAGGGTGACGCCGAGGGCGACGACCACGCTCACCGCGGCGGCCCGGCGCGGCGCTCCCCCGACGCCCCCGACGGCCAGCCGGCCGACCGGACCGAGCCGGCGCAGCGGCCACCCGACCGTGGCCAGCAGCGGCCGGACCAGCACCGGCCCGAGCGCCACCAGGGCCGCGTACGCCAGGGTGCCGGAGGCGACGATCAGGAGCAGCAGCCGCATCGGGTCGTGGCCCTGCGTCTCCGGCCCGGGCAGCCGGCGCAGCACCGTGAGGAACACCAGCGCCGCGCCGACGACGGCGAGGATCCCCACCGCCGCGCGCAGCCGGTTGACCCCGCGCTGGGCGGCGGTGGTGCTGGCCGTGCGCAGCGCCTCCAGCGGCGCGACCCGGGCCGCGGTGACCGCCGGGGCAACGACCGCGAGCACGGCGACCAGCACGGTGCCGAGCACCACGGCGACCGCCGCGCCGACCGGGCGGCCCGGCGAGGCGACCTCCCGGCCGAGGCCCCGCAGCACCAGCGGGACCGCGTACCCGAGGCCGGCGGCGGCCAGCACGCCGGTCGTGCCGGCGAGCAGTCCGGTGAACGCCCCTTCGGCGACCAGCGCGCGGAACAGGTGGGACCGGTCGGCGCCGACGGCCCGGAGCAGGGCGAGCTGCCGCATCCGCTGGGCGAAGACGATCCGGAACGTGGAGGTGGCGACCAGCGTGGCGGCCACGACGGCGGTCGCCACGAACATCGCGATCACGGCGAAGAGGTCGTGCACCCGCTCGCTGACCGCCTCGGCTTCGGCGAGCCGGGCCTCCTCACCTGAGGCGAGCACCGGCGTGCTGCCCTCGTGTCCGGTGCCGGTGACCGCCTTCTCCACAGCGACGCGGACCGCCGCCGGGTCGGCGTCGGGGGCGAACCGCACCTCCACCTGCGTCAGGCCGTCGTGCCCGGCCAGGCGGGAGAGTTCGCCGTCCGAGGTGTACGCCAGCTCGCCGCTGTCCTCCGGCACCGCCAGCACCCCGCTGACGGTGAGCGGGACCGGCTGCTCCGAGATCCCGTTGGTGACCCGTACGGTCGCGCCGACCGGCAGGTCGAGCCGGTCGACGGTCCGTTCGCTGACCGCGATCTCGCCCGGTGCGTCCGGATATTCGCCCCGCAGCACGCGGACCGTGGCGAGCGGACCGGCACCGGGGTCGGCCAGCAGCGAGAACCCGGTACCCCGCTGGCCGTCGATCTCGACGTACACGTCGGTCCGGCCGACCGCCTCGGCGACCCCGGGCACCTGCCGGGCGGCGGCGAGCGCGCGGGTCGTGGCCCCCTCCTCGTCGCCGGGGCCGATGACCACGTCGGCCGCCGCCGGGGTGCCGCTGAGCCGGCCGAGCACCGTACGCTCGGCGATCTCCTCGGCGAGGACGGTGCCGAAGGCCACGAACGCCGCGATGACCATGGCCAGCCCCATCAGGAGCAGCCGGGCCGGACGGCGGGCGGCGTCACCGAGCTGGGTGCGCAGCACGGTGTTGCCCCGGCTCACCGGGCACCGGCCAGGTCACGCAGGGCCGCGCTGATCGTGGCGCCGTCGGGACGGTCGAGGTCACCGGCGATCCGGCCGTCGGCGAGCAGCACCACCCGGTCGGCGTACCCGGCGGCCACCGGGTCGTGGGTGACCATGACCACGGTCTGCCCGAGGGTCCGCACGCAGCTGCTCAGGAAGCCGAGCACCTCCGCCCCGGAGCGGGAGTCCAGGTTGCCGGTGGGCTCGTCGGCGAAGACCACCTCCGGACGGGAGACCAGGGCACGGGCCAGCGCCACCCGCTGCTGCTGGCCGCCGGAGAGCTCACTCGGTCGGTGTGCCAGCCGGTCGCCGAGCCCCAGCACCCCCACCAGGTGGTCGAGGAGCTCGCGGTCGACGTCGCGGCCGGCCAGGTCGAGCGGCAGGGTGACGTTCTGCTCGGCGGTGAGCTGCGGCAGCAGGTTGAACGACTGGAAGACGAACCCGATCCGCTCCCGGCGGACCCGCGTCAGCACCCGGTCGCTCTGCCGGGTCAGGTCGGTGCCGCCGAGCAGCACCTGGCCGGAGGTGGCCGTGTCCAGCCCGGCCAGGCAGTGCATCAGGGTGGACTTGCCGGACCCGGACGGTCCCATGATCGCGGTGAACCGTCCCCGGCCGAACCCCACCGACACGCCGTCGAGGGCGCGTACCGCCGTCTCGCCCCGGCCGTACACCTTGACCACGTCGACGGCCGCGACGGCGGCCGTCCGGGTGGGGTGCGTCGTCATGCTCTCCTCCTGTGCTGGACGTGTCCGGCCAGCGTCGCGGGTCGGGCCCGGCCGGCACATCCGCCCGGAGGCAGGACCCGGCGGTACGGGGTCCGACTTTCGGCAGATCCCCCGCCCCTGACTCGCGGCTACCGTGGGTCACGATGATGGAGCGAGTGGACGCCTGGGGACGCCCGGCCGCGCAGGTGGCGGCCCTGGCGGCGATGGCCCTGCTCGGCGTCTTCGACGTGCTCAGCGGCGGCTTCTTCGTGCTCTCCGGCGACGCCGGCCTGCTGGCCGTCCTCTGGCACGTGGCGCTGGCGGTGGCCACCGCGGCGGTGTGGCTGCCCGCGCACCGGCAGCGTTCCCGGCTGCTGCCGGTCGCCGCCGCCGTGGTGGTGGCCGCCTCGCTGGCCACCACGTTCGGACGTCTCCTCCTGAACGGTGGACCCGCGCTGCCGGGCGGCTGGGACGCACGCAGCGCGTCGGGTTTCTGGGGGCTGGCCGAGTCGGTCGGACTGCTCGGCGTCGTCTTCGTGGTGGCCCGCCGGGCCGCCCCGGGGCCGGCGCTGGCGCTGGTCACGGTGACCGGGCTGGCCGTGTCGCTGCTGCCGCTGCGGGTCGCGACGACCGGCGCGTACCCGGTCGTCGCGATGGGCTACGCGCTGCTCGCGGCGGGCAGCGCCACCGCCGGCATGTACTTCCGGATGGCGGCCACCGCCCGGGAGCGCCAACTCGACACGGTACGCGCGGAGCAGCGCGCCGAGTTCGCCCGGGACCTGCACGACTTCATCGCCCACCACGTCACCGGCATCGTGGTGCAGGCGCAGGGGGCCCGGTACGTCGCCGAGCGGGACCCGCAGCGGGCGGTGGCCGCCCTGGAGCAGATCGAACGGGCCGGCGCGGAGACCATGACGGCGATGCGCCGGATGGTGGGGGTGCTGCGCGGGCAGGACGCGTCACCGGACGCGCCGCTGGCCCCGCTGGCCGGTCTGGCCGAGTTGCCGGAGCTGGTGGGGAGTTTCTCCGGCACCGGCGACGTCCGGGCGCACCTGCACACCGAGGGGCACCTCGATGACCTGCCGGTCGAGGTGACATCCTCGGCGTACCGGGTGGTGATGGAGGCGCTGACCAACATCCGGCAACACGCCACCGGGGCGCGGCGGGTGGAGGTGCACGTGACCCGTACCCCGGACTGGTTGCTGGTGCGGGTCGGCGACGACGGACGCGGGCAGCGCCCCGGGCGGACCCGGGAGCGACCCGGATTCGGTCTGGTCGGCCTCACCGAGCGGGTCGGCGCGCTCGGCGGCCGGTTGTCCGCCGGTCCGGGCGTTAACGGAGGATGGGTGGTGGACATGGCGCTGCCGGTGGACGCGGGCCGCAGCCGGTGATCCGGGTGTTGGTCGCCGACGACCAGGCCATGGTCCGGACCGGCTTCGGCATGATCATCGACGCGCAGCCGGACATGACGCTGGTCGGCGAGGCGGCCGACGGCGTCGAGGCGGTCGAGCTGGCCCGTCGGCTCCGGCCGGACGTCGTCCTGCTGGACATCCGGATGCCCCGGATGGACGGGCTGGAGGCGCTCCGCCTGCTCGCCGGCCCCGGGGTCGCCGACCCGGTCCGGGTGGTCGTGGTGACCACCTTCGACCTCGACGAGTACGTCCACCAGGCGCTGCGCAACGGCGCGTGCGGTTTCCTGCTGAAGGACTCCGGCCCGGCGTTGCTGGTCGAGGCGCTGCGCGCGGCCGTCTCCGGGGACGCCCTGATCAGCCCGTCGATCACGGTACGGCTGCTGGCGCACCTGAACCCACCGGCCGCCCCGCGCCCGGGCGAGACCAGCCTCTCCCCCCGGGAACTGGAGGTGGTGAGGCTGGTGGCGCGGGGCGCGACGAACGCCGAGATCGCCGCCCGACTCTTCATCACCGTCGGCACGGTCAAGACCCATCTGGGCAGCGTGCAGACGAAGCTGGGCACCCGCAACCGGGTGGAGATCGCCGCCTGGGCCTGGGAACGCCGCCTGGTCGGTTGACCTGCCGACTGGCCCCTATACCCGACCGACCCTCCGTTCCGGGGCGGTGACCCGCACGACGGGTCGTACCCGAATTCACACATCGTGACGAAGACCAACACCGCCTAGACTTTACGTCAGAGTGACATTAAATCTATGGTGGCTGCACGGCGGTGGTCGGGTCGACGTTCCCCGTCGTCGCCCCACGCGGTGACCGGACGAGTCCACCGACCCCGTCCCGTGGCAGCACACGCCCCACCCGGCAACGGGCCGGCCTTCCCCGCCCGCCCCTCGGCCGGCGCACCTTCACGACCGTGAACGAGACGAGGAGAACCCATGAACGAACGTCCGGTGGTGTTCCTCACCGCCCTGGACCTGGAGTACGAGGCGGTCCGCAGGACCCTGTCCGACCTGCGCCTGCACCGGCACGCCGCCGGTACCCGGTTCGAGATCGGACAGCTCGCGGGCGGGCGGTGCCGCGTGGTCCTGGGACTCGTCGGCAAGGGCAACCACCCTGCCGCCGTCCTGGCCGAACGGGCCATCGCCGTGTTCCGCCCGAAGGCGGTGATCTTCGTCGGGGTCGCCGGTGGCCTCCGCCCGAGCATCGCGCTCGGCGACGTGGTGGTCGCCACCCACGTCTACGCCTACCACGGCGGCACCAGCGAGGACGACGGCCTCAAGGCCCGCCCCCGGGTCTGGGAGATCGCCCACGGGCCCGACCAGATCGCCCGGCACCTCTCCCGCGCGGGGACCTGGCAGCGGCGGCTACCCGCCGACACGACACCGCCCCGGGTTCACTTCGGACCCATCGCCGCCGGGGAGGTGGTGCAGGACTCCAGCATCTCGGAGCAGGCACGCTGGGTGCGGCAGCACTACAACGACGCGTTGGCCATCGAGATGGAGGCGGCGGGCGTGGCCCAGGCCGCCCACCTGAACAACGCCCTCCCGGTCGTCGTCGTCCGGGGCGTCAGCGACCGGGCCGACGGCACCAAGGCGGCGACCGACGGCATCCGCTGGCAGCCACGGGCGGTGGCGAACGCGACCGCGTTCGCCACCGCGCTGGCCGAGGAGATCAGCCGCGACGAGGAACAGTCCCGACCGGAGGGAGCCACGGAGATGAACGGCAGCACGGTGCGCAACATCGCGAAGGGAAACGCCCGGGTCGGTTTCCAGGCAGGACACGTCCACGGCCCGGTCCAGGTCGGCGACGGGGCCTCTCCCCGCCCCACCGACCTCGACGCGGAGCTGGCCGCGCTGCGCAGCCAGCTCAAGGAGGCCCACCGGGCCGGTGAGGTCGACGAGGCCACCTACGCGGCGGCCGAGGCCGAGGTCGAGATCGCCACCAGGGCCGTCGACGGCGTGCCCGGTGGCGGGGAGGCGATCGTCGCGCTCCGTCGGCTGCGCGGCCTGGTCGACGACGTGCCGGCGCTCTCCGCGCGACTGGCCGAGGTCATCGTGCTGCTCCGGGGGCGCTCGTGAACGACGACTTCACGTCCGCCACAAACGTCGCGGACGGCTCGGCCACGGTCGGGTTCCAGGCGCACACCGTGCACGAGGTCTCGTTCTACCAGGTCGCGCCGGACGACCCGCCGGAGAAGAAGTACCAGACCGGGGTGCGCTGCCTCGCCGGCGGCATCCCGACCCGGGCGCGGCTCCTCTTCGAGCACGTGATCGCGGCCGGGCACGGGACGAGCAAGGTCCGATTCCACTGGTTCCTCGCGTTGCTCAGTGACCGGAGTCTGCACGACCTCGCGACGCAGGACACGACCGCGCTCCGGGCCGCCCGGAGCCAGCCCGTCCGCGACGACGACGAGTACGCCGAGGGACTCCGGATCGTCCACCGGCTGCTCGACGCGGTGAGCACGCCCAACGCCGACCACGGGCCGCTCCTGAAGGACCTCGACCGGCTCCCGCCCGACCAGCACGACAAGATCCTCCGCCATCTCCACCTGGTCATCGACGGACCGCTCCAGGACCAGCTGTGGCGGTTGGAGATCAGCCGGGTCCTCACCCGGCGGCTGGCCGCCGACCGCCAGCAGCGGGTGTGGAAGTTCTTCCAGCCGGTACCGGCGGGGCCACGGGTGGCGCCGGTACCCCCGAACGCCACCCAGCCGGGGGCACACCTGCTGGCCTGGGTCGCCACCAGCGTGTTCGCCGCCGCCGCGCTCCACCTGGGATGGATCCTCGTCCAGCACGGCGCGGTCGGCGCGGCCGTCGCCTGGCTGGTCGCGGCCGGCGGCGGCTACGTCGCGGCGTGGCAGGGCCGCGAATGGGGCGTACGCGCGTACCGGTCCTCGGCGTCGGGACACGACCACCGCCCCTGGCACCGGACGCAGCAGCCGCCACCCGGTGGCTTCACCCACCAGGTGGACAACCTCTTCCAGCACTACTTCGCCCGCTACCTCCCCTACGGCCAGGACCGGCACACCTGGATGCAGCGGACCGCGGGCATCCGGAAGGAGCTCCGGGACGAGGTCGTCGAGATCTACCGTGAGCAGCGGGTCACCGCGCCTCAGGTGGCCTGGCTGATCCGCTACCTGGCCAGTGACGTCCGGTCCCGCTGGGAGCGGGGCACCCTGTTCTCGCGGCAGGACGACCAGCACGCCAGGCCCGGGAACGGCACCGCCGCCGCCCTCGGGCTGGCCGCCCTGGGCGTCGGTGGACTCTGGACCGCCGCCGCCGCGATGGCCGTGGCCCCGCTGGCCGGTCTCACCACCCTCGTCCTGCTGCTCGGGGGTGGAGCCGTGGCGGCACGCACCTGGCTGCACATCCTCGTCGAGGAGCGCCGCCACGCCGCCGACCTGCTCGACCGCGAGCGCCGGCTGGCCGACCGGCAGGCGGCCTTCCAGCGGTGGTGCGCCAAACTCGCCGACAAGCCTGACGACACCGAGATGGCGGCGTGGCTGGAGTGCGACCGCAAACTCCTCATGGACGAGACGTTGCGGCACTACCAGCTCAAGCCGAGTGACGTGATCGCGCACGCCTTCGTCGACGCGCCGGCCCCGGCGAACCGGAAGCGGGCCCGGGTCCGGTACGGCCCGTGGCGCTACTCCCGCTACCGGATCCTGCTCTTCCTGCTGACCCGGGACGGGGTGCGGCAGGCGAGCGCCGAACTCGACTTCGAGCGGATCCTGTTCAGCCGGCCGGAACGGATGAACTACCGGTTCGAGGCGGTCTCCCACGTCCGCGTCGTCGCCTCCGACGTCGGGCATCCTCGGCACGTCACCCTCAGACTGGTCGGCGGGGACATGATCGAGGTCCCGCTCTCCGACGAGGACGCCGAGCGGCCGGAGCCCGGTGAGGACGTCCGCTTGCTGTCCGGGGTGGTGCTCGACGCCTCGGGCGTGCGGCGGACCGTACACGTCCTGGAGGGAATCGCCGCCGAGGGGAAGGAATGGATCCACCGGCAGTTCGCGCTGGCCGGCGCAGGAGCCGCTGCCCCACCCGATCCCGCATCCTGACGCCCACCGGAAACAGCGGAACCCCCGGCCTACCCAAGCCGGGGGTTCCAGGTTTCCGCCCACTTCACACGCCGGATGCGTTTAAAGCCGTGGGTCAGTTTGAAAGTCGTCGCCTCTACCATTGGGCTACCGCGCCACGAAGAGAGGCGCGGGTAGGATTCGAACCTACACTCCACGAACCCTTTCCACGGCTGCTCCATCCGACGATCGGCGGTAATGCTGAGTCTGGAGCGAGAGTCTGAGTTTTACCGGACGGTCTGCCTCTGCCAGTTGGGCTACCCCGGCCCGGGTGCCGGGGGCAGGACTCGAACCTGCACTGATCACACGTCCCGTTCAGTCTGACGTTTCAGGCTCAGCTTTTCGCGCTCGCGCGCGTCCCTCCGCGCTCCCACGGAGGGAGTCTGAAAGGCTACCCGAACAGGTAGCCGAACACCCGCTCGCCGGCCTTCTGGTCCTCCACCTCGGTCATGTTGGCCTGCTCGCGGGCGAACTTGACGGCCTGCTGGAGCTTCGCCACCCGCTCGCGCAACTCCTTGACCCGGGTCGCGGGCAGGGCACCGGAGAGCTTGACCGTGGTCCAGTAGCCGACCGGGACATCCTCGGTGTACACCTCGACCTGGGCCGGGTGCTTCTCGGTGGCCTCGGCCTTGACGTGGTTGCGCATCACCTTCCGGCTGCGCACCGTCTTGACCGGGTCCGAGGCGTACGCCCCGGCGGCGTCGTTGAACGTCCAGGTCTCGGCCGGGTCC
Organism: Micromonospora sp. NBRC 101691; assembly: GCF_030269285.1. Taxonomy (NCBI): domain Bacteria; kingdom Bacillati; phylum Actinomycetota; class Actinomycetes; order Micromonosporales; family Micromonosporaceae; genus Micromonospora; species Micromonospora sp. NBRC 101691. The sequence goes on from NZ_BSTB01000001.1 coordinate 780,049, forward strand.
AGCACGGGCAGCTTGTCGACGAAGGCGTACAGGTCGACCAGCTGCTTCTCCAGGAAGAGCAGGTAGGTGACCGGCACGTCGGCGAGGATCGTCCGGCCGTCCACCACCACGTCGGCCTTCGCCCGGGTGTTCGCCACATCCTGGGTGAGGACCAGGTCGAAGAGCCGGGTCAGCGACGTCGACACCTCGCCGATCACGTCGGTGGCCGACACCTGCACCCGGGTCGACTCCGGCGGAAGCTGCTCGCCCTCCTCGTCCTTCGGCTGGTAGCTGCGGGAGATGCCGGACAGCATCGGCGCCTTCTGGACGTTGCGCTGTGCCTCGGTGAACTCCCGGGCGGTCTGGGCCTTCACGCCCTTGGTGACCGCGATGATCTGGTTGAGCTTCGCCATGCCGATCTTCCCTTCAGCCGGGCCGGACACTACCAACGACCGTCCGAAGGTGACCAACCGGTTTCCGCGACCGGGGCGGGGCCGGTCAGTTCAGGTTGATCTGGACGCCCTCGTTCGCACAGGCCGTCTTCAGGCCGGTCATGTGCGTGCTCATCGGGCCGATGTAGGCGAGCGCGCCGGCCGCCTCGTCGCCCTTCATCCTCGACACCTCCCACACGATGTCGACCAGGGCCGTCCCGTGCTCCCGGATCTTCTCGTGGTCGGAGTCGGCGAACTGCTCCCGTAGTTCGCGGTACTCGGCCTCGCTGAGCTCGTCGTCACCGTCACCCAACGTCTCCTTCCCTTCGCTGCCAGCGGCCATCGCCTTGCAGGCGGTGATGCCGGAATCCTCCTTGACCGCCTGGTAGATGGCGGTGCCGACGACCCCCGCCAGGAGCAGGGCCACCACCGCGCCCGCCGCGACGAGCGGCACCCGGTACGCCGCGAGCGGACCCGGAGCAGGCCCGCCGGGCGGGAACGGACCGTCGGTAGGGACGAAGCCGGGCGGCATCGCCGGACCCGGGGCCTGCTGCGGTACGACGCCGTGGTCGGCGTCGGGCTGTGGCGCAACGGTGTGGTCGGGGCCGGGCTGCGGCGGCGCGCTGGCCTGGTCGGGGCCGGGCTGCTGGTCGGTCACGGGTTCTCCTCGATCGGGAACGTACTCGGTGGTGTCCTTCGCACCCGTTCCGCGCGGCCCGTACGGAAGCGTCGACCGCGAGGACCGTCGAGTGTGGATGGTAGCCCTGCGCTCCGGTGACGTCGCGGGCCGTACGAGGGCAGCCCACGGAAGCCCCGACCGGGACCCCGTCGGGCTGGGGCCGACCCCGTCCGGCCAGCGAATTCGCGGGAGTTGTCCGGTCTCAGGGGGTCATTTTCAGGGGTGACCGCACTCCCGCGTCTCCGACATCATCGAAGTCTGGGACAACCGCCGACGTCTTCGGATCTCCGGTTGACCGGGACCACCGCGCGGCTCCTAGGGAGGGACTAGTGTCCACTCGTCGTCAACTGCTGCGTCTCGGCGCGGCCTCAGGTTTCCTCGGCGTGACCGGTGGCCTGGTCAGCCTCGCCGGGCGATCCAACGCGGCCCCCGCTGCGGCGCGGCCCGTCCGGGTGGGAAGCCAGACCCTGACCCCGTTCACCGTCCCGTTGACCGTGCCGCAGACCCTGCGACCGGTGCTGCGGACCGCCACCACCGACTACTACTCCGTCACCATGCACCGCCGACGGCTGGAGATCCTGCCGGGCACCCGTACGGAGGTGTACACGTACAACGGCGATCTGCCCGGCCCGACGATCCGTGCCACCTCAGGCCGGCGGGTGGTGGTCCGTCAGCGCAACCGGCTGGACATGCCGACGGCGGTGCACCTGCACGGCGGCGCCACCGCGCCCGGTGACGACGGCTCCGGCACCGCCACGATCCCGCCCGGCGGGGAGCGGGTCTACACGTACCCCAACCGGCAGACGCACGCCACGCTGTGGATGCACGACCACACCCACCACATGGAGGCTGAGCACCTCTACCGGGGCCTGTCCAGCCTCTACCTGCTCACCGACCGCACCGAGGCGGCGCTGCCGCTGCCCGGCGGCCAGTTCGACGTCCCGTTGGTGCTGCGTGACGCGCACCTGGACGCCGACGCCCAACTGGTCTGGACGATGGACGACGCGGACAACCGGACCACCATCCTGGTCAACGGCCGGCCCTGGCCGCGCTTCCAGGTGCAGGCCCGTCGCTACCGGTTCCGGCTGGTCAACTCCAGCAACCTGCGGTTCTTCCTGCTCCAGCTCGCCGACGCCGGGGAGATCACGGTGATCGGCTCCGACGGCGGCCTGCTGGAGGCTCCGGTCACCGTGCCGTACGTGCTGCTCTCGCCGGGCGAACGGCTGGAGGTGGTGGTCGACTTCTCCCGCTACCAACCGGGTACCTCGGTGGTGCTGCACAACCTGATGGGGCCGGGCCCGTTCGAGCAGGTCGGCTCCGTGATGCGCTTCGACGTCGTACCGGCGCGGGGGCGGGACCGCAGCTCGGTGCCGCAGCGGCTGCGCTCCCTTCCGCCGCTGCCGACGCCGACCGTGCGGCGCACCATCGAGCTGCGGATGGACGAGCCGGGCACCGGGCACCGCGCGTACATCGACGGGAAGGTCTTCGACCCGAACCGGATCGACACCACCGTCGCCTGGGGCAGCACCGAGGAGTGGACGGTGACGAACGGCAACGTCTTCATGCCCCACAACTTTCACATGCATTTGGTGCAGTTCCGGGTGCTCGGCCGGGGCGACGGTCCGGCCGACCCCACCGAGTCCGGGTTGAAGGACACCGTGGTCGTCTGGCCCGGCCAGCCGGTCCGGCTCCAGGCCACCTTCGACACCTGGCGCGGTGTCTACCCGTACCACTGCCACATGGTCGACCACAGCGCGATGGGCATGATGGCCAATCTCCGGATCGTCTGAGCCGGCCGCTGCGGAGGGGCCCGTCGGCGCTGCCCCGACGGGCCCTCCCGGGTGTCTCAGCGGAAGGCGGAGTGACCGGTCAGCACCTGCCCGACGATGAGCTGGTGCACCTCGGAGGTGCCCTCGTAGGTGAGCACGGATTCGAGGTTCGCCGCGTGCCGCATCACCGGGTAGTCGAGGGTGATGCCGGCCGCGCCGAGGACGGCCCGGCACTCGCGGGCGATGGCGATGGCCTCCCGTACGCTGTTGAGCTTGCCGAGGCTGATCTGCCGGTGGTCGAGCGTGCCGGCGTCCTTGAGCGCGCCGATGTGCAGCGCCAGCAGCAGCCCCTTGCCCAGTTCCAGGCCCATGTCGGCGAGCTTGAGCTGGGTCGCCTGGTACGCGGCGAGCGGCCGGTCGAAGATCTGCCGGCTGCGGGCGTACTCGATCGTGGTCTGCAGGCAGTCGTGGGCCGCGCCGAGCGCCCCGAAGACGATGCCGAAGCGGGCCTCGTTGAGGCAGGACAGCGGCCCGGAGAGGCCGGCGGCCTCCGGCAGCATCGCGTCGGCGGGCAGCCGGACGTCGTCGAGGACGAGTTCGGAGGTCACCGAGGCACGTAGGGAGAGCTTGCGGGTGATCTCCGGGGCGGTGAACCCGGGAGTGCCGGCGGGGACGACGAAGCCCCGGATGCCCTCGTCGGTGCGGGCCCAGACCACCGCGACGTCGGCGATCGACCCGTTGGTGATCCACATCTTGGTGCCGTTGAGCACCCAGTCGCTCCCGTCGCGGCGGGCGCGGGTCCGCATCCCGGCCGGATCGGAGCCGAAGTCCGGTTCGGTCAGGCCGAAACAGCCGATCGCCTCGCCGGCCGCCATCCGGGGCAGCCACCGCTGTTTCTGCTCCTCGGAGCCGAACCGCCAGATCGCGTACATGGCCAGCGACCCCTGCACCGAGACCAGGGAGCGCAGGCCGGAGTCGCCCGCCTCCAGCTCGAAGCAGGCCAGCCCGTACGCGACGGCGGAGGTGCCCGCGCAGCCGTAGCCGTCGAGGTGCATGCCGAGCACGCCGAGCTGGCCGAGTTCGCGGGCCAGGTCCCGGGCCGGCAGGTGGCCTTCCTCGTACCAGGTGGCGACGTGCGGGCGGATCCGCCGGTCGACGAAGCCGCGCACGGCGGCCTGGAGTTCCCGGGTGTCATCGTCGACGAGCGCGTCGACACCGAAGTACTCCAGCGTGGACGCGGGGACGGGCAGGGTCACGGTTCGGTTCCTTCCGGGGCTTGCAGGTGGGCGATCACGCCGCGCGCCACGGCGACGGCCATCGCGTCCAACGCGTCGTGGGTCATCGCCGCCATGTGCGGGGTGGCGAGGACCCGGGGGTGGTGCAGCAGCGGGTCGTCGGGGTCCGGCGGCTCGGGGGCGAAGACGTCGACCGCGTAGCCCCGCAGCCGCCCGGCGTCGAGCGCGGCGAGCACGGCCGCGCGGTCCACCACCCCGGCCCGCGCCGTGTTCACCAGGAGGGCGTCCGGCCGCATCCGGGCGAGCGCGTCGGCACCGATCAGCCCGGTGGTCTGCGCGGTCTGCGGCACGTGCAGGCTCACCACGTCGGCCTCGCGCAGCAGGTCGTCGAGGGCGACGAGGCGGACGCCCTCCGGTGGCGCGGTGACGGCGACGTCGTACCCGAGCACGGTCATGCCGAGGCCGCGCGCGCGGGCCGCGACGCCCCGGCCGATCGCGCCGAGGCCGACCAGCCCGAGGGTGCGGCCGGCGAGCATGGTGCCGGTCAGCCCGGAGGCGACGACCGAGGCGGGCAGCGACCGGCCGGCCGGGAAGTCTCCGCCGGCCAGCGACGCCACGGCCTGCGGCAGCTGCCGGGCGAGGGTCAGGGCGGCCAGGATCACGAACTCGGCCACGGACTCGGCGTTGGCCCCGGGGGTGGAGACCACCGGGATGCCCAGGCGGTCGGCGGCGGCCAGGTCGATGCCGTCCAGCCCGGCGCCGTGCCGGCCGACGACCCGGAGCCGCCGGGCGGATTCGAGCATGCCGGCCGTCACCGGGGAGGAGCGCACCACGAGCGCGTCGGCGGTGGCGAGGGGTCCGGCGGCGAGCGCCGCCGGGTCGGTGATCTGGGCGACGTGCACGTCGCCCGCCGCGTGCAGCAGCTCCATGCCGGCCGCCGCGATCGGTTCGGTGAGCAGGATCCTGGGGGTCATGTGCGTCCTCACCAGCCGGTGTAGCAGGTCACCGGCACGCTGTAGAAGTCCCGGGCGTAGCCGCCCTGCTCCCGGGGGCCGTGGTTGGAGGCGCCGGTGCCGCCGAAGGGCAGGTGCAGTTCGGTGCCGGCGGTGGGCAGGTTGACCGTCACGATGCCGGCGCGGGCGTCCCGCTTGAACCGCTCGGACGCGGAGAGGGACGTCGTCACGATCCCGGCGGAGAGTCCGTACGGGGTGTCGCCGGCCACGTCGATCGCCTCGTCGAGGTCGTCGACCCGGATCACGCAGGACACCGGACCGAAGATCTCCTCCCGGGCGAGCCGCATGTCGTTGCGCGCGTCGGCGAAGAGGGTGGGTCGCATGAACTGCCCCTCGTCGGGGCGGTGGGCTCCGCCGGCCACCACGGTCGCCCCCTCGTCCCGGCCGATCCGGACGTAGTCCAGGTTCTGGGCCAGCTGGTCGGGGCTGACCACCGGCCCGAGGTCGCTGTGCGGGTCGAGCGGGTCGCCGACCCGCAGCGCGTCGGCCGCCGCCGCCAGCGCCTCGACGAACCGGTCGTGGATGCCGGCCTGCACGATCAGCCGGCTCGACGCCGTGCACCGCTGGCCGCTGCTGAAGAAGCTGCCGTCCAGGGCGCAGCGCACCGCGACCTCCAGGTCGGCGTCGTCCAGGACGACGAGCGGGTTCTTGCCCCCCATCTCCAGCTGGAACCGCTTGTTGCCGTGGGCGAGGCACTGCCGGGCGACGTGGGCGCCGGTGCCGGTGCCGCCGGTGAAGGAGATGCCGTCGACGTCACGCGAGGTCAGCAGCTCCTCGCCGACCTCCCGGCCCGACCCGGTGACGAGGTTGAAGACGCCGGGTGGCACGCCGGCCCCGGCCACGATCCGGGCGAGTTCCCCGGCCGAGGCGGGCACCAGCTCGGCGGGTTTGAGCACCACCGTGTTGCCGTACGCGAGCGCGGGCGCGACCTTCCAGGCCGGGATCGCGAGCGGGTAGTTCCACGGCGTGATGACCCCGACCACGCCGAGCGGCCGGCGGCGGACCTCGGCGTGCACGTTCTCCCGGGTGGACGCGTACACCTCGCCCTGGGGTTGGAGCAGCTGGTGGGCGTAGTAGCGGAAGGTCTGCCCGGCCCGGGTCACCTCGCCCCGGGCCTCGGCGAGCAGCTTGCCCTCCTCCCGGGCGAGCAGGACGGCGAGCTCGTCCACCCGGCTCAGGATGGTGCTCCCGATCCGGTCGAGGATCGCCATCCGGTCCGCGACAGGGCGGCGGGCCCAGCCGGGCTGCGCGGCGCGGGCGGCGGCGACGGCTGCGCGGGCGGTGTCCCGGTCGGCGCGGGCGTACTCGCTGACGACCTCGCCGGGCCGGGCGGGGTTGTGGTTGGGTCGGCGTTCCCCGTCGACCCACTCGCCGCCGACGAGGTTGGGGTGGTACGGCACGGACATGGTCACCGTCCGCCGACGGCGGAGGCGACCGGCTGGTCGACGTTCTCCGGGAAGTGGCAGGCGACCTGGTGGCCGGCGCCGGTGGCGGCCAGCGTCGGGGTCTGCGTCGCGCAGATCTCCTGCGCCTTCCAGCAGCGGGTACGGAAACGGCACCCGCTGGGCGGATCGAGCGGACTCGGCACGTCCCCGGTGAGGATGACCCGCTTGCGTTCGGTCTCCACCAGCGGGTCGGGGATCGGCACGGCCGAGAGCAGGGCCCGGGTGTACGGGTGCTGCGGCCGGCGGTACATGTCCTCGCACTCCCCCACCTCGACGACGGTGCCGAGGTACATCACGGCGATGCGGTCGCAGAGGTGCCGGACGACGGCCAGGTCGTGCGCGATGAACATCATGGTCAGCCCCAGCTCCTCCTGGAGCTGTTCGAGCAGGTTGACGATCTGCGCCTGCACCGAGACGTCCAGGGCGGACACCGGCTCGTCGGCGACGACGAACTCCGGGTTGCTGACCAGTGCCCGGGCGATGCCGACCCGCTGGCGCTGCCCGCCGGAGAACTCGTGCGGGTAGCGGTCGTGCCACTGTTCGCTGAGCCCGACCAACTGCATGGTCTCCAGCGCCTTGGCCCGGCGGCCGGCGGCGGGAAGGTCGGAGTGCACCAGCAGCGGCTCCTCGATGAGCTCACCGATGGTCATACGCGGGTTCAGCGAGGCGAACGGATCCTGGAAGATCATCTGCATCCGGCGGCGCATCGCCCGCATCCGGCCCCGCCCCAGGGTGGTCAGCTCGGTGCCGTCGAAGGTCACCGTCCCCTGGCTGGGCTTGAGAAGCTGGAGGATGGCCCGGCCCGTGGTGGACTTGCCGCAGCCGGACTCCCCCACCACGCCGATGATCTCACCGCGCCGGATGTCCAGGTCCACCCCGGACACGGCGCGCAGCCGGGCCGGGAGCAGCGAACCGCGCTTCGGCACCTTGAAGTCGACCGCCAGGTCGCGTACGCGCAGCAGGGTGCGGTCCGCTCCGGTGTCGGGGGCTTCGGACATCAGCTTCCCTCCGTCGATTGGTTCGCGAACCGGTCCTTCGTGGACAGCCAGCCGCCCTCGGTCGCCGGTCGCATGCCCCAGCACCGGGTCAGCTGGCCCCGGTCCGGGGTCTCCCAGGTCACGCTGAGCTGGGGCGCGTCGTCCTGGCAGGTCTCCCGGGCGTGCACGCAGCGGGGGGCGAACCGGCAGCCGGCCGGCATCTCCGACAGCTCCGGCGGACGGCCGGCGATCGGACGCAGCTTGCCGCCGCGCACCAGGTCCAGCCGGGGCACCGACCCGAGCAGGCCCCAGGTGTAGGGCATCTGCGGGCGGTGGAACAGGTCCACCGTCTCGGCGCGTTCGACGATCTGGCCCGCGTACATCACGTTCACCCGTTCCGCCATGCCCGCGACCACACCGAGGTCGTGGGTGATGAACAGGACGGCGGTCCGGGTCTCCAGGGCCAGGTCCCGCAGCAGCTCCAGGATCTGGGCCTGGATGGTGACGTCGAGCGCGGTGGTGATCTCGTCGGCGAGGATCAGCCGGGGGTTGCAGGAGAGCGCCATCGCGATCATGACGCGTTGCCGCATGCCACCGGAGAGCTGGTGCGGATAGGACCCCAGCCGGCTCTCCGGGGCCGGGATGCGCACCATCTCCAGCAGCTCGATCGCCCGCGCCCGGGCCGCCCGGCGGTTCATGCCCAGGTGCAGGCGCAGCGACTCGGTGAGCTGCCGCCCCACGGTGAGCACCGGGTTCAGCGAGGTCATCGGGTCCTGGAAGATCATCGAGATGCCCTTGCCGCGCACGGCCCGCAGCTCGCGGGGACGCAGGCGCAGCAGGTCCTGCCCCTCGAAGATCACCTGACCGCCGGTCACCTGCCCGGCCGGCGGCACGATCAGGCCCATGATGGACTGCGCCGTGGCGGACTTGCCGCAGCCGGACTCGCCCACCAACGCGACCATCTCACCGGCGTCCACAGTGAAGGAAACACCGTCGACCGCCGTCACCGACCCCCGCGCCGCGCGGAATTCGGTACGTAGGTCCCGCACCTCCAACAAGGCCATCGAACCCCCTGATGTTTAGACTCCTGAACGCCGCCATTCGTCAACCGGGAGTGTTGCACAGACGATGTTCGTCGTCTAGGCTCCCGGCAGCGACGAATTACGTCACTATGAGTTGGAGCGAGATGGCATCGAAGAGCTCGATCGAGAAGGATCGCAGCATCATCCGGGAACTCGTCCAGGACCCGAGGCAGACAAACGTCGCGCTGGCGGCGAAGGTCGGCCTCTCCGAGGGATCCGTGCGACGGCGGGTGGAGCGGCTCGTCACCGAGGGGCAGCTGCAGTTCGCGGCGATCCCCAGCGCCGCCTTCATGGGCCGGCCGGTGCACACACTCTTCGAGATCCAGAGCGCTCCCGGTGCCACAGAGCGCCTCATCGACAAGCTCGCGGGCATGCCGGAGATCGCGTACGTCTACCACGTGACCGGCCAGTTCGACATCATCGCGGTCGGCTACTTCGCCTCCAGCAACGCCATGCGCCGGTTCTGGACCGAGCGGCTGGGCCACCTCGACGGGGTGATGGAGAGCCGGTCGGTGATGGTGCTGCGGGTCGCGAAGCGCGCCCACGAGTGGGCACGCGACATCGCTGTCACCGGCGACGAGGAGTCCGCCTGGGACGCGGACTCGGATCCTGGCGTGCCCGGTTCGGAAACCTGACCAGACCGGAGAAACAAGCCATGCTGCGCATCACGCTGATCCGCCTGTTATCGGTTATTCCGGTCCTACTCGGGATCTCGGTGATCTCGTTCCTGGTGATCCGCATGATCCCCGGCGACGTGATCAGCTCGATCATGGGACAGGACTTCGGCGACCCCGCGATCGAGGCGGAGATGCGCCGCTACTTCGGGCTCGACATGCCCGTGTACGAGCAGTTCGTGAGGTGGCTGGGAGCCCTCGTCCAGGGCGACCTCGGCACCTCGATGCGCACCGGCCAGCCGGTGCTGGAAGAGATCATGCAGCGCTTCCCCTCCACGCTGCTGCTGGCGGTGTCGGCGCTGCTGGTCTCGATCCTCATCTCCATCCCGTTCGGCGTGCTCAGCGCCACCAAGCGCAACGGGCTGCTCGACGCGAGCACCCGGGTCGCCTCGCTGATCGGGCTGTCCGTGCCGAACTTCTGGCTGGGCATCCTGCTGGTGTACGTCTTCTCGGTCTCGCTGGGCTGGCTGCCGTCGCAGGGCGCGGGCGAGGGTGAGGGCTTCTGGGGAAGCCTGAAGTACCTCATCCTCCCCGCGGTGACCCTCGGCGCCAGCCTGGCGGCGATCAGCATGCGGATGACCCGCTCCAGCATGCTCGAGGTCCTCAACCAGGACTACGTCCGTACCGCCCGCGCCAAGGGGCTGGGCGAACGCGCGGTCATGGTCCGGCACGCGCTGCGCAACTCGCTGATCCCGGTGGTGACCGTGCTGGGCATCCAGGCGGGCGCGCTGCTCGGCGGCACCGTCATCGTGGAGCAGGTCTTCGCGTGGCCGGGGCTGGGCACGATGGTCATCCGGGGCATCAGCCAGCGCGACTATCCGGTCGTCCAGGGCACCCTGCTCTTCCTGGCCTTCTTCTACGTCGTCGTCAATCTCCTCGTGGACCTCATCTACACCTACCTGGATCCGAGGTTGCGCAGTGGTCACTGAAGTCGTCCCCGGCCCCCGGCCGCAGACAACACCGATCAAGACCGGACGCCGCGGCGGCCAGCTGCTGCGGCTCGTGATGCGGGACAAGGTGGGCGCGATCGGGCTGGTCATCGTGGTGCTGATGACCGCCGCCGCGGCCCTCGCCCCGCTGATCGCCCCCTACGACCCGACCGCCATGTCCAACCAGCGGCTCGCCCCGCCCGGCGGGGACTTCCTGCTCGGCGCCGACGAGGCCGGACGGGACCTGCTCAGCCGGGCCCTCTACGGGGCACGCACCTCGCTGACGGTCAGCCTGATCGTGGTCACCCTGGCCGGGGCCATCGGCGTCCTGCTGGGCCTGCTCGCCGGCTTCTACCGGGGCATCCTCGACGCGCTCATCACCCCGGCGACCGACATCATGTTCTCCTTCCCCACCCTGCTGCTGGCCCTGGCGGTGGTGGCCGCCCGGGGGCCCGGCACGGAGAACCTCATCCTCGCCCTGGTCATCGTCTTCATCCCCAGCTTCGCCCGGATCGTGCGCGGCACCGCGATGTCGATCCGCCGGGAGCCGTACGTGGAGTCGGGTCAGGCGGTCGGGCTGAGCAACACCCGGCTGATCCTGAAGTACATCCTGCCCAACTCGATCGCCCCGATCGCGGTGCAGTTCACCACCAGCCTCGCCTACGCGATCCTCATCGAGGCGTCCCTGGGCTACCTCGGCCTCGGGGTGCAGCCGCCCCAGCCGTCCTGGGGGTCGATGCTCTCCAGCGGCAAGGCCTTCATGGAGATGTCGATCTGGCCGTCGGTCGTGCCCGGCGTCTGCATCATGATCGCCGTCCTCGGCTTCAACCTGCTGGGCGACACCCTCCGCGACGTCCTGGACCCGCGACTGCGCGGCCGGTCCGGTCGCTGACCCGCAAGGAGCACGTGTGGAATCCATCGACGACCACCTGGTACGCCGCCTCACCGGGTGGTCGGCCGGCCAGCCCCTGCCCGAGGACCCCTCCCCGGACGTCGACGTCGACCCCGGGCTGCTGCTGGACCACCTCGACGCCCAGATCCAGAGCCGTCACCTGGACCTCGCGCTGCGGTGGTTGCAGTCCCGGCAGGAGGGCTTCTACACGATCGGCTCCAGCGGCCACGAGAGCAACGCCGCCGTCGCGCTGGCGCTGCGTCCGACCGACCCGGCGCTGCTGCACTACCGGTCCGGCGGCTTCTACGCCGCGCGCGCCGGCCAGGTGCCCGGCTCCACCCCGGTCACGGACGTCCTGCACTCGGCCGCCGCGTCCCGGCACGACCCGATCTCCGGCGGACGGCACAAGGTCTTCGGTCACCGGGCGCTGAACATCATCCCGCAGACCTCGACGATCGCCTCCCACCTGCCCCGCGCGATGGGCCTGGCGTTCGCGCTCGACCGGGGCACCGCCGGCACCGGATACCCGGCCGACGCCGTGGTGGTGTGCAGCTTCGGCGACGCGTCGGCCAACCACTCCACCGCCGCCGGCGCGCTGAACGCGGTGGGCTACAGCGCCCACCAGGGCCTCCCGATGCCGGTCCTCTTCGTCTGCGAGGACAACGGCATCGGGATCAGCACCCGCTCCCCGCGCGGCTGGGTCCGGCGGATGCTGTCGGCCCTGCCCGGCATCGACTACGTGCACGCCGACGGCACCGATCCGGCCCGCCTGCTGACCGTCGCGGCCGAGGTGGCGCACCAGGTGCGCACCCGACGACGCCCCGCCGTGCTGCACCTGGGCACCGTACGGTTCATGGGCCACGCGGGTTCGGACGCGGAGCTGGCCTACCGTACCCAGGCGGAGATCCTCGCCGACTACGCGCGGGATCCGATCCTGGCCACGGCGGCACTGCTCGCCCGGCGCGGGATCCTGAGTCCCGCCGAGAGCCTCGCCCGCTACGAGGACACCCGCAAGCTGGTGACGGACCAGGCCGAGGCGATGCTGGGCCGGGTCGAGCGGTTGTCCGACCCGGCGGCGGTGACCGCCCCGCTGACCACCCGCCGGGTGCGGCAGGTCAGCGAGGCCGCGCGGCGCGCGGGCAGCGGCCGGGAGCGGGTGTTCGGTGGCCGGCTCCCCGAGACCCGCGGCCCGCTCACCCTGGCCCAGTCGATCAACACCGCCCTGCACGACGCGCTGCTCACCTGGCCGCAGGCACAGGTCTTCGGCGAGGACGTGGCCCGCAAGGGCGGCGTCTACGGCGCCACCCGGGGGCTGCGGAAGGCGTTCGGCGCGAACCGGGTCTTCGACACGCTCCTCGACGAGCAGACCATCCTCGGGGTGGCGCTCGGCGGCGCGCTGGCCGGCACCCTGCCGATCCCGGAGATCCAGTACCTCGCCTACCTGCACAACGCCGAGGACCAGTTGCGCGGCGAGGCCGCGTCGCTGCGCTTCTTCTCCGACGGGCAGTACGCCAACGGCATGGTCGTACGGATCGCCGGCCTAGCCTACCAGAAGGGCTTCGGCGGGCACTTCCACAACGACAACTCGGTGGCGGTGCTGCGCGACATCCCCGGCCTGGCGCTGGCCGTCGCCTCGCACCCGGCCACCGCCCCGGCCCTGCTCCGCCAGTGTCTCGCCCTGGCCGAACAGGAGGGCCGGGTCTGCGTGTTCCTCGAACCGATCGCCCTCTACCACCGGCGGGACCTGCACACCGACGGCGACGGCGGCTGGCTCGCCCCCTATCCGGAGCCGGCGCGGTGGGCCGCGACCGAGAACCCGCTGGGCGAGGTCCGGACGCTCCGCGAGGGCGACGACCTGGCGCTCGTCACCTTCGGCAACGGTGTCCCGATGGGCCTGCGGGTGGCCGGCGAGCTGGCCCGCGAGGGTGTGGAGACCCGCGTCGTCGACCTCCAGTGGCTGGCTCCGCTGCCGACGGTGAGCATGCGCGCCGCGCTGCACGGCGTCTCCCGGATCCTCGTCGTCGACGAGAGCCGCGTCAGCGGTGGCGTCTCCGAGGCGGTGGTGGCCGCCCTGGTCGACGGCGGCTTCACCGGCCGGATCGCCCGGGTGAACAGCGTCGACAGCTACGTGCCGCTCGGTCCCGCCGCCGACGCGGTCCTGCTGAGCGAGGACGACGTACGGACGGCGGCCCGCGCCCTGCTCACCTGACATTCCGCCCGCCGCACCAGGTTTGGTGGTTGCAGGGGACCCTTCCTACCGCTTTTTGATGAGCAGGGGTCCCCTGCTCATCGGCAACCGGCACCGCCGGCAGCACCGCGCCCGGGGTCGACACGACGACGGCGGCCCACCCGATGATCGGGTGGGCCGCCTGATGTGGTTGCAGGGGCCCCCTGCTACCGCTTTTCGATGAGCAGGGGTCCCCTGCAACCACCAAACCAAGGTCGCACAGTGCGGAGTCAGTACCCCAGGTCCGGCTGCCGCTTCGTGCCGGCCAGTTCCTCGCCCGCGAGGTAGCGGTCGAGGTTGGCGCAGAAGTCGGCGTAGAGCCGTTGCAGGTTGCCGGAGCCCCGGAACGACGTGTGCGGGGTGATCGTCGTGTTCGGCAGGCCCCACAGCCGGTGGTCCGCCGGCAGCGGCTCCTCCTCGAACACGTCGAGCACGGCACCGGCGATCCGGCCGGCGTGCATGGCGTCGACGAGCGCGTCCTCCACGACCAGCGCGCCCCGCCCGACGTTGACCAGCACCGCCGTCTCCTTCATGGCCGCGAACCGCTCGGCGTCGAAGAAGTACCGGTTCTCCGTGGTCAGCGGCATCGCCAGCACCACGGAGTCGGCTTCGGGGAGCAGCGCGAGATGGTCGGCGTACGCCACCACCCGCTCGAACCCCTCGGCGGGAGCGCCGGTGCGGTTGACCCCGATCACGGTGGCGCCCAGGGCCTGGGCCCGCCAGGCCACCTCACGCCCGATGCCGCCGGTGCCGAAGACCACCATGGTGCTGCCGATGACGTCCCGGGCGACGATCCGGACCCACTCCCGGCGTTCCTGCGCCTCGCGGTGCGCGGGGAACGCCCGGAAGTGCATCAGCACCGCGCCGATGACGTACTCGGCGATCGGCACGTTGTAGGAGTTGGGCGACCGGGTGTAGACGAGCCCCTCGGCGAGGCGGCGCTGCATGGTCTCGCCCGTCACCCAGTCGAAGCCGGCGGCGGTGATCTGCACCCAGCGCAGTCCGTCGCACTTGCCCAGCAGTTCGTCGAACGTGTCCTCGTTCATCGCGCTGCGCAGGATCACCTCGGCGTCGAGCCACTCCTCGCGTACCGGCTCACCGTCCGGGACCGGCGTGAACCGGCAGTGCGGGTAACGCTCGCGCAGTTGGGGCAGCAGGTCGGCCAGGTTCGGGGTGAGCAGGACGTGCGGACCCCGGCCGTCGACGGTCATGATGTCTCCTGCGCACGCTTCCGGTTGTTGTACGTCACGCCACCCTTGGCCCAGTTGTCGTACGAGACCTCGTAGAGGATGACGTGGGTGTTCTCGCGCGGCGAGCCGTACTTGACCAGCACGTCGGTCAGCTCGGCGATGATCGCTTCCTTGGTCTCCTGGTCGCGCTTGCCGATCTCGGCCCGGATGATTGCCATGGTCGTCAGTTCCCCTTCGATGCGGTGGCCCCGACGAAGTCGGGGTTACGGGAGTACTCGGCCTTGACGGCCAGGTAGGCGAACGCGTGCGTGACACCGGTGGCCAGCACCCCGTCGAAGACCTCACGGGCGGCGTCGACGTCGCCGTTGTAGTAGTGCCAGTTGCCCAGGCCGTAGCCCTGGGTGACGGTCTTCAGGCTGTTGCCGTCGCACATCGCCCAGAGCTGCTCGGGGGTGATCTCGCCGGTGTAGAGGCGCATCCGCCCCTCGTAGCCGACCAGGTGGTCCTCGTCGACGAGGGCGATCTTCCGGAACCGGTCGAGCACCTGCTCGGCCTCGTCCTTCCGACCGAGCCGGCGCAGCGCCATGTACTGCCAGTCCTGCGAGGCCACCAGGCCCTCCTGGTGGCGGGCCGACCGCTCGGCCTCCCGGAAGCTGGTCAGGCAGCCCTCCAGGTCGCCGTCGAGGTACTGCGCGACCCCGAGGTGGTACCAGACGGAGGTGTGCAGGGTGGTGTGGTACCGCTCCAGGGCCTGCGGGTCGGCGGCGGCCTCGGTCTCGGTGAGGTGCTGCGGCCGGACCTGCTCGGGGCGGCCGAGGATCAGGCTGACGACGTCCTTCTCCACCTCGGGCTGGTACATCTCGTACTCTTCCTCGACACCGGCCAGTCCGTCGGCGGCGGCGCGCAGGTCCTCGATCGCGCCGGCGTAGTCGCTGATGGAGATCCTCCGGTGGCCCCGGAACCGCAGCAGCCGGGGGCTGTCCGGCTCCAGTTCGAGCGCCTCGGTGAGCAGGGCCACCGACTCCTCGTGCTTGTTCAGGTAGCCCTTCAGGCGGGCGGCGATGATGTAACGGTGGGTCAGCGGTACGGAGGTCACGGGGGCTGCCTTTCGTGCGCGGGTGGTGGTGGGGGCGCCCGCGGGAATGGCGCCCCCACCACGGCTCCTCATCGGTCGAGCCAGATGTTCCGGTAGAAGCGGTAGGTCGGGGTCGGGTCGCCCTGGTAGCCCATGACGTCCTTCTGCACGACGTCGAAGTCCGCGTTCAGGAAGGTCATGGCCACCGGACCACGCTCGGCGAGGATCTTCTCGGCCTGCTGGTAGAGCGCGGCGCGCTTGTCCTTGTCCAGCTCGGAGCGGGCCTGCACGATCAGGTTCTCGTACTCGGGGTCGCTCCAGTTGCCGTAGTTCAGGCCGCCGCCCTTGAGGAAGCTCGCGCTGAACCGCTCGTCCGGGTCGTAGGTGAGGCCGAAGCCGGACTGGTACATGTCGAAGTCACCGGACTTCGTCCGCGAGTCGGCGATGGTGGACTCCACCGACTCGATGGTCACCTTGATGCCGATCTTGGCGAGCTGCTGCTGCTCCACCTCGGCCGAGCGAACCTGGAACGCCGACGTGGCGATCACCATGAGCTTGGCCTCGAAGCCGTTCGGGAAGCCCGCCTCGGCCAGCAGGGACTTGGCCTTCTCGATGTCGGGCTTGTTGTAGATCGGCTCGGTCACCGCACCGAACCGGTCCGGCGGCAGGTAACCCGCGTTGAGCGGGGTCCCGAAGCCGGAGTTGGCCACGTTGAGGATCTCCTGACGGTCCAGCGCCAGGTAGATGGCCTGGCGGACCTTCACGTCGTCGTACGGGGCCTTGGAGGTGTTGAGCCGTACGTGCAGGGAGAGCGAGCCGGAACCGCCGTACCACTTGAGCTTCTCGTCGCGCTTGAGCGCGTCGATGAACTCGGGCGCCGGACGCCAGAGGAAGTCGACCGTGCCGCTGCGGATCGCCGCGGCGCGGGCGTTGTCGTCCGGGTTGAAGGTGAAGTCCATCCCGTCGAGGTAGGGGACGCCCTGCTCCCAGTACTTGTCGTGCTTGTCGAGCTTGATCGCCTGACCGGTGACCCGTGAAGCGATCTTGAACGGGCCGCTGCCGCCGTCGACGCTGCCGTTGAGCCCACCCGGCGCCTCGGCCACCGTCCGGTCCACGACCGACGAGGCGGCGGTGGAGAGCAGGGTCAGGATGGCCGCGTTCGGCTTGGCCAGCTTCATCTCGACGGTGCGCTCGTCGCGCGCCTCGACCGAGGTGATGCCCTCGTAGCTGCGCGCCCGCGGGGCCCGGGTCGCCGGGTCCTTGATCCGCTCGATGGAGTACTTCACGTCGGCCGCGGTCACCTTGCGCCCGCTGTGGAAGAAGGCGTTGTCGCGGAGCTTGAACGTCAGGGACGTCCCGTCCGCGCTCTGCTCCCACGACTCGGCGATCGCCGGCTTGATCTCGCCCCGGTACGACTGCACCAGCGACTCGTAGATCTGCTCGTTGATGACGAAGGCCGAGGTCTCCGACATCCGGTGCGGGTCGAGTTCGTTGGCGTCCAGCCGGATCATGACCCGGAGCCGCCCGCCGGGCTTCGGGGTGCCGGCCTGCGTGTCGTCCTCCAGACGGACGTTGCTGCTCAGGCCGTCGTTGGAGCTGCCGCCGCCGTTGCTGTTCGGAGGCTCACCGCCTCCGGAGCAACCGGCCGCGAGCGTCGCGACGACGCCCACCGCCAGCACTCTGGTGAAAATTCGGGTTCGCATGGTTCTCCTTGGCTGGTGTCACGATCGCGCTAAAGGTCAGCCGGCTTCCATGCCTCCCCAAAAACCCGAAGCCAGTTGCCACCGAGGATCTTGATCACGTCCTCCGGCGAGAAACCGCCGGCGAGAAGTGCTTCGGTGAAGTTGCCGAACTGCGAGGCGTCGTCCATGCCGACCGCCCGTCGCTCGTTCCAGCCGAAGTCACCGAGAAGGTTCTTGTGCTCCTTGGAGTTGGACTGTGCGATGGCCTTCAACTGCGCGGCCCGCATCGGCTCGGTCCACGTCTCGTCGTAGTCGGTGGCGATGGCGACGTGGTCGACGCCGGCCACCTCCACCACACGGCTGACGTGCTCCACGAAGCGGGCGAGATCCGGACGACGGGACGGGTCCTCCGGGTAGTACAGGAACCCCGACAGGGTGGTGATGCCCATGACGCCGCCCTGCTCGGCCAGCCGGCGCAGGAAGGTGTCGGACTTGGCCCGGATGTGCGGTGACATCGCGTCGCAGAACGAGTGGGTGACGACCACCGGCTTCGCGGAGGCGTCCATCGCGTCCAGGCCGGTGCGCTGACCGCAGTGCGAGACGTCGACCAGGATGCCCAACTCGTCCATGGCCTGGACGAAGCGGCGACCCCGGTGGGTCAGACCGGAGTCGGTCTCCTCGCCGCAGCCGGCACCGAGCAGGTTCTGCCGCTGGTAGGTCAGTTGCAGGATGCGGATGCCGAGGTCGTAGAAGGTGCCCAGCAGGTCGAGGTCGACACCGATCATCTCGGTGTCCTGCGGACCGAGGATGACGGCTTCCTTGCCCTCGGCCTTGGCCCGCTCGATGTCGGCGACCGTCAGCGCCAGCAGCACCCGGTCGGAGTGCTCGTCGATCCACCGACGGCACCGGTTCACCTCCCGCAGGGCGGTGACCGTGTCGGCGTACGGCCGGGTGACCGTGTGGTTGACGGCGGTGACGCCACCCCGGCGGATCCGGTCGAGGTGGGCGTCGCTGAGTTCGATGACCGTGCTTCCGTCCACCACGGTGGCAGCGGCGTGCAGCTCGGTCGACGAGTGGACGGGACTTTCCGTGGCGGCAGCGTTCACGTCATCTCCAGGATCATCGGAAGATGCTGGGACTCTACGAGAACTGCCCGTTGCTGTCCATAGATCCTCGGAAACTCGTCGTCTGACGGCTCTATGCCGACGAATTTCGTCGCTAACGCCGGTCGATACCAGCCCTCGCCAACCAGCCGGGCACGAATGCCGCGACGAGTTGCTTCCAGTCACGAACCGCAGATAACTCGTGATGAGGACGGATCGACCGAAGAAGGATGCGCGACGTCAGCCCCGGACCCGCGCGGCGGAACCCCGACGGACGCCTATCCGACGCTCCACGTCCGTAGCGCACCGCCCGGGAGGCTTGCGAAGGTAGATACCGTGGCGGACCTGGCCGACGAAGTACGCGCGAACTTCGCCTCCTGCGCCGTGTTCTTCCGGGACACCACCCTGCCGGAGGCCGTGCTCGCCCGGTACCGCCCGGGTCTGCTCCTGCGGGAGCCGACGTTCTGCGACGTCTCGCACCGGGCGGGCGGATTCGTCGCCCCGCACCGGTATCTTGTCTTCTCCGCCAGTGCCCGCGTGCTGCCCGACGCCGAGGGCTGGGGCCTGTGCCTGTGGCCGCGCGGTCGGATCTTCAAGATCCTCGACCAGGTCAGCGACGGGCGGTACGCCCAGGTCACGCTCCTGGAGATCCCGGAGCACCTGGTCGAGGTCTTCCTCACCGCCGAGCCCAACACCGTCGAGCGGGCGTACATCGGGCACGGTCGTGACCTCTTCGAGGAACTGCGGAACGCGCCGCCCGTTCCGGAGCTCGACACCGACCGGTGGCGTGATCGGCTCACCTACCCGGTGGGCGTCGACGACGAGGGCCGCTACTTCCCGCTCTACCGGCCCGGGGGATACCGCTCGGACGGGAACGGTCCACCCCTCGTCCACGCCGTCCGGCACCTGACGCACACCCTGCTCGACGCGGGCGCGTACGCCGACGCGGAGGCTCAGGTACGCGCGGCGATCGAGGCCGCGCGGCCGTTCGCGGACCGTTCTCCCGAGACACTCGCCGCGCTCCTGGTCACCCAGTCCGACCTGCACCTCCGGATGGCGGACCACCGGGCGGCCGAGAACGACCTGCACGAGGCGTTCCACCTGTACCGACGCCTCGACGAGGATCGACTGCCCGTCGCCGAGGTGCTGAGCAGCCTGGGGCACCTCTACCAGTCCACCGGCGACGACGCCGCAGCCGAGCGGCACCACCTGCACTCGCTCGGGATCCGGCGCCGGGTCGCGGGCGAGCGTGACGTCACCGTCATCCCGACGCTCGTCTCGCTCGGCGCGCTCTGCGAGGGGCAGAACCGCTTCCCGGAGGCACGGCGGTGGCTCGCCGAGGCGCGGGACATCGCCCGTGCAGCCGGCCAGCCCGAGAGTCCCGTACTGCTCAACAACCTCGCCCGGCTGCACCAGGCGACCGGGCAGTTCGAGGCCGCGGAGCGCGACCTGGGCAGCGCCCTGGCCCGCCTGGCACCCGAGAGCCGGGGGACCCAACAGCTCACCCTGCTGGCGAACCTGGCGGAGGTGCGCGCCGCGCGTGGACAGACCGCCGACGCGCTGCGCCTGCTGACCGAGGTGATCGCACGGCATCGGGAGACCGTGGACCAGTTCGGCTCGTTCGCCTCGGAGGAACAGCGGCTCGCCCTGCTGCGCGTCTCCCGGAGCAGGTTGGCACAGTACGTCTCACTGGTCCTGACGTCCCTCTCCGACCAGCCCGAACACGTCCGGCAACTGGCTGACCTGATCCTCGACTGGAAGGGCCTCGGGATCGACGCGTTGGCCCGGGACCGGGATGCTCTCGTGAGCGGCCGTCACCCGCAGTTGCGCCCGATGCTCGATGAACTCGGTCGGCTGCGGGCCTGGATCGCGCAGCGTCGGCTGGACGGTCCGGACGCGCGCGACCCGCACGGTTCCGCGGAGGAACTCCGGCGGGCCACCTGGCAGCTCCGGGAGTTGGAGAAGGCGCTTGCCCGCGCGCTGTCCGTGGCCCGCACCGACCGGCCGTCCACAGTCGACGCCATGGCCGTCGCGCGGGCCACCCCGAGCGGCGCGGCGACCGTCGAGTTCCTCCGGTACGCGCCGTTCGACTTCCACGCCGTACGCAGCCGGGGCGACCGTCCCTGGCAGCCGCACCGGTACCTCGCCGTGGTACTCACGCCGGCACGTCCCGACCAGCCGGTCCTGGTCGATCTCGGTGCCGCGCGCACCATCGACGAGCTTGTCGCGGGCGTACGCACCCAGTTGACCGGATACCGTGGACACGCGGCCGACGAACGTGCCGACGCGGCCGAACAGCTCCACGACGCGGTGTTCGAGCCGTTGCGCGCCGCCATCGGAGACAGTCGACGCCTCCTCCTGGCACCCGACGGCGAGCTGCTGCGCCTGCCCTTCGAGGTGCTGCCAGACCGGAACGGTGGACGGCTGATCGACGGGTACACCATCTCGTACCTCACCGCCGCACGCGACCTGCTCCGGTTGCGTGCCACCGCCCGCCCCACCACCGGGCCGCCCCTGGTCGTGGCCGCCCCTGACTTCGACCTCGGCGGGGTGCCGTCGGTACGACGGCCACTGCTGCCGCTGGAGGGCGCGCGGCTGGAGGGCGAAGTCGTCGGTCGGCTGCTCGGCGTCCCGCCCAGTCTCGCCGGCGAGGCGACGAAGACCCTGGTCGAACGCGCCTCCTCGCCCCTCGTCCTCCACTTCGCCACCCACGGTTTCGTGCTCCCTCAGCAACCCCCGCTGTCGCCGGAGAAGTTCGCTCCGGGCATGACGATCCGTCCTGCGGACCCGGACCGGGAGATGCTGGTGCTCAACGGCACCCTGGCCACGCCGACCGCCTTCGTTCCCGCCGAGGACAGCTTCGCCCGGCTCACCGGCAGAGGGCCGGCGAACCCGCTGCTGCGCGCCGGGCTCGCCCTGGCCGGCGCCAACACCTGGTTGGAGGGGGACGAGGCGCCGCCCGTCGCCGGCAACGGCATCCTGACCGCGCTGGAGGTGACCGATCTGGCGCTGGCCGGCACCGAACTCGTCGTGCTCTCCGCATGTGACACCGGACTGGGTGACGTGGAGCCGGGCGAGGGCGTCCTCGGACTGCGTCGCTCGTTCCTCATCGCCGGAGCCCGTACCCTCGTGCTCAGTCTGTGGAAGGTGCCGGACGAACAGACCCGGTACCTCATGGAGCACTTCTACCGTCTGCTGCGGGACGGGCGGTCACGCGTGGAGGCACTCCGCGAGGCACAGCTGCTGACCAGGGAATCCTGGCCCGCCCCTCGGCACTGGGGCGCGTTCGTCTGTCAGGGCGACGACGGGCCGCTGCCAGGACTGCCACCGACCGTCGTGGATCCCGAGGGCTGATCCCTACGATCGCTGAAGCGGCTCGGCACCTCGGAGCCCGTTCTGTCCAGCGAGGTGGAACGTCCGTACGGGCGCCCCGCTGTCACGATGGGGACGTGACGCAACAGCCACCCAGCGCGGCACGCCGACAGTTCGGCCGCGACGTCGCGGTCAACGTCCTGGCCAACCTCATAGCGGCGGCCATCCTCTACCTCCTCGCAGTCGCCGGCCGCTATGTCGCCGCGAACCTGGGGCTCATGATGTTGGCGCTGGTGTTCCTGCTGGCTGCCGTTCTCTTTCTGTGGATGCTCCGCTCGGGTTACCTGGACGAGGACAAGCTTGTGGGCAGGCGGGGTAGGCCCGTCCAGCCAGGCCGGGGTCGACCAGCGAAGAGATGAGCCGACCGCAGTAGGCTCACGAAGTACGTGCCTGCGCGCCGAGCGGCACCCGGACGACCCGGAGCGGAAGGTGGACGAGGCACGAGCAACCACTCGTCGGTAACGGTCTTACCCCTTGCTCGGCGGTCCGGTGCTCCTCGCTGCCGCCGCTTCGGCGTGTGGTGCGGGTCGTGGTGCCCCTGCCGTGCACCCAACCCCTTCGCAACATGATCTCCGTGGAGACGTTCTGGCTGGTGGGGCGGGCGGGGCTCGAACCCGCGACCGAGGGATTATGAGTCCCCTGCTCTAACCTGCTGAGCTACCGCCCCCTGCCGGCGCCGGGATATTAACCCGGCCGCGCGAACACCGGCCACCATGCGCAGCGACGGCACCGATCTTCCGGCACGATGGGCAACGCGAGGATAACAGCCTGCATCGACCACGGCTGACCCCTCCGGCATACCTTCCGCGCGGGGCGGAGCAGGGTCAGGGGCGCAGGTCGTGGAGGAGTGCGCCGGCGGCGCGCCAGCCGCTGGTGAGGGCGCCCTGGATGGAGGGGCTGTCCCGGTGGTCGCCGGCGACGTAGAGGCCGTCGCCGAGGGCGACCGGCTTGCGCAGGCGCCCCTGCGGCGGGGGCGCGGCAGGCAGGGCGTGCGGGACCGGGACGGTGGTCAGGTGCTCCCAGTCGTCGGTGGGGCGACCGTAGAGGCGGGTCAACTCCCGGCGTACGACGGGCTCGGGTGGGGCGGTGGGGCCGACCACGGAGGTGGCGACGAGGTGCCGTCCCGGTGGGGCGTAGCCGGGAACGGCCCGGCTGACCACCACCGTGTTGGCGATGGTCTCGCGACGGTCCCCGTCCAGCAGCAGGATCGGCTCGGCCACCGGCGGCTCGGCGGTGCTGTGGTAGTAGGTCGTGTAGCTGTGCATCCGTACCGGGGGAAGACCCGGCAGGAGCGCGGTGGCCGCCGGTGGGTCGACGGCGACCACGACGGCGCGACAGCGGATCTCGCCGGTATCGGTACGCACCAGGCCGGGGGACACCGCCGTCACCCGGGTGCGCAGGTCGATCAGGTTGGTCGGCAGTGGCGCGGCGACGGCCCGGGGCAGCGCGTCCATCCCCTCGGCGGGCAGCCCGATCCGTCCCCGGGCGAAGGAGCGCAACACCATGGCCAGCACCCGGCTGCTGGTCTCCAGTTCCCGGTCGATCAGGACCCCGGAGAGGAACGGACGCAGCAGTTCCTCGATGATCGCGTCGGAGAGGCCGGCCCGGCGCAGCGCGCTCTCGCTGGTCGTCTCGGTCGCGTCGAGCAACCGGCGCGGGGGCAGGGTGGCGCAGCCGGCGGCGAGCAGGGCGAAGCGGAGCCGGTCGGCGAGGGAGCCGACGCCGGCCAGGGCGGTGCCGGGCGCGCCGGCCGGCTCGCGCAGCGGGTGGACCAGGCGGACCAGGTCGTCACCCCGGCGCACCAGGACGCCGGACGTGAAGTACCCGAGCTTCAGGGTCTCCAGGTCGAGCAGGGTGCCGAGCCGGGGGTAGGCGGTGTTGAGCACCTGGAACCCCCGGTCGACCAGATATCCGTCGACCCGGTCGGTGGCGACCCGACCGCCGAGCCGGTCGCCGGCCTCGACCAGCCGCCAGGGAACTCCGGCGCGGTGCAGGCGACGGGCGGCGGCGAGCCCGGCCAGGCCCCCGCCGACGATGACGACGTCCGGTTCGGCCGACATCGACCGTCCTCCCCTCGGTGCCGACGGTGCGGGTCCGTGAAACGACGCAGAAATCGACGCAATCCGGAGTCTATGCCGGCCCCGTTCATCCTGCCGGGCGTCCGGCGGACACGGAGCGGAAACGCCCGTCCTGACACGACGGGCGACGTCGGCGGGCGTGGACACCACCGAGTTCCGTGGCCGGCAGACCCGGGCAGCGGGGTGACTCGGCCCGGGAAACAGTGACGCCCGCCTGGCGGTGCCGGCGGGCGCAGTGGAGTGAGCTCCCCCGATTGGACTCGAACCAATAACCTGCCGGTTAACAGCCGGCTGCTCTGCCAATTGAGCTACAGGGGATCGCGTTCCGGAACCGGATCTCTCCGGCACCGTGCGACGGGGACAAGCGTACAGGATTCCCCGGGGTGTTGGTCCAGGGGGTTACCGCCCACCTTCGAACCGCAAGAAGCCGGGACAAATCGCTATCCGGACACAGGGAGGCATGAGCAGAGAGGAGGATGGGTAGTTAGCTGCGGACAGAGGACGCAGGCGCGACACGACCGCTCCCGACCGGGTTCCCCGGTACGGAATCGGTGGCGCGTCAGGTACGAAGGGAGCCGCCATGCGCGGAAAGATCATGTTCCTTGGCGGGCTGGCTGCGGGATTCGTCCTGGGCGCCCGCGCCGGTCGGGAGAAGTACGAGGAGCTGGTCGTCCGGGGCCGCAAGGTGCTGGACCACCCGACCGTGCAGGAGGCGGCCGGCGTCGCACAGGCCCAGGCGAACCGGCTCTACAGCGAGGGCAAGGACAAGCTCAGCCACTCCAAGCTGGGCGAGAAGCTCGGCAGCAGCAGTGGGGACGGCAGGCAGGGGCTGACCGCTGCCGACGACGCCTTCGCCGGCACGCCGGCCACGGTCGGGGCGAAGACCGGCAGCGCCAACTCCACCAGCGCCGGATCGTCGAACACCGGCTCGGCCAGCAGCGCCAGCCGGAGCAAGTCGTCCGGTGGCGGGGCCAACGGCAGCACGTTCTGAACGACCCCGCTTTCGACGGGCCGGCCGCCTCGCGCGGCCGGCCCGTCGGGCGTCGTACGGTCCGGTCGACCGGACGTTACGCGGGTCCGGTCAGTCGCGGCCGCTGCTGAAGGCGGCGTCGAAGGCCGCCGTCGGGGCGTCGAAGGCGAGCCGGCGGACGAACTGGAGCGCCTCGGGCGCGCCGACCAGCCGGTCCATCCCGGCGTCCTCCCACTCGATCGAGAGCGGGCCGTCGTACCCGATGGCGTTCAACGCCCGGAAGCAGTCCTCCCAGGGTACGTCGCCGTGCCCGGTGGAGACGAAGTCCCAGCCGCGGCGCAGGTCGGCCCAGGGCAGGTGGGAGGAGAGCCGCCCCCGTCGCCCGTCGCCGGTACGCACCTTCGCGTCCTTGCAGTCGACGTGGTAGATCCGGTCGGCGAAGTCGAGGATGAAGTTCACCGGGTCCAGGTCCTGCCAGACGAAGTGGGACGGATCCCAGTTCAGGCCGAAGGCGGGGCGGTGCCCGATCGCCTCCAGGGTCCGCCGGGTGGTCCAGTAGTCGTAGGCGATCTCGCTGGGGTGGACCTCGTGGGCGAACCGCACGCCCACCTCGTCGAAGACGTCGAGGATCGGGTTCCACCGGTCGGCGAAGTCGTGGTACCCGCGCTCGATCATGGACGGCGGCACCGGCGGGAACATCGCCAGGGTGTGCCAGATCGACGATCCGGTGAAGCCGACGACGGTGTGGACGCCGAGCTTCGCCGCCGCGCGGGCGGTGTCCTTGATCTCCTCGGCGGCCCGCTGGCGGACCCCCTCCGGCTCGCCGTCCCCCCAGATCCGGGCCGGCAGGATGTCCTGGTGCCGCTCGTCGATCGGGTGGTCGCAGACCGCCTGGCCGACGAGATGGTTGGAGATGGCGAAGACCCCGAGGTTGTGCTTCGCCAGCGTCTCACGCTTGCGATCGACGTACGAGTCGTCGGCCAGTGCCCGGTCGACCTCGAAGTGGTCGCCCCAGCAGGCGATCTCCAGTCCGTCGTAGCCCCACTCGGAGGCGAGCCGGCAGACCTCGTCGAACGGAAGATCGGCCCACTGGCCGGTGAAGAGTGTGATGGGTCGCGCCATTGTCCTTCTCCCCTGTGGTGGTCAGGGATTCCGCGGGCGGGACCGGGGCGAGGGTGACCGGCCCCGGGACGAGGGGCCGCGCCGGAGGGAGGGACCGGTGGGCGCTGCCCCGCCGGGTCACCGACGGATGTGCGCCTGGCACCCAGCGGGTTGCGCCTCCCGCCGGGCCACCGGCCGCCTGTCACGGCTGCCGTCACCCACTCTAGGACCGCCGCCGCCGGTTCGGAAGGGCCGCGCGGGGCGGTTGCAGGGGTCCCCTGCTCCTCACCAGGAGGTAACAGGGGACCCCTGCTCACACCTCAGCGCCCACCGGACGAGGCGCGAGCTACGGCAGGGTCCACTTCTGGTTCGCGCCCGCGTGACACGTCCACAGGTGCACCGCCTGACCATCCACCGCGGTGTTCCCCGAGACATCCAGACACTTACCCGACTGCGGATTACGCACCGACCCGTCCGCCTGCGCCGACCACACCTGCGCACCCGAACCGTTGCACGTCCACAACTGGATCTTCGTACCGTCCGCCGCACCACCACCCGAGACGTCCAGACACTTACCCAACGCCCGCACCGGACCGCCCGGCGTCACCGACCACGCCTGCGCGGCGCTGCCGTTGCACGTGTGGATCTGCACCTGCGTGCCGTCGGCGGTCGCCCCGTTCCGCACGTCCAGGCACTTGCCACCCAGCCCGACGACCGGACCTGCGCCGGTGCCGCCGGTGGACCGGACGAGGGTGACGTCGTCGACGTCGAAGAGACCGGAGCCGCTGCCGGTGAAGGTCAGGTACAGGTTCTGCGTACCGGACGGCACCCCGGCGAGGGTGGCGCCGACGTCGGCGAAGGAGGTCCAGCCTCCGGTGTTGGGAACCGCCACCTGGCCGAGCACGGGGCCGGTGGCGGAGCCGGTGCGCACCTGGATGGTGCCGCCCGGTCCGCCGGAGACGACCCGTGCCCGCAGCGCGGTCACCCCGGTCAGGTCGAGGCCGTGGTACCCGGCCCAGTCGCCCGGGTCGACGTACCCGAGGGTCTGCCCGCCGTTGGCCCCGGCCTTAGGGAACGCGGAGACCCCGCTGGCGGTGCTGAACGCCTCGGCCTGCACGGTGGTGTTCCCGCCCGGCGGGTTGCCGCCCAGTTCCCTGATCCGGATGTTGCGGAACGAGACGTCGTCGCCCGTACCGTGGTTCTGGAGACCGATGTGGCCGGCGAGGGAGCGGGCCGGGTCGGTGTTGGTGAAGTCGTTGATCTTCCGCCCGTTGAGGAAGACCTGGAGCCGTTCCCCCTCGACGAGCAGTTCGTAGGTGTTCCACTCCCCTGGCGGGTTTAACGCGGCGTCCCGGGCGGCGAGGTCGGCGGACTTGAACGTGTAGACCGCGCCGGTGGTGCGGTCGGCCGCGTCGGTGGCGTCGATCTGGATCTCGTAGCCGTTGTTCACGGCCGACCAGGGGTCGCCGGACGGCGGGAAGCCGACGAAGACGCCGGAGTTGTCGTCGCCGGCCATCCGCCAGTCGAGCTTGAGCGAGTAGTTGGTGAACTGCTTCGCGCTGTACCAGTACAGGCCCATCCCGCCGACCGAGGTGAGGGTCGCGTCGGTGTTGCTGAAGCTGCCCGGTCCGGCCTGCGACCAGCCGGTGGTGGAGCCGTCGTAGAGGGTGGTGTAGCCGGTCTCGGCGCGGCAGTCGGCCCGGGTCCGGCCGGCCGCGTACCGGATGCCGCCGAGCAGGTGCGCCCGGAAGGCCGGGTCGGCGTACGACGCCTGGGTGTGCCCGCCGCCGGTGTAGAAGGACCGTCCGGCGCTGACCGTCCGGCACCAGGCGATCGGGTGGTCGGCCCCCATCTGCCCGCCCGAGTACGACGACTCGTCGAGGGTGGCGAGCACGCGGACCGACGGCCGGGGGTTGGCCCGGTAGTCGTACCACTCGTCGGTGCGGGTCCAGGTGCGCGGCAGGTGGGCGGTGGCCGCGTGCGCCCGGTCCGTCACGTGCACGTGGGCCTGCTGGATGGCCGGGTGGGCGGCGAAGTAGGCGCCCACCAGGTTGCCGTAGAACGGCCAGCCGTACTCGGTGTCGGCCGCCGAGTGGACGCCGACGAACCCGCCGCCGCCGTTGACGTACGCCTCGAAGGCGCTCTGCTGGGTGCCGTCGAGCACGTCGCCGGTGGTGTTCAGGAAGATCACCGCCTCGTACTGGGCGAGGTTGGCGGTGGTGAAGCGGGTGGCGTCCTCGGTCGCGGTGACGGTGAAGTTGTTCGCCGCGCCGAGTTCCCGCACGGCCTGGGTGCCCACCGCGATCGAGTCGTGGCGGAAGCCGGCGGTCTTGGAGAAGACCAGCACGTCGTACGGGGTGTCGGCGGCGCTGGCCGGGGTGGCGGGGGTGGTGCAGGCGAGAACGGCGAGGACGGCGGTGGCCGCGCCGAGGGCGGATCGGAGGCGTCTGCGCATGTCGTTCTCCCGGTTGCGGGTCGGGTTCCTCACGGCAGGGTCCACTTCTGGTTCGCGCCCGCGTGACACGTCCACAGGTGCACCGCCTGACCATCCACCGCGGTGTTCCCCGACACGTCCAGACACTTACCCGACTGCGGATTACGCACCGACCCGTCCGCCTGCGCCGACCACACCTGCGCACCCGAACCGTTGCACGTCCACAACTGGATCTTCGTACCGTCCGCCGCACCACCACCCGACACGTCCAGACACTTACCCAACGCCCGCACCGGACCGCCCGGCGTCACCGACCAGGTCTGGGCCGCCGTACCGTTGCAGGTGTAGATCTGGATCTGCGTGCCGTCGGCGGTCGCCGCGTTCCGCACGTCGAGGCACTTGCCACCCATGCCGACGACCGGGCCGCTGTTGGCGGCGCCGGTGACGAAGCCGAACGCGTCGACGTCGAAGAGCGCGCCGGTGCCACCGGCGAAGGTCAGGTAGAGCCGGCCGGTGCTGGCCGGCGCGCCGGAGATGGTGCCGGTGACGGTGGTGAAGGTTTCCCAGCCGCCGGTGACCGGCACGGTGGCCGAGCCGAGCACGGTGCCGGTGGGCGAGCCGACCCGGACCTGGATGGTGCCGCCGACGCCGCCGGAGGAGACCCGCGCGTGGAACGAGGTGACGGTGTCGAGCCGGTACGGCTCGAACGCGATCCAGTCCCCGTTGTCGATGCTGCCGATGGTCCGGCCGCCCTCGGCCTGGGTCTTGTCGTGCGGGGACACCCCGGAGGAGTCCTTGTGGTGCTCCGCCTGGCGCTTGCGCGGCTGGAGGATGTGCTGCTCGTGGGTGGTCAGTCCGCCGGAGTCGGTGTACTCGGCGTCGAAGACGGCGAAGATGTTGGCCGCCTCGTCGTGTTCACCGTCGACCGGGATGGTGATCGACCCGGAGCAGCCGTTCTGCGAGGTGATGGCGTGGCCGTGCTGGTCGTGGCCGAGCACGTAGGTCATCTTGACCTTGGTGCAGTCGATCGTCCCGTCCTCCGGGTCGGTGACGGTGATGCTGAACGGCACGGTGTCGCCGTAGGAGAAGAGCCGGCCCATCAGGGGGGAGTTGATCCGCACCGTGGGGGCCGTGTTGCCGACCCGGATCGACACGCTGGCGGTGCCGGTCGCGCCCTGCGGGTCCCGGACGGTCAACGTGGCGGTGTACGAGCCGTCGGTGGTGTACGTCTTGCTCGGGTTCGCCGACGTCGACGTGGTGCCGTCACCGAAGTTCCAGGCGTGGGTCAGCGCGCCGCCGTCCGGGTCCGACGACCCGGCCGAGGAGAAGTTCACGGTCAACGGGGCGGCCCCGGAGGTCCGGTCGGCGGCGGCCACGGCGGTCGGCGCGCGGTTGCCGCCGCCGATGTGGTCGTAGCGGTAGAGCGCCGAGTTGGCGTCGCCGTTGAAGTAGCCGGTGCCGTAGTCGAGCACGTAGAGCGCGCCGTCCGGGCCGAACGCCATGTCCATGACCTGCTTGCCGTTCCACGGGAAGGTGTCGATGCCGCCCGGGGACCCGTCGGTGTTCAGGTGGATCGGCTTGACCCAGCCTCGGCCCAGCTCACCGGCGAAGAACTGCCCGTGGAAGGACTGCGGGAACTTCGTGGTGGAGGGGTTGGTGGGGTCGTACCGGTAGACCGGGCCGGCCATCGGCGACTCGGAGCCGCCGCCGAACTCGGGCGGGCTGCCGGCGTCGCCGGCGTACCGGATCCAGGCCGGCTTCGCCCCGGGGAGCGTCGGCAGGCCGGTGTTGCGGAACGAGTTGTTGGTCGGGCCGCCGGTGCAGTTGTACTTCGCCCCGGCGGTGCCGGCGGCGAAGTCCCACTCCGCGTACGTCTCGGTGGCGGTGTTCGTGCCGGTGCAGTACGGCCAGCCGTAGTTGCCGGGGCCGGTGATCCGGTTGAACTCGACCTGGCCGCTCGGTCCCCGGGCGCTGGTGGTGCCGGCGTCCGGACCGTAGTCGCCGACGTAGACGATGCCGGTGGCCCGGTCGACGCTCATCCGGAACGGGTTGCGGAAGCCCATCGCGTAGATCTCCGGACGCGTCCTCGGGTCGGAGTCGACGAACATGTTCCCCGCCGGGATCGAGTACGTCCCGTTGGTGTTCACCTTGATCCGGAGGATCTTGCCGCGCAGGTCGTTGGTGTTGGCCGAGGTGCGCTGGGCGTCGTACGCGGGGTTGCGGTTGGTGCGCTCGTCGATCGGGGCGTAGCCGGCGGAGTCGAACGGGTTGGTGTCGTCCCCGGTCGACAGGTACAGGTTGCCGGCCGCGTCGAAGTCGATGTCCCCACCGACGTGACAGCACATCCCCCGGTCGGCCGGCACGTCGAGCACGGTGACCTGGCTGGACATGTTGAGCGTCCAGTCGGCGTTGAGGGTGAACCGGGAGAGCCGGTTGACGCCCTGCCAGACGGAGAAGTCGGTGCCGGTGGCCGGGGCGTCCCCGCCGGGGGTGGCCAGCGGCGGCGCGTAGTAGAGGTAGACGTGCCGGTTGCTGGCGAAGTTCGGGTCCGCCCCGACGCCCTGGAGACCCTCCTCGTCGTGCAGGTAGACCGGGATGGTGCCGAGCACGCTGGTGGTGCCGGCCGCGTCGGTGCGGCGCAGGGTGCCGTTGCGGGCGGTGTGCAGCACGGAGCGGTCGGGCAGCACCGCGATGCTCATCGGCTCGCCGACCTCGGCGACCCCCTTGGCGAGGGTGACCTGCTGGAAGTCGGTGGCGTTGACGGGGTGGGCCGATGCGGGGGCTGCCGGGCCGCCGAGGGCGACCAGCCCGGCCGCGGCCACCAGCAGCAGCGCGGAGCCGGCCGACGACCTTCGCCGGCCGGGGGTGCCGTCGTGTGTGGACATGCCTGGGTCCGTCCCTTCCTGACGTTCGACTGCCAGGGCGGGCGCGCGCCGTCGCGCCGGATGCCGTAGCGGGGGGTGTGCGGCTCGTGCCGGGTGCCGTCCCGGTCGGGGCCGTGTCGTCCCGGGGGCGTGACGCAGGTGCGCGCCGACGCTCGGGGACGGTCGATGGATCACCGCGCCGCCGGTTCACCTCGACGTAACAGGTTCGCGATGGCGACGACATTAAGGTGTTTCGATGTCCCTGTCCAGAGCTTCTGACGGTTCTCGCCGAACTTCTGCTCAGTTCACGAAAAGTGGCCCTCGGGGCCTGGCTCAGGCGCTGCCGGGACCAACCACGGGGACCGGCGACGGAGACGGACCCGCGCTCTGCGTCCTGTGGAGCTGCCCGCACAGACGGGGCGCCAGGGGCGTGGGACGTGGTCTTCGGAACGGCCGGACCGCCGTCGGCGCGTGGGCGCACGGACGGGGCAGCTCGACAGCGTCGTTCCGGGCACACCTCGGCCCGCTCCCCGCCGGGACGCGGGCCGCTCCGACCTCGACAGCGGCAGCGGCAGCGGCGTGATCCGGTACGCAGGCGGGTGGGGGTGCGGTTCCGGACGCGCAAGGACGCCCCGCCCGTCCCACCGGGCCGGGAGAGCACCCGCCGGCCGGCGGCGACATCGGCGGTGAGGACGCCGGTACGCGGGCCCGGTTCGGTGTGACGGACGGGGCAGGTGGACAGGGTCGGTCGGCGTCTCGACCCTGCCCACCCGTGTCGCCCGGTCGGGACAGGTGCGTTCCGGCCGGACGCCTGGGGCCCCGCGCCGGCCGGTCTACCGACGTCGGGACCAGACAGGACGCCGGATCGGCGGATCACGGCGGGTGGCCGTGGAAGAGCCGTGGAGGAACGGAGGGTCCGGTCCTCCGGCGCGACCGGGGAATCCCGGTCCGGTCGCGCCGGACGACCGTCGTGCTGTCGTGCCCCGGCGGGCCGGACCCGGTCCGCCGCGGCACGCCTCTCCGGATCGGACCTCGTCTCCGGCCGCGGGGCGCAACCGCGGCCGGCCCTCGCCGGTCGGTCCGGAAAAGTCGCTCGGGTGGGTCAGGCGGCCACCGTCACCAGGGCCGGTTCCACCTCGGTCCAGGACGAGCCGAGTTCTGCCGAGCGGGTCACCGCGTCCAGCACGAGCTGGACCTGCAACGCGTCGGCGAACGAGGGGGTCGGGTCGGTGCCGGTGGCCACCGCCTCGACGAAGTCGCGCATCTGGTGGGTGAAGGAGTGCTCGTAGCCGATGATGTGTCCCGGCGGCCACCAGGCCGACATGTACGGGTGGTCGCCCTCGGTGACCAGGATCCGGCTGAAGCCCTGCTCCGCCGGGGGCAGCGCGGCGTCGTAGAACTCCAACTCGTTGAGGCGCTCCAGGTCGAACACCACGGTGCCGAGCGAGCCGTTGATCTCGACCCGCAGGGCGTTCTTCCGGCCGGTGGCGAACCGGCTCGCCTCGTACGTCGCCAGCGCCCCGCCGTCGAGCCGGGCGACGAAGACCGCCGCGTCGTCCACGGTGACCGTCCCGGTGGCCGGGCCGGAGCCGTCGACCCCCGCGGAGCCGTCCACGCTGCCGGTCAGGCCCTGCGCGTCGACCGGCAGTGGTCGTTCCTTGACGAAGGTCTCGGTGACCGCGCTGACCCCGGTGATCCGCTGCCCGGTGACGAACTGCGTCAGGTCGATGATGTGCGCGCCGATGTCGCCCAGCGCGCCGGATCCCGCCCGGTCCTTGAGCAGTCGCCAGACCAGCGGGAACTGCGGGTCCACGATCCAGTCCTGGAGGTACGTCGCCCGGACGTGCCGGATGACGCCCAGCCGCCCGGCGGCGACCAGGTCCCGCATCATGGTGACCGCGGGCACCCGGCGGTAGTTGAAACCGCACATCGACCGGACACCGGCGGTCCGGGCCGTGGCCGCAGCGGCAGCCATCGCCCGGGCCTCCTCGACCGTGTTGGCCAGCGGCTTCTCACACAGGACGTGCTTGCCGGCGGCCAGCGCGGCCAGGGCGATCTCGGCGTGGCTGTCCCCCGGGGTGCAGACGTCGACCACGTCGATGTCGTCCCGGGTGACCAGGTCACGCCAGTCGGTGGTGTGCCCCTCCCAGCCGAGCCGGTCGGCCGCGTCGGCCACCTTTCCGGCGTCCCGGCCACAGATCAGTGTCATCCGGGCCCGTGCCGGCAGGTCGTACACCCGGTTCACGGTGCGCCACGCCTGCGAGTGCGCGGCGCCCATGAACGCGTAGCCGACCAGGCCGACCCGCAGTTCCCGTGGTGATGTGGACAAGGTGGGTCTCCCCCCGTGTGTCAGAACCCGAGCTTGAGGTAGCTGCCCGCGTTCTCCTTGGTGATCGTCTCCGAGGCGAGGACGATCTCCTTCGGTACCTGGAGCTCCACCAGGTCGGACATGCCCTTGCCCTGACCGATCAGCCGGGCCAGGGAGATGGCCGAGGAGGCCATCGACGGGCTGTAGGTGACGGTCGCCTTCAGCACGGTGTTGTCGGCCTGGATGTCCTCCATGGCCTTCTTGGAACCCGCGCCGCCGACCATGAAGAACTCCTTGCGGCCGGACTGGTTGATCGCGGCGAGCACCCCGATGCCCTGGTCGTCGTCGTGGTTCCAGAGCGCGTCCATCTTCGGCAGCGCCTGGAGCAGGCCGGTGGCCGCCTGCTGGCCGGAGTCGGCGGTGAACTCCGCCGGCCGCCGGTTGGCCACCTTGAAGCCGAACGAGGCGAGGGTGTCGCTGAAGCCCTTCGACCGTTCCTGGGTCAGCTCCAGCGAGTCGATGCCGGGGATCTCCCCGATGATCGGGTTGGTGACGCCCTTGGCCCGCAGCTGGTCCACGATGTACGTCGCGGCGGCCACGCCCATGCCGTAGTTGTCGCCCTTGATCTGGGTCCGGTACGCCCGGGCGTCCGGGAAGGCCCGGTCCAGGTTGACCACCGGGATGCCGCCCTTCATCGCCTCCAGGCCGAAGGCGTTGAGTTCCTTGCCGTCGTGCGGCAGCAGCACGATCACGTCGGGCTTCTGCGACAGCAGGGTGGAGAGCGCGGCCCGCTGGGCTGCCGCGTCCGCGCCGGCCTCGACGGTCTTGAACTCCACGTCGGAGTACGCCGCCGCCTGCGCCTTGGCGTTGCTGGTGATGGCGGCGATCCAGCCGTGGTCGGCGGCCGGGGCGGAGAAGCCGATGGTGACGCGCTTGCCGGGTTCGGCGTTGCCGCCCGCCTCGGCGGCCTTGGTCTGCGCGGCGGTCGGCGCGGTCTCGTTGCTGGTGCAGCCGGCGAGCAACGCGCCGGCGCCGAGCGCGGCCGTACCGAACAGCAGCCGGCGGCGCGGCAGTTCGCGGCGGTGCTGGGTCATCGTGACCTCCTGGGTGCGGGGGTGGTGGAGGAGGGAAAGGGTGCGTTCGTCCCGGCCACCGTCGGGTACGAGGTGGCCGCCGGTGGGGCGTGGTGCGGTGTCCGGGTGCCGCCGCCGGGTCAGGCGGTGGTCATCCGGTTGCGCTTGAGAAACTGGGAGAGACTGCGGAACTGGACCTGCTGGACCAGGACCGCGGCGACGATGATGCCGCCCTTGACCATGTTCTGGGCCTCGGTGGAGAGCCCGTTGATGGCGAACAGGTTGGTGATGGTGGAGAAGATGATCACGCCGAGCAGGGAGCCGACGATGGTGCCCCGCCCGCCGCTGAGCAGCGTCCCGCCGATGATCGCGGCGGCGATCGCGTCGAGTTCGTAGAGGTTGGCCATGGCCGCCTGGGCCGAGGTGGCCTGGGAGGTGAGCATGATGGCGGCGATGCCGCAGCAGAGCCCGGAGAGCCCGTAGAGCAGCAGGGTGTGCCGCCGGACGTCGATGCCGGCCAGCCGGGCCGCCTCCGGGTTGCCACCGACGGCGACGGTGCGCCGGCCGAAGGTGGTGCGGTTGAGCAGCACCCACCCGGCGAGCACCACCGCGGCGAGGATGTAGACCAGCAGCGGGATGCCGAGCAGGTTGGTGCTGGCGATGCCGTTGATGGTGGCGTTGTCGGAGACCTGGGTCTGCTTGTCGGAGATCTCCGCCGCGAGGCCCCGGGCCGCGACCATCATGGCCAGCGTGGCGATGAACGGCACCAGTTTCCCGTACGAGATGAGCAGGCCGTTGACCAGGCCGACCGCCAGTCCGACGGTGAGCGCGCTGAAGATCATGCCGCCCGCGCCGAAGCTCTGGGTGGCGACCGTGGTGCACCAGACCCCGGCGAGCGCGACGATCGCGCCGACCGACAGGTCGATGCCGCCGCCGATGATCACGAAGGTCATGCCCACGGTCACCACACCGACCACCGAGGCCAGCTTGAGGATGGTGAGGATGTTGTTCCAGACCCAGGAGGAGTCGCCGTAGAGGTCGGGGCGGGTGGCGATTCCGATGGCCACCAGCACCACCAGCACGGCGATCAGGCCCAGGTTGCGGCGCGCGCCCTCGCCGTCCTCGCCCCGCCAGAGGGAGAGGACGCCCCGGCCGGTGGCGGCGTCGGTGCCCGCCTTGTGCACCGGGGGCGACTGCGCCGGCAGGTCGGTGGAACGGTCCGGGGTGGTCGTGCCTGTCGCGTCGCTCATGCCGTCGCCTCGCTCATGCCGTCGCCTCGCTTGTGCTTGTGGGCCGCCGCGCGGGGGTCATGCCGGCGCGCCTTCCAGGAGAGACCCCGCCATCACGAGGTCGAGCACGGTGTTCTCGTCCAGTTCGCCGGCCGGCGCCTCGCGCACGACCCGCCCTTCCCGCATCACCAGCACCCGGTCGGCCAGACCGAGCACCTCGGGAACCTCGCTGGAGACCAGCAGCACCCCGACGCCCCGGGCCGCCAACTGCCGGATCACCTGGTACAGCTCGGCCCGCGCGCCCACGTCCACGCCCCGGGTCGGCTCGTCGAGCAGCAGCAGCCGGGTGTCGCCGAGCAGCCAGCGCCCGACCACCACCTTCTGCTGGTTGCCGCCGGAGAGGGTGCGCACCGGCCGGCGCACGTCCTTCGGCCGCAGGTCGAGGACGTCGGCGATCCGGTCCGCCTCGGCCCGTTCCCGCTCGGCGTCGGTGAAGCCGAGCCGGGCGTACCGGCCGAAGGTGGCCAGGGTGACGTTCCGGAAGACCGGTTCGCCGAGCAGGAGCGCCTGGCTCTTGCGCTCCTCCGGGGCCATCCCCATCCCGGCGCGGACCGCCGCGCCGACGCTGCCCGGTCGCACCGGCCGGCCGGCCATCCGGACCGTGCCCGCGTCCGGACGGCGGGCGCCGAAGATGGTCTCCATCAGCTCCGACCGGCCGGAGCCGACCAGCCCGGCGATGCCGACGATCTCCCCGGCCCGGACGGTCAGCGACACGTCGGCGAACTCGCCGGAGCGGGCCAGCCCGTCCACCCGGAGCAGCTCCGCGCCGGGGGCGGTGTCCGGGCGCTCGGGGAAGACGTACTCGATGGTCCGGCCGGTCATCCGGTTGACCAGGTCCCTGGTGGGGGTCTCCCGGGCGGGCAGGTTCGCCGCGGTCGTCCGGCCGTCCTTGAGGACGGTGACCCGGTCACCGATCTCGCGGATCTCCTCCATCCGGTGCGAGATGTAGATGACCGCGATGCCCTGCGCGGTCAGCTCCCGGATGATCCGGAAAAGGTTGCCGACCTCGTCGTGGGCGAGCACCGCGCTCGGTTCGTCCATGACGATCAGGCGGGCCTGGTGGGAGAGGGCCCGCGCCATGCTGACGATCTGCTTGCCCGCCGCCGGCAGCGCGCGGACCATCCGGCCCGGCGGGATCTCCGGGTGGCCGAGCCGGCCCAGGATCTCCCGGGTACGCCGGGCCGTCAGGCCGCGCCGGACGAAGCCGAACCGGCGCGGCTCGTGGCCCAGGAACGCGTTCTCCGCGACGGAGAGGTCCTCGACCAGGTCGAGTTCCTGGTAGATGGTGGCGATGCCGGCGCGCATGGCGGCCTGCGGGTTGGCGAAGGTGGTCGGCTCGCCGCGCCACCACACCTGCCCCGAGTCCGGCCGGTGCACCCCGGCGAGCACCTTGATCAGGGTGGACTTGCCGGCCCCGTTCTGCCCGAGCAGGCAGTGCACCTCGCCCGCCCGCACCTCCAGCTGCACCCCGTCCAGGGCGCGGACACCGGGGAAGGTCTTGACCACGTCGGTCAGCCGCAGCACCACGTCACCGGGAACGGTGTCGGCGGGCGCGTCGACCAGCGGCCGGGCTTCCGGCCCGGTGCCGGCGCCCAGCCCGGTTTCCGACCCGGCACCTCTGCTCACGCGCCGGGACTCCGGCCCGGACCCGGTGCTCACGACGCCTCCAGGAAGGCGACGTCGCTGGCGAGCACCGCCGCGCCGGCCACCCCGGCGCGGGGCCCCAGTTCGGAGAGGACCACCGGCAGGTTGCCGGTGGCCAGCGGCAGCGACCGGCGGTAGACGACGCTGCGGATCTCGGCGAGCAGGACGTGGCCGAGCTGCGCCAGTCCCCCGCCGATGACGATCATCGACGGGTTGGCGAAGCTGACCAGCCCGGCCAGCACGCCGCCGACCCGCCGTCCGCCCTCGCGGATGAGCTGGATGCAGGTGACGTCCCCCTCGACGGCACCGGCGGCGACGTCGAGGGCGGTGACCCGGCCCCGGGTGGCGAGCCGCTCCGCCAGTGCCGGGGAGGCGCCGCTGCGCGCGGCGGCGGTCGCGTCCTTGGCCAGCGCCGCGCCGCTGAACAGGGCCTCCAGGCAGCCGGCGTTGCCGCAGGAACAGACCGGGCCGTGCGAGTCCACCTGGATGTGCCCGATGTCGCCGGCGCAACCGTCGCTGCCCCGGTAGACCTCACCGCCGAGGAAGATGCCGCACCCTATCCCGGTGCCGATCTTGACGAAGAGGAAGTCGTCCACCGAGTGGGCGACCCCGCCGTGCCGCTCGCCGATCGCCATGATGTTGACGTCGTTGTCGACCACCGCCGGGCAGCCGTGCTCGCGGGTGAGCAGTTCCCGGACCGGGAACCGGTCCCAGCCCGGCATGATCGGTGGGGAGACCGGCACCCCGTCGCGGAAGCTCACCGGGCCGGGCAACCCGACGCCGATCGCGTCGAGCCGCTCGTACGCCCCGTCGGCCTTCGCCTTGTGCAGCAGCTCGTTGACCCGGTGCAGGGTCGCCTTCGGCCCGGAGCGGATGTCGGCCTGTTCGGCGTAGGCGGCGACCGGTTCGAGCCGGCCGTTGACCACCTCGACGTCGATCGAGCTGGCGCCCATGTCCACCGCGGCGAACCGTAGGCGGGGGTCCAGCTCGACCAGGGTGGACCGGCGACCGCCCCGGGACTTGGCCAGTCCGGCCTCGGCGACGTAGCCGAGGGCGACCAGCCGTTCCAGCTCGGCGATCAGACGCGGGCGCGGGATCTGGAGGCGGTCGGCGAGCTCCGCCCGGGAGAGCGCGCCCTCGTCGCGGAGCAACCACAGCAGTCGCAGGTGCAGGGGATGGGCCTTCCGCACCGGACTCACCTCGCTTCAAGCCGTTCACGTCGACGTGACGTCGTCGTGTCGTGCCCGTCACAGTAGGAGGCTTCCGCCGAGCCTGTCCAGAGCTTCAGACGATCTGGATTCAACTTTTGTTTTTCCAAGCAAAAGATTTGGTCGACTCGTCGAAACTTGTCGGTAACGTGCGACCCGTCCCGACCTGTCCCGCCGGCACCGACGCGACACCGCCCTCACCACGGCGCGGTGAGGGCGGTGCGGCGGTACCGGGAGTGTCAGTGGGGATCCTGGTGGCGCTCCCGTTCCCGCTCCTGCTCCCGCTTGCGGGCGTTCTTGCGGAGCTTCCGGTCGTCCCGCAGCTCGACGTAGGGCTCCTTCTCCGGGGAGTGCCCGGCCGCGATCGCCCGACTGCGTTCGAGTTCGGCGTCGAACTCAGCCCCGAGCAGGATGGCGATGTTGCTCAGCCAGAGCCAGACCAGGAAGATGATCACACCGGCCAGCGCCCCGTACGTCTTGTTGTACGAGCCGAAGTTGCTCACGTAGAGCGCGAAGAGGCCCGAGATGACCAGCCAGAGCACCACCGCGAGCACACCACCCGGGCTGACCCAGCGGAAGCCGCCGTGCCGGGCGTTCGGCGAGGCCCAGTAGAGGAGCGCGAACATCAGGCTGACCAGCACCAGCAGCACCGGCCACTTGGCGATGTTCCACACCGTGACCGCCGTCGAGCCGAGCCCGATCGCGTCCCCCGCCGCCTCGGCCAACCGTCCGGTGAAGACCACGATCACCGCGCTGGCGAGCAGCATCACCCCGATCACGGCGGTCACCCCGACCCGGATCGGCAGGGTCTTCCAGATCGGCCGTCCCTCCGGCACGTCGTAGATCGAGTTGGAGGCGCGCATGAACGCCGCGACGTACCCGGAGGCCGACCAGAAGGCAGCGAGCAGACCGATCACCGCCGCCACGCTGGCCAGGCCACCGGAGGCGTTGGCCTGGTCGATGGCCCCCTCGATGATCCGACGGATGTTCTCCTCCGGCACCGCCTCGGTGACCGTGTCCCGGACCTCGTTCGTGGCGCTCTCGCCGAGCAGTCCGAGCAACGAGATCAGCACAAGCAGGCCGGGGAAGATCGACAGCACGCCGTAGTAGGTCAGCGCGGCCGCCCAGTCGGTCAGGCCGTCCTCGGAGAACTCCCGGCCGGTGCGGCGCAGCGTCGCCTTCCACCCCGTACCGGAGAGCTCGGTGGGGCTGTCCGGTCCGTCGTCCGGCCCGACCGGACGGTTCCGGGTCGACGCGTCCCGCGTCGTCGGCTCCGCGTCCCTGCGGGGCGCGCCCGTCGCCGGATCCCCTTCCGCCCGGGGCCCACCCCTCGCCGGCTCCGCGTCCACTCCGGGCGCGCCCAGATCGTCCGGCGTACGCCGGGCGGTGGTGGTGGAGCGGTCACGGTGCCCGCCCCGGACGGGGGACTCGTCGGAGGCCATCGCCCCTCCCTCAGGTCGGCTGTCTCCCCCTGCTCATGCCCCGACCCGGCCCCGGGTAACCACCGGTCGTCCGAAGCCCTACCGGTAGAGCAGCCGGGACGTCCGGCGGGACGCCACCACCAGGCACAGCGCCGTCAACCCGACCAGGTAGAGCACGTCGACCAGCCATCCCCCGCCCCCGGTGCCGAGCGCGACGTCCCGGAGCAGGTGCACCGAGCGGTAGAGCGGAGTCACCTCCACCACCCAGCGCAGCAGGTCCGGGTACGCCTGCGCCGGGACGAAGGTGCCGGAGAAGAGGAAGAGCGTGAACTGCGCCGACCCGAGGAGGTCGAAGTCCTGCCAGCTCCGCATGAAGGTGGCGATGGTCATGCCCAGCGCACCGAACGCGAAGCCGACCAGCAGGGCCGCCGGCAGCGCCGTCGCCGCCCGGGGCAGGGTGGTCAGGTCCATCACCACCATCACCACGAGGAACGCCGCCGAGTAGAGCGACCCGCGCAGCATCGCCCAGGCCAGCTCACCGAGGGCGATCTCGAACGGCTGCACCGGAGTGGCGATCACCCCGTCGTACAGCTTCTGGTACTTCATCTTGCCGAAGAAGTTGAAGGTGGTCTCGGCCAGCGCGCCGGTCATCGCCGACGAGGCGAGCAGCGCCGGGGCGACGAACGTCGCGTAGGACACCACCCGGCCGTCGGGGAGCGTGAAGTCGCCGACCAGCGCCCCCACCCCGACGCCGATGGAGAAGAGGTAGAACACCGGCTCCAGGAAGCCGGAGACGAGCACCAGCCAGTACGCCGTGCCGAGGGTGTCGATGTTCCGCCAGGCGACCGCGGAGGAGCGGCGGGCGGCGGCACGGGCGTCGAGCAGCCGGGGCAGCACCAGAGCGACCACGGGTCCTCCCTAGACGACGAGGGTGCGGTGGAACACGCGCCGGGCCAGCACCCAGCCGGCCAGGGCCCAGGCCGCCAGGTAGAGCAGGTGTCCGGTGGCGGACCACTGC
Source organism: Micromonospora sp. NBRC 101691 (assembly GCF_030269285.1). Classification (NCBI taxonomy): domain Bacteria; kingdom Bacillati; phylum Actinomycetota; class Actinomycetes; order Micromonosporales; family Micromonosporaceae; genus Micromonospora; species Micromonospora sp. NBRC 101691. The sequence goes on from NZ_BSTB01000001.1 coordinate 821,211, forward strand.
GGGGCCACCCCGAGCGCGGCGGCCCGGCACAGGTCGACGCCGTGCCAGAGCGGGGTCACGTACGCCACCCAGCGCAGCCCCACCGGCAGCGACTCGACCGGGAAGAACACCCCGGCGAAGAGCGTCGCCGGGATCACCGCGAACCGGAACAGCAGCGCCAGGTAGCTGTCGCCGGGCACGCTGCCGGCGAACGCGAAGACCGGCGCGGCCACCGACAGGCCGAGCAGCACCACCACCGGCAGGGCGAGCAGCGCCCACCCGGACCGCACCGCCCCGAACGCCGCCGCGACCAGCAGGAACGCGGCGGCGGAGGTGAGCACCCGGAGCAGGACGAAGGCCAGGTGCCCGCCGAGGATGTCGCCGGCCCGCAGCGGGGCGGCGCTCTGCGCGTAGTACAGCTTGGTCCACTGGAAGTTGCCGTAGACCGGCCAGGTCGACTCGCTGACCGCGACCTGGAAGGCGGTGGAGGCGACCAGCCCGGGCAGGATCCATTCGAGGTAGGGCACCCCGTCGACGCCCTGGTCGACGTACGCGCCGACGCCCACGCCGAAGCCGAGCACGGTGAGCACCGGCAGCAGGAACGACGAGAAGACGCTCGACCGCCAGGTGCGGCGGTACCCGACCAGGTGGTACGCCAGGACCGCCAGCGCCGGCACCCGGGGCAGCCCCGGTCGGGCCGCCTCCCGCCGGGCCTGCTGGGTCACGCTCATCTCCGCCCCACCCCGCTCGGTCGACCGGGGTCGGCCGGCTGAGCCTCCCCACGTCACCACTCTCCGCTCGGTGCGGTCGACGGCAGTCTGGGCCCGTCGACGGTCGGCACCTGGACCCGGACGACGTTATCGGAGGCCGTGACGTGTCCGGTAGCGGATTAAGGTGGCCAGGTCAGCCGGCTGCGGTGGGGCGGACGGGGAGCAGGTTGCGCTCGGCGAAGACCTTCCTGGCGACGAGGGTGGCGTTGACCGCGCGCGGCACAGAGGTCTCCGTAGGACCAGGCGACGGAGCGGTAGCTGAGCTCGGGTGAGACGCCGGCGAGGGTGTCGAGAAGCCTCTGCCCGGCGCCGCCGTCGGCCTGCCGTAGCTCCCCGCAGAACCGACCCGACCGCCCCGCACCGTCCGCTTGCTCCGCTCCGTCGATCATGGAGTCCGGGCACCAACCAGACCTCCGCAAAGGCCACCAACCGTGCGCCACAACTCCATGATCGGCGGGGTGAGGGATCAGTAGGTGACGACGACGCAGCTGTACGGGACCCAGCCCACCACCCCGAAGTAGTCGACCGCGGCGTAGTAGTCACCACCACCGCAGTGGCTGTACGGGGTGCCGTCGGCACCCCAGAAGGAGCCGCCACCGCAGGGTGCGGACGAGCCCGTGCCCGGAGGGCCGGGCCAGAGGTAACCCAACGCGAAGCTGCTCGTGCTCGGGCTGGTGTGGATCCAGAGGATGTCGGGAGAGGTGTTCGAGACCGTGCACGCGCTCGCTGCCGGAGCCCGCGGGCCCTCACCGGCGCCGCCCTCGGCTCGCGCCGGGTCCGCGCCGAACATCACGAGCGAAAGGGCCAGCGCGGTCACCGCACCGCTCCCGCCCCGCAGGGAGGACTGAAGATTCTTACGCACGACGACATCCCTTCCGCACCGGTGGCTCCCTGTGTTGCCCGACGAGTAGCATGCATCGATAGTCATAGATTGGCATCGGCGGGGACAGTGCCTGTTCCGCCACCTTGACTACCGCCTCGAACGAGGGGAACCGCCATGAACGAGGCGGGCCTGTTGCGGCACGCGCTGAAAGCCGCCCACGCCATCGTCAACAACGCGCCGTTCGTGGACGAGCTTGCCGCCGGGTTACTCCAGTCCGTTGGCGCAGACTGTGTTTGTATCGACATTTGCCGTTCCTGGCGGACCCAGACGCCATCGGTCACCATGGCCGGTGAACCCAGCGCCTTGTCCGCAGGTGAGATCGATCAATGGATGACGCTGTCCGCTGACGACCCGTACCTCGGGAACCTCCTCGCCACCGGCGATCCACGGCCGTACCGTACGAGTGACTTCATGTCCTTCAACCGCTTCCGGCAGACTTCCATCTACCGGGAAGTCTTCGCCCGATACGGCATGCGCCACCTGCTGGTGATGGCACCCCGCATCACCGACGAGGACCTGGTTCTCATCGGCCTCACCCGCAGGCTCCACGACTTCTCCGATCGTGAGGCTCACGCGCTCCACCCCGTCCGCGACCTCATCGCGACAGCGCTGGACTATCAAGCCCAGACAACCGCGATTCAGGCCAGGGTCAGGGCGAGCGAGCCCGCCGCACCGCCACGCCGGCGCACGTTCACCGAACGCGAGACCCAGGTTCTCGCGCTCATCGCCACCGGACACACCAACGACCAGGCCGCCCGCAAGCTCGGCATCAGCCCACGAACCGTCCGCAAGCACCTCGAGGGCGTCTTCGCCAAAGCCAACGTCTCCAGCCGCGCCGCCGCCGTCGCCTGGTGGCTCCGCCAGACCCCCATCACGCCCGGCTGCTCCGTCAGGGTGAGTCTCACCAACGACGCTCCCGGCGATCTTGACTAGCCTGTTCGCCAGGTCGCGGCGGCCGGGGGCGGGCAGTGCTGTGGTCGGGAGCCGTCGCCCCGGTCACGGGCGAGGACAGTTTCCGACTCCCCCGCCAGAGAGTCTCGCGGCTCAATCCACCAGGGTGCGGCCGGTCAGGTGGAGGAAGACGTCCTCCAGGCTGCTGCGCCGGACCAGCACGCTCGCCGGGGTGAACCCGCGCGCGTGGACCTCGGCGACCGCGTCGTCCCCGTGGGCGACGTAGAGCAGGACCCGGTCGGGCAGCACCTCGACCCGCTCGCCGATGTCGTCGAGCTTGCCGGCGAACGTCTCCTGCGACTCGGCGGCGAAGCGCAGCTCCACCACCTCCCGGGTGGAGTACCGCTCGATCAGCGCCCGGGGCGCCCCCTCGGCGGCGATCCGGCCGCCGTCCATCACCACCAGGCGGTCGCAGAGCTGTTCCGCCTCGTCCATGTAGTGCGTGGTCAGCACCAGGGTGACGCCCTGCTGCTTGAGCCGGAACAACCGCTCCCAGACCAGGTGCCGGGCCTGCGGGTCCAGCCCGGTGGTCGGCTCGTCGAGCAGGACGATCTCCGGCTCGTTGACCAGCGCGCGGGCGATGGTGAGCCGGCGCTTCATGCCGCCGGAGAGCGGCTCGACCTTACTGTCGGCGCGTTCGGCGAGCTGCACGAAGTCGAGCAGTTCGGCGGCGCGGTCCCGGGCCACCCGGCGGTGGATGCCGAAGTAGCGCGCGTAGGTGGTGAGGTTCTCCCGGACGGTCAGCTCGGGATCGAGGTTGTCCAGCTGGGGGCAGACGCCGAGGCGGGCCCGGATCGCCGGCCCGTCCCGGACCGGGTCCATGCCGAGGATGCGCAACTCGCCGCCGCTGGGCGGGGAGATGCAGCCGACCATCCGCATGGTCGAGGACTTGCCCGCGCCGTTCGGCCCGAGGAACCCGAAGGCCTCCCCGGCGTGGACGTCGACGTCGATCCCGTCCACGGCGGTGAAGTCGCCGAACCGTTTCACCAGGCCCCGGGCCCGGATCAGCACCTCTGCCGTCACGCCCCCGACCCTAGCCGGCACCCCCGACCAGCCCCACCGCTTTTCCCGGCGGGCCGACGGCGGCGACAGCCCGCCCGGCCGGGGACGCCCCTACAGCGAGCCGGGGCTGGTGGCGACCCGGGCGGCGGCCACCAGGCGGTCGGTCTCGGCGACCACCTCCGGGTCGTCGACTCCGGTGCCGGGGTCGTAGCGGACCGTCCAGGTGAGGCCGTCCACGCCGGGCACCCGGCGGGCGGCGATCCGGCCCGCGCCGCCCGGCACCGGGTGGTGTTCGGTGTACGCCACCGACTTGGTCACCCGGGCGCGCACCTGGTGCGGCAGCTCCCCCGGGTCGAGGAGGAGGTAGGTGTCGGTGGGCGCGTCGGCGACCACCAGGTAGCCGTCCCGCTCGGCGAGGCGTTCCGCCGGGGTGACCCGCAGCTCCCGCCCGGACCAGACCGCCTTGAGGATGTCGTGCCAGCCCAGCCGCCCGTCCCGGCCGGGCAGCCAGAGCCCGAGGTTGGTGGCGACCGAGGCGGCGTCGTCACCGTCGCCCACCCGGGCCCAGGCGAGCACCCGCTCGTCGGCGGCCAGCTCCGGCCGGTGCCGGGCGGGCAGCTTCGGTCGACGGTTGAACAGCCCCATCACAGTCCTCCCGCAGCCTGTTCGCGCAGCGCCCGGGCGTGCTGCTCCAGCGAGAGCAACTCGCCGAAGAGCGCGAAGTACTCGTCCTTGTTCGCCACCGGGTTCACCCGCTGGATCTTCGACTTCAGGTCCCTGATCCGGCCGGTGACCGACCCCCACTGCAACTGGGCGAGGGTGATCGAGACGTACCTCGGGTCGGGTTCGCCGTCGATCCGCAGCGGCTCCACGGCCAGCTCCGCGACGAGCGCCTGCGCGGCCAGGTCGGCGCAGGCGTCCTGGACCCGGCCGACCCAGACCGCGCCGCCGGTCGCCGAGGACACCCCGCCGGCCTCCGCGACGGCGGCGCGGACCACCTGGTGGACCGGGTGGCGGTACTCGTCCGCGCCGACCGCGTCGAACATCGGGCCGGCGAGCACCGGCTCCTGGAGGGCCAGTTTCAGCGCCTCCCGCTCGACCATCGACTGCGGGCTGTCCACCGCCGGCTCGCGGCTCGGGGCGGAGCGGGGCTTCTCCCGGCCGACCGGGGATCCCCCGGCGGCGAGCACCGCGCGCTGCACCGGTTCGATCTCCATACCGAGGTCACCGGCGAGCTTGCGGACGTACTCCGGGCGTTTCTCGGCGTCCTTGAGCTTGGCGACCAGCGGGGCGGCGCGGCGCATCGCCTCCACCCGGCCGTCGACGGTGTCCAGGTCGTACCGGCCGATCACGTGCCGCAGCGCGAAGTCGACCAACGGCTCGCGCCGGGCGACCAGGTCCCTAACGGCCAGGTCGCCCTTTGCCAGCCGCAGCTCGCACGGGTCCATGTTGTCCGGGCTGACCGCGATGAAGGTCCGCCCGACGAAACGCTGGTCGTCCTCGAAGGCACGCAGTGCGGCCTTCTGCCCGGCGGCGTCCCCGTCGAAGGTGAAGATGATCTCGCCGGCCACGTCGTCGCTGTCCAGCAGCAGGCGACGCAGCACCCCGATGTGGTCCGCGCCGAAGGCGGTGCCGCAGGTCGCCACGGCGGTCGTCTCGCCGGCCAGGTGGCAGGCCATCACGTCGGTGTACCCCTCGACCACGACCACCCGGCCCTGCTTGGCGATCTCCCGCTTGGCCTGGTCGATGCCGTAGAGCACGTGCGACTTCTTGTAGATCGGCGTCTCGGGGGTGTTCAGGTACTTCGGGCCGTCGTCGTCGTCGAAGAGCTTCCGCGCGCCGAAGCCGATCACGTCGCCGCTGAGGTCCCGGATCGGCCAGAGCAGCCGGCGGCGGAACCGGTCGATCAGCGAACCGGACCGGGCCGGCCGGGACAGCCCGGCGGTGACCAGCTCGTCGTGGCTGAAGCCCTGCTGACGCAGGTGCTTGGTGAGCAGGTCCCAGGCGTCCGGGGCGAAGCCGCAGCCGTACCGCTGGGCGGCGGCCCGGTCGAAGCCGCGCTCGGCGAGGAACTCCCGCGCCGGCCGGGCCCCGGCGGTGCCGAGCTGCGCGGTGTAGAACTCGACGGCGGCGGCGTGCGCGGCGACGAGGCGCTGCCGCTGGCCTTGCTGCTGCCGGACGCGGGGGGCCGGCTTGCCGTCCTCGACGTAGCGCAGCTGGATGCCGGCCCGGCCGGCGAGCCGTTCGACCGACTCGACGAAGCTGAGATGGTCGGCGTCCATCAGGAACTTGATCGCGTCGCCACCCGCCCCGCAGCCGAAGCAGTAGAAGACGTTCCGGGCCGGCGAGACGTTGAACGACGGGCTCTTCTCGTCGTGGAACGGGCAGAGCCCCTTGAGGTTGCCGCCGCCGGCCGACTTCAGCGTCACCGTCTCCGAGATGACGTCCGCGATCGAGGTGCGTTCGCGTACCAGCGCGATGTCCTCGTCCCGGATCCGCCCAGCCATCCGCCACCTCCTCCGGCGTACATCCTGCCCTGCCGCACCGGGAATCGGCCCGGCGGGGGCGCGGCGTGTGACGGGACCGGCCGGTCGGGGGCGGGTCGGCGGCTTCGGTCAGGAGCGACGCCGCCAGAGGTGCCGGGTGACCGGCGGCGGGTCCTCCTCGTCGTACGACCGGGCCGCCCGCACCGCCGCGGCCAGGCCGGACGGACGGCGGGTGCGGGTGGGTTGGACCAGTGGGTCCCGGGCGAGGTCCCGCAGCAGCGCCACGGCGAGGCCGAGCATCACCAGCACAAACGGCAGCGCCACCATGATCGTCGCCTGTTGCAGCGCGTCGAGCCCGCCGGCGAGCAGCAGCGCCGCCGCGACCGCGCCGATCAGCGCACCCCAGAGCACCACCAGCGGCCGGTGCGGACGCAGCGACCCCCGGGTGCTGAGCGAACCGAGCACCAGCGCGGCGGAGTCCGCGCCGGTGACGAAGTAGATCGCGATCAGCACCACCGCCAGGACGCTGCTGAGGGTGGCCAGCGGCAGCCCGGCGAGCAGGCCGAACAGCGCCTCCTCGCTACCGGCCGCCACGTCGGCGACCAGGTCCCGGGACCCGGTGGCCTGGGCGCGCAGCGCGCTGCCGCCGAGTACCGCGAACCAGACCGCGCTGGCCCCGCTCGGCACGAGCAGCACCCCGACGACGAACTGCCGGACCGTCCGGCCCCGGGAGATGCGGGCGATGAAGATGCCGACGAACGGCGCCCAGGAGATCCACCACGCCCAGTAGAAGACCGTCCAGTCGCCGAGCCAGGACGGGTCGGAGAAGGCTCCGGTCCGGGTGGACATGGTGAGCAGGTTGGCCAGGTAGTCGCCAACGGCGGCGGGCAGCACCTCCAGGGTGTAGACGGTCGGGCCGAGCACGAAGACGAAGGCCAGCAGCGCCACCGCGAGCACCACGTTGGTGGTGGAGAGCCACTTGATGCCCCGGTGCAGCCCGGAGAAGGCCGACACGACGAAGGCCAGGGTGAGGGCGCCGATCACCACCAGTTCCACGGCGGTGCTGTCCGGGACCCCGGTGACGATGTCCAGCCCGGCGGCGACCTGGAGCGCGCCGAGGCCGAGGCTGGTCGCCGAGCCGAAGACGGTGGCGAAGACGGCCAGCAGGTCGATCGTCCGCCCCACCGGGCCGTCGACGTGCCGGCCGAGCAGCGGGGTGAAGGCCGCCGAGATCCGGTTGCTCCGCCCCCGGCGGAAGGTGGAGTAGGCCAGGGCCAGCGCCACCACCGCGTAGATCGCCCAGGGGTGCAGCGTCCAGTGGAAGAGGGTGTACTGCATGGCCGCGGCGGCGGCCGGGCCGGTCTCCGGAGCGACGCCGCTGGCCGGGGGCGGAACGGCGTAGTGCTGGATCGGTTCGGCCACGGCGAAGAAGACCAGGCCGATACCCATGCCGGCGCTGAACATCATGGCGGTCCACGCCAGCGTGCTGAACTCGGGCTCGTCGTCGTCCGCGCCGAGCCGGATCCGACCGAACCGGGAGGCGGCGAGCACCACGGCGAGGACCAGGAAGGCGTCGGCGGCGACCACGAAGAACCAGCCGAACGTGCCGATCACCCAGGACAGGCCGGAGGTGCCGAAGGAGGCCAGCGAGGCCCGGCCGAACACCCCCCAGGCCACCACGGCGAGCACTCCGCCGACGCCCAGGACCAGCACCAGCGGGTCGACCGGCGCGCCCGCGGGCGGTGTTCTCTCCTCGGCCATGGTCACCCTGCCCATCCTGTCGGAACCGCCGGTTATGCACCCATACATAACATCTGCAGCATCCCAGACGGCTTGGTCCCGGTTGTGGATCATGACTACTCTCGTGGCCGGAAACGGACGGAGGACCATGGCCGAGGAACCGGACACCCCGCTGACCATCGCGCTGGCCGAGTACGAACACCTGCGGGAGGCCAGTCGCGCCATCGACGACCAGACGACGGCCCGGTTCACCTTCTTCCTGACCGTGGCGACCGCCGCCACCGCCGTCTCCGCCGGCATGGTCACCACCGGCACGCCGGCCGGCGCGGTCCGGCCGACCCTGCTGGCCGGGCTGGGCGCGCTGGTGCTGATGCTCGGCAGCGCGGTCTTCGCCCGGCAGGTCGAACTGAACGCCCGGGGCCGCCGGTACGCGGTCGCCGCGACGGTGCTGCGCACGTACCTGGCCCGGCGCGCGCCGGACCTGGCGCCGTACCTGATGATGCCGACGCTGGACGACCCGGGACCGTTCGCGCCGGAGCCGTTCCGCCGGCACTGGGCGCGTGACCTGGTCGGACAGGCCGGCACCATCGGGCTGATCAACAGCGTGGTGGTGGCGGTGGCGGCCGGGGCCGGCCTGGCGGCGGTCGCGCCGGGCTGGCTCGCGGCGGCCGGCGCGGTCGCGGCCCTCGCCGGCGCCGTCGCGACGCACCTGCTCGTGGTCCGCCGCCGGGTGGCCCAGTCCGCCCGGCTGGTCGGCGAGGTGCTGGCGCGGCGCACCACCCTGCGCCCGGCGGACGATGCGGTACACGAGCCGTTCGTGCGGGAGTAACCGCAGGTCACGGTCGTGTTAGCGGGCCTCTCCTAGGGTCTGCCGTCATGATCATTACTAGTACCGGGCCGTCGGCCCGGCGGCGCGCGGTCGCCGGACTGGCCACGCTGGTGGTCGCCGGCGGCCTGCTGACCACGCTGGGCGGTGCCACGCCCGCCGGCGCCGAGCCGGGTGACGTCGTGGTCGCCGAGAACTTCGACAGCGGTACGCTCCCCGCCGGCTGGCGGGCGATCGACGGGGACTGGAAGGTGGTGGACGGCCGGCTGGTCGGCACCGCCACCAGCGGCACCCGGAAGATCACTTTCGGCCGGCACCTCGAACACTTCCGGTTCTCCGCCACCGTCCGCTTCGAGAAGGTCAACGAGGCGACCCGGTGGACCGCCCTCGGCCTGGACGTGCCGGCGAGCGGGGCCAACCCGTGGTGGATCGCCACCATGCGCAGCGGCAGCACGGCCGCGAACGGGCTGGAGTTCGCGCAGCTCACCCCGGCCGGAAGCTGGAACGTCACGAACACCACCGCCGCGCCGTACGCGGCCGGGACGGGACGGGACGTCAAGGTCGCCATCGAGGTGCACGGCAACCAGGCCCGCTGGTTCCTCGACGGGCGTCAGCTCATGCGCACCAGCAGCCTCCAGCGCTCCACCGACGGTGGGCAGGCCCTGGTGGTCAACGGCGCGACCGTCTCGTTCGACGACGTCACGGTCACCGAACTGGCCCCGAACGGGCTGCTCCGCCCCGAGGGCGCCCCGCTGACCGTGATCGCCCACCGGGGCGCCTCGGCGGCGGCCCCGGAGAACACCCTGGCCGCTCAGGAGGTGGCCCGCCGGGCCGGGTCGGACTGGGTGGAGAACGACGTCCAGCCCAGTCGGGACGGCGTGCCGTTCGTGCTGCACGACGGCACCGTCGACCGCACCACCGACGGCGTCGGGGCGATCCGCAACCTCACCTCGGCGCAGCTCAAGGCGCTCGACGCCGGGTCCTGGTTCGCCCCGCACTTCACCGGCGCGCGGCTGCCCACCCTCGCCGAGCAGCTCGCCGACCTGCGGAACCGGGGCGGCAACCTGCTGTTGGAGATCAAGGGCGCGCACACCCGCGACGAGGTGGCCCGGATCGTCGAGGTGGTCCGCGCCGAGCGGATGACCACCCGGGTCTTCGTGCAGAGCTTCGACGCGGCGCACCTGCGGTACGTCCGGGAACTGGCCCCCGAGCTGCCGCTGGGGCTGCTCCGGAGCACCCTCGACGCCGACCCGGTGGCGCTGGCGAAGGAGCTGGGGCTGGCCGCGTACAACCCGAGCGACGCCGCGCTGACCGCGCGCCCGTCGGTGGTCGCGGACCTGCACGCCGCCGGGGTGGCGGTGATGGTCTGGACGGTCGACTCGGCCACCGCCTGGCAGCGCCTGGAGGGGTACGGCGTGGACGGCATCATCACCAACCGTCCCGCCGAGCTGGCCGGCTGGAACGCCGCGCAGCTCCAGGGCGGGGTGGGACGGCCGACGGTCACCGTCTCCTCGCCGGCCGACGGGGCCCGGCTGGACCGCGCCCAGCGCCCGGTGCTCGGCGTGGTCACCGGCAACGCGGACGCCGTCACGGTGACCCTGGACGGCGAGCCGGCCACCCCGGGTCAGGTGCTCGACGCCTCCCGGCTCACCGCCGGCACGCACACGGTCCGGGTCGAGGCCACCGGTCCGGGCGGCCGGACCACGGTGACCACCACCTTCACCGTGGTCGCCGACCCGACCGGCCTGGCGCACCTGGTGCTCTCCCCGGAGGTCGCGCCCGGGGCCCGGAACGCGATGCTCACCTTCCTCGGCGGCGGCCGGTACGCCCAGCTCGCCCGGTACGCCGAGCAGCACGCCGGCAAGCAGGTCCCGAAGGACGTGGCGACCCTGATCGCGGCGGACGCCCGCGCCCTCGCGGCCGGCTGACCCGCGTCGGTGACCGGGCCGGCCCGTCCGGCCCGGTCACCGGGTCGCCGCCCGGCACCGGTCGCGGTCAGGAGGTCCGGTCGTAACGGTCCTGGTTGAGGAAGCGGGCGAAGCCGCGCCACGAGTTGGGACCCATCACGCCGTCGATCGGCCCGGTGTAACCCCAGCGGGCGGCCAGCCGCTGGACCGCTGCCCAGGTGTTGACGCCGGGCACGCCGTCGATCGGGCCGGTGTAGCCGTACCCGCGCATCGCCCGCTGGAGGGCGGCGTAGGTGTTCGGCCCGGGCGCCCCGTCGATCGGGCCGGTGTAGCCGTGCTCCATCCGCAGCCAGTTCTGCGCCCGCTGCCACATGATCGGGCCGGGGATCCCGTCGGACTCGGTGGACGTCTTGGGCAGCGTGCCGCCGATCCCGGCGAGGTAGGTCAGCGGGTTGATCCGCACCCCGGACGGATTGATCATGTGCCAGTGCACGTGCGGTCCGGTCGAGGAGCCGGAGCCGGGCGCGCCCGCCGCGCCGCCGGAGAGCCCCACCGTCGCCCCGGCGCCGACCACCGCGCCGTTGCCGAGGCTGAACGCGGAGAGGTGCATGTACTGGGTGCGGTAGCCGTTGGGGTGGTGGATCGTGACGGTGTGCCCGCCGGTGCCGTTGTACGGGATGTTCTGGATCGTGCCGCCGCCACAGGCCGGCAGGCGGGTGCCCACGGACATGACGTAGTCGATGCCGCCGAGCGAACCCCGGTCGAGGTGCGCCTGCCAGCCGTCGGAGATCGGGTAGCCGGTGAACGGGTTGTAGAAGCCGGAGGCGTACGCCGGGGCCCCCACCGCGAGCGCGCCACCGAGACCCACCGCCGCCCCGCCGAGCACCACCGCACCGGCCGCGACCCCCCGCAGCAGTGTCCGCCGGTCGATCCCGCCGTCCGTCTCGCACATGGCGCCCTCCTCCGGTCCCGGCCACGGTGACCGTCACGTACCGCCCGGGTGCCGGACGGAGGGGCCAATATATCGACGCTCGTTAACGTCGATCAAGGGCGCGGACGGCGCTCACCCGATCGCTGCGGTCTCCTCCACCTCGACCTGACGGTTCCAGTCCGGCTTGCTGGCCCGCCAGCCCTCGTCGGTGAAGCCGCGCCGCCAGTAGCCGGAGATGGAGAGCATCTCCCGGGGCACGCCCCGCTCGACGCGCAGCAGCCGGCGCAACTCCTTGACGAAGGTCGCCTCGCCGTGCACGAAGGCGTGCACCGCGCCGGGCGGGAACTCCAACGCCCGCACCGCCGCGACCAGCGCCTCTCCGACCGGACGGTCGCCACGGTGCAGCCAGACCAACTCGACCGCGCCGGGGCTGGGCAGCGGCTGCTCCTCCGCCGGACCGTCGATCTCCACGAACACCCGGGCCGGCGCGTCGAGCGGCAGACGCTCCAGCGACGCCGCGATGGCCGGCAGGGCGCTCTCGTCGCCGACCAGCAGGTGCCAGTCCGCCTCCGGGCTCGGCGCGTACGCCCCGCCGGGACCGAGGAAGTGGACCGGGTCACCGGGACGCAGCGCGGCGGCCCACGGCCCGGCCACCCCCTCGTCGCCGTGGTGCACGATGTCGATCGTCAGCTCGGTTACCACCGGATCCCAGGCGCGCACGGTGTAGGCCCGCAGCCGGGGCCACTGCTCGCGGGGCAGGTCCCGGCGGATCGTGTCCAGGTCGAACGGCGTCGGATACACCACGCCCGGCTGGGGGAAGAGCAGCTTGACGTAATGGTCGGTGTGCTCGCCCACCGGCAGCCCGACCAGCCCGTCCCCGCCCAGCACCAGGCGGATGACGTGCGGGGTGGGACGCGCGGTGCGCACGACGTGCGCGGTGGTGGTGACCTTCTTCGGGCGATCCGTCATGCTGGTTAGGCTAACCTAAGTCAGCGGCCGGACCCAGTCGGCTTTGGTGGTAGCAGGGGACCCCTGTTACCGCTTTTTGCGTAGCAAGGGTCCCCTGCAACCACCCAAGCCGGCAACCTCCCGAGCCGGCAACCCTCCGAGCCGGCAACCACCCCACCCCGGCAACCGCCCGAGCGGGTCGCTGCCGGCTCAGGCGACCAGGCGGGCGTGCCAGGCGACCGCGGCCGGGTCGGTGAGCGAGGCGACCTGGTCCACCACCACCCGCAGCCGGGCGGGATCGTCCGGAGCCGCCCGCCAGAGCGGGGCGAAGACCGGGTCCAGGGCGTCCGCGCCCCGGTCGGCGAGCACCCGGACCAGGTCGGCCAGCACCTCCCGCTGCCGGGCGTAGCGGGCCTCGGCACCCGGGCGGCGCATCACGTACCGCAGGGCGATGCCCTTGAGCAGCGCGCACTGGGCGCGGATCCGCCGGGGCACGACCAGGTCGGCGGCGTAGCGGCGGTGCGGACCGGGGCCGTGCCGGTCCCGGGTGGCGCGGACCGCCTCCGCCACGAACCGTCCGGTGAGCGCGCTGGTCGTCGCCTTCAGCGCGACCTGGGCCGGGTGGCTGCCGTCGTGGTCGACGACCGGACCGAGCACCGGGTCGGCGAGCAGGTCGACCAGGACCGCGCCGAGGTCGGCGGCGTTCTCGGTGGAGTAGACGGCGGCGACGTCGGCGCAGAGCGCGAGCCGCTCGTCGGCGTCCCGCACCAGCGGCCGGAGCGTCAGGTAGCCGCCGTGGATGCCGTCCTCCACGTCGTGCACCGAGTACGCCACGTCGTCGGCCCAGTCCATCACCTGCGCCTCCAGGCAGCGCCGCCGGTCGGCGGGCGCGCCTGCGCGCAGCCAGTCGAAGACCGCCCGGTCGTCCGGGTACACCCCGAACTTGCGTTCCCCGGCGCGACGCGGCCACGGGTACTTGGCGACCGCGTCGAGCGAGGCGCGGGTCAGGTTGAGCCCGGCCGAACGACCGTCCGGGGCGAGCACCTTGGCCTCCAGCCGGGTGAGCACCCGCAGGGTCTGCGCGTTCCCCTCGAAGCCACCGCAACCGGCGGCCAGGTCGTCGAGCGCCCCCTCGCCGTTGTGCCCGAACGGAGGGTGCCCGAGGTCGTGGGCGAGCCCCGCGGTGTCCACCACGTCCGGGTCGCAGCCGAGCCGCGCGCCCATCTCGCGGGCGATCTGGGCCACCTCGAGCGAGTGCGTGAGCCGGGTCCGCAGGAAGTCGTCGGTGCCGGCGGTGTGCACCTGGGTCTTGGCGGCGAGCCGCCGGAACGCCGCGGAGTGCAGCACCCGCGCCCGGTCCCGTTCGTACGGTCCGCGCCCGTAGGCGGTGTCCTTGGGCGGTTCGGGCACCCACCGCCGGCTGTCCGCCGGGTCCGGTGCCCCGCCGACGTCGACGCCCAAGCCGCTCAGCCGGCCCGCTCGCGCTGCCGTAGGACGCGGAACTCGTTCCCCTCGGGGTCGGCGAGCATCGTCCACCCGGGGCAGTCCCGTCCGGCGTCGACGTGGCGCGCGCCCATGTCGACCAACCGTTCCACCTCGGCCTCCTGGTCCTCGGGACGCAGGTCGAGGTGGAGCCGGTTTCTCGTGGTCTTGCCGTCGGCGACCGGGACGAACACGATCGCGGGCGTCCGGGGCGCCGCCGCGCGGATCTCCACCGCGTCGGGCCGCTCGTGGACGACCTGGTAACCGAGTGCCTCGGCCCACCAACGGGCCAGCCGGGCCGGGTCCTCGGCGTCGATCGTCAGGCTCTCCCAGAGGCTGGTCATGCGGCCCTCCTTCGCTGCCGGACAGCGGTGTCACCGGCCAGCCCAGGTTACGCCCGCCGCGTCGTCGGGGCTCGGCGACGAGACCCGCCCCGGTCCCGCCGGCGGCTCGACGGGCTCACGGGTGGAAGCTACCGTTCGGCGGACCGCGCATCGGCCGATCGGACCTCGGTTGCGGACCGATCGCGGCCCGTTATGGGATCGCAGCTTTCCGTGGCCGGCGGTAGCTTTCCAGGAGCGGAACGTCACCGGCGTCACCCCCGCCGGTGCGGAGCGACCCTGGGGAGGGCGATCGTGAACGCTGGCACCCTGATGGACGCGGAGCTGCGCCGGTTGCGGTCGAACCGGCCCGAGGTCTGCGGCGCGGTCCTGGCCGGCACGGACGGCCTGCTGATCGCGAGCGACCTGCCGCCGACCGAGGCGGCCCACCTCGCCGCGCTCGCCGCCGCCAGTTTCGGTCTCGGTCAGCGGGTCGCCCAGGCGGCGACCCGGGGCGAGTTCCGTGAGCACGTGGTCCACACGACGGACGGCAAGGTGGTCATCTACCCGGCCGGGCGGCACGCGCTGCTCACCCTGGTCGCGGGCCCGGACGCCGACCCGGAGGCGCTGCACGAGGCGGCGCGCGCGGTGGCCCGGCGCACCGGCGGGTTCTTCGACGCCCACCGCCGGGGATACGACGAGCCCCAGCCGCCGATCACGCCCGGCCCGCTGGCCGTCCGCACCCCGCTGGCGACGATTCCGACCCACCTGCGTCGCTCCGCCGCCCCCGGTGGCTGGCAGCGGCCACTGATCTGACCGTCCGGGGGCCGGTGGGGGAAGGACGAGCCCGCACCGGCAGCCCCGGCACCTCGCTGCCCGCACGCCGGCGCCGACGGGCGGGCAGCCGACACGCCGGCACGGAAGCGACGGGGCCGCCGGCGCTGCGCGGGCCCGCGCCCCGCCCGCCGGCGATGCCGGCCGCGCCCCACCCGCCGCAAGGGACAGCGACGGGTGGGGCGCGGGCGGCAGGTCAGCGGCTGTCCGAGCCGGTGGTCTCCACGGCGGCGCGGCCGGCCTCCAGTCGGGCGACCGGCACCCGGAACGGCGAGCACGAGACGTAGTCCAGCCCGACCTCGTGGAAGAAGTGCACCGAGTCGGGGTCACCGCCGTGCTCGCCGCAGACGCCGAGCTTCAGGTCCGGCCGGGCGGCCCGTCCCTCCTCGGCGGCGATCCGCACCAGGCGGCCGACCCCGTCCCGGTCGAGCGACTCGAACGGGGAGATGCCGAAGATGCCCAGCTCCAGGTAGCGCCAGAAGAACGCGCCCTCGACGTCGTCCCGGGAGAAACCCCAGCCCATCTGGGTGAGGTCGTTGGTGCCGAAGGAGAAGAACTGGGCGGCCTCGGCGATCTGGCCGGCGGTCAGCGCCGCCCGGGGCACCTCGATCATGGTGCCGATCAGCACCTCGACGCCACTGCCCCCGACCACCTCGGCGATGATCCGCTCCGCCTCGGCGCGTACCGTCTCCAACTCCTGCACCGCGCCGACCAGCGGCACCATGATCTCCGGCCGGGCGGTGACGCCGTCCCGGGCGCACTGCACGGCGGCCTCGGTGATGGCCCGGACCTGCATCGCGAACAGGCCGGGGATGACCAGGCCGAGGCGGACGCCCCGGAGGCCGAGCATCGGGTTCTCCTCGTGCATCCGCCGGACGGCGGCCAGCAGCGCCTCCTCCTGCGCCACGTCCTCGCCGCGTTCCTGGGCGACCGCGACGTTCACCGCGAGCTGCTCCAGCGGCGGCAGGAACTCGTGCAGCGGCGGGTCGATCAGCCGCACGGTGACCGGCAGCCCGTCCATCTCGCGGAAGATCTCCACGAAGTCGGCCCGCTGCAACGGCAGCAGCGCGGCGAGCGCCTTCTCCCGTTCGTCGTCGGTGCGGGCCAGGATCAGCCGCTCGACCAGCTCCCGCCGGTCGCCGAGGAACATGTGCTCGGTGCGGCACAGGCCGATGCCCTGCGCGCCGAAGCGCCGCGCCCGGGCGGCGTCCGCGCCGGTGTCGGCGTTCGCCCGGACGGCCAGCCGCCGCCGCTGGTCGGCGTGGGTCATGATCCGGTGTACGGCGCGGACCAGCGCGTCGTCGGTGCGCTCCGGGTCGAGGTTCCCCTCGAAGTACTGCACCACCTCCGACGGCATCACCGGCACCTCGCCCAGGTAGATGTTGCCGGTGGTGCCGTCGATCGACACGACGTCACCCTCGGCGACGGTCTGCCCGGCGACGGTGAACCGCCGCGCCGGGACGTCGACCTCCAGCGCGTCCGCGCCGGAGACGCAGGTCTTGCCCATGCCCCGGGCGACCACCGCCGCGTGGCTGGTCTTGCCGCCCCGGGAGGTGAGGATGCCCTGAGCGGCGATCATGCCCTGGAGGTCGTCCGGGTTGGTCTCCCGGCGGACCAGGATCACCCGCTTCCCCTCGGCGGCCAGCTCGACGGCCCGGGCCGAGGTGAAGACGACCTGCCCGACGGCCGCGCCCGGCGACGCCCCGATGCCCCGGGCCACCGCCTGGAACTCGTGGTCGAGCTGGAACCGGGGGAACATGAGCTGGGCGAGCTGGGCCCCGTTGACCCGGTGCACCGCCTCGTCCAGGTCGATGAGCCCCTCGTCGACGAGTTGGCCGGCGATGACGAAGGCCGCCGCCGCGGTGCGCTTGCCGACCCGGGTCTGGAGCATCCAGAGCTTGCCGCGCTCGATGGTGAACTCGATGTCGCACAGGTCCCGGTAGTGCCGTTCCAGCCGGGCCATGATGTCCAGCAGCTCGTCGTAGGAGCGCTTGTCGAGCCGCTCCAGCTCCTGCAACGGGATCGTGTTGCGGATGCCGGCGACCACGTCCTCGCCCTGGGCGTTGGCCAGGTAGTCGCCGTAGATGCCCTGCGCGCCGCTGGCCGGGTCCCGGGTGAAGGCGACCCCGGTGCCGGAGTCCGGGCCGAGGTTGCCGAAGACCATGGCGACCACGTTGACGGCCGTGCCGAGGCTGGCGGGGATGCGTTCCTGCCGCCGGTAGAGCACCGCCCGCTCGGCGTTCCACGAGTCGAAGACCGCGCGGACCGCCAGGTCGAGCTGCTCGCGCGGCTCCTGCGGGAAGTCCCGGCCGGTGTGCTTCCGGAAGATCTTCTTGTACGCGTCGACCAGCCCGCGCAGGTCGTC
The DNA here is from genome assembly GCF_030269285.1 of Micromonospora sp. NBRC 101691. Taxonomy (NCBI): domain Bacteria; kingdom Bacillati; phylum Actinomycetota; class Actinomycetes; order Micromonosporales; family Micromonosporaceae; genus Micromonospora; species Micromonospora sp. NBRC 101691. The sequence goes on from NZ_BSTB01000001.1 coordinate 838,635, forward strand.
GGCGTCCAGTTCGACGTCGTCGCGGATGCCCCGGGCCCGCTTGACGTCGTCGAGGGCGTGCTCGAACTCCTCCCCCGGCACCTCGCAGACGGTCTTGCCGAACATCTGGATCAACCGGCGGTACGAGTCCCAGGCGAACCGCTCCGCGCCGGCGGAGTCCGCCTGCCCGCCGGAGCCGGCGGCCTGCCGGGCGAGCCCCACCACGCTGCGGTCGTTGAGGCCGACGTTGAGGACGGTCTCCATCATGCCGGGCATGGAGAACTTCGCCCCGGAGCGGACCGACACCAGCAGCGGGTCGTCCGGGTCACCGAGGCACCGGCCCATCGTCTGTTCCAGGGCCGCCAGGTGGGCGGCGACCTGGTCGGCCAGGCCGTCCGGTTCCCGTCCGGTGGCGAGGTACTCCTGGCACGCCTCGGTGGTGATGGTGAAGCCCGGCGGGACGGGCAGACCGAGGTTGGTCATCTCCGCCAGGTTCGCGCCCTTGCCGCCGAGCAGGTCCTTGAGGTCCTTGTTCCCCTCGGCGAAGTCGTAGACGTACTTGCGTTCCACGGTTTCCTGCACTGCCACCAGACCCTCCACGCGCACGCCGTCGGACACTTAACGAAGGTTCAGTCGCCCATGTACCCCGAGGTCACCGGCCGGTAATCCGGGTTGGACGGGCGCCGGTGGGCGAAGGTTAAGCGACCGGGCGGGCGAGCGGGACCACTCGGTGACAATCGGCACAGCCGTCACGACTGTCCGCGTTCGTACGGGTTGGTGGGAACGGTTCCACGCGCACGTTCACGCAGTTCAGCCAACCGCTCGTAGGCTTGGCGAGCCATCTCGACCGATGTACCTTTTGCCAGAAGTGCCGTAGTTACACCCCTGGCTCTGGAGGTTTCGTGTCCACCGCCCCCTCCCCCGCTCCCTCCGCCGACCCCACCGGCCCGGTCCCGCTCGACGGAACCCGGGAGCCGACCGCCGCCGACCTGGCCGGAAGCGCCGCCGCACTCGCCGCCGGCCAACTCCCCGCCGCCGACGGCACGGCCGTCCCCGGTCCGGAGCGGACGGCAGCCGTCCCCGGTCCGGAGCGGGCCGTGGTCACCGCCGCCCCCGGCCGGAGGGCCACCGTCGCCCTCGGCGACGTGCTGCCCGTGCCGGCCAGCGTCCGACCGGAGCCCGGGGCGGACTTCCCGCTGACCGTCGACACGGTGATCCACGCCGAGCCGGCGGCCCGCGCGGAGGCCGACCGGCTCGCCGCGCTGCTCCGGCCCGCCACCGGCCTCCCGCTGCCGGTCGCCGTCGACCCGGCCGCCCCGGCGGCCGGCGCGATCACCCTCGCCCTGGTCGACCCCGGGTTCGGCCCCGAGGGCTACCGGCTCGACGTCACAGCCACCGGGGTACGGCTCACCGCCGCCACCCCGGCCGGACTCGGCCACGGGGTGCAGACGCTGCGCCAACTCCTCCCCGCCGGTGTGGAGAGCCCGATCCCGGTGGACGGCCCCTGGGTGCTGCCCGGCGGCACGATCGCCGACCACCCCCGGTTCGGCTACCGGGGCGCGATGCTCGACGTGGCCCGGCACTTCTTCGGCGTGGACGAGGTGCTGCGGGTCGTCGACCACCTGGCCCGGTACAAGCTCAACCACCTGCACCTGCACCTCACCGACGACCAGGGCTGGCGGATCGCGGTCGAGTCCTGGCCCCGGCTCACCGAGATCGGCGGAGCCACCCAGGTCGGCGGCGGCCCCGGCGGCTGGTACACCCGGGACGACTACCGGCGGATCGTCCGGTACGCCGCCGAGCGGCACGTCACCGTGGTACCGGAGATCGACTTGCCCGGGCACACCAACGCGGCGCTGACCGCGTACGGGCGGCTCGCGCCGGACGGGGTCACGCCGTCGCCGTACACCGGCACCGAGGTCGGCTTCAGCTACCTCGACCCGGACCGCGAGCTGACCTACTCCTTCGTCGCCGACGTGCTCGGCGAGGTCGCCGCGCTCACCCCCGGGCCGTACCTGCACATCGGCGGGGACGAGGCGTTCAAGGTGCCGGCCGACGCGTACGCCCGGTTCGTCGACCGGGTGCAGCCGATCGTCGCCGGCACCGGCAAGACCGTGCTGGGCTGGCACCAGATCGCCCCGGCCGCGCACTCGCCCGGCCGGGTCCTCCAGTACTGGGGGACCACCGCCACCGACCCGGTGGTGGCCGACGCGGTCCGGCGCGGCGCGCGGGTGCTGATGTCCCCCGCCGACCGGACCTACCTCGACATGCGGTACACCCCGGAGAGCCGGATCGGACACGACTGGGCCGGCGCGATCGACGTACGCCGGGCGTACGACTGGGATCCGGCCGGCTACCTGGACGACGTGCCGGCCGAGGCGGTGCTCGGCCTCGCCGCGCCGCTGTGGACGGAGTACGTCGCCTCCCACGCGGAGATCGAGTACATGCTCCTGCCCCGGCTGCCCGCCCTCGCCGAACTGGGCTGGTCACCACGCGACACCCACGACTGGGCCGCGTTCCGTCGCCGGCTGGCCGCCCAGGGGCCCCGCTGGGAGACCGCCGGCACCGGTTACCACCGCAGTCCGGAGGTGCCCTGGCCGGTGGCCGCCGTGCCCGCGCCCCGCGCGCCGGAGAGCTGACCGAGCCCGGCCTGCCGGGCCCGCCGGACGGCCTCGCCGCGGTCGGTGACCTGGAGCTTGTGCAACACGGTGGAGAGGTGGTTGCGGACGGTCTTCGGGCTCAGGCCCAGCCGTCGGGCGACCGGGATGTTGGTCAGCCCCTGGGCGACCAGGTCCAGCACCTCCCGCTCGCGGTCGGTCAGCTCGGGCAGGGGCGGCGAGCCGGACGTGCGTACGCCGGTGAGCCGTCCCACCGCCCGACCGGCGACCCCGGGGCCGAGCAGCACCTCGCCGTTGGCCACCGCCCGGACCGCCCGCTCCAGCTCGGCCGGGGCGGCACGCTTGAGCAGGTAACCCCGGGCCCCGGCCCGGAGCAGGGCGACCACCGACTCGTCGTCGTCGAGCATGGTCACCACCAGCACGCCGGTGCCCGGGTGCCGGGACGCGACGTCCCGGACGGCCGCCACACCGGCGCCACCGTCGGCGTGCGGGTCGATGACGACCACGTCCGGCCGGTGCCGGTCGACCAGGACGGGCAGGTCGGCGACGTCGCCGGTGACGCCGACCACCCCCAGGCCGGACAGGGAGTCGAGCAGGGCCGCCAGTCCGAGCCGGAACACCGGATGACCGTCGACCACCACCACCCGGATCGTCTCGTCACCCGCGTCACCGACCCCCTCCGGGCCGCCGGTCGACTCGACCCGGCCGGTCCCGCAACCGACCACCGTCGTCCCGCACGGCACCACGGCCAGGTGTCGGGACACCGACCCGACGCGCCGGGCGCGACGACGCACCGGTGGCCGCGTCCGTCCCGGGTCCACCGGTTCCTCCGGCACCGGGTTCCGCGCGGGCGATGCCTGCGCCTCCGCGCTCACCTGCGACACCACTGCGGCCATGTCTCCACCTCGTGCTCCCGATCGGCGGTACGGGTCCGGCGGGGGCGGGGGAAGGCCGGACGTGCGGGCCGAGACTGTCAGGAACCACTCGCAATCCGCGTGCAGAGAGTTGGCAACCATCCGGAGCAGTCGAGGCGTCCGGGACTAGAGCCGGCGACTGTGCGACATGGACCGTCGGCGGGGACGGCCGGTGGCCGTGAGGGGGAACTGTGGAGTTTCGGGTCCTGGGGCCGACCGAGGTCACCGACGGCGGGCGGAGTCTCGCCATCGGTGGCCCCAAGCCGCGGGCGGCACTGGCCGCGCTGCTGCTGGAGGCGAACCGGATCATCTCGGTGGAGGGACTGGTCGACGCGGTCTGGGGCGAGCAGCCGCCGCCGAGCGCGGTGAACGCGCTCCAGACGTACGTGTCCCGGCTGCGCCGGGTGCTCGGGGCCGAGACCCTGTGCCGGCACCCCGCCGGCTACCGGCTCGTCGCCGAGCCGGACCTGATCGACGCACGCCGGTTCGAGCGGCTCCTCGCCGAGGGACGCGCGGCCCTGGCGGCCGGGGACCCCTCGTCCGGCCACCGGGCCGCCGAGCAGGCGCTCGCCCTGTGGCGCGGTCCGGCCCTGCTCGACGTGACCGACGCGCCCTTCGCCCAGGCCGAGATCGCCCGCCTCGGCGAGCTGCGCCTGGTCGCCGCCGAGACCCGGGTCGAGGCGATGCTCGCCCTCGGGGACGTCACCGGCGGCGTCGCCGCGGCCCGCGCGCTCGTCGCCGACCATCCCCTCCGGGAACGGGGCGTCGCGCACCTGATGCTCGCGCTGTACCGGGACGGCCGACAGAGCGAGGCGCTGGCCACGTACCACGAGGCCCGGCGGCTGCTCGTCGACGGTTTCGGCCTCGACCCCGGCGACGAGCTCGCCGCGCTCGCCCAGGCGATCCTGCGACAGGACCCGGAGCTGCTCACCGCCCCGCCGCCGGTCACGGTGGCGCCGGTCGGACCCGCCACGCCGCCGACCGCCGGGTCGGTACGGTCGCGGCTGGTGCTGCCCCTGGACCGGTTCGTCGGGCGGGACCGCGAACTGGACGAGATCCGACGGCAGTTGACGACGTACCGGCTGGTCACGCTCACCGGGCCGGGCGGAAGCGGGAAGACCCGCCTCGCCCGGGAGGTCTGCCGCCGGCTGCCCCAGCCGGTGTACGTGGTCGAACTGGCCGGCCTGCACGACGCCGGCCTGCTGGAGGCGACCGTCGCGCAGGCGTTCGGGCTGGCCGTCCTCTCCGACCTGGACGCCGTGGCGGCGACGGTCGGCGACGCCGAGGTCCTGCTGCTGCTCGACAACTGCGAGCACCTGACCGGGGCGCTCGCCGACGTCGTACTGCGGCTGCTCACCGACCTGCCCGGCCTGCGGGTCCTCGCGACCAGCCAGCGCCCGCTCGGGGTGGGCGGCGAGCGCCGTTTCCCGGTGCCGCCGCTGCCGGTCGACACGATGGCGGTGGAACTCTTCCTGGACCGGGCCGGCGCGGTCGCCCCGGACTGGACGTGCGGTCCGGAGGAACACCAGGTCGTCACCCGGATCTGCGCCCGCCTCGACGGCCTGCCGCTCGCCGTCGAGCTGGCCGCCGCCCAGATGGCGGTCCTCTCCCCGGCGCAGATCCTGGACCGGCTCGGCCGCTCCCTGGCCATCACCGGCACCCGCCCGGACCTGCCGGAACGGCACCGCAGCCTGGAGCGGACCATCGACAACAGCTACCGCCTGCTGGACGGCACCCAACGGGACCTGTTCGCCCGGCTCAGCGTGTTCGCCGACACCTTCGACCTGGATGCCGCCGAGACGGTGGCCGGCGCCGACGCGGACGTCCTGACCCCGCTCACCGGTCTGATCACCGGCTCGTTGGTGGCCACCACCGGGGCCGGTGCCGCGCCACGCCGCTACCGGATGCTGGAGATCCTGCGCGCCTACGCCGACCGGCTGCTCGGCCCGGTCGACCGGGAACGGCTGCGGCACCGGCACCTGGACTGGGCGCTGGGCCTGGCGCGCGCCGCCGACCGGGGACTACGCGGTCCGGACGCGCTGCGCTGGTACCGCACCCTCGGGGCCGAGCAGGCCAACACCCGGGCCGCCCTGGCGTTCGCCCTCGCCGCCGACCAGCCGCTGGCCGGCATGCGGCTGGCCACCGACCTGTCCTGGTTCTGGTACCACCGGGGTCACCTGCGCGAGGGGATCCGCTGGCTGCGGGACACCATCGACGCCACCCCCGGGGCGCCCCCGGTCGACCGGGCCCGCGCGCTGACCGCGCTGGCCTCCCTGCTCTACCTCGCCGGGCGGTTGGAGGAGAGCGGGACGGCGAACCGGGCGGCACTCGACCTCGCCCTGACCGCCGACGACCCCGCCCCCGTCGCACGCGCCTACATCTACGAGGCGTACTACCTGGCGATGCGGGGCCGGGCCGAGGAGGCGGCGGCGGCCGGGGAGAACGGGGTGCGGCACGCCCGCCGGTCCGGTGCGGACTGGTTGCTCTCCGAGGCGCTCTCCACCAACGGCTACCTCGCCCGGGCCCGGGGCGACCTGGAGACCGCCGCGGCGACCCTGGACGAGGCCATCCGGGTCGGCACCGGCATCGGCTACCGCTGGTCGGTCAGCTCCTCGCACTGGTTCCGGGCCAAGGTGGCGGCCGACGCCGGGGCGGCCGACGAGGCGTACCGGGCGGCGCTGACCGCGGCCCGTGGGCTGGACGACCTGGAGGACGTGACCGGCTGGCTGGCCGCCCTGCACCTGCTCGCCGGGACGCTCGGCATGACCGGCCGCGCCACCGACGGCGCGGTCCTGCTCGGCGCGGTGGCGGGCATCGGTGGCCGGGCCGGCTACTCCCCCGAGCTGATGGACCCGTACGACAGCCCCCGCGAGATCGCCGCGGTCACCACCCCGCTCTCCCCGGCCGCGTACGCCGAGGCCCGGGAGGTCGGACTGACGATGGACCGGGATGCCGTCCGGGCGTTCCTCCACCGGCTGACCGACGGCGACCCGTCGGCGTAGTCACGGGCGCCTCCCGAGCGCTCCGGCCCGGCGCGTCGTGGCGGCCCGAGCCGGCGGGGGGCGTCAGCCGCCGGAGTCGGCCAGCTCGGCGCCCTCGGGGACGCTGTCGTCGTCCCGGCTGGCCAGCCACCCGTCGGGCAGGAAGACCTTGCCCGGCGAGTTGGTCCGCCCCCGGGGCTGACCGAGCGCGCCGAGCGGGAACGGCTCCGCCGGGTCCAGCTTGCCGAGCAGGTCGTCGAGCTGCGCCAGGCTTTCGATCATGGCGAGGGAACGACGCAGCTCACCGCCGACCGGGAAGCCCTTCAGGTACCAGGCGACGTGCTTGCGGAAGTCGGTGCAGCCGTCCCGCTCGCCCCGGGCGGGAGTGCGCGACCCGGCGGTGAACTGCTCCACCAGCAGCGCGGCGTGCCGGCGCATGGTCGTGGCCACCTCGCCGAGGGTGGGCAGCCGCCGCTCCGGGCGGCCGTCGAAGGCGGCGTGCAGGTCGGCGAAGAGCCACGGCCGCCCCAGGCAGCCGCGTCCGATCACCACCCCGTCGACCCCGGTGTGCGCCACCATCCGCAGCGCGTCGTCGGCCTCCCAGATGTCGCCGTTGCCCAGCACCGGGACGTCGAGCGCCTGCTTGAGCGTGGCGATGGCGTCCCAGTCGGCGGTGCCGGAGTAGCGCTGCGCGGCCGTCCGCCCGTGCAGGGCCACCCAGGCCACCCCGGCGTCCTGGGCGGCCAGCCCCGCCTCGACGTACGTCAGGTGGTCGTCGTCGATGCCCTTGCGCATCTTGACCGTGACCGGCACCCCGGCGGGCGACGCGGCGTCCACGGCGGCCTTCACCAGCCGGGCGAAGAGCCGACGCCGCCACGGCAGCGCCGCGCCGCCGCCCCGGCGGGTGACCTTGGGCACGGGACAACCGAAGTTCAGGTCGATATGGTCGGCGAGATCCTTCTCCACCACGATGCGCACCGCCGCGGCGGTGGTCTCCGGGTCGGTGCCGTAGAGCTGGAGGCTGCGGGGCCGTTCCTCGGGACCGAAGGCGATCATGCGCAGCGTCTTCGGGTTCCGCTCCACCAGAGCCGTGGTGGTGATCATCTCGCAGACGTAGATGCCGCCGCCCTGCTCCCGGCAGAGCCGGCGGAACCCGACATTGGTGATGCCGGCCATCGGTGCGAGCACCACCGGCGGCCACACCTCGTGCCGCCCCAGCCGCAACCCACCCGACACCCCTGCTCCACTCACCGCTCAAGTGTAAGGAGGGGTCCCCTGTTACCGCTTTTTGCGTAGCAGGGGACCCCTGCAACCACCCGACGCCCCGGCAACCACCCCGGCGTCCGGCCCGCGCATAGCACACGGCGGCCGGTGAGCGGGGGTCGTCCACAGGAGGCCCGGTTGTCCACAGCCGGGGCCGGTGGGGCGGACGGAGGGCCAGGCGCACCGGCACCCTGCCGGCATGGACCAGCGCCGCACCCTCGAAGAGACCAGGCAACTCCAGCAGCAGATCGTCAGCCGGGCGCAACTGCTCGCCGCCGGGTTCGCCGACAACCACATGTGCCGCCAGGCCAAACGGGGCATCTGGCAACGCGTCCTCCCGGCCACCTACGCGCTCGTCAGCGGTACGTTGACCGACGAGCAACGGCGGATCGCCGCCGCGCTCTACGCGGGACCGGACGCCCAGCTCACCGGCCTGGCCGCACTGAACTGGTACGGCTTCCGCCAGGCTCCCCGTACGCCGGACGTCCATCTGGTCGTGCCGCACCACGCGCGCCGCCGCTCGACCGGGCACGTGGTGATCACCCGGGCGCTCGCCCTCGACGAGAAGGCCCGGCGCACCCGGCTCTACCCGGTCTGCTCGCCGGCCCGGTCGGTGGTGGACGCGGCCCGCCGCCTGCGGCAGATCCGGCCGGTACGGGCCATCGTGACCGAGGCGATCCAGCGTGAGTTCACCGATCTGGTCGCGCTCGACGAGGAGATCACGCGGGCCCGACGGAGCAGCACCGCCCTGGTACGCCGGGCGTTCGCGGAGGTCGTCGCCGGTGCGCGGTCGGTGCCGGAGGCGGAGTTGCGGCAGTGTCTCGCCGCCAGCCGGGTGCTGCCCGAGATCCACTGGAATCCGCGACTGCGGACCACGGACGGCAGCGTGTTACCCACGCCGGACGGGTACCTCGACGACGCCGCGGTGGCCCTGGAGGTGGACTCGCGGGAGTTCCACTTCGCGCCCGAGGACTGGGCCCGGACGCTGCGCCGGCACAACGAGCTGGGCCGGCACGGCGTCCTCGTGCTGCACTTCACCCCGGCGCACATCCGCGGCTTGGCGGAGCAGGTGCGACGGACCGTCGAGGACGCCTACCGCTCCCGGCGCGGACTGGGCGCCACCATCGGAGTCGTGGTGTCGCCAGCCCGTTGACGGTCTCCGGCGAGCCGGGCGCCCCGGCACGCGACGCCACCCCGTGCGAGGTGCCTGCGCGCCCCCGCCCGAGGTGCCCGCTCCCCCGTCCCCCGTCCCCCGTCTGAGATGCCTGCAGGGGACCCCTGCTTTGCAAAATGCGGTAACAAGGGTCCCCTGCTACCAACCAGCCAGGGCGCCGCTGTCGTTCAGCAGCCGGGGAGGCGCTCGATCAGGTAACGCTCGACCTGGCCGAGGGCGACCCGCTCCTGGGTCATGGTGTCCCGGTCCCGGATGGTCACCGCGTCGTCGTCCAGCGTGTCGAAGTCGACGGTGACGCAGAACGGGGTGCCGATCTCGTCCTGGCGACGGTAGCGACGGCCGATCGCCTGCGAGTCGTCGAACTCGACCACCCAGCGCTTGCGCAGGTCGGCGGCGAGGCCCTTGGCCTTGGGCGAGAGCGCCTCGTTACGCGACAGCGGCAGCACGGCGACCTTCACCGGAGCCAGGCGGGGGTCGAAGCGCATCACCGTGCGCTTGTCCACGCCGCCCTTGGTGTTCGGGGCCTCGTCCTCGTCGTACGCCTCGAGCAGGAAGGCGAGCACCGCCCGGGTGAGGCCGGCGGCCGGCTCGATCACGTACGGGACCCAGCGCTCGCCCTTGGTCTGGTCGAAGTACGACAGGTCGACGCCGGAGTGCTTGCTGTGCGTGGAGAGGTCGAAGTCGGTCCGGTTGGCCACGCCCTCCAGCTCGGCGAACTCGGTGCCGCCGAAGCGGAAGCGGTACTCGATGTCGACGGTCCGCTTCGAGTAGTGCGAGAGCTTCTCCTTCGGGTGCTCGTAGAAGCGTAGGTTCTCCTCGGAGAGCCCCAGGTCGACGTACCAGTTCCAGCGCTCGGCGAGCCAGTACTCGTGCCACTGCTCGTCGGTGCCGGGCTCGACGAAGAACTCCATCTCCATCTGCTCGAACTCGCGCGTACGGAAGATGAAGTTGCCCGGGGTGATCTCGTTGCGGAACGACTTGCCGGTCTGCGCGATGCCGAACGGCGGCTTCTTACGGGCCGTGGTCGCCACGTTGTTGTAGTTGACGAAGATGCCCTGCGCGGTCTCCGGACGCAGGTAGTGCATCCCCTCGTCGCTCTCCACCGGGCCGAGGTAGGTCTTCATCAGGCCGTTGAACATCTTCGGCTCGGTGAAGGTGCCCTTGTTGCCGCAGTTGGGGCAGTTGAGCTCGGAGAGCGAGGCCGGCGGCTTGCCGTGCTTGGCCTCGTACGCCTCCTCCAGGTGGTCCGCCCGGAACCGCTTGTGGCAGGACTGGCACTCGGTCAGCGGGTCGACGAAGGCGTCGAGGTGGCCGGAGGCGGCCCAGACGTCCCGGGCCAGGATCACCGCCGAGTCGAGACCGACCACGTCGTCGCGCTGCTGGACCATGGTCTTCCACCACTGCCGGCGGACGTTCTCCTTCAGTTCCACGCCGAGCGGACCGTAGTCCCACGCCGACCGGGTACCCCCGTAGATCTCGCTGGAGGGGAAGACGAAGCCCCGGCGCTTGGCGAGGCTGACGACGGCGTCGATACGGTCGGCGGGCATGTTTCCTCCTACGCCGGCTGGCGGTCGGCGGGGACAGGGAGTGATTCCGGACAGGTTCGGGACTTACGGTACGACCACCACCGCCCCGAGCCCAGCAGGATACTCCCGGTGAGCTGCCCACCCGCGTGGCGGGCCGGACGTGACGCCGCAGGCAAGGCGTGCACGGGAGGCACGCACGGACGAGCTGGCGCAGGGCGACACCGCACGGCGAACACGAGGCGCGCACGGGCGAGCTGGCGCAGGGCGACACCGCACGGCCGGGCGCGACATGGCGCAGCGCGCGGGCGGAGTCACGGCACGACGGACCGACCGGTCCGCCACGCGGCCGGCGGCCCGGACCGGTCAGCTCACCCCGCAGACCTCGAACTGCCCGGTGGTGGTGCTCTGCGCCAGGGTCACCTGCTGGGTCTCCCGGCCGCCCCCGTCGAGGGTCACGTCGACCGGCACGGTGAGATCGTTGAGGTCGAGACTGCCCACCCGGTAGGAGGTTATCGCCGGCTCTGCGGTCACCCGCCGTTCGAACTCCGGCCGGGACTCCCGCTGCTTCAGGTCGCGGCAGAGCAGGTCGTACGCCTCGGCGTACCTGTCGTCGACCAGCGCCCGGTAGTAGTCGCCGGTCACCGCGCGGCCCTGCTCGTCGAGCGCCTCGGTGCCGGACACCGCGAGCCCGACCAGGGTCGCCGTCCCGCCGCCGCAGCAGAGCAGCAGGGCGAGGCCCCCGGCGCCGAGGCCGAGCCACATCCGGACGCTGCGCCCCTCGGTGGGCGGGGCGGCGAACGGCGGGGCAACCCCGGGGCCGGCTGGTGGTGCGGGTACGCCCTGCCCCTCCGGCCCGTCGGGGCCGGGCAGCACGGGGTACGGCGACGGGGCTGCCGGTCCGGGTGCGGTCATACCGGAGAGGGTAGTGCCCGGCCGGTCAGCGGTACGGCCCCGCGGCCCGATCACTCGTGGAGATCGTCACCGCGCCGTCCGGTTCGGCGCTGGCCAACGTCTCGTACGCCGAGGGCTCGTCCACGGACTCGGCGAGCAGCGGGGTGGCCTGGACCTTGACGTCGAACCCGCCCAGCGCCCGCCGGTATGCTCCGACCGACTCCCACTCGGTGACCAGGCACCAGTGGCGCGGGTCGTCGAGCGCGCGCAGCAGTTCGCCGCGCAGGTAGCCGGGGCGGGCGGCGAGCGCGGCGAGGGCGGCGTGCGCCCGCTCCGTGAAGGCGGGGGCGACGTCTTCCTCGACCACGAACCGGTTGGTGACGAGCACCGGGCGTCCTCCTCGTAGAGTCTGTGGGATGCAGCGTACGCAGAGCCCCCTGCTGGCCCGCCTGTCCCGGGTGAATCCGACCGGGGTGTTCCTGGCCGCGCTCGCCCTGGTGCTGGTGGGCCTGCTCACGCCGGGCCTCTTCGGCGGGGTGCTGCTCCTGCTGCTGGCCGCCGCGCTGGTCGCGCTGCTGCGGCTGACCTGGCCGGTGCAGACCCCGACGACCCGGCTGATCCGGCTGCTGATGCTCACCCTGCTGGTCGCCGTCGCGCTCGCCAAGCTGCTCTGAGTCGTCCCGCCACGCCCTTCCCACGTTCCGCCACACCCGCCACGCCTTCCCGACCAACCCGCCGGGGGTACCCCGTACCGCTGCCCGCCGGGGTCGGTGGTTGGGCTCCGGCGGTGGTTGCAGGGGACCCTTCCTCATCAAAAAGCGGTAACAGGGGTCCCCTGCTACCACCTCACATGCAAGCATGCGTTTTTGACAATCATTGTCGTTGCAGCGGAAGGTGGGGAACATGAACATCCGTTCCACTCCGCGTGTCCTGGCCGCCGCCTCCTCCGCCCTGCTCGCACTCGGCGCCGTCACGGCCTGCTCCTCGGACGAGGTGGCCGGCGCAGACCCGCAGCGGGTCGACGTGGTGGCCGCGTTCTACCCCCTGCAGTTCGTCAGCGAACGCGTCGGCGGGGACGCGGTGACAGTGGTCAACCTGGCGAAGCCCGGCGCGGAGCCGCACGACCTGGAGCTGAACCCGGGGCAGGTCGGCCAGGTCAGCGAGGCCGAGCTGGTCGTCTACCTCAAGGGCTTCCAGCCGGCCGTGGACGAGGCGGTCGAGCAGAACGGCGGGGACCGAACGTTCGACGTGACCACCGTGCAGCCGCTCCTGGACGCCGCAGCCGGCGGGCACGACCACGACCACGGGCACGAGGGCGAGGACGGGCACAGCCACGAGGGCGAGGACGGCCACGAGGAGGAGAAGGCGGAGCCCGCCGGGGAGAAGGACGCCGCCAAGGACCCGCACGTCTGGCTCGACCCGACCCGGCTGGCCACCATCGCCGACAAGCTCGCCGAGCGGCTCGGCACGGCCGACCCGGACCGGGCCGCCGACTACACCGCCCGGGCGACGACGCTCCGCACCGAGTTGGAGAAGCTGGACGCCGAGTTCACCCAGGGGCTGAAGACCTGCCAGCGGCGGGAGATCGTGGTGAGCCACACCGCCTTCGGTTACCTGACCGAGCGCTACCAGCTGGAGCAGATCGGCATCTCCGGCCTGAGCCCGGAGAACGAGCCGTCCCCGCAGCGCCTCGCCGAGGTCACCGAGGAGGCCCGCGAGCACAAGGCCACCACCATCTTCTTCGAGACCCTGGTCAGCCCGAAGGTCGCCGAGACCATCGCCAAGGAGGTCGGGGCGAAGACGGCGGTACTGGACCCGATCGAGGGTCTCTCCGCCGACAACACCGGCGGGGACTATTTTTCGGTGATGCGCAGCAACCTGGAGACCCTGCGGACGGCGTTGGGCTGCTCGTGAGCGAACCCGTCGTCAACGTGGAGCACGGGGTGGTCGGCTACGACGGCCGCCCCGTGCTCCGTGACGTCTCACTGGCGGTCTCCGCCGGTGAGGTCGTCGCCGTGCTCGGGGCCAACGGCTCCGGCAAGTCCACCCTGATCCGCGCGGTGCTCGGCCTGGTGCCGCTCGGCGCCGGGCGGGTCACCCTCTTCGGCACGCCGCTGCGCCGGTTCCGGCAGTGGCACCGCATCGGGTACGTCCCGCAGCGCCTCGGAGCCGGCAGCGGCGTACCGGCGACGGTCGCCGAGGTGGTCGCCTCGGGGCGGCTGGCCCGGCGGGGCATCCTGCGCCCGGCCGGTCGCGCCGACCGCGCGGCGGTCGCCGGGGCGCTGCGCGCGGTCGGGCTCGCCGACCGGGCCGGTGACCCGGTGGCGACCCTCTCCGGCGGGCAGCAGCAGCGCACCCTGATCGCGCGGGCGCTGGCCGGCCAGCCGGAGCTGCTGGTGCTCGACGAGCCGACCGCTGGGGTGGACGCGGTGAGCCAGGAGGCCTTCGCCGAGGCGCTGCGGGGGTTCGTCTCCGGCGGCGGGACGGTGCTGCTGGTCGCCCACGAGCTGGGTCCGCTGCGTCCGCTGATCAGTCGGGCGGTGGTCGTCCACCAGGGCGGCATCGCGCACGACGGCGCGGTCCCGGAACCCGCCGGTCACCACGCGGACCCCGACCACGACCACGTGCACCCGCACGGTCCCGAGGAGCCCGCCGGGCTGTGGAGCACGCCGTGAGCCTCTTCCAGTACGACTTCATGCTGCGTGCCCTGGTCGGCGCGCTGATCATCGGTCTCGCCGCCCCGGCGCTCGGCATCTACCTGGTGCAGCGCCGGCTGGCGCTGATCGGCGACGGGATCGGCCACGTGGCCCTGACCGGGGTCGGGGCCGGCCTGCTGTTCAACCAGTCGCCGGTGATCATGGCGGTGCTCGCCGCCACGCTCGGCGCGGTCGTCATCGAGCTGGTCCGGGAGCGTGGTCGCACCTCCGGTGACCTGGCGTTGGCGCTGCTCTTCTACGGCGGCATCGCCGGTGGGGTGATGCTGGTCGGGCTCTCTGACGCCAGCAACGCCAACCTGAACGCTTACCTGTTCGGCGCGCTGACCACCACCTCGCGCACGGACCTGGTCACCATCGCGGTGCTGGGGGTGGCGGTGCTGGTCGTCATGGTCGCGTTGCGCCCGGCGCTCTTCGCGGTCTGCCACGACGAGGAGTACGCCCGCGTCTCCGGTCTGCCGGTCCGTACGCTCAACCTGCTGCTGGCGGTGACCACGGCGGTGACCGTCACGATCGCCATGCGGGCGGTGGGCGTCCTGCTGATCAGCGCGTTGATGGTCGTCCCGGTGGCCACCGCGCAGCAGGTGACCCGGGGGTTCCGCAGCACGATGGCGATGGCGATGGCGGTCGGTCTGCTGGCCGCCGGCAGTGGGGTCTGGGTGGCGGGGGTCGCGGACACCGCCCCCGGCGCGTCCGTGGTGGTGCTCGCGATAGCCTCCTTCCTCGTCGTCGCGGTCGGCGCGGGGGTGTGGCGGACCCTGCGTCGACGGCGTACGCCGGCCGCGCCGACGGCGTCGGAGCCGCACGAGGTGGTGCTGGGCTGATCCTGGTCCCCCCGGTCGTGCCGGCATTGGTTACCGTTGCAGGGTGACCAGCACCAACGGCTACGACGCGTACGAGGGCGCGGGAGACCTGCTGCGCGCCCTCTCCGCGCCGATCCGGCTGGCCATCGTCAGCGAGCTCGCCCAGGGTGAACGCTGCGTCCACGAACTGGTGGAGAAGCTCGGCGCGACGCAACCCCTGGTCTCCCAGCACCTGCGGGTGCTGCGCGGAGCCGGTGTGGTGCGCGGCTCCCGGCGGGGCCGGGAGATCGCCTACGCCCTGGTCGACGAGCACGTCGCGCACATCGTGGCCGACGCGGTCAGCCACGCCGGGGAGGGGACATGAGCGACCAGAGCGAGCGGACCAGCGGGCCCCGGGTCGGGGTCGGGGCGAGGGAGACGGCGGCGTGAGCGAGAGCGGTACGGCCGTGCGCAACACCCGGCAGCGCACGGCGGTCAGTGCGCTGCTCGCCGAGGTGGAGGGCTTCCACAGCGCGCAGGACCTGCACGCCATGCTCCGCGAGCGGGGCGAGCGGGTCGGCCTGACCACCGTCTACCGGACCCTCCAGGGGCTGGCCGACGCGGGCGAGATCGACGTGATGCGCCCGCCCGGCGGTGAGCACCTCTACCGCCGGTGCAGCGAGGGACACCACCACCACCTCGTCTGCCGGTCGTGCGGGCGGACGGTGGAGGTCGCCGGCCCGGCGGTGGAGACCTGGGCCGACCGGGTGGCCGCCCAGCACGGCTACTCCGACGTCAGCCACACCCTGGAGATCTTCGGCACCTGCCCGTCCTGCGCCGCCGCCGGCTGACCGCACGCCTGACCGGACCGCCGGCTGACCGCACGCCTGACCGGACCGCCGGCTGACCGCACGCCTGACCGGACCGCCGGCTGACCGCACGCCTGACCGGACCGCCGGCTGACCGCACGCCTGACCGGACCGCCGGCTGACCGCAC